>CAZMSJ010000007.1:0-45273 GCA_964568925.1 uncultured Gammaproteobacteria bacterium
CGTCATATGACAACACTGTGTTTGCAGGAAGGCTGGGTGTCAGTATATAACCCAGACGTGATAGTTTGGACTGATTCTCCCGTGTTTGTTAGTGATTGGCGGAAGCAACAAAGGAGATGGAGTAGAAGTGGATGGAGAGAAAATTATCTCCTCCTGAAGAAAGGGTATGAACGACTGCACCCATTTGTGCAGTTTGATCTGTTTTACTTGACGTTCTTCCCATTTCTCGTTTTAGGGGTGCTCATTGCTGTTGCCATCAAAGCGTTTGTCACCATTTTCAGTGTGTCTGTAGCAGCAGGTATTGTTGTTGTTATCCCGTATGCAGTTTCAATTCTGTTGATGAGTTTTGTATTTCAGTCATTATATGGATTAGTCCTCACAGGGGATCGAAGATTTTTGTTTTCGACGGTCTACCTGTACCTTTGGCTGAGGTATTTGATTTACATCAAGGCGAAGTCCTTAACAGAACTGCGTGATCGGTCGTGGATAACGAAGTAACACATCGCTGGCTGTGATCTATTCTTTTCGTTTGTAAAGGAGCCCCAGGAATTCCTGGGGTTTTTTTCATGCAAAAAAAGCGTGTCATCTTGTGAAAGACAACACGCTTACTTGGGTACTAATGTTGGAGTTTGCTTAAACCAAGCACAATTCCAACCAGTACAAGACTTGTCGGCACCAGCCACCGATAGCAAAACCATTCAACTCTCTCCTTTGCCGATACATTCAGGTTAAACACACCAACTACTCCTTATTACTCGTTTGGTTATATTAAACCTATAACTGTATATTGTCAAATTTTGCTCTTGCACTGGGTAACCACGTATACTTTAATGTATACCCATGCCCATGAGGTTTGTTTCAATCATCACTAAAGCAGTTCTTGTTGCCTCATTCATTTTTATTGGATTTGTTGTCTTTAAAACCCTACAAAACAATTCATCAGTCACAAAAGACGTTCAAAAGGAGAGTGCTGTCGCTACTCTAACCACTGAGTACAATAGTTTGGCTTCAAATGGTGATGTTTCTGTGGGGGGAAGCTTGTCAGTTAAAGGGGACGCCAAAGTCTTAGGTAGTGTCTCAATTGGAAACGTCGTTTCATTGGCAAAAAACACCTCTGGCAAAGTGTTAACACTCGATGGAATGGGTTCTCTTGTTTTAGTTACTGATCAGGTTGGATCACAAACCGCAACAACAACGACAGTAACTCAAGTCGGTGGTTCACTGCCAACAACGGCTGACACCGGGGCTACTACGTACTTTAATGGAACCAGCTGGCTTGCTAGTAATAACCTCTACAATATTGGTGGTGATATTGGAATTCACAGCACCTCTCCGTCTGCTTCACTTCATGTAGATAATCAAACTGCCGCAAAAATTGTGAGTATTTTCCAGGGGGCAGATGGGCAGACCGCAAGTCTTACTGAATGGAGAAATCACACCGGAACAAATGTTGTGTCAATAGGTCCACAAGGGAAACTATCAATCAGGAACACTGCTGCTGATCATAGTATTGAATTGTATCCAACTGCAGATGCTGGGTATTTGTCATCAAGTGGCGGAGCGTTCTTTTTAGACAACACATATAACCTTGGAACGGGTATTGGTATTTATTCAAATGCTGATGACACTGCCAATGGAAATATGATCAACATTAAAGTTGATAATCCATTGTTTCAGCAGGCAGCCTTCTACATGAGTTATGACGGAACATCAAATGCTGTCGAAATTGTTTCAAATAGTACCGATACTTCTTCAAATGCACTAGCAGTAACAGGCAACAACACAAACGATAGTACCGTGGGAATCATTGGATATGAAACAGGCAGAGGCACCGTTAAGATCTCACACAATGGTACAGGTTCTGATTCAAATGCTTCAGGTATCTCCATTGATTTAAAGGGGACAGGAACCCGTGCACAAGGCTTATATATCGATTCAACCGCAACGGGAGGAACAAGTGGAAACCTTCTTCGTTTAAGAAACGAAACAGTAGATCGTTTTGTTGTAAGTAGTACCGGCAGTGTTAGTATGGGATCCACCGGAACAAACAGTTCCTTTACAAAAGAAGGAAACACTTCAGGAGATCAATTCTTTATCGGAACAAATGGGGCATTTCGTGTTCAGCGCTCAGCAACGGACTCTGAGGCATTTCGTACACAGGTCAATGGAGATTCACAAGGTAGGTGGCTCGGAACATCAGATGGAAAGCTAAAGTTTGGAAGTGGTAGTGCAACTCAAGATGTTGTTTTGCAGAGAACTGGTGCTGGTCTTTTTCAGCTTGGAACTGACATTGAAATTGATTCGCAATCAACGAGTAATGTCGTTTTAGAGTTAAAGGCAAGTGATGCCTCATCTCTTGCAAAATTTAATGAGACTTCTGGTGGAGCTGGAACTTTGGATATTAGTGATGCATCTGGTGTTTCTCAGGTCGTTTTGGCAGCTGATGGAACAAATAGTTACGTGTTAACAGGTAATTTTGGTGTTGGTACCAGTAGTAGTGGAACCAATGCCGTAAATGTGTTGGCGTTAGGAAATGGAACCGCGCCATCGACATCAATTGCAAATGGAATTCAACTCTACGCAGAAGATGTGGCAGCAAGTAGTGAATTACGTGTACGAGATGAAGCAGGGAACGTTACCACTCTTTCACCACATAATTTTTCACTTATCCCAGAGGGGCCAAGTGAACCACTTGCGTGGAGTTATTATTCCCAAAACAATGACGTTGCCATTAACGTCGATATCTTAAAGGCGATTCGCACCCTTGAAAGTTTGTCACAAACACAATTGGTATATGAAAAAAATCTGGTAACGGGTGAAGTTGTACACACACCTCAAAGTGTTAGTACTCCGTCTTTTACCGGGGTAAGCCCTGAGTATCTTTCAGAGGCAATTAGTAGCGCTTTAGTAAATACTGTAAGTAAGCAAGAATTTGATAAGCATGTTTCTCTTGTTGCGTCAGTGTGGAATTTTTTGACTGATGTTGTTTTTAAGTCAAAAGCAATATTTGAGAAGTCTGCTGACTTTTTGGCAAATGTTGTATTTAAGGGGAGTATTACCGTAAACGCAGATACTGCTGGGCAAGTTATTGTTCCTGCAAACGTGACACGATTTAAAGTTTCCTTTAGCCATCCATTTCTCGTTGTTCCAATTGTCTATCTTTCATCAAATCAATCAGGGTTTCATATTGAGTCAATCACGACAGAGTCTTTTGACGTTGTAACTGACAAACCACTTGCAACAGCACAAGCAATTAGTTGGATAGCTTTGTTGTCAGAAAAGCCACAGTCCTCAAACCTTACGATTCTAGAAAGCTCTGAAAAGCAGCCAGACATACAGACATCAAAGGGCAGTTACATTGTTGAAGAACCACAAACAATAATCCTGGCAGAACCAGTAGCTACTCAGTCAGCCAGTCCTTCAGCAGAGAGTATCAATTAAGGATTCGCACTTGGAGTTGCCACAACTGGATTCATTTTCTCCTGCAAGAATTCATGTATTGCCGTGAAATCGCCTTCACCTGAATTAGCTACAAGAATATATTGTCGGTCATTGCTGTAGGTTTCTTTCAATACATTCTTTGTTGAAAGAGCAATTGATGAAACGGTATATCCTCTATATTCTTGCGCATTTGAAATAAACTTTTGCATATCAGTAATAGTCATGTCAGTTTGTACACTCCCTGCAAGGCTTTGAATAAAAGGAATAATCTTTGATAAAAATCCAACTGAAAAGATCTTGTCACGTGCGGCCAGAATTACTTCCTTTTGTCTTTCACTCCGTGCAAAATCACTGCCATCGTCTTTGGCGTGTCGTGAACGAGCAAATTTTAATGCAAGTGTTCCATCCATATGGTTTACCCCAGGAGATACTTTCACTTCTTCAAATCTACATGGGAAAGATTCCTCAAGAAGTTGTGCAGAAAGGGTAGCGGTCAGTGCTGTAATTTCCTCTTGAGACTTGCCACAGGTATTGTTTTCCTCTCCAGTGATGGGGAAGAATGGATCATCGAGTGATTTGGAGACTTGGACATCAACTCCACCTAAGGTATCTATTGTTCTTGTGAAGGCATCAAAATTTACTGAAACAAAGTAGGGAATGGTGAGTCCCGTAACCTTTTGTACAATCTCTTTTGCCATGACACCACCACCAGCTCTACCTGTGTATTTATCTGGTTTGTCGGGGTAATTCCTTTCATCTGATCCGACTGCATAAGCCGCATTAATCTTAAAATTATGGAAGATTGTCTTCTCACTCTCCAAGGAAACCCAGAGGTCACGAGGGATTGAAATAAGGTAGATCTTCTTTTGCCGTGGGGCTACTTGTGCCACAAGCATGGTGTCAGTTAGCGTTCCACCTCGACTCCCGTCGCCTCGGTATCCTAAGAGAAGCACTCCAAACGGAGCCAGTGGATCTGGTGTTGGTGTGGGGGTAGCTGAAACGACCGCAGGAGTCTTATTTGGGGTAACGACAATTTCAGAGTATGCATTCTTTGCAGTCAGAAGAAAAATGGTCGTGACGGTTGACACAATGTAGAAAACGGTAAATGTGAGGGTCAACGAAAGGGCGTGTTTCTGTATAGGTGGTGACCATTTCATAAAGGAGAAGGTCCATCCAGTATAAATTATATTCAAGGTATTTGTCTCCCGAGAAATAGCCTCAAAAGGCCTATAGACTTGACTTTTGTGACAAGACATGGGATACTGTCAGTACATTATTAAATTTAACTTAAAGAAACGAGATCTTCTTTAAACATACTAAAATCCTCAAAACGATATGAATGAAAATCTATCAGACCGCGGACAAACAGATATCCGAGTACCGGCTGAAAAAAACGAATTAATCCAAAAAGCACTTGATATTATCAATAACGATATTGAAATCAAGACCTTGTGGCGTGTCTCAAACGTTAACGCGATGGATCGACTTAAAATGCCAGATCATGGATCTGTCCATTTCCAAATTGTCGCAAACATCGCTCTTCGATTAACTCGAATACTTCACAAAAGTGGTGTAGAAATGTCTATTACCAAGAACTTTGGATTAGGCTACGAATATGGTGAATTAGTAGTACTTCTCACAAGTCTCTTCCACGATTTTGGTATTTCTATTAACCGTGATGGGCATGAAGAGTTTAGTTTAATTATTGCCAACAACATTCTTCGAGAAAGACTTACATTCCTTCCATTGGAGGAGCGAGTAATTGTTACCTCAGAAGTATTGCATGCAATTATTAACCACAGAAGTGGTGGACGACCACAAACTATTGAAGGTGGTATCGTTCGAGTTGCAGACGCACTTGATATGAGTCAAGGAAGAAGTCGAGTTGGTTTTGAAGCAGGAACTGTTGATATTCATTCTATTTCTGCCTATGCCATTGATAGTGTAGAAATTAATGAGGGTGAAGAAAAGCCAATTCAAGTAAATATTTTCATGAATAACTCAGCTGGTTTGTTCCAAGTTGATGAACTCTTGAAGAAAAAGATCAAAGACAGTGGAATTGCTCAATACTTGAGTGTTAAAGCCCTTGTAAAGGGAAAGACTGAAAAGAAGATTTTGAAAGAGTTTAATATTAAATAACTTTCTACCACCTAATTGGGGTAACTCCATGTGCAACTAAATACTCATTTGTTTTACTGAATGGTTTGCTGCCAAAAAATCCGTGATCAGCTGAAAACGGGGAAGGGTGTGCAGAAGAAATTATTTTGTGTCTGGTGCCATCAATACGGGCACCTTTTTTTTGTGCATATGCTCCCCAAAGAATAAAAACTAAATGTTCTCTTTGATTGTTCATTGCTTCAACTACTGCATCGGTAAACTCTTCCCATCCCTTTTTCTGATGACTGCCGGGAGTCCCAGCGCTCACAGTTAACGTGGCATTGAGAAGAAGTACGCCTTGCTCAGCCCATCGTTCTAAATTTCCTGACGGGTTTACTTCAATTCCCAGATCTGACTTTAGTTCCTTATAAATGTTAACCAGTGATGGTGGTGTCTTTATTCCTTCTGAAACTGAAAACGACAAACCGTTTGCTTGATTAGCTCCATGGTATGGATCTTGCCCCAAGATTACGACTGAGACTTTATCAAATGGAGTGTGGTTAAATGCCGCGAAAATTTTTGAAGGTGGGGGGTAGACCGTACTATCTGTATACGCCTGTCTTACAAATTGAGTAAGATTTTTAAAATATGGTTTATCAAATTCTTCGGCAAGAACTTTTTTCCAACTTGGTTCGATTTTTACATCCATAGAAATAGTATACGAGGTATAATCAAGAAAACGTTTCATTTCTTTTAAGGAGTTTTTCATGGCTACTGTTCAAATGAGCCATCGTTTTTACTGGGTCATACTTCGAAAAGACGGAATGTATTGGGGTAAGAGTGACGCATGGTGCAAGAGCTTACATGATGCACGTACCTATCGTGGAAGTATTATTGATGCCAAAAAATGGGCACGGCCAATTAAAGAAGCTCATACGTTAGTTGAGGTAGAAATGGTACGCAAAGTTGTCGTACTTGTTCCACACGGAATGAGGTTTAACGGACCGTTTTAATTTGGTGGTCTTGCCAAACGGCAAGACCACTTTACCCAAAGAGAGTACTTACATCTGCGTCCTTTTGGCATATACTGACTGGAAGGTGTACACTACCTGGCTATGGAAAAAACAAACACTACTACAACGGTAACCCCGACTCCTTGGTATAAGCGACGACGAAACTGGATACTAGCTATTGTTGTTGTGGCTATTGTTCTTGTCGTGAGACAGGTAACTAAGCCAGCAACCAAAGCTACTGAAACAGCGACAGTCTCTCGAGGAACTGTGAAAGAAGAATTGGTCCTCTCTGGTGAAATTAAGGCAGTTGAAGATGCAAGTCTTCCATTTTCAACTTCTGGTAGTTTGTCTTGGGTAGGAGTGCACGCAGGAATCAAGGTTACTAAAGGGCAGCCATTAATGAAGCTTGATACATTTAAACTAAACAGTATCTACCAACGAGCCAGTGCTGCATATCGATTAACTCAGGCCACAGTCGACAAAGTCCATGACAATTTGAAAGATAAAGGAAACTCTGAGTCTTTTACTGAGAAAGAAACCAGAACTGCAGCTGAAGTAGCAAATGATCAGGCATATGAGGCATATATCTCTGCTCAGAAAGATCTTCGAGATGCCACACTTATCGCTCCTTTTGCTGGAATTGTTACATATGTTTCAAACGAAACACCTGGTGTAAATGTAACGGTTGGTGTAACTCAGGTTAAAGTAGTGAACCCTTCAAGTATTTATTTTTCAGTCAATGCAGATCAGTCAGATGTTTCAAAGCTTGCTCTTGATCGAGCAGCTGATATTACTCTTGATGCGTATACTGATGCCGCAATCACTGGCAAAATCTCTGAGATTTCATTTACTCCAAGTGAATTTGATTCAGGTACCGTCTACCCAATTCGCATCTTAATCTCAGCAGACAATTCACAGTACAAATATCGAGTAGGGATGACAGGAGATGCTCGTTTTACACTTTCAGAAAAAGAGAACGCCCTCTCTGTTCCAAACAAGTACATTAAAAGTGACAAACAAGGAAAATATGTATTGATTGGTGACGGAAAAACTAAAAAATATGTTGAGCTTGGAATTGAAGGAGAAGATCGAGTTGAAATTAAGACTGATTTAACGGAAGGAACAGTCGTCTACAACTAACCCCATGATTGAAGTTAAAAATGTGAGTAAAGTCTACTCAATAGCTGATGGTGAGTTCTATGCGTTAAAAGATGTTTCGTTAACGATTAAAGATCACGAATTTGTTGGAATTTTAGGTACTTCAGGTTCTGGAAAATCGACGCTCATGCACATTATTGGACTTCTTGACCGTCCTACTTCTGGTCAGGTTTCAATTGACGGGAGAAACGTTGAAACATTATCTGACAATCAACTTTCAAGTATTCGTGGCCAATCCATTGGTTTCGTTTTTCAACAATTTAACTTGATACAAAAGCTTACTGTTAAGGAAAACGTATTACTTCCAACCTTGTACGCAAAGCACAAGCTTGATTTTGACCCAAGTAAATACGCAGATGAAATACTTGAGCGATTTGGTATTGCTGCACGGGCAAACTTTTATCCAAACAAGTTGTCAGGAGGACAACAGCAGCGTGTTGCTATTGCTCGTGCACTTATTATGAAGCCAACCTTGGTTCTTGCTGATGAGCCAACGGGAAATTTGGATAGTAAAACAGGAGAAGAGATTTTGCAGCTCATGGAGTCTTTGAATGGTGATTTAGGCGTTACCATTTGTATTGTGACCCATGATGCGAAAGTTGCACATCGAACAAAGAGACAAGTGTTTGTGAAGGATGGAACAATTGTTAAAAAATACTAACTATGAATTATATTCTTTTCCAAATTAAGACTGCCCTTAAAAACTTCGGGAGAGCAAAGGCTCGTACTTTTTTAACTTCCCTTGGTATTTTAATTGGTGTTTTGTCAGTGGTTATTTTAATTGCCCTTGGTGTTGGACTGAGAAACTACATTGAAGGACAGTTTGCTGCTCTTGGTACAAACCTTATTTTCGTCATTCCAGGAAACGTTTTAAATGAAAACGGGCAATTCCAGGGTGGAGGAGCGTCTGCCCTCGGTGCAATTAAGTTTGATGAACGAGATGTTGTTTCACTTCGTAGGACACCTCAGGTGGATCTTGTAGTCCCTCTTATTAGCAAACAATTGAAGGCCTCCGCAGATGGTCAAACAAAATCAGCATCTTTGTTTGCAGGGAACGAAGACTTATTTCCAGTTTTTAATTTTGAAATTGAATTAGGTCAAGTCTATACCGCGTCAGACGTTGGTAAACGATCAAAGGTTGTAGTTCTTGGCAACAAGTTAGCAGTCGACCTCTTTGGTGACATTCAAAGTGCAGTTGGTCAAAAGATTGTTGTATCAGATCAGCGCTTTAGCGTTATTGGAGTCATTAAAGAAAAGGGTGGAGGAGGCTTTGGTGGACCGAACTATGATCAGGGAATCTTTATGCCATACACAACAGCCTTTACTGGTATCTCTCCTGAAAAAACATTTTCAGCCCTTTATTTAAGTGCAAACAAAAATGCTGACGTTACCCAGGTTGTTGAGGATGCAAAAACAATTCTTGGAAGAAGATACAAGAAAGATGACTTTTCAGTAGTGAAACAAACTGAAATCTTAAACGCTATCACCTCTATCTTTAGTATTATTAATTCCGTTTTGCTGGCGATTGGTTCAATCTCTCTTGTTGTTGGTGGAATTGGAATTATGAACATTATGTATGCAAACGTGACAGAGCGTACAAAAGAAGTTGGAATTAGACGAGCCATTGGAGCAACAAAGCGTGACGTCTTGATGCAGTTTTTGGTTGAGAGTGTATTACTTTCTTTATTTGGGGGAGTGGGTGGACTCCTTTTGGCTGTCATTATTGTTGCGATTGTGCAGCAGTTTTTCCCACTGGCTATTAATTCAACTTCAGTTGTAGCTGCCATTGGGATCTCAACAGGAATTGGAGTCTTCTTCGGTGTCTTCCCAGCTCGCAGAGCTGCAAACCTTGCTCCAATTGAGGCTATTCGATATGAATAGTCGATGAGTCTACCTAAACGCAAATTCTTATTTTTGTGGTACTGTAATGGACATGAATGAGACTTTTATAAATACCGTTTGGGATTATTACAAAACCAATAAGCGGAACTTTCCGTGGAGAGAAACAGAGAATCCTTACTACATCTTTCTCTCTGAAATATGTCTTCAACAAACACAGACATCACGAGTAATTGAAAAGTATCAGGAATTAATTCAAGCGTTTCCTACAGTACAGTCATTGGCAGAAGCCTCCTTTTCAACAGTGCTTTCTCATTGGTCTGGTTTGGGGTACAACAGACGTGCAAAGTATTTAAAAGAAGCCGCACAGATCTTGTGTGAGAAACATGACGGTGTTATCCCTAACGATGTTGTTGCTCTTGATGCACTACCAGGAGTGGGGGTTAACACTGCAGCAGCAATTGTTGTCTATTCTTTTAATACTCCAGTTGCCTTTATTGAAACAAACATCAGAAGAGTCTATATTCACCATTTCTTCTCAGACCACGACGAAGTATCTGACCAAGATATTGTACCCATTGTTACCGAGACGATGGATAGAGAAAATCCACGAGAATGGTTTTGGGCACTCATGGACTATGGATCGTATTTATCGAAAGTGGTAGTAAACCCAAATAGAAAAAGTAAACAATATGCGAAGCAATCAACTTTTACTGGTTCAGTCAGACAAGTCAGAGGTAGTCTACTTCGTATTCTTCTTGTTTCTCCACAAAACAAACATTCTCTTCTTACTCTGATCGAAGGGAACCCTGATCATCTTGATCAGGCCCTTCGAGAGCTCATGAAAGAAAAGATGATTGTTGAAAAAGATGGGGTTTATAGTCTTGCCTAAATCTGCGTACAATGAATCATGAAACGCTTTTTTTCTTCAAAAAAGAATCCCTTTAATCTTCTTGGTCCAGGTTTTGTAACTGGAGCTGCTGATGACGACCCATCAGGAATAACAACTTATTCACAAGCTGGTGCTCAATTTGGGTTACAGCTTATTTGGTTAGCTCCTTTTACCTTTCCCTTGATGGCTGTCGTTCAAGAAATGTGCGCGAGAATTGGTTTAGTAACTGGCCGTGGTTTGGCCTCAAATATTAGGAAGGTATTCCCTTCATCAATAGTATTTTTGTTAACGTCACTGCTACTTATTGCAAACACGATTAACATTGGGGCTGATATCGGCGCAATGGTTGCAAGTATTTCATTGTTGGTGCCAAACGCAAATGTGGTCTTTTTGTTATTACTGGTAACGCTCTTGTCACTGGCACTCCAGGTCTTTTTGCCATACCACGTGTATGCCAAATACTTGAAGTGGCTCGCGTTTGTCTTAATCTTCTATGTTTTTGCAGCTCTTGCTACAACAATTGATTGGGCAGAAGTTATGCATTTTACGTTTCTTCCTCATATCTCGTTTACCCCTGAGTTTTTCCTTATCTTAACTGCAATATTAGGTACAACTATTTCACCCTACCTTTTTTTCTGGCAAACCTCCCAAGAAGTAGAGGAGCAAATTGATGCAGGGAAAAATACACTAGCACTCAGAAAGATCACCCTTACCCCTCGCAGTTTGTCCGCTATGCGTGCTGATGTGTGGGTGGGAATGTTTTTCAGTAACCTCATTATGTTTTTTATTATTCTTGCCACATCAGTAACGCTTTTTAAAAGCAATATCACTGATATAAAAACTGCAGCTGATGCTGCAAATGCACTACGTCCATTCGTTGGTGATGCTGCGTATTTTATCTTTACCATCGGTATTATTGGAACAGGGCTTTTGGCTATTCCTGTACTTGCAGGTTCCAGTGCCTATGCCGTTTCAGAGAGCTTAAAAAAGAATGAAGGGTTATCTAAAAAGTGGTATGAAGCAAAGGTTTTCTATATGGTTATTGTGGCTTCAATGATAATTGGACTCAGTATAAATTTCCTTGGTATAAACCCAATGTCAGCTCTCGTGTGGTCCGCAGTCGTCAATGGCGCTGTCGCGCCATTTATCTTAGTTGCCATTATTCTTATTTCCCAGAGTAAAAAAATCATGGGAAAGCATAAAAACAATTTAGTAACGACAACGGTAGGGTTGTTTGTCGTTGCTGTCATGTTTGTTTCTTCTGTTGGTACGCTTATATCGCTATTTGTATAATAAAAAAAACTACTATGAATAAAAAATTACTCGTCTTTCTTCCGGTATTCCTGTTACTTGTATCAAGTACTGAGGTGCATGCTTCTTCATTGTTTGTTGTAACAAAAGAAGGAACTGTCGAGAAGAGAGTTTTAGGGGATAGTGTTGATGTAAAGGCAACTGTTCAGAAGGTTACTCAAAAAGTTGCCACAGCTGCAATAGATGGTGTGAAAGAGATTGCACTCGCTGAGATTGAGAGCAAAACTCATATAAAAATTATAACCAATTCCAATGACTCAAGTCTTGAGGTTCCAAGTGTACTTTCTCAATTAGTTGAAATAGAAGAAGGAAACCCATCTGACAAAGTAGTCGTTACCAAACTTGATGAAGGATTTGGTATTACCCAAAAGGGTATAACTGCAAAAACATTATTTAATGTAACCATTCACCCAGAAGACCATCGTGTCTCAGTTAAAACATCTCGTGGGGAATCAGAACTTGTTGTTATGCCTTCAGCGGCTGTTAAGAATGTTGTCGCCAGTGGTGCAATTAATATTCTTCCAAAAGATGGGGCAATCACTGTCGAAAGTAATGGAATAGATGTTCTCTACTTAATTAAAGGAGAGCGAGTTGTAAATGTATTTAATAAAGCACTGGTGACGGTTCCCGTTACGGTGACGGTTTCAACAACAAGTGGGGAAGTGTCACACATAGATCAACCACAATGGCTTTCACTTTTTGGTTTTTTATTTACATAAGGTAGAATAAGTCATATGCATCCTCTTGTCGCAATTTTATTACTCTCTCTCGCCGGTAGTGTCTTAGGGTTAGGTGGAGGAGTAGCCTTTTTGATAAGTAAAAAGCTTTCTCGAAATTTATCTCACTTGGCTATCCCTTTTGCTGCAGGTGTCTTGATTACCACAAGTATTGTTCACTTAATTCCTGAATCAATAGAAGCATCCGGTCAACTGGGGAGCTTTGTTGTGTTAATCTCTTTTTTTGTTGCATTCTTTTTTGAAGAGTTTTTTGCAAACATGCACCACCATGAAGGTCATGTGCATGTTGGACCAAACCATGGATCTGTCCCGTTAGTCCTTTTTGGTGACACTATTCATAATTTTATCGATGGTGTCGCAATCGCAGCTTCATATATGGTTGATCCAAAACTTGGTGTCGTTGTTGCGCTTGCAACCTTCTTGCATGAGATTCCTCATGAAGTAGGTGACTTTGGGGTTTTACTCCAAGCTGGTTGGTCAAAGAGAAACACTTTGTTAGCTAATTTGTTCTCAGCATTGGTGACCGTTGTTGCTTCAGTAATTACGTACGTATTTGCTGATGTCATTACACCATCGCTCGGCGTCTTGTTGGGTATCTCAGCTGGTGTCTTTTTGTATCTTGGTGCAAGTGATTTCCTTCCTGATTTGGCTTCATCAAAGGGCAAGTCTCGAACCTCAAAGTGGGTATTTATGCTTCTCGGAATCTTTGTCATTCTTGCTGTCACATTTCTTGCTCCTGAGCACTAACTTCTTCGTGCTACAATGACCCAGAGAAAGAGGTGCATTTAAATTGAAAATTACAATTTACTCAAATACAACTTGTCCGTACTGTCGAATGCTTATACAATACTTAACAGAGAAGCAAGTTGCCTTCACTGAGAAAATGACTGATCAAAACCAAGCAGTACAAGAGGAAATGGCTGCATTGTCAGGAGGATTCTTAGGAGTACCTTTTACTGTCATTGAAAAAGAAGGAGCTGAAAAAGAAACTGTTATTGGTTTTGACAAGAAACGGATAAATAGTATAGTAGGGATACAATGATTTTTGTAAACTTTAAGACATACAAAGAGTCCACTGCGAAAGGTGCTGAATCTTTGTTGTCAGTAATTAAAAATCTCCGTGCAAAGACTTCTGTCCCAATTATCCCTGTTCTTTCTTCTCTTGATGCAGGTTTAGTGTCAGCATTTAATCTTCCTGTTTGGGTCCAACACATTGATCCAGAAGTGTATGGTGCACATACTGGATACACACTTGCTGAACATGCTAAAGCAGTAGGGTTTGAAGGTACTTTTTTAAACCACTCAGAACATCGCTTTTCAACATTTGAAAACTTGACTAAAGCTCATGAGTTGGCCAAAGCGGCAGGTCTTAAAACACTCATTTTTGCTGGTGACATAACACAACTTGAGTTAGTACTCACACTTCATCCTGATTACGTCTCATACGAACCACCAGAACTGGTAGGGAGTACTGAGGCATCTGTTTCTGGAACTCACCCAGAAGTTATCAAAAATGCTGCAATGTTATGCGCGAACCAGAACGTTCCACTCATTATTGGAGCAGGTATTCATTCAACTGAAGACGTTCGAGTTGGCGTGGAACTTGGTGCAAAAGGATTTGCTGTTGCAACCTTTGTTGTAAAGTCTGAAAATCCAGAAGAGTCATTAAATTTCCTTCTAAACGGTTTTTCTTCATAAAAAAAGTCCCAGGCAATGCCCGGGACGGAAGTTGTGTTATATTCTCTCCTCAACGATTCTCGTTTGTGGCGGAACCCCAAACGACGTTGGATTAGACAAAGTCCTAGCAGCCTCGGGGAGGCTAAAATGTACGTGACCTAGAACTTGTTTTACCAATAAACCGGCGAAGTTGAAAATATTTCGGATCGTTTGCATGGATAGCTCCTTTTGTTACCGTCCGATAGTTGATTTTACCACTTTGACTTTTGAAAGTCTAGTGTAGTAGTGTGTGAGAGTATGAAAGTAATACTTGGTGCCGATCACAGAGGTTTTGCCCTCAAACAACGTATTTCAGAGTCTTTAGCCTCAAAAGGACATGAAATTGTTGATATGGGAGCCTATGAGGTAGACCAAAACGATGACTATACCGTCTTTGCTGAGAAAGTAGCTCGAGAGGTGTCCCAAGACGCACAAAATCGTGGAATACTCCTGTGTGGATCCGGAGTGGGTGTTGATATCGTAGCAAATAAAATTGATGGGGTACGCGCCTCAATTGGCTTAAGTGCTGAGCAAGTTATGGCAGGGCGAGCAGATGATGACATGAATATTTTAGTAATCGCAGCAGAATATACCCAAGAAGAGGCTGTATGGGGGTTGATTGAAAGCTTTTTAAACACGGAATTTGATGGGAAAGAGTCACACAAGAGACGATTGATGGATATTGAAGAGATAGAGAAAACCAACTAATGAATGTAAAAACGATTGATTCAGTGGATTTGAACGGAAAGTTTGTTATTGTACGAGGGGACTTAGATGTTTCAGTAGATGAACATGGTGAAATTGTAAATGATAGTCGAATTCAGGAGTTAATTCCGACCCTGAACAAACTTCTTGAAAAAGGTGTTGCTAAGGTTTGCTTGATTGGACACCGGGGACGACCAACGGGTTTTGATCAAACACTGACCCTTTCTCCGATATATGAATACCTAAAGGTTCACTTTGCACCGGACACGACATTTATTCCTCACAAGCCAATTGAATTATTCCCTGAAATGTTTGATGACTATTCACGAGCAACGGGGAGACTCGTTCTTCTTGATAATCTTCGATTCTTTGAAGAAGAGGAAAAAAATGGCGCACGCTTAAATGAAGAATTGTCATTCTTTGGTGAGTATTTTGTGAATGAATCATTTGCAACTTCCCATCGTGAACACGCTTCTACCGTTGGTCTTCCACAGCTCTTGAACCAAAAGCATCCAGGTTCATCTCTTGCTGGGCTTCATTTAGCAGAGGAGATTACCCATCTTGAGAAAGTAATTGAGAACCCTGCTCGACCGTTAACGATTGTCATTAGCGGACTAAAACAAGACAAACTAGATTTTTTGAATGCATTAACCATGAAGGCAGACAAAGTGCTTGTTGCCGGGCGGTTACCTGAATTTATGCCAGAGGATAATGGTGACCCTAAGGTACTTGTTGCGAAACTTATTCCTGACAAAGAAGACATTACGATTCATTCAATTGAAATGTTCGAAGAAACGATTGCTTCTTCCCGTACTGTTTTTGTAAGTGGACCAATCGGACACTTTGAAGAAGAAGGACACATGCTTGGAACAAAAAGAGTCTTTGAAGCAATTGCAGCGTCTAGTGCTATTAAAATTGCAGGAGGAGGAGACACAACAACGGCAATTATGAAGTTACATTTGGAGAATCATTTTGATTGGATATCAACTGGGGGAGGAGCATCTCTTGAATTTGTTGCAAAAGGCACTCTTCCTGGTATTGAGGTACTAAAAGAGGCACTCGCATAACGAGTGCCTGGAGAAAAACCTCCTAATGAAAAAGGAGTGTGACAATTAAGTACATACAAAACGATATTCCCGTTGCAAGAACCCACCAGACAAAAACTGCAAAAATGGCTAGAGATTTAAACTCTTTTGCATCCGCAAGATGCTGCTTTAACTTGCCAAAGAGAAATTTTACGTAATACAGAAACAGCACTTCAAAGTTGCCTGGCTTAGCCTCATCGGTAACCAACATGTGTTCAAGGTATCCATACTTTTCAAGTATGTACCAAATGCCAAGGATAAGGTGCGCCCCTGGATATATCAATAACTGACACCCAACGAATATTGGTACAAGGCCGTATGCCCTGTGCATAAATTGCGTTGTATGAAAAAGTTCATAGCTGCCGTTTGATATCACTGCGAAAACAATGAAGGCAATGAATACGCGAATGAACATACTGTCTGACTTAACTTTGTTTTTCAAAGCTCACTCCTTGTGCGAGAAATATCCCATATTTTATTATTTTTGCCTGTTCTTGTCAATTTTAACCAGGGCCTCTATAGTGAAGTATGGTTAAAGTTGGAATTAACGGTTTTGGTCGAATTGGTCGTATTGCCTTCCGTATTTGGCTCACCAGTCACATTGACAAAATGCAGATTGCTGCGATTAATACATCAGGTTCAATGGATGTTGCAGGTTGGGCTCATTTAGTTAATTACGACACCATGTATCGAAAGTTTGGAATTGAAATTATTCCAGAAGAAACGAAGCCAGCTAAAGACGCTTCTGAGGCTGATCCATTAATTGGCTACCTGATTGTCTCAGGGAAAGATATTCGTATTCCAATCCTTGCACAGCGAGATCCAGAAAAAATTCCATGGGTACAGTATGGTGTTGATGTTGTGATTGAATCAACCGGAAAATTTGTGACACAAGAGGATGCCTTAAAGCATGCTAAAGCTGGTGCAAAACGAGTTGTTATTTCAGCCCCTGCGAAAGGTGACAATGTTCCTACCTATGTACTGGGGGTAAATGATTACAATGGTCAGGCGCAGGTACTTTCAAATGCTTCATGTACAACGAATTGTATTGCTCCAGTTGCTGCAGTACTTCACGCTAAGTTTGGAATTGAAAAGGCATTAATGACTACGATCCACAGTTATACTGATGACCAAAATTTGCAAGACAATTCTCATCGCGATATGCGACGCGCACGCGCCGCAGGTGAAAACATTATCCCTACATCAACCGGTGCAGCACGAGCTGTGACTGAAACTATTCCAGAGTTACGTGGGTTGTTTGATGGGCAAGCGGTACGTGTTCCAACAGCAACAGGTTCGTTAACTGATTTTACTATTCTTCTCAAAACTGATGTAACTGTGGACCAAGTAAACCAAGCATTTATCGATGCAACTCAAAACCCAATTTACAAAGGTATTTTGGCGGCATCACATGAGCCACTCGTTTCAAGCGACATTATTGGGAGAACAGAGAGTTCAATTGTTGATCTTGAGCTTACTCAAGTTGTTGGTGGAAACTTTGTCAAAGTTTTTGCTTGGTATGACAATGAGTGGGGATACGCAAACCGTTTGGTTGAACAAGTAATTCGGGTTGGGAACACACTTGGGGGAACCCAAGCTCCAACTGACCCATTAACGCTTACGTTTAAACCTCAGTAACCTTTTATGCTTGAAATAATACCTGCCATTTTGAGCAATAATTTAGAGGAGGTGCGAGCCCTTCTTGCTCTGTGTGAACCAGTTGTCAGAAGAGTACAAATAGATGTTATTGATGGCGTGTTTGCGAATAACAAAACAATTGAACCAGCTACCCTCGCTTCTTTTGATACCCATTTATTACTTGATTATCACTTGATGGTTGAAGAACCAAAAAATTGGATTGATACGTGTATCAAAGGGAAGGCTGATCGAATTATTGGGCACATCGAGAAAATGGCCAACCAAGTATTATTTGCAAATCAAGTCAAAGATGCAGGTGCCAAGGCTGGTCTTGCCATTGATCTTGCAACTCCTGTTAGTGCTTTGTCACAAGAGGCACTACTTCTTGTTGATGTCATCATCGTTCTGTCTGTTCAAGCAGGGTTTGGTGGACAAAATTTTGATGAGGGGAGTTTGGCTAAAATTGAAGAGTTAAATGAAATTCGAGACAAGACAGGTGCCACCTTCACCATCTGTGATGATGGAGGGATTACTCTTGATACAATTGCGTTAACGAGTGCACATGGAGTTGACTCAGTTGCTGTAGGGAAACGCATATTTCATGGCAATTTAGAAGAAAATATTGACCACTTTAAAAAAGCCGCAATGCGCTAGAATAAATATTGCCATGGGAAAAACACAAAACGAAGAACAAGCATTTATTGGTCGACCGATTATTAAAAACGTTGCTTTTTTTGGTGATGCTGATTTACCAGAGACCAACAAGGATTATCAGGATGCTTACGAAGTAGCCAAAATATTAGCTGAGCATGGTTTTACTATCGTAAATGGTGGAGGGCCTGGAATTATGGATGCATCAACCAAAGGTGCTCAAGTGGCCAAGGGTGAAACGTTGTCAGTGACATTCTATCCAGAGAACGCAACAGGTTTCGAAGGAAGATATGTTGGTAACGTTACTGATGTTGAAGTGAAAACAAGTAACTACGTTGAGCGAATGTTCAAGTTGATGGAGCATGCAGATATTTTCTTGATCTTCAAAGGGGGAACGGGAACGATTTCAGAATTTGGCACGGCTTGGGTGCTGGCAAAACTCTACTATGGCCATCACAAACCATTTATCCTGTTTGGTTCCTTCTGGCTCCCGATAATCGATGCAATCAAAACAAACATGAACATTTCTCGTGAAGAAATGGCAGTTTTTGATATTGTGACTCGTCGAGCAGATGTCCTTCCAACAATAGTGAGACTTGAGAAAAAGCTCCATGGAATTGACCACAAAAAGGATTGTAAAGTTTGTAACCCAAAGAAAGCTGAATGAAAAAATTAAGTCAGTCAGAGCTTCTCTATAAAGCTACTGAGATTCGTATCGATGTTGTTAAAATGCTCAATGCGGCAGGCTCTGGGCACGCGGCAGGCTCTTTGGGAATGGCAGACCTCTTAACCGCTCTCTACTTCAGTATTTTAAATCATGATCCAGAAAAGCCTGATTGGGAACTTCGTGATCGGTTAATTTTAAGTAACGGGCACACGGTACCTGTTCGATATGCAGCTCTTGCACATGCTGGATACTTTCCAATCACAAAACTAAAGACCTTGAGACAAATGGGCTCAGACTTGCAGGGTCACCCAGAACGAACACGTATGAAGGCGCTTGAAACAACGTCAGGACCTCTTGGATCAGGTTTAGGTCAGGCTGCTGGTATTGCATTGGCCGCACGTATGGATGACGCTCGTTTCCGTACCTTTTGTATCTGTTCTGATGGAGAACATGATGAAGGGAACCATTGGGAATCTGTTTTATTTGTAGCAAAGTACAAGCTCTCAAATCTCACTGTTTTTGTTGATCGGAATAATATTCAGATCGATGGCTTCACAAGTACTGTTATGCCACTAGAGTCGTTAAGTGAAAAGTACAAAGCATTCAATTGGAATGTGCTTGTTATTGATGGCAATGACATGGGTCAGATTCTTTCAAGTGTAGAGAGAGCCCGACAGGAGTATGGAAAACCAACAGTCATCATTGCAAATACCATTCCCGGTAAAGGTGTTGCCTTTATGGAAAAAAGATATGAGTGGCATGGAAAGGTACCAAATGATGATGAACTAAAAATTGCATTAAAAGAGTTAACCAAAACGTTAAAGTCACAAGAATAATTTTATGCCGATTGTAACTAAAACAGAGTCCATTACTTATCCAATCTTGCAACGATATGACATGCCGTTACTTCTACCTGTTGTTCTTATTTCGTTTTTGCTTGTTTGCTCACTGGTAAGTTATATCTATGCAATCAAGACAAAGAAAATTTCATATTTTATTCCCAGAACGTTGCTTGTTTTGTGTGCAGTATTTACTTTGATGCTCATTCCATTACCGATCAAAAACCAATGTTCTGATATCTACGTTGGGAGAACATGCAAGAATATATATGCTTCAACATTCACTATTATTGCTGATAAGCTTGTCCATTTAGGGACTGAAGAACCTGACCCAAGATTAATTCGTTCACACTATGTTGATTAATGATAAATAAAAAGAATCTATTTTCATTAGTAATTTCATTGCTACTAACAGCAAATGTTTTTGTTGGTCCGCTTTTTTTTCTGGTAGTAATCGTATTTGAATTATTGAGTCCATTACGGATTTCAAAATATAATAATCTAGTATTTCCTCTTTTATGGATAGGATTCTATTTATTGGTTAGGATCGTTTGTGAAAGCAAAAAATTGAGACATCCATTAGTTATTTTGGGTTCGTTTTTAATCTTCATAGTTTTTTCAGAAATATACGTAAAGCAGTACTTAGGGCGGGCTGTTGATCTGGATCTTATTGTTGGGCTGGTGGTTGCAATTGGTCCTATTGTCTTTATAAGTGCTTTGTACCTGATATCACTTATCACAATTCATTTTATTGGTCCAAAAAGACGTTATCTTGTTGCAACAGTTTTGATGTCAGCGTTTCTGCTCTTGATGATTGTTATAAAAAACAATGTCATAATTTCAATTACCTGTATGGGGGGAATTCAGAATCCCTCAATACCATCTGTAATAAGAAATACTCAGCCTGCACAAAGAAATATACAGGCAGATGAATTACTTTCAATATTTATAACTGAAAAATGTACACCAAAGCCGGGAGGACTTATCTTAAGTCCTACCTTTTAGGTAGATCTACATTTTATTTGTTTTCGGAACGAAATGGATATTCGGAATCTATGTATGTTAAATAAATCACTTAAACTTTCAGAATATATTTTTACCAAGCAAATCGCGTCAACTGCGATCCGTGATGGGTTTGGAGAAGGTCTCTTAACTGCAGGGGAGATACATGACAATGTTGTAGTTCTCACTGCTGACTTAAAAGACTCGACTCGTGTAACAAAGTTTGCTGAAGCATTTCCTAATAGGTTTGTAGAGTGTGGTGTTTCAGAACAATCAATGGTTACTGTTGCCTCAGGCATGGCAAATTATGGCAAGATTCCCTATATCTGTTCTTTCTCATCATTTAACCCTGGTCGCACGTGGGAACAAATTCGTACGACCATTTGTTTAAACGATGTCCCAGTCAAAATTGGAGGATTATTCGTCGGTGTCTCTGTTGGCCCAGATGGGGCAACCCATCAAATGCTTGAAGATATTGCTTTGATGCGTGCACTCCCTAATATGATTATTCTTGCGCCATCAGATGCAATAGAAGCACGAAAAGCGGTGATTGCAGCTGCGAGTATTCAAAAACCTGTGTATCTTCGAATTCCACGAGTTGAGTCACCGGTCTATACGACGGAGGAAACACCATTTGAAGTCGGGAAGGCAATACCAGTGTGGGAAGAAAAAAATCCAGAAGTTGCCATTATTGCACATGGAATTATGGTGTACCGAGCTCTTGTTGCTGCAAAGAAACTTTCTTCACTTGGGTTTAATTGTATCGTCATTAATGTAGCAACAATTAAACCACTCGATGAACAAGCAATTATTCATGCTGCCAAAATTGCAGGTGCTGTTGTTATTGCAGAAGAGCATCAAAAATTTGGTGGGTTGGGTGGGGCAGTTTCTGAGCTTCTTGGAAAGAATTTTCCTGTACCTATTGAAATTGTTGCGGTGGAAGATGAATTTGGGCAGTCAGGTTCTCCTGAAGAGTTGTTAACTGCATATGGGTTAACCGCTGAACATATCGTTGATCTTTCGAAAAAGGTTGTGAAACGAAAAAGAAGTTAATTTTAACAGTGCCTTTGTGTTAATCTAAATATATGCCCTACCTAAATACCATAGAAAAATTGATGAGGAACGGACAAGGACTTCTGTTTGCCTATGATCACGGTTTTGAATATGGCCCAGGGAACTTTGATGAACGATCAGTTGAGCCAACCTTTGCCCTGGAGCTCGCCAATTGTGGTCACTTCACCGGCTTTATTTGCCAAAAAGGTATTGCAGCAAAATATTATGATCCAGTTCTTTATCAGGTACCATTGATTGTGAAGCTCAATGGAAAGACTTCTTTTAGACCTGACATTCAAGCAAAATCAATCCAAAACTGCTCTGTAGATGAAGCTGTGTCATTCGGTGCCTCAGCCGTTGGGTATGTAATTCATGTAGGTTCAGCATACGAAGCTGAAATGATCGCAGAATTTGGAAGAATCGAGAGAGAAGCACATGATCGAGGACTTGCAGTTCTTGTTTGGATGTATGTGACGGGGGACGATGTAATTCAACCTGATCAGTCTGGACACGTTGCCTATGCGGCTCGCGTTGGTATGGAGTTAAATGCAGATGGAATTATCATTAAGTACACCGGGGATGAAGGAAGTTTCCGATGGGTAGTGAAAAATGCGGGAAGAGCGAAAGTCTTTGTTGTGGGTGGCCCTCATATGGATACTCCATACCAAGTATTGGAAACCGCACGTATTGTGAAAAAGGCAGGTGCTGCTGGTTTTGCAATTGGTCGAAATATTTGGCAAGCACGGGACCCAATGGAACTAGCTAACAAACTTGGTGGACAGTTGTTTGGACCTCAGATATAAACGCTATACCTGTTTGAGAAGAAGAATAATTACTCCAGCAGCAACTGAGACAAGTGCAACGGTAACGAGAATAATAGTCGCACCACTTAATGATCGTTTTCTCTTAATAGGAGCTGGGTGCGCTGGTGCTTCGTGAACGTGGAAGGGGGTGTAGGTCATGTTGTTAATTTATTATACAAGAGCTTACAATGAAACTATGAACAAAGATACTCTTATAAACACTGTACGAAGTTTAGTGATGCAAGGCAAGGGTATCTTGGCAGCAGATGAAAGTATTGGGACAATTAAGAAACGATTTGATGCCATTAACATTCCATCTACCCCTCAAACACACGCAGCATATCGAGAGATATTGTTTTCTACAAACGGAATTGAACAGTATATAAGCGGAGTTATTCTCTTTGAAGAAACTCTCCTTCAAAATGATAGTCATGGAACCCCGTTTCCAACGCTTTTATCGAGCAAAGGAATTATCCCCGGTATAAAGGTTGATTTAGGTACAACGGACCTTCCCGAGACACGACAAGAAAAAATTACCTTGGGACTCGATAAATTGCAGGAGAGAATTGCTTTCTATAAAACAAAAGGTGCGCGCTTTGCCAAGTGGAGAGCCGTTTTTACCATAACCCATGAGACCCCAACAGATGCCGCGATAGAAGAGAATGCACGAGTACTGGCTGAATACGCATTAATCTGTCAGAAGCATGACATCGTGCCAATTGTTGAGCCAGAGGTCGTACGAGAAGGTGATCATTCAAGTGAAACGACTGCTGAGGTTACAACACGGGTACAAAAAGCAGTGTTTGCTGAACTTGCAAAACATGAAGTGTTTTTGCCTGGCATTTTACTAAAGCCAAACATGATTACGCCAGGTGCGGACTCGACCGAGGAAGTATCAGCAGCGTCGGTTGCATCTCAAACAATTGCTGTACTTAAAAACACGACTGACCCAAGCGTTGGTGGTGTTGTCTTTTTGTCAGGGGGAGAAGAGCCGGAACAAGCTGCTGACTATTTAAATGAAATGAACAAGTCAGAAGGATTGCCGTGGAAACTTACGTTCTCTTTTGGGAGAGCATTGCAAGATGAAGCACTTCATGCGTGGGCTGGGGAAAGTCATCAAATTGAACATGCACAACAATTGTTTGCTAGACGAGTGAGATTAACATCACTCGCAAGTACAGGAAACTATAATCTAGAAATGGAAAAAGAGGCTATATAAGTATGGAAGAACATGAATTTGACTTAGTCTCAATTGGGGACGCCACATACGACACCTTCTTAACACCAAGTGAAAGTGAATCGTTGTGTGACATAAATAACGAACACTGCTATATCTGCTTCACCTATGGGGACAAAATTCCAGTTAAGAACATGGATTTTAGTGTTGGGGGGAACGCTGCCAATAACGTAGTCGGTTGTTCTCGTTTAGGCCTAAAGACCGCAATACTTACCAATATTGGAACTGATCTTGTCGGGGAAACTATCTTGCATAAACTCCACACTGAGCATGCAGATGTTAGTTTTATTACCAAAGAAACGAAAGGAGCGTCTAACGCATCCACGGTTATTGCCTATTCCGGTGAGCGAACCATTTTTACGTTTCATGCCCCACATCAGTATGAGATGCCTGTCACATTCCCTAAAAGTAAATGGTATTACCTAACATCTCTTGGTGAAAATTTTGAAGAGTATTACAAACAGGTAATTCAAAAAATTAAAGAGGTTAATGGAAAGATTGCATTTAATCCGGGAAGTAGACAGTTACGAGGGGACACAGATTTGTTACTCTCTTGTGTTGCAAGTAGTGACCTTATCTATATTAATTTGGAAGAAGCACGAAGGATTGTGGGACTTACAGAGTCAGATGCAAAAATAATGGGGGTACGAGAGCTATTGCAACATATGTCTGCCATGGGGCCAACCCATGTCATTATTACCGATGGTGCCAATGGGAGTTTTGCAATTGAAAATAACACTTTTTATAAGTGTGGAGTGCTTCCTGTTGATGCATATGAAAGAACAGGAGCTGGGGATGCCTTTGGATCTGGTTCACTTGCAGCCCTTATTCAGGGGAAAAGTTTGAAAGAGGCTCTTGTATGGGGAACCGTTAATTCTGCTTCAGTTATTGGCTATACTGGTGGTCAACGAGGCTTATTACGAGAAGGAGAGATTTACGATTGGGTAGAAAGAGCTGAAAGTTCTGGTGTTTTTACGACCTCCTTCTAGACCGCTTCACAAAAACAGGATATATTTTAGGTACGATGAAAATCTTTGTTTCAAGAAGCTTCCCAGGTACAGCACTTGATACCTTAAAAAACTCAGGTCACGAAGTTGTAGTTTCTCCATTTGATCGACCATTAACTGCCGCAGAGCTGCTTGAATATGCAACTGGAGTTGATGCACTTCTTTCTTTTCTTACCGATAAAATTGATGGTGAAGTAATGGATGCGATTGGTCCACAATTAAAAATTATTAGTAACTATGCAGTGGGATTCGACAATATTCAGGTACCAGCTGCTACAGAGAGAAAAATATTGGTATCAAACACTCCTTGTGATGAAGTAAACGAAGCTGTTGCGGAGCACACTTGGGCACTGATGTTGTCATTGGCTCGACGGGTTGTTGAAGCAGATGAGGTGACCAAGAAAGGTGCCTATCATGGTTGGGAACCTGGTATTTTTTTGGGAACAAGTTTGAAGGGAAAAACTCTAGGCGTAATAGGTTTGGGAAGAATTGGTGAGATGGTTGCACGTCGTGCAAAGGGTTTTGAGATGAAGGTTTTGTATAACAAGAGAACGGCTGATCCTCAAGCCGAAAGTGAATTAGGTGTTGTTTTTAGTGACATTCCGACACTCCTTGCACAATCTGATGTTGTGAGTCTTCATGCACCACTGACAGCTGAAACGCATCACTTAATGAATACAGAACGTTTTTCTCAAATGAAGCAGGGAAGTTTGTTTATTAATACCGCTCGTGGCCCGATGGTTGATGAATATGCCTTAGTTACTGCATTACGAGAAGGTAAAATTGCTGGTGCTGGTCTTGATGTCTTTGATGCAGAACCAGATGTAAATCCAGAGTTAATTGGTATGGAAAACGTTATTTTAACTCCACATATCGCCTCAGCTACACATGAGGCTCGACAAAAAATGGGTGAATTAGCGGTAGCTGCTATTCTTGCAACTGAAACTGCTCCACAAACGCTCGTTAATCCAGAAATTTGGGAAAGTCGTAGAAGGTAACGAGAACAACCAATTATGTTTTTTAAAAAGAAGAAGTCTCATGAGTCTCGTCGTCAAAAAGAGGAGTCAGAAGAGCGAACGATTGTTGATATCCCTCATATTTCTCGTGCACCGGAGTTTGTTTCACAAAAACCTAAACCGTGGGGAAGACAAGAACGAACATTGGTATTGGTTCTTTTTGGTGGTATGGCCTTTGCATCTCTGTGTTTGGCTCTTTCAGCCAGAAACGGAAAGCTTCCAGGATTACCACGAGTTGTAGCTCCAGATAATTTGTTGAGAGAAACCATTGTTCTTGAGCCACCAACCCGTGAAGAGCACTGGGACAAAACACTTATGCAAGACGAATGGAATCGTCTAACCCAACATTTGTCAGGTGTATATGGGTTTGTAGTTACTGACTTAGTAACAGGGGACACCTATGGCATAAATGATCGAGAAATCTATACTGCAGCCTCCCTCATGAAATTACCAGTCATGATGGCACTCTATCGGGAAAGTGAACGAGGGCTAATTAATCTTGATTCCTCATATACTCTAGCTGAAGCAGATAAAGTTGGTGGATCTGGAAGTATTCAGGGACAAAAAGCAGGGACTGTCTACACCTTGCGCCAACTTGCTCGCGCCATGGGGCAGCAATCTGATAACACAGCCTTCCATGTAATCTCAACCAAGCTTGGGAGCCAGACAATTGACAAAATGATTGCTGACATTGGAATGAGAGATACCGATTTTACTGAAAACACGACAACGCCATCTGACATCGCGTTACTATTTAAAAAAATGTGGCAAGGGAACCTTATTTCAAACAAGTCACGTGATGAGATTCTGGATTCTCTAACAAAAACGATTTATGAGCAGTATTTGGCCGCGGGGATACCTGAGGGAGTTCGTGTTGCCCACAAGTATGGGCGAGAGGTACATGTGATTAACGACGCTGGCATTGTATTTGGAACTCATCCAACCGTGATAACCATTATGACCAAGGGTGTCGTTGAAAAAGAAGGTGAAACTGTTTTCCCAAGTTTAGCCGGATCTTTGTACCAGATTACTCAAACCAATTAACCGGTAGGCTTTGAGTTTCCTGCAATATCTTTTTCCTTCTCACGACAGACTAAAACTTGTTCTGCTAAATACCATTCCATTCTTTTCCCATCACATGATTGTTTTTGAACTAAGTTTGTTGGAACACTCCATTGGGCTACCGCACTTTTTTCGAGTACTTTTGAAATGATTTTGTTCCAGATAGGAGAGGCACCTGTTACCCCTGAAGCAATTTTTGACATCGGTTTTCCATCATTGTTTCCTACCCAGGTTGCAACCAGAATATCTGGTGTCATTCCAACGGCAAGATTGTCACGAAGATTATTACTGGTTCCTGTTTTGACAGCAACCTCAGGGTGTTTATCTATGACTAATGCTGAATGTAACCCAAAAGAAGGGGAACGTGCATAGTTATCTTTTAAGATGTCTATTAGTTGATATGCGACTCGAGGATCGAGTACCTGTGTTGGTTCACTTAACTTCGTATAGAGTTCTCGTCCATATCTATTTTTAATTGAAATAAACGGAGTTGTTTCTACATGTGTTCCCATATTTGCAACGGTTGCATAGACCTCAGACAATTCGAGTAACGTAATTTCACCTCCACCAAGGGTTAAAGATAAACCATAATTATTTGGATTCTTCCATGAAGTGATGCCCATTTGTTTTCCAAGCGAAATGATTGAACTGACTCCATACTGAGCCAATATTTTAACGGCGGGAATATTTCTTGATTCAGCAAAAGCACTGCGAATACTTATTTGTCCACGATATTTATCGTCATAGTTTTTCGGAGTATATGGTTTTCCACCCTTTGGATAAAACGTTATTGGACTGTCATCAATCAGGGAAGCGGGTGTCAAGCCATGTGAAAGTCCATAAGCGTAGGTAATAAGTTTTATTGATGATCCTGGTTGGCGTAAACTGGTTGCGACATTTACGTACCCATCCGTTTTTGTTGTATCAAAACCTCTTGAGCCAACCATTGCAATAATTTCACCAGTCTTTGGTGTCATTATTACGGCAGATCCATTTGAAACTCTCTCACGCACGAGCTTATCTACTTCTGTTGAAACAACTTCTTGTGCCATTTCCTGTGTCGGTAAGTCGAGTGTTGTTTTAACGGTTAATCCACCTTCATCCAGTAAATCTCCATATCGCTCCGCAAGTTTTGCTTTCACATACTCTACAAAATGCGGGGCTGCTCGTTTGTTGTCTTCTTCTATGAATCCTAATTTGTCACCTTTGGCTTTCTCATATTCTGCTTGCGTAATAAATTGTTCATCTCTCATTCGTAATAAGACTTGGTCTTTTCTTTCAAGTCCGGTGTCCGTTTTTGCAATGATTGGAGAGAAGCGTGATGGTGACTTTGGTAGTCCTGCAAGAAACGCTGCTTCTGGAAGTGTTACTTCGCTAATCTTTTTTCCAAAATACAATTGTGATGCTGCTTCTATTCCATACGTTACACCACCGTATGAAACTTGGTTTAAGTACATTGATAAAATCTGATCTTTGGTAAATGATCGCTCAATTTGAAGAGCTAAAATAATCTCCTTAATTTTTCTCACAGCTGTTCGTTCACTATTTAGATACACGTTTTTAGCCAACTGTTGTGTGATGGTGGATCCTCCTGTTACAGTTCCATCTCGAATGTAGAGGACCAGTGCTCTCAACATTCCTCTAAAAGAAAAACCTGGATGGCTATAAAACTGTGCGTCTTCTGCTGCAAGAGTTGCTTGTCTTACGACAACTGGAACTTGATCAAAGGAAACTGGTGTACGGTTTTCATCTTTATAGACGGTGTAGAGAAGCGTATTGTTTCTGTCATATATTTTGATGGACGCTTTTGGATTTTGTATTTTTTGGATATTCATTTCAGGAATATCCTTCACAATTACAGATAGTTGCCACATTGCAGCAATTGCTATAGCGATAACAAAAAGTGAAAGACCAAGTGCTATATGAATAATCTGTCTCTTGGAGCTTTTGACAGCGACCTTTTTCTTACGTTTTTTCTTGGTAGTTTTTTGTAACAAAAGAAAGAAATTATTCAGAATGGAGAGAGCAAAAAAGAGGGTAATAAAAAAAGGCTTTCCTAAAATTATGAGAAATGATTGGAGTGGAGAAGTACGAGAACGTGACTTTTGTTTTCCAACAAAAGAAAGGTTCGTGCGTGCCATTAGCTTATCCTAATCTTGTGATGATGTTTTTTAAAGGGGGAAAAGATCAAACGAAGGAGAACAAAAATGGGGAGTTAGTTAGTACAGAGAGTATTTTTATCACAAGCTTCCTTATGGTAAAAATGCTCCCTGCGTTGCCGCAGGAAAGCGATATAAGGTGCGAGGTTTATACGTAAAGTATATACCAGATATCTCAAAAAGTCAAATTATGGGGTTACTGGCTTTGGTGTTGCCGTTGGTGTCGGAGACTTAAAGAATGCTGTCGGTGGATAGTTAATGGTTACTTGGCTCATTGGGAAAGCACAATCCAGACACACAATTGAGGCTAATGGGTCAGTTATAACAAGATGATTTTGTGATTCAACGTTTTCTGGGAGCGAGGCCTGGTCAGCTTGTTTTTGAGCAACTCGGTCAAAGACGATATCCTGACGGGAAGCGACATCTGTTGGAACGGTGTCTTTTATAAAGTATTCAAATCTCTCTGGGCAACCGTTTGAAGCATCATTTGTGATTGCTCCCGTGTTTGCACAAATGGTTGCCCCAACGACTCCAGCTGGTTGAATTGGCCAAGCAGGACCTTTGTCTGTCTTTGCATAAAAACCTTTACCGGCTTTATTCAATACTTCTTTCATAATTTTGTTCCAGATAGGGGACGCACCAGAAACACCAGAAACAGCACCTTTCATGACACTGTTGTCGTTGTTCCCGACCCACGTTAAAACAACGGCTTGTGGTGTGTATCCTACTGTCCAGTTATCACGTCGATCGTTTGTGGTTCCTGTTTTAACTGAGACTTCAGGATGACCAGATACGTTCAAAAATGAACTTGGTCCAAATGCTGCAGTACGAGCATTATTGTCTTGCAGCATATGACTTACGATAAATGCTGTTTCTTCATCTAGTACTCGTGGACCATTAAGTGCTTCAGGTGTTGTCTCTTCTAAAACCTTTCCTTTCCAGTCAGTTACTTTAGTAATCATTTTTAAGTCTTGTTTAATACCACCGTTTGCAAAAACTCCATATGCAACAGCCATATCAACTGGTTTTATTTCACCACCACCGAGGGTTAATGAAAGTCCGTAATTGGCTGGATCGGTAAAACTGGTGATGCCGAGTTCAGTCGCAAATGTTATAAAGTTTTCAATTCCGTTTAAGGCAAGGACCCGTACAGCTGGAATATTGTACGAGTTACCAAGAGCAAATCTGGTTTGTACTGCTCCATGAAATTGTCCATCATAATTAACTGGGCAATATTGTGTTTGTCCGATTACTTGGAAGCACGTTGGTATATCTGCCAATGGAGTAGATGCCGTTATTTTGTGGTCTCGAATTGCCAGTGCATAATTTAATGGCTTAATTGAAGAACCTGGTTGTCGCTTGGCATACATAATGTTTACCTTTCCATCCTCATCACGTGCGTTGTAGTCTTTTGAGCCAATCATCGCAAGTATTTCACCAGTTTTTGGGTAGGTTACAACTGCGGCGCCGTTCCCAACATCAAGCTTTGTTAGTTTGGCTACTTCTGTTGCAACTGCGTCTTGAGCAAATTCTTGAAGATCAAGATCAAGCGTTGTTGTAACTCGTAAGCCTCCTTGTTCAACTACTGATTCACCATATTTGTCTGAGAGGAGTTCTTTTACTTTGAGAGCAAAGTGAGGTGCCTTAATTTTTTCAGGAGTGGCATATTTTATTTGCTCCTCATATGCAGCATCAGATTCTTCTTGGGTAATGTACCCATCTTCGACCATTCTTCTTAAGACTGACTTTTGTCTCTCTTTTGCAAATTCTGGATTTGCACCAAATGGTGAATACTTTGATGGAGCAGGGGTAATACCTGCAAGGAGTGCACTTTCGGCAAGATCAAGGTCTTTTGCCGATTTCCCAAAATACAGCGTTGCCGCACTTTCAACACCATATGCGGTGGATCCATATGGAATTTGATTCAAATACATCGTGAGAATCTGATCTTTGCTGTATCTGAGTTCAACCAAAGTTGCCAGAATAAATTCTCGAATTTTTCTTCGAATTGTTCTCTCAGGTGTAAGTAGTGAGCTCTTTACTAATTGCTGGGTTAAGGTTGAACCCCCTTGGACATTTTGTTGGAAGATGGTTTTATAGAATGCACGTGCGATTCCTGTGATAGAAAATCCACCGTGCTTATAGAAGTCCTTGTCTTCAATCGCAATGGTTGCTTGTTGTAGTGTTTTTGGAATCTCCTCGAGTGTTACTGGAGTTCTTCTTTCTTTTGCATAAATTTCATAAATCAATTTTTGATTACGATCAAAGATCTTTGTTGAGACAGCTGGGTCATCTGACAATTTATCAGGGAGAGGAATGTTCCAGAGAATATAGACAATACCCATGAGGAACACGACTAATACACCGATCAATAAAATGAGGCGTTTTTTGATGGTTAACTGCTCATAGAGTCGTCTTTTAAGTTTCACCGTTTGAACTGCAGCAACTGGTGCTACCTTCGTTTTTGAAGTAGTTCTCACTGGCTGTCTTTTTTTTGCACTGAGCTTCGTTTTTGTCTTGGTTGCCATTTGTCTCATTATACCGTAATGTGGTCACATATGGACAAGTTGTCTCATGTAGAAAACTCAGTGTGGTGGGAGTATTTGACCAAGGATCTACAAGATCTTGTGTATAGCTCAATCTTCCTTGCAGAGCGGGCAGATAGTTGGGGACATGCTCACAGTGATTACTCCTTTGTTGTTTTCCCAATGGCTAAGGCATATGAGGGATTTTTAAAGAAATTTTTCCTTGATATGGGGTTTATTTCAGAAGGAGACTATTTAGGTACTCATTTTCGTATTGGGAAAGCATTAAACCCGCATCTTGAAGATCATTTGCGAGGTGACGATTGGGTATATCCAAAAATCTCTACCTATTGTCATGGAAGTGCGTTACCAAAACTGCTGTGGGACACCTGGAGAGAATGTCGCAATGTTGTTTTTCATTGGTTCCCTCATGGGTCAAAACAACTGACCTTGGTTGAGTCTCGAGAGAAGCTTGTGATGATTTTGCATGCTTTCGATGAAGTCTTCAAAGAGTGTAGAATAAAGGTGTGAAGAAGCTCTTAATAGCCAAAAATACTATTACTTTGTTTGCATATCTCTTTGTCGTGTGGGGTTTTTATCGTATGTTGTTTCAAGTCCCTGACCCATTTGATGAAGGATTATTAAAGCCGCTTATTTGGCTTGTTCCTGTCTACTTTTTATTAAAAAGAGAGAAGCGGGGATGGGATAGTTTGGGCATAACTGAAAAAAGTCTCTTTTCCTCAATTTATTTTGCCCTCTTCCTTGGTACTGCTTTTGCGATTGAAGGGGTGTTTATTAATTTTGCAAAGTATCGTGGTTTTAACTTCAGTACTGCGGTAGACAATGGAATGTTTATGTCTGCTTTTATCATTTCTATTATTACAGCTGTAACTGAGGAACTTGTATTCCGTGGATATCTCTTTAATAGAGTATGGGAAATCTCAAATAAGGAGATTCAATCAAATTTACTTGTTAGCGCTGGTTGGGCCCTGCTGCATTTGCCTGTGGCGATCTTTGATTGGCATCTTCCCGTCGGTCCAGCCCTGACATACATCTTCCTTGTGTTTATTTTTGGTTGTGGTGCCTCCTTTATATATGCAAAGACGAGAAACATTGTCGCGCCGATTATTCTTCACGTATTGTGGGCGTGGCCAATCCTTTTATTCAGATAAACTTTGTACAATCTTCGGAAAGTTGACGAGGCAAGACTAAGGAGCCTACACTACTTGGGCAACATATGAAAAGACTGGCTCAGTTCCTTGGTCTCTTTGTGGCCCTCCTGGTGTTATTTGTATCATTGTTTGAATCTGTTTCAGTTAAATACGCAGGGAGTAATGCACATCCTCAGGTCATGAAAAATCATGCTGAAGGGATTGATGTTGTCTACGGTCTCCCATATGGTGGTTCAATTACTCCTGTTTCTCCTTTGTGGCCAATAAAAGCTGCTCGTGATCGAGTAAAACTCTCTACAATCTCTACTGATGAAGAAAGAGCTGACTATATGTTGCTTTTGGCGGACAAACGTCTTTCATTGGCCAGCCATTTGTGGTCACTTGATGACCTAGACGCTGCAATTGTCACATTCTCAAAGTCTGAAATGTATTTGCGAAATTCGGCAGATACATTGATGGAGAAGAATGATCATGCCAAGTATTCAGGGAGACTCTTGGTGCTAAACCAAGCTTCACTCAAACATCGACAAATACTCGAGCAGATTCTCGCTGAAAGTTCAGATGACACAAGACCTCGAGTTATCGAAATTATGGATAACACTAAATATGTGTACACCAAAACTTCTGCAGCACTTACTTCAATTGGTGTTTCTCCACAAGCAAATCTGTTTGAGGATTAAATTCTTTAAACTAAACAAAACAAAAGGAGCTTATTGTGATATTTCTTTGAGGTAAGACCTAAATTCGTCTTTTAGTTCTGGGTGGGTGAGTGCAAATTCGACAACAGCCTTCAAGTATCCAAGTTTACTTCCTGTATCGTAATACTTTGCATCTGAAAATTGAATTGCATATACCTTTTGTTTTTTGTCAGCAATAAGTCTTGATAGGGCGTCAATATAGTTTGGCTCACGCCCCACAATATCGTTTACAACGTCTTTTAAATAAGGATTGATCTCTGGGGTAAACAAAAAGCCTGCAAGTGTTGCATACGTTGATGGAGCCTTACCTTCACCTGGTTTCTCTATAATGTTTTCAACTTCAAGAACACCCGGTTCTACCTCTTTGCCTGTCGCAAAGCCATATTTCTTTCCATCTTCTGGCTTATCCATTTTCATTGAACCTAATATGATTCCTCCATATTTTTCATGAGCTTCAATGAGTTGTGTGGCCATTGGCGTCTCTGAAATTAAAATATCGTCACCCCAACTAACTAAGTACGGTTCAGTGTCACCAATTGCCGACAATGCATTTGTGATTGGGGTCGCGTTACCTCGAGGTCCTTTCTGCCTGATGAAAATAAAATTTGCAAGATTTGTTATAGATCGCAATTCTTCAAGCATTTTGGTTTTACCTGTCTCTTGAAGGAGAGCTTCAAGTTCTGGATGGGTATCAAAGTGGTCTTCAATCGCTCGCTTGTGCCAACCGGTAACGAGAATAATATCTTTGATTCCTGCCTTCACAAACTGTTCAACAATTATTTGAACGGTTGGTTTGTCGACAATGGGGAGCATCTCTTTCGGCATTGCCTTTGTCTGGGGGAGAAAGCGTGTTCCAAAACCTGCAACTGGGATAATTGCTTTTGTAACTTTCATTGGTACGTCAATAGTACTCTTGGAAAAAACAAAAATCAAAGTAGAAGAATCTTTATAATAACAACGAATCGAAAAAGGATAGAAAGAAACAATAAAATGATCGTAATAAAAAGAACAACTGGCATGATGTATGTGGTATAGAACTTCCGCAGATCCTTTATGTATATCTTCATGTATTAACTGTACAACAAATACCCTTTTTCAAGCTAAAGCAAAAATATTAATCCCAAAGAATCGCATCTTTTTGATTGTTGACATTCCATATGTAGTGCGAGAATATGGATTCTAACACTAGATATAGTGATTTTATGTTTCACATATGAAATGTCCGTTTTGCGGAGACGCACGTAATGAAGTCCTTGAGTCAAGAGTTGTTGAGGATGGAGTCGCGATAAGAAGAAGACGTTCATGTGAGAAATGTGAGAAGCGTTTTACAACGTTTGAACGAGTAAACAAATCATCATTGTTGGTGATTAAAAAAGACGGAAGAAGAGAAGCATTTGATGCAGATAAATTGGTCAGAGGAATTGTTCGAGCCGTCGGCAAGAGACCTGTTTCTCTGTCACAAGTTGTTGAAATCGTAAACGAAGTAGAACGAGAAATGCTAAAAAAGCAGACACAAGAAGTTGCTACCCAAGTTGTTGGGAAAGCAGTGCTTAAGCGATTGAAAAAGATTGATAAGGTTGCATGGTTACGGTTTGCAAGTGTGTATTTAGAATTTGAAGATTTATCAGACTTTGAAACTCTTATAGAGAAGACAAGTCTTTTAAAAAACTAATATGGCACAAATAATTCAAGGAGCAGACAAAAACGAAAACGGCGCTTTTCGCGACGAAAGAAAATCAAAATTGTTTTTTATTCCTGAGTCAGAAATAACTGAAAAGGGAACACTTACTCCTCTCCAAAACACTATCTTCATGGATCGATATTCTCTTAAAAACGAAACTGATGGCTCTGCAATGGAAACGATTCCAGAACAAATGTGGATGCGTGTCGCACGAGGTATTGCACAGTTTGAACCAACATTAAAACTACAAAAAGAATGGGAACCAAAGTTCTTTGATGTCATGAAAGATTTCAAGTTTGTTCCCGGAGGTCGCATCTTGTCAGGTGCTGGTACCGGCTATGAAGTAACCTTCTTTAATTGCTACGTTATTCCTTCTCCAAAGGACTCGCGTGGAGGAATTATGGAAAACATTACACAAACAGTTGAAATTCAGTCACGAGCTGGTGGTGTCGGCGTAAACCTAAGTTCTCTCCGCCCACGTGGTGCCAGAGTTAGAAAGGTAAATGGAACTTCATCTGGTCCAGTGAATTGGGCATCTCTTTATTCAACTGCAAATCATGATGTTATTCAGCAAGGGGGAAGTCGTCGAGGAGCATTGATGCTCATGCTTAATGACTGGCATCCAGATATTAAGGAGTTTATTAAAGTGAAAGAGGATTTAACAAAAATCCCTGGTGCAAATCTTTCTGTCTGTGTATCAGACACATTTATGGAAGCTGTTAAAAATGACGCAGATTGGGATTTAGTGTTTCCTGATTTTGCAACTGAACCTGATTACGATGACGTGTGGGATGGAGACATTGACGCATGGAGGTCGGCAGGCAAAAAGGTTATTGTCTATGAAACAGTAAAGGCAAAGGCGATTTGGGACATGATTGCAGATGCTGCATGGAGAAGTGCAGAGCCAGGACTTCATTTTATTGAAAGATCAAACAAGAGAAGTAATACTTGGTATTTTGAAAAATTGATTGCAACAAACCCTTGTGGAGAGCAGCCGCTTGGAGCATGGTCAGTGTGTAATCTTGGAGCATTTAATCTGGCTGCTTATGTGAATGAAAAAGGAGAATTTGATTTTGAGGGACTCGGGAAAGACTCTCAAGTTGCGATGCGTTTCTTGGATAACGTCGTTGATGCTAATTTCTACTTCTATAAAGAGACACAAGACAGACAGATGGAGATACGAAGAACAGGGCTCGGGACCATGGGTCTAGGGGATGCCTTGATCAAAATGAAAATTGCATATGGCTCTGAAGAATCCATTCCGGTGATTGATCAAATCTATAGAACTATTCGAGATAATGCATATTTTTCTTCAAGCCAAATTGCAGAAGAGAAAGGTTCATTCCCAAAGTTTGATAAAGATAAGTATTTGGAAGGTCACTTTATCAAACGTCTTCCTAAATATATTCGAAAAAGTATCGCCAAACATGGTATTCGAAATGCAGTGCTCTTAACACAAGCACCTACCGGAACAACATCTCTTTTGGCTGGAGTTTCATCGGGAATTGAGCCGGTATATAACTTTGAATTTAAGAGAAAGGATAGAACAGGAGAACGTATTATCTATCATCCGTTGTTTGAAGAATGGAAGAAAGAAAATCCTGATGCAGATAAGCCTAGTTACTTTGTCTGTGCAATGGATTTGTCACCTGAAGAGCATTTGAAGGTACAGGCAAAAATTCAAGAATATACCGATTCATCAATTTCAAAGACCGTGAATGCACCAAATGATTTCACTGTTGAAGATGTGAAACGTTTATACAGTCTTGCCTATGATTGGGGATGCAAAGGGATTACCTTTTTCCGTGATGGTTCTCGAGCTGGTGTTCTTGAGAATGTAAAAGAAGAAAAGAAGACTGAACCAGTTGAAGAGAAAAAAGAAGTCATCACTGATGGAAACTACCTCGTTGATCGACCGTTTGTTGTTCATGGTGCAACATACAAAATTCAGACACCTGCTGGTAAAGCGTTCATCACTATTAATGAAGATGAAGAAGGAGAGCCAATGGAAGTATTTGTAAATGTAGGTAAAGCAGGAAGTGATATCGCAGCAATAGCGGAAGCTTTGGGTCGCACTATTTCAGCAACACTGAGACTACGTGGAAAAGCGTCTGCAAAGGACAGAGCGAAAGAAATCAGTGAACAGTTAATTGGTATTGGTGGACGAAGATCTGTTGGCTTTGGAGCAAACAAAGTTAGGTCATTACCAGATGGAATTGGAATAGCGATTGCAACTCATTTTGGATTAAAAGAAGCAAATAGTGCAGAGCACTCAAATGGGCATTCCACACTTCCAAAAGAAATGCAGGAAGCACTCTTTGCTAAACAAGAAGCAACGGTTATAGCCGCTGGTGGTCAAGTAATGGCAATTCTTGAAGAGGAACAAGTCTTAGGGAAAAAGAAAGCTGATATTTGTCCAGAATGTGGCGAACACACCTTGGTTTTTGAAGAAGGTTGTGCCAAGTGTTACTCCTGTGGACATTCTGAATGTTAAATTCTTTTTAGTGTTACAATCCAATCCAAATGGGCATATACACGAAGAAGGGTGACAAAGGAAAAACCTCATTATTTGAACCTAAACCAACCAAGAGAGGAAGGGTTTCAAAAGCATCTCTTCGTGTTCACGCCATTGGTGCCGTTGATGAATTAAATAGTTATCTTGGAGTGGCAAACTATTATTGTGAAACAGAGGAGACTAAAACATTTATTCAAGGTGTACAAAAAGACTTGTTTACCGTTGGTTCCATTCTTGCAAAAGCCCCATTGGTTTTATCTTCTGAGAGGGTAGCTGCGATTGAAAAAAAGATTGATGAGATAGATAGCGTCTTGCCTCCGTTAAGAAATTTTCTGATGCCAGAGGGTTCAGAAGCTGCCGTACACTTTATGTATGCACGTGCGATTGCTCGAAGAGCCGAGAGACGGGTTGTTGCATTAAGTAAACGTGAAGAAATTGCACCAGTTATATTAGAGTTCATGAATAGAATGTCAGACCTTTTATTTATTTTGTTTAGAGATGAAAACAGAAGAAGTGGAGAGCGTGAAGAAATTTGGATTGGTAGAAAATCTTAATTTTTTGAAAATAGTCCTGCTATAAAAGCTGCAAAAGCGAGTGGCAAAAGTGCCGAATGAAAGGCATTTTCTTCGGTAGTTACTTGTAACTGTTCCCTTATCTTTGGCGATAGTGTTTTCCCTGAGCGGATAAGAGCATCGCACTCTTCACAAATTTTGCATGGCCCTAGCCATTTTTCAGCATTTGGATTGTGACATCCTCCCGCCATACAGATGCCCCACAATGAAAAATCATATTCAACTTCTCGTGGACCAAATGCAGTTTCAATATATCCACCACCATTGCATCCAGAAATTTCTTGAACTTCCTTGAGACTTGTTACGTAATCTGCCTGTGACTCAGGTAGTTTTCCCCGTGCCGTAACATTTTGCATTTTCAGAACTACTTTTCCTAGCTCCTTTTGTAGTTTTTCGCGTGACACCTCTTCCATATCAAAAATGTTTTCTTCTATAAACAGTTCAAACTCATGGAGTATCTGACTAATTGATTCATCAATCTCTGGGTTTTTGTTAGCCGCGGCATGCACAGTGTCCAGCTGTTTATTGGTTACAGTTTCAATCTCTGTGATAAGTTCATGAATCCCAAAATGAGGAAAAGACATAAGTGTTCCCGTTGTTTCTATGATGTCTTGTCTTCCGCTATCACTCATGAATTTTTTACCGGTCAACTTCTGTATGAGTTGTTTATTTTGCTCAAGGGTCATAGAAGTAACAACCGTCATTGCTTGAATTTCATCTCCGCTTTTTTGGTAGAAATATGTTTGAGAATTAGGGTATGTGATGCCGTCATATCCTGACCAACCAGGTGGGGATGTAAACACAAATGATGTGTTGTCTGGAGATGTATGTAACAGACTGTTTAACTTCACAATATTTGATTTAACAGTTCCCGCGCGCTCAGTAGCTGAAACAGTATCTGTTAGCAGTACATTGTCATATCTGGGGCAAATGATGTCTCCACTTGAATCAAATGAAAGGGGAATAGGTAACACGGGCTCTTGTTTTAAGTATTCCCAATAAAAAGACAAAAGGTCCTCTCTATTTTTAGTAATGATTTCTCGTTGAAAAGTATCAACATCACCATGTCGTTCATATGCTGCAGCATTTACTGCAATTTGAGAGTCAATATGAAACCCAGTTAGGGGTAGCAAAAAAACAGAATCAGAAGTGTGGCATTGAGCCTCTTTTCTCATATAGGTACCTGCTCGGGCAAGAGTAAGATTGCTAGTTTTCCGACTATACGGTTGCGGCACAGCTCCTGAGTTTCACAGGATTCCTTAAACACAATCCTCTTATCTAGTCATCATATTTCTTTGGAGAAAGAAGTCAAGACACTACCTGGGTATGTAACCTTCAAAATATGTGGTAGTCGTTAATTAGAATGATTCTTTGCCTTAAATCGAGGAATAAGTAATACGATAATGAGACCTATGAAGTTTAATATTCCAAAAATTGCAAGCCAACCGTTTCACCTTCCAAAACACCAATCTTATAAAGGCTAAAGAAAAAAGTAACTAGACCTAGTAATAATAGTAATGGTGAACCGCCAGTTTGAGCTATCCAATTAAAAATAGCGCAACTAACTATCGCAATTAAAATAAATGAACTTTTACTGTTCATGAACAAATTATATGTTTTGTGTGGGGATAATTACCACTACCTTTTCCATGAGACAATTGCCCCTGCACAAAACTTTTTTGAAAGTACAAATTGAATACGCTGTAAATCTAACTGTGAAATTTTGTTAGTCCGAGCCATCTCTTTTCCAATATGAATAGTTTCTTCCCCTCGATCTTCAACAAACTGTTCTGAAATAAGTGCGCCAAGTGGCATATCAGTAGAACTTTCGACTGGAGACTCAAGACGATCTGCATATACATAGAGACAAGCGGCCCATTCTTCGCTTGTTGTGAGTTTTTGATCAAGAAGAGGGAAATAGAGGGTATTTGTAAACAAGCTTTTACGTTTCCGAACAACAATTGGATTACTGGTGTATCCCAAAACCAGACCGTCTGACAAAACACCATAGAGCTGTTCTGAAATTCCAAGTTTTTTATTTTGTAATTCAGGTTTTATAACAACTCCCACATATGAATAAAGTGGCTTGTGATACAGGAACTGTTCAATTTCTTTGAGTTGCTCGTGAGGGAAGGGAACACTCATAAGTTGACTCAGTTCAGTTAACTTTAAACCACTTAACAAGTCCGTAAGAAGTCTATGTACAAGCTCCGAGTGGTCTGGAAAAACCTTCTTTTTATATTCAATTAAAGCAATTGGTTTTTCATTATCAAGCATGACGAAGGTTTCACCTGTTACAGTACTGTCAATTTCGTTTTGAAATAGTGATGGGGAATGGAGGAATTTTTCTAGTGTTAGGTGTCCGGTACCCCAACCCTCGTTTTTCTCGATTATGGGAAGTACCCATTTACACAGTTTTTGTACTGTTTCTGTATCGGTAAGAATTGTCTTACCTGAAGCGTCATGTTCAAAATCGATTCTTTGTAGGACCATTACGTTTGATTCTACCTTAGTTTACGTGTTCTTATATACGGATATCCAGATATACAGAGAATTTTGTTTAGAGTATAGTTTTAAGTAATGCGATTGGCATTTATACTCGGTGTAATTTCATTTTTAGCTATCGTTTTGGTAGCATCTTACCGCAATGGTATTGTGGCTATTTCAAACGACAATACTGGCGATATATTGTTACCTGATGGCACCTCATGTGTGCAGAGAGACTCAAGCGGAGTTGGATATGTTGATGGTCAGATAATCGTGGGTTTGGAAGATTCACAACAATATACGAATCTAACGTCTTTTTTGAAGGATTATCCTGATGTTAAGATTTTAGAGACAGATAAGCTTCTTCAATTTGGCTCACAGGCAACTGTTTGCTTCACTAATTTAGCTTCAAAAGAGAGCCTCACTCAAGATTTGATACATAGTGGTGGAAAAGTTACTGTTATGCGCGATTCAAGTTATTGTTTTCAAGTTAAGTATCCGGATTTTACCGGACGCGAAACAGTCGAGAATGTGTTAAAACCATACGCAAAATCAGCCACGATAGAAAATTTCCTTTTCAGTCCATATAACGTGATCGTTCAGGTACCTTCTGGAGAAGAAAAGAGCATGTTACAAAAGATCAAGACTTTGTTGGTTAAATACTCACAATTAAATACCTGTGGAGCAATAGCACAACCTTTTTAGTTTTTTATCGAAAAGTAATATCTTTTCCATTGCGGCAATAAGGTGGCAAGTATAGAATGAATTGACTATGTCCACTCCAGAAATTTTGCCAGAACAACCTCAGCAAATGGAGGTAACTCATGTGGTTGAGAAGTATGATATTCCTGAAACTCAGCAACAATTAGGAATAACAACTCCACCGGTTGCACCTGAACCTGTTGTCGCTGATAACAAAGTAATTGCTCAGCCGGTTGTAACCCACCCAGCCGACCCAACCGTATTTCAAGTACCTGCAGACACTGGGGCACACAACATCTCTGAACTACAAAAATTAGCAAAAGGAGATGCCACATTAAGTAAAACTTGGTATGACGCTCAATGGCTTCGGGAAATAAAAAAGAAAATAAAATTAGGCATTACTGCAATCTTTAGTTAATTTTTCTATGCCAACTCCAACTGCCATCACACAAACAACCACAATGGGAATCGATCCATTGTCTATATTTGGTGTGCTCATTGGTCTTACCATCGTATTGGTCGTTTTAGGTGCACTTGTTTGGTACTTTATCTCGATATATCGATTTAGAAATAGAGAAGAGCGTTCACTTTCCTCAGTTCTTCTTCTTGTTACCGTTTCTCGCAACAATGAAATAAAGATTGACGCAATGGAGCAGTTATTTGCTTCACTCTACTCAATTAAAAAAGGTGGATGGAAGCAGAAGTTTGATACACAACCAATTATCTCTTTTGAAATTGTGGCAAAGCAGGAAGAAATTAAGTTTTATGTGTGGACATTTAAATCACTGCAAGACTTAGTAGAGAAACAAATTCACGGTGCATATCCTGAAGCTGAAATAGTTGAGGTGCCTGAGTACAACATATTTACTCCAGACGGTAGGGTTGCATATAAAGCATTGCAGCTAAAGAAAGATAATTTCTATCCAATCAAAACATTTAAAGAGCTTCCTACAGATTCACTTGCTGCAATTACTTCAGCTATGGCAAAGATGGGTAAAGGTGAAGGTGCCGCAGTTCAAATACTTGTGTCACCTGCAGACTCATCTTGGCAGGGTGGAGGAAGAAGTTTTATTGCTGAAACAAAAAAACAGGAAAGTAATCCAGAAAAGGCAAAGTACTCAGTAGGGGCAAAAGCTCTTGAGGCTATTGAGAATAAAATTAGTAAACCAGGTTTTGAAATTTCTGTACGTATTGTTGTCGTTGCCCAGACTGAGGAAATGGCAAAAAGTCATTTATCAAATATTTCAACGGCTTTTTCTCAATTTGATGGTGAATATAACGGTTTTGGGTCACGAAAAATTCGAAGAAAGGCCAGCTTTGTTGAGGAATTTGTCTATCGCTACCACCCAATGATGCATGTATTTGGAAATCATGAATCAATCCTTAATTCAGAAGAAATTGCCAGTGTTTTTCACTTCCCTAATAAACTTGTTACAACTCCTCATCTTGTTTGGCTGAATGCAAAGCAAGCTCCTGCACCAGCACAAATACCAAATGAAGGATTGTACTTAGGTTTAAGTAACTACAGAGGAATCAAGAGACCTGTCTATATGTCTGATTTTGACCGACAACGTCACATGTACATCATTGGAAAAACCGGTACTGGAAAAACAAAGTATTTGTTGGAGTTGATGAAGCAAGATATTAGAGCTGGACGAGGTTTGTGTTTCATCGATCCACATGGAGATGCTGTAGAAGAGTTATTGCAATTTATTCCACCAGAACGGGCAAAAGATGTCATCTATTTCCGTCCAAGTGATGTTGATCGACCAATGGGACTTAATTTGCTTGAAGCCACGACTGAAGATCAAAAACATTTTGTAACAACCTCGATTATCAATTTAATGTACAAGTTATTCGATCCATACAAGACTGGTATAGTTGGACCTCGTTTTGAACATGCTGTTCGAAACGCAATGCTTACCGTAATGAGTGAACAAGGGAACACCTTTATTGAAGTCATGCGTATCTTAACTGACTCAAATTATGTGAAAGAAATGCTTCCAAAAGTTACTGATCCAATTGTCAGACGATACTGGACCGATCAAATAGCCCAGACTTCTGATTTCCACAAATCTGAGACACTTGATTACATTACCTCGAAGTTCGGACGCTTTGTTACAAACAAAATGATCCGTAACTTAATTGGCCAGTCAAAATCTTCATTTAACTTCCGTGAAATTATGGATACTGGAAAAATACTCTTAGTTAATCTTTCGAAAGGAGAGCTTGGAGAAGAGAACAGTAGCTTCTTGGGTCTTATTTTAGTACCACGCATATTGATGGCTGCAATGAGTCGTGCAGATATGCCTGAGGAGCAACGAAGAGATTTCTTCTTGTATGTTGATGAGTTCCAAAACTTTGCCACCCCTGACTTTGCACAAATTCTTTCTGAAGCTCGTAAATATCGCTTGAGCTTAATTGTAGCTAATCAGTTTGTGGGTCAAATCGATGAAGAGATTAAAAATGCTATCTTTGGAAACGTCGGAACGATTATCAGTTATCGTGTTGGTGTAAGTGATGCCAATTACTTGGCGCACGAGTTTGCTCCAGTGTTTAGTGAAGATGACCTCTTAAACATTGAAAAGTATCACGTATATATCAAAACAATTGTTAAAAATGAGCCTGTTCCACCATTTTCAATGTCACTGGCGAAAGACTATTCTGAAATTTCAAAAGAAATGAATCCTGAAGTGTCACAAATTATTAAAGAAATGAGCCGTATTAAGTACGGACGAGATGCCCGATTAGTCGAGGCTGAAATCGGCAGGAGATCGAATCTCTAGCACCAGAGTTTTCTCTTCAGTCTGGTATAATACGTTCAATTCTGGGTCATTCGTTCAATGGTAGGACGGTACTCTTATAAAGTATCAACGATGGTTCGATTCCATCATGACCCACAAAAAATGGCGCTTAACTAATAAGCGCCAAAAACTCCTAAACCCCAAGCTCGAGAGCTTTATTCTCAAGTAACTCAAGGTCTTCACCACTTGTGGGCAAATTCATGTGCTGACCAACGGTAAGTAGAGGAATGAGTGCCTCAAATTCTCTTACCGTAAAAGCAGAAAGCGGGACATCTTCAAGACGGGATTTAAGTAACTGCTTTCGTTTGTCTCTCTCTTGTCTTGATACAAAACTAACTGGATCCATCTCACGTGCGTACATGGAAAACCTCCTTGTTTCATTTAAGCAGTGGAATTGTAATGGAGAAAACTCTTTTGTTCAACTGATCGACAACTCTTTTGGGGCCAAAAGCTATTCATGGTACAATTGCCCCTATGGAATACCACAAATTAACCAGAGAACAGAAGATTGCCAGACTCAAAGAGGAGCAAGAACAATTAAGAGAAAAGTATAACAAGTTGTTCAAAACCTTTCGTGGGGTAATTCATGAAGACTCTTCAAGTGAGATGAAGTACACCATGATCAAAGTAATGGAGGCACATTTAGCTTCGATTCATGAAGAACTTCTGGTGCTCGAGGCAGCCCAAGAGAAAAAGTAAGCTCCACTCACGAAAAAACCGCCTTGCGGCGGCCAAAATAATTTCGTAATCAAGAAAGATTACAAAGTTTCCAACTTTTGCTTCTTTCCAGCTTCGTTAATTCCTGCGAGCTCTACGTATCTCTCAGTTGTTGAGATTCTTCGGTGTCCAACAGCTTGTGAAATAGTAACTAAATCAACTCCACGCTTTAAGTTTTCAACGATACAGGTGTTTCGAAGATCGTTAACTGAGTAATTTGGCATTTCTGCCTTAAGCATGTATCGATCAATTTCTGCACGGATGTTTCGTAC
>CAZMSJ010000008.1:0-40083 GCA_964568925.1 uncultured Gammaproteobacteria bacterium
TACTCTTGCAATTGAAACAATGGGTGGCGTTGCAACTCCAATGATCACTCGAAATACCACTGTTCCAGCAAGTAAGACTGAAATTTTCTCAACTGCTGCTGATAACCAGACACAAGTTGAAATTCATATTACTCAAGGTGAACGACCAATGAGTGCAAACAACAAAGATTTAGGTCGATTTGTTTTGGATGGAATTCCACCAGCTGGTCGTGGAACACCTCAGATTGAAGTTACCTTTGATATTGATGCATCAGGAATCTTGAAAGTAACAGCAAAGGATAAGGCAACAAATAAAACTCAGCACATAACCATTAGTGGTGCGGTTGGATTAACTGACGAGGAAGTGAAGCGAATGCAGGAGGAAGCAGAGGCAAACAAGGTTGAAGATGAAAAGAAGAAAGAATTAGTTGGTGCCAGAAACGCTGCTGATGCATTAGTTATAACAGCTGAGAAAGCATTGAAAGATGCTGGAGACAAAGTTGATGCTGAGATTAAGACTCAAGTTGAAGAGAAGGTGAAGGCTGTTAAAGATGTCATGAATTCTGAAAATAAAGAAGAGATTGAAAAAATGACAGGAGAACTTTCAGAGACCTTGCAAAAAGTTGGTGAAAAACTCTATGCAGCAGCCCAACCACAAGGGGACGCAAAGCCAGAAGAAAGTACCTCTACTGAAGAGAAGAAAAATGACAAGAAAGATGGAGACGTTGAAGAAGGTGAAGTAATTAGTTAACTTCCCCTTAATAGTTTTCCAAAAGAAAATCCCTTCGAATAATTCGAAGGGATATTTGTTTACAAGATACTTCTACCGAGTTTCAGCTTTTGGTGTAATTAACCGAATCGCGTTGATCGCATCAATTGATGGTTGTTCATCAAAACTATCCGAGAGAGACAAAACATAGGTTTTGACTACATCCATCGCTTGAATAACAGCTTGATATTCGATAAAAAGCTGTTTTAGACTAGCCTCACCTGTTCTTGCCGAATTGGTCAGTTTCTTGAACTCATTCATCAGATTTTTCGCTTCTGCTTTTCTTTGATGGATTTCTTTAATCAGAACTTCGAGCGCATCATACTCTTGTTGGAGTATGACGAGACTTTTTTCGCAAATTGAAATCCTGTTTTCCCATTCCACTTTGTTAATAAAAGTGGTTGATGGATTAACAAACTGGAGGCGACGATATGCATTTCGCCCTTCAAGAATACGATCGAATATAACATCACTGTTATATCCATGACTGGAAAAGCTCTGGTACTTGTTCTCAACACGTACAAATGTATTGTGTGCAATTCGCATTGAGATAGCCGATTCAAACTCAGCATGAGAAATCGGTGCAAGCGTATTGCTTTGCTTACTATCAAGGAGTTCTCCAGGGCGCGGTAATCTCACGACTGGAAGTGAAATCAAATCCTGCATCGCGTGAAGGTGCTGCTTGAATGAAAGTTCCATGAAAGCGTCTAGTTCAAGTGGACTCACGATAAAGTAAAGAAAAACACTTAAATACACATAGACTTGTCTTGGCGTATAACCAGCATAGGCAACGATTTGAAACTGAGTCTTACTGACTGCCGTGCGATCAACAACATCGTTCAGTGATTGGTACAGCACGTTCCACAGTTGGTCACGAATATCGTGTGGTGCTGTAATTAAAAACGAATCACGTTCTGAACTATAATGGATCACCGGTTTAAAACTGAAAGGTGCAGACATCTTGAACTCCTGTACATTTTGGTCGAGTAAGGGTAATACCTCGTTACGACCTAGAATAGATAGGTACCTTATATATAAGGCATGGGAATTATAGACCCATAAGTGTTATTTTGCAAACATCTGATTTTTATTGCACAAAAATTGGCTGCCCTTTGCAGGAACAGCCATCCGTAACTTATTTAGTTTTGATTAGCTTTTCGAATGTGAGCTGGTGCTTCTTCTAACCACCGCATTCCGTCTTTATCCCGTCTTACCGTGGCCGATTGCAAAAACGAATCCTCGTCAAACTCGTCTCCAAGGAAAAAGGCTGAAATATCTGATATGTACAGGTTTACCTGAAAAACAGGGTCTGTTTCGTTAAGAGGTAAACAATAAATGGAATTGTCACCAGTAAATTTTGCGTATTGAACTCCAATTCCTGTCTTCTGGTCGATAACTCCTAACGTCTTCATCTCCTTATTTCCAAATTTATCTGGTCTATTTAGTTCATTCAATACTGATGTTCCCACACTTCTTGGTACAACTTTCATAAAGTGCAATCGAACTGATAGATTGTAGAGCTTTGTTAGAGAATCACAGTCAATTTCATCTGTAATTTGAACTGGATTCTGCTTTATGTAGCTCTGAACAAGATTTTTAATCAGCCTGACACCTTTCCCTTTAAGGCGGTCACCGCTAAATTCCACAATTTGCTGAAATGTACGAGGTACTCGTGTTAGGTGTTTTGACTCAGACAAAATTGCAACTCCTTAAATTCTCACGATACGAACGAATAGTATATCAAACTTACTATATAACTATTAGCAAACACCTTCTTTGAGTGCTTAACAATTAGAGACTCTCTTGTTACAATAGACCCACTATGGCAGCCGGCAAACCAGATTACTATGATATTTTAGGGGTGAATAAAACCGCTTCAGCTGAAGAGCTTAAAAAGGCATATCGCAAACAGGCTCTTGAGTGGCATCCTGATCGCCACAAAGATAACAAAGAAGCTGCAGAAAAACGCTTCAAAGAAATTAATGAGGCATATCAGGTCTTGTCTGATACTCAAAAAAGAGCTGCATACGACCAGTATGGCCATCAAGCATTTGCCCCAGGTGGAGGCGGAAACCCATTTGCTGGAGGACAAAATCCATTTACATATACCTACACCCAAGGAGGACAAAATCCATTTGGAAATGGGGATTTCGGTGATCCATTTGATATATTTGAACAATTCTTTGGTGGTGCCTTCCGCCAAGCTCCACGAAAACCTCGATATAGTCTCGCCATTACCTTTGATGAAGCTGTTCATGGTGTCGAAAAACAAGTCACCATTTCAAACAACAAACGAACAATCAAGATTCCAGCTGGGGTTGATGAAGGAACACGAATTGAGTTTGATGATTTCTCCCTCTCAGTAAACGTTGCTCCTTCAGATAAATTTGAGCGTGATGGAGCAGATATTTATGTAAAGGTTGAAGTTCCCTTTTCTCTTGCCGTTTTAGGAGGCGACATTTCTGTCCCAACCATTGATAAACCAGTAAAGATGAAGATTCGCGCTGGAACACAGAGTGGAACGATGATGCGCCTCAAAGGGCAAGGAGTGAAACAACTTCGCTCAAATGGACGTGGAGATCAATACGTTAAAATTCAAGTTGTAGTACCTGAGAAGCTCAATAAAGAGCAAAGAAGCTTAATTAATGAGCTGAAAAAATCTGGAATGTAGCAAAAAGGAGTGTGTTTCTATGTCAGTTGCGACAGGCACTTTGACGGTAAGCAAAGGGATTGTTGTCGAATACGCCTTGTCTGAACCTGTTTCACATCGCCTTGATGGGTTCACTGAGGCAGCGGCTCTTACCATCCTTGCTCAATATGGATGGGAGAAAGTTGTTTCAGATGCTCTTCCGTTTGAAGACCATGTTACTCGGGTTGAGTATCGAGGTGGTTTGTCAGATTCTCGCCCCAGGATCTTTAAGTCTGAGCTTACATAAAGCGGCAAAAGGGCAGGAGAAGCTTCTCCTGCCACATTGACTTTTTGAGCTCCATGGAATACAATGACCAAGAAATTGTGATATAGTACGAGGTGGGTTAGAGCCCACCATTTTTTATATTTTTTATGCAACCAACAGCAAGAAACGAATTTACCCAAGCTTTAAAAGCGCTCACCCAAGAGCGTGGAATTGAAGTGGAAACAATTATTGAAACCTTAAAGGAAGCCTACGTTGCCGCATACAAGCGAGACGCACGTGACCGAGGTGAAGATGTCGATACACAAGATTTTGCTGCTGAAATTAACCCAGCAAATGGTGAAGCACGTATTTTTGCTTGGCCACTTGAAACTCCAGAAGAAAGAAAAGATGTTACCCCTCCAGGTTTTGGACGTATTGCTGCACAAACTGCAAAGCAAGTTATTCATCAAAAGATTCGAGAAGCTGAAAAGACAGTTCTTTTTGCTGACTTTGAAGGTCGAGTTGGAAACTTGATTTCAGGTATGGTGTTGCGATTTGACGGTCCAAACGTTCGAGTTGATTTAGGTCGAGCAGAAGGTTTTATGCCAGCGGAGGAAAGAACTAGTTCAGAAAGACTTGCGATCGGTCAGAGATTGACCTTTTTACTCAAAGCAATTGAGGAAACACCGCGAGGAAAGCAAATTTTGCTCTCACGTGCTGACCCTGACTTTGTAAAGAAAGTCTTTGCTCGAGAAGTCCCTGAAATTGCAGCTGGAAGTGTTGAAATTAAGACGATTGCTCGAGAACCAGGTATTCGAACAAAGATTGCAGTTGTTTCATCTCAACCTGGTGTTGATCCAGTTGGAAGTTGTGTTGGTCAAAAAGGTATTCGAGTACAAGCTGTCACCAATGAACTTGGTGGAGAGAGAATCGATATTATCCCTTGGACAGATAATGCTGAAGAGTTTGTGAAGGCAACCTTGGCCCCAGTTAACGTCATTGAATTAAAGCTTGATCGAGATGCAAATACTGCATTTATTACTGTTCCTGACAGTGAACTTTCTCTCGCTATTGGAAAAGAGGGACAAAATGTACGACTTGCCAGTAAATTGACTGGATTCCGAATTGAAGTTCAAGGAGATGGTTCAGGTCCAGTAAAGACTGAAGAAGTTGTTGCAACTGAGACTCCGGTAGTTGAATCAGGTGTTGATGCAGCTCTCGAGACATCTGTACCTCCAGTTGAAGAATCTTCTGTTGTTGAAAATCCAACTGACGAGACTCACTAGCATGCGTCCCGAAATACTCTCACTATCTTATGAAAACAAAGCGTCCACCAATTGTTACCGTTTTGGGTCATGTTGACCACGGGAAAACAACTCTTCTTGACGCTATTCGTAAATCAAACATCGCTGCACGTGAAGCAGGTGGAATTACGCAATCAATCGGTGCTTCAAAAATAAAAACTCCTCAAGGATCTATTACCTTTATCGATACCCCTGGTCATGCTGCTTTTTCACAAATGCGTTCTCGTGGTGCAAAAGTTGCTGACATTGCAATTTTAGTTGTAGCCGCCAGTGAAGGACCAATGCCACAGACCAAAGAAGCACTGCAATTTATCCGAGAGGCAAATATTCCAATGATTGTTGCGTTAACGAAAGTTGACTTAGCAAACGCGAACACTGATCGAGTGAAAGGACTTCTCGAAGCTGAAGGCGTCTTTTTTGAAGGACGTGGGGGAGACACCCCTGCTGTTGAAATTGCTGCACGAGAAGGAAAAGGGATTCCAGAACTTCTTGAAACAATTGAACTTATCTCTGAAGTAAGTGAAATTGCAGCTGACCCAGATGGTGACTTGTCCGCTTTAATCATTGAAACAAACAAAGACAAAAGTGGTGTGACTGCTTCTGTAATCGTTCGTGAAGGTACCTTAGCCGTTGGAGCTGACATAGCAACTGAAGGTGAGAAAACTCGTGTCAGAGGTCTTTTTGATGCGGATGGAAAGCCTGTGAAGAAAGCATTCCCTGGTGACCCAGTAGTCCTTCTTGGATTTGTAAAAACTCCACATGTTGGTGCTTTGGTTGTTCCTGCTCATATGGCCGAGTTGCTTGATGCACGAGTTGATGTGAAATCTCAGATGTCATCTGAAGAAGGATTCAGAATTGTGGTTAAGACCGCAACAGCTGGTTCCCTTGAAGCACTTCTGCCTAGTTTGCCAAAGGGCGTTGTTGTTTTATCAAGTGGTGTTGGTGAAGTCACGGAAAGTGACATCTTTTTTGCAAAAGCAGCTGGTGCTCGTATCTTTACGTTTGAAACAAAAGCTCCCGGTTCTGTGTTAAAGCTTGCTGATCAAGAAGGCGTAAAAGTAGAGTCATTCCGCGTTATCTATGAAATGATTAAGCGACTCGAAGAAATTTTAGCTGAAGGTGCCATTGAGATTCTTGGAAAAGCAGATATTTTGGCAGTGTTTCCTTTTGATGGGAAGAGAGTTGCTGGAAGCAAAATGAAGAATGGTCGAATCCGTGCAAAAGACATGTTAACGGTTATGCGTGGGGACAAAGAGGTTGGCCGAGTACGAGTTGAATCAATTCGTAAAGGCAGAGATGTTGTTGCTGAGGTACGTGAAGGAGAAGAATGCGGTATTTTGTTTAATCCTCAAATTGCATTTGCAGTCGGAGACGTGCTACTCTCGGTCAAATAATTTTGATTATGAAACCATCTCTTATCACGGCGTTAACAGACAGTAAATCTCTTCTTGTTCTGCTTCCTAAAAATCCATACTTTGATCAAGTTGCAGCAGCAACGTCTTTGTACCTTGGACTTTCTTCAAAGTATGAAGTCACGATGGTTTCCCCTGTTCCGATGGTTGTTGAATACAATCGATTAGTGGGTGTTGAAAAAATATCAACTGAAATTGGAAATAAAAATCTGGTTATTAAAGTTTCAGCCGCAACGGTTGAACGAGTTTTCTATGAAACAGATGGGGTAGATTTAATGCTTACCATGGTTCCAAAACAGGGAGCAATCGCTCCAAAACCTGAAGATCTTCGCTACAGTATGAGTGGTGTTGCCGCTGATACCGTAATTCTTCTTGGAGGGGCGAACGAAAGTCATTTCCCAGCTCTTGCCATGAAAGACTTGTCTCAGGCAAAAATTATTCATATTGGAAGAGAAAGTGTCACAATTCCAGGACGAGACGTTTTGTCCCTGGCGACAAGTGCATCGACTATTTCTGAAGTAGTTGCACGACTTTTTGAAGAAGCAGCTATTGAGGTTGATGGAGATTGTGCAACAAACCTTTTGATGGGAATTACTGAAGGAAGTCGCAACTTTGTTGGTCCAGATGTGACAGCCCACACCTTCCGTGTGATGGCAAATTTGCTTGATCGAGGAGGAAAGCGTATGCCAGCTCGTGTAGCTCCTCAAAATCAAATGGCACAAACACCAGGAATGGCTCAGCCACAAGCTCCAAAGAGTTGGCTTGAACCTAAAATATACAAAGGTACAACTGTTTCATAAAAAAACCCAGAGACTTGCTCTGGGCGTTACTGTTACAACATCTCTATTCGATAGGCAATTAAGAGTTGTGTTAAAAACCTCTCGACTCCACGGACAACTTCTTGATCCCAATTTCCTTGAATTGGGTACGTAACAAAAAATTTATGAATATGAACCTCAGCCTCTGGCTCATACATTGATTGGGTCACTTCCACTTTTTTTGAACTAAATGATCCAGGCAATTGTATGCATGTTCTCAAGGTGGGAAGTACATGATGTGAGAGCAGTGATTCAATATGTTCCTGCAAATGCTTTCTCATGACGATTGAATAACTGGTCCCTTCTCCTGTGTGTCTCAAGTTTGGTGCTGAAAGAGCGATTACAATATCTCCCGGTGGCATTGTTGGTCTTTCAAGCACTCCAAGTAGGCAACTTAAGATTGCTTGATCCATATATTCTTTTGAAAGTAACACAACCGAAACAACTTCAAGATGTAGCACGGTAAAAACTCCTTCTCTTTTGAACGTAAAACGCTATTGTATCACTTGGAGTTTTTGTAATACGAAACGGTTTGGCTAACGCCTTCGGTGAAGCTTACCTGTGGAGACCAAGAAAGGAGATCTTTCGCCTTCTGTGGTGAAAGAGCATTGTGTCGTGTATCACCGGCACGGTCTGGTCCGTAGTTTGGTGGTGTTTGTATTCCAAGTGATGCAGCTAATGCGTTGTAGACGTCATTGTTTGATGTGCGTACCCCTGTTGAAATATTAAAGTAATCATTTTTGTCGTACTGCATTGCTTGAATGTTTGCGTTCACCACATCGTGCACAAACACGTAGTCACGGGTGTGGCCACCATCTCCATTAATGGTTGGTATCTCTCCTTCAAGCATCTTTTTTGTAAAGATGGCTACAATTCCTGCCTCTCTGTTGCCAGCTTGTCGTGGTCCATACACATTGGCGTATCGCAATGAAACATAGGAAATACCAAAAAGGTTTGCATAGAGGCGCAGATACATTTCTGCTGCAAACTTTGAAACACCATAGAAGGAGCTTGGGGCAACGATTGGTTCATCTTCAGTAATGGGTAGTTTCTCCTCAGGAATATCACCATAGAGAGCTCCTCCGGTGTTTGAATAAACGATCTTTCCTACCCCATGGATGCGGCTTGCTTCAAGAAGGTTCATCATTCCAACGATGTTTATTTCCTGGTCTTCATCTGGGTGCTCCATTGAGTAGGGAACTTCATTTTGAGCTGCAAGGTGAAAAACCACCTCTGGTCGAGCGTGCTCAAACGTGGAAATCATCTTTTCTCGGTCTCTGATATCAACTTCGTAGAAGGTACTGTTTTTGTTCAGGTTATTTCGTGTTCCGCTTCGAAGGTTATCGAGAATGGCCACACTGTGCCCCAGTTCAATCAATTTGTCTTGGATATGGCTTCCAATGAAACCTGCACCGCCGGTTATGAGGGTTCTCATGTACCTACAAGTTACAGGAAAATGGGGGACAAGGCAATAAAGAGTGCTCAGGCCCTAAGAGTGACTCTTTGCATTTTGGGGTATGGCGTGATATAGTACCCACTAGATGTATGCAAGGTTTGTGGCTGCCGCCCGCTCACTTTAGCATGACATGACTTAAATACTCATATGGCATTATCACGAGAGCAAAAGCTCGACATTATTACAAAATTTGCACGCGAAAAAAGCGATACTGGTTCTCCAGAAGTCCAGATTGCTCTTCTTACTGCTCAAATTGACAAACTTGTTGGTAATTTGAAAGAGCACGCAAAAGATATACACTCACGACGTGGGCTTTTAAGTATGGTTGCAAAACGCCGACGACTCCTTTCATACCTCGCAAAGCGCGATATGGAACGTTTTGAGAAAGTTCGAAAAGACTTGCAGCTACATTAATTATTATTCATGACTGAAATTAAAAAAACTTTAGAAATAGGTGGACGAACACTCACCTTAAAGACAGGTATCCTTGCACCTCAAGCAACTCTCGCAGTTACCGCACAATACGGTGACACTGTTGTTTTGGCTACTGTTACTTCAGCACCTCTCCGACAAGAACTCGATTATTTCCCTCTTTCTGTTGAATACCAAGAACGACTCTACGCAGGTGGACGTATTAAAGGATCTCGATGGGTAAAGCGAGAAGGTCGCCCAACTGATGACGAAATTTTGAAAGGAAGACTTATCGATCGTTCTATTCGACCACTTTTCCCTAAGACATACAAAATGGACGTGCAAGTTATTGCAACAGTCTTGTCAGTTGATATGGAAAATGATCCAGCGATGACCGCAGGATTTGCAGTTTCAGCAGCACTTACCGCTTCTTCACTCCCATGGGGAGGCCCAGTTTCAATTCTTAACGTTGGTTTGATTGATGGCGAATATGTCATTAACCCAACAAACGCACAAGAAGAATCATCAAAGATGGATTTAATCGTTTCTGCTACAAAAGAAGCCATTATCATGGTTGAGGCAGGAGCAAACGAAGTTTCAGAAGATGAAGTAATCAAGGGTATTGAATTTGCACAAAAGGAAAGTAAGCAAGTTTTTGATTTCATCAATGAATTTGCAAAGGAAGTTGGAATTGAAAAAGAAGTTGTTGCAAAGGCTGAACACGACAAAGCTTTGGTAAAAGCAATTGCAGCTATTGCTGAGGACAGACTTCCAGCAGTTATTGACCAAATGGCCAAAAAAGAAGGTAAGAGTGCAATGTGGGATGAATTGTTGGCTGAAGTAAAGGCAGCAGTTGAACCTGAACAACAAGTAGAAGCTTCAATTATCTTGGATGACATGAAGAAAGAGATTATTCGAAAGAATATCTTGAAGGGTGTTCGACCAGATGGTCGAAAGCTTGATCAAGTACGTGTTCTTTCAAGTGCAGTTGGTGTTCTTCCACGAACTCATGGATCAGCTCTCTTCCAAAGAGGTGCAACACAAGTAATGAACGTTGCAACCATTGGTCCATTATCAGATGGTCAGCTCTTGGAATCAGCCGAAGGAGAACGTGAACAGCGATATATTCATCACTACATCATGCCGCCTTTCTCAACAGGAGAAACAGGACGAGTTGGACAACCATCACGACGAGAAATTGGTCATGGAGCATTGGCAGAACGTGCTTTGTTCCCTGTTATCCCTGATGAAAAGACATTCCCATATGCAATGAGACTTGTGTCTGAAGTTTTGTCTTCAAATGGAAGTACCTCTATGGCATCAACCTGTGGATCAACCTTGTCATTAATGGATGCAGGAGTACCAATTAAGTCACCTGTTTCAGGTATTGCCATGGGACTTGTCATTGAAAGTGACAAAGAATATGCCGTTATGACTGATATTGCAGGTATTGAAGACTTTAACGGAGACATGGACTTTAAAGTTGCTGGAACCAAAGACGGTATTACTGCTATGCAGCTTGATGTTAAAACTCTTAATTTGACCGCAAAGATCTTGAAAGATGCTATTGCACAGGCAAAAGTTGGACGAGCACATATCTTGAAGCATATGCTTGAAACAATTTCTGAGCCACGATCAGAAGTTTCAACCTACGCACCAAAGGTAAAGACTGTTCATATTGATCCAACCAAGATTGGTGAAGTTGTTGGGCCTGGTGGAAAAATCATCAAGAGAATCATTGCAGAAACAGGAGCAAATGTTGAAATCAGTGACGATGGTTCAGTTGCAATCTCTGCAGTTGATATCGAAGCAGTTAACAAAGCAGTTGCTTGGGTAGAGTCAATTGTAAAGGTTCCAATGCCTGGAGAAATCTATGAAGGTGAAGTCGTTCGAATCGAGCGATTTGGAGCTTTCGTTGAAATCTTGCCTGGCAAAGATGGACTCGTACACGTCTCTGATATGGGTGAAGGATTTGTTTCCTCTCCAGAAGACATTGTGACAATTGGACAGAAAGTACAAGTTCGAGTCAAGGAAGTTGATCAAATGGGACGAATCAATTTGTCTCTTAACCTAGACCCTGCAACTGATATTGCTAAAGAAGAAGCACGAGCTGCAGCAGGTGGACGAGATTTTGACCGAGGAAATGATCGAGGTGGAGACCGCAAACCATTTATCCGATCAGCAGGTCGAAGTAATGGACCACGAGGAAATGATCGAAATCGAGGACCACGACGAGACTTTGGACGAAATGATCGCGCCAATGGTGGCCCACATTTCCCAGCATCACGACTTGTGACTTCAGACTCAACCAAACGAAAGTTTGAGCGATAATCTTGATTCTTCTTTAGTCCTGTAATACAATTCTATTCTTGTTTTATTTGTGGAGGTGTTGTCGTGTTTAGCCAACAAGTACTACAAAAGATTTGTGATTGGGTTGTGTCCCAAACAGAAGACAAACCCTATCCGTATGTTCTTTTCTTAATTGGTGCAGCTGGTGCTGGAAAAACCACCTTGGCCAGCCTGTTATCAAAAACACTTGAAACACCTGTTATTTCATACGATGAAATTGCAGCGGTTTTCAGTGAAACGGGTGACGAACGTGATGGAAAATATGCAGGTATTGTTGCTCAAAGGGTAATTATTGAAATTGGATTAGCTATTGCTCGTGGACAGTCATTAATCATTGATGAAACAAACACCAGTGGTGTTCATCGAAGAGCCTTGATGCAAAAGATTGCTAGATTTAATTGCAAAGCGATACTTCTTGGTCTGTGGCTTGATACACCGCTTGAAGTTTGTTTAAAGCGAGATGCTGCTCGAGAATTACCAAGAGGTGAAGGAGTGTATGTAACTTACAGAGCACTCTATGGAAGGGATGGAGAGTTTTATCAGACCACTGGGTTGTGTCCAACGGTCACATCTATTGGATCTGATGAGTTTGACTCACTCTATCGAGTGGGAATTGAAGATCAATAAGAAATTTTCGAGAAAAAATATATGCGCCAGTTTTATCCTGGCGCATAATTTGTACTACTTCACAATGGTAAGAGCAAGTGCCACAAAAACCAAGCATCCGACTGTTACCAGTAACCCACCCGCCATTTCAGTATACTTGCGATCATAGCTCTTTTCCGTATACTTAACGACGTTATACGCAATTGCGGCATCAATTACGTACAGAATAAATGATGGGAAAGTGTTTATGTAAACAAGATCCCCCCATCTTTGGTCAACCTGGCTATTGTCCCAGTACACCATAATACACATAAAAAAGGTGAGCATCCCTGTGACGATGAAAGCCAAGAAAACTTGGTTTAGAAAATTCGTCTTATCCTTTGTCGCAGGATTAGCGAAATTCCAGAGAAGGCGACCAGTGCCGGCCATAACTGCCGTTGTGAAAGCTATCATCGCCGCGTTAAAGAACACGACACTTAAATGTCGTATTAATAAAAGAACACTGATAAAGACCATTGCTGCCACAATATTTGGCACCACATTAAAGAGTGTCAATCCGACTTTTTGTGCGTTGATTCCTTTAATCACAATTCACCCCTTATATATAACTTAGGTTACAAAATTCGTAGATTATTCTACCACAAATAAGCCTATAAGTAAAGTCCTGGTGGGGTAGATTGGGTCAGTTTGTGTGTTAAACTTAAAGCCTATGGACAACAACAATGCCGGCGGCATCCTCTCAGGGCTTATTGATCAGGTAAATAAGGCAACTCTCCCTCCTGACCTCGCGGAAGGGGTTAAAAACCGCTTGAGCCAGCTTGGTTCACTCACAAATTCCCCAACCTTTTTGCCTGAAATTGATCGATTTAGTCGCTACATAGACTGGATTACCAATATCCCTTGGAACACTACAACGGCTGATCAGCTTGATCTTGTTAAGGCAAAAGAGATTCTTGATGGGCACCACTATGGTCTTGAGCCTCTGAAGGATCGACTCCTTGAATACTTATCTGTAATGAAATTAAACGTTGACCGTGGAACAGGTGTATCACGCTCACCAATCTTGTGTTTTGTGGGCTTAGTTGGTACTGGAAAAACAACCATGGCAGTTTCAGTGGCAGAGGCAATTGGCCGTAAATTTGCTCGTATTCCATTTGGAGGTATGGCAGACTCGTTGGAACTTCGTGGCCAATCTCGTATGCACCCAGAGGCTGAACCTGGAAGAGTTGTTAAGGCACTTCGAACAGCCGGGAGCCGTAATCCAATCATCTTGCTCGATGAAATTGATCGTGTAACTGACCAAGGACGAGCTTCAATCATGGGTGTGTTAGTTGAACTTCTTGATCCAGAGCAAAACCATGCATTTATTGATCACTATATCGATTATCCAATTGATCTTTCTCAGGCTCTCTTTATTGCGACAGCAAATAATACAACCAATATCGCCACAGCCGTTATGGATCGTTTGGAGCCTATTTCTATGCCAAGTTATTCTGACCAAGAGAAGATTGTGATTGCCAAGAAATACATATTACCCAAGGTTTTGGCTGAAAGTGGTATGCCTGAAGGCTCCATCACGATCGATGATGAGGTGTGGATAAATATTGCCCGCCCACTTGGGTTTGATGCCGGTATTCGTACCTTGGACCGAACCGTACAAGGGGTAGTTCGAAAGATAGCCAAACTCTATGTTGAAGGCAAAGGCACCCAGTTTACGATCAACAAAGATAACGTAAAAGAGTATCTCCCGAAGTGGTAAAGTCTCCTATAATTTGATATGATTGCACCATCCCCAATAAAGGAAAGAGGTGTGTTGTGTCAAAGTACGTTCTGTTTTTCAAAGTCATGGGTTGGATCATGCTCATAATGGTTGTTGCCATTGGTGCTAGTTTTGCAGTTGCAACACTTGTCTTTATGCTCTTACTAGATTTCAGTTTGCTGAATTTGTTTACCGCGTGTGTGGGGATTTTCATTATTCTTGTTGGAGCAAATGAGTGCGTAGAAAGAATCAAGACAAAGTTATTCATTGAACCCAAACCAGAACAGGTTCTTCTGTAATTTTTTAGGGGTGGCTCGCCACCCCTCCTTTCAAATTGAAAGACTTCCCTTTTGGGGTTACAGTAGTGATTGGTTTGGAAATATAAGGAGATGGTATATGGTTGGCAAATTTGCAGCCTGGGTTCTAGGTCTCTTCTTCTTTTTCTTTTGCGCTTTGGGTACTCAAGCCCCAATGGTTGGGGGTATTCTCTTTTTTGGTTGTATCCTGCACCTTGCTCTGTCGTCTGTACATCTGACTTCCACAAAGAAGCGGAGTTACACCATTTCAGAGGAGCCACCATTGGTATAGGAATACTCGACCGTTAACTGTAGTTTTGAGGCAGCCATTTGGTTGCCTCTTTTTTTGTGAAGAAGTTGAGTCTTGTCCTGTAATATGGTAGACTACGGTAGTACTTTTGGCTAGAAAGGAATATCTATTTTGTGGAAATTTCCGGATAGATTTGTGGTTGGTGCTGCTATTGTTGGCGTGACTTACTACTGTTTGTATTTAGAAAAACTACGCACGCTTTTTGGCAATTCTGTCGATACGTTCCTTCCTCTTTTATTCGTTTTTTGGGTTGGTTTCAGATTTGTTGCTTTGGCTCAGAAAACAAGACAGTTGGAAAAAGATGTAAAAATCGCCTCGATTGCTCGGGTTGCGGCTGCACACAATGCCTTTGTCATTGTGAATGAAACAAAAGGAGTACATGCACAGAGCATTGTCTCGCCGCTAGATCCACTCGCGGTGCCTGGCACAGATGCCTATCGCATGAAATTGATGTTTACCTCAGGTAAGCGCGTTTCTGTTTTGCTTAAAGATAACAGGTTCTACATTATTGATCTGACACCTTTCAGGATTGAAAGTGGATATCTGGTTCGGTTTCGTGCCATTGAATGGCGAATGAGACCACGAGAAGTGGATGAGTATTACGGCAGAGACCTGACTGCTGGTCTTGAGATAATTATTGAACCATAAGTTGTTGGGGAGCTAAAAAGCTCCCCATTTTTTGTACCTTTTTGCATTATGAGGATAAAGGCGCTACACTACACTGTAAGTTAAAAGAATATTTGTTATTTATGTCTCCATTAAAGTTTATTGCACTCTCCGGTACTACAAGTGTCACAGAGAACCTGTATATCTATGAATACGAGAACGATATGATCGTTGTCGATTGTGGTGTTGGTTTCCCAGATGCTGATATGTATGGTGTGGATCTGGTTATTCCTGACTTTACCTATGTACGGAATAATGCCAAAAAGCTTCGTGCTATTGTCTTGACCCACGGACATGAGGATCACATCGGTGCACTTCCATTTCTCTTGAAAGATGTAAACGTACCAGTGTACGGTTCTCCCCTCACAATTGGCTTTGTAAAAGACAAGCTTCGTGAATCAAAATTGCCAAATGTAAAACTCAATGTGTTTGATCCTGAAAAGGGTGAAATAAAATTGGGTGTTTTCACCATCACTCCATTCCGTGTTTCTCATTCGATTCCAGATGCATGTGGCTTGTGTATTAATACTCCAGAAGGAAAGATCTTCCATGTACCTGATTATAAATTTGATTGGACTCCAGTTGATGGTAAGCCATTTGATATAGCAAAGGCCGCACTCTTGGCTCAAGGCAATGTTCTTGCATTGGCTTCAGATGCACTCGGTGCAAATTCTCCAGGTCACACAGAAAGTGAAGCTCAAATTGAAAAGATGATTGAAAACATTGCGCGAGATTCAAAAGGAATTATTTACTTCAGTACCATTAGTAGCAATATCTCTCGTATGCAGCAGGCAGTTAACGTTGCCAAGAAAACAAACCGCAAAGTATGTTTCATAGGCCGCTCAATCATTAATAAAACAGAGATCGCTAGAAGACTTGGTTACCTCAAGTATGCAGATGAAATGGTCTTAACCCTAAAGCAGGCAGTCAAAGTTCCAAAGGACAAGATTATGTATGTCATCTCTGGGACTTACGGTCAGCCAGGGAGTGCACTCTATCGAGTTGCCATGGGAGAGCATGACAACTTAGGTGTAGGTGAAAACGATACAGTCATATTTTCAGCTGACCCGGCACCTCCAGGAGCAAAACAAAATGTTGACTTTGTTGTAGACCGATTGCTTGAGATGAATGTCGATGTTCACTATTACGATACTCAAGAAAACTTGCATGTCTCAGGACATGGAAGTCAGGAAGACATTAAAACCTTGATGGGACTCGTTCGTCCAAAGTTTTTTATTCCAATTGGTGGAACAATCAGACACATGAGAGCCTATGCAGACATTGCAGTTGCCATGGGTGCAAAGAAGAACCACATTATTGAACTAAATGGTGGAGACGTTGCAGAGTTTAGCAAAGGACAATACAAACGTGGCCAATCAATTCCTGTTAAAGATGTATTAGTTGATGGTCTTGAGGTTGGTGACGTTGGCCAAGTCGTACTCCGTGATCGACAAATTTTGGCTTCTGATGGTATTGCCATTGTTGTTTTACCTTTTGATGGTTCAAAGCAACGAGTCGCTGGTGAAATTGAAATCATTAGTCGTGGATTTGTGTTTGAAAAGAAACGCAAAGACTTCCTTGAAGAATCAGCTGTTCGTTTGGCAAAGTACATAGAAACGAAAAAGATAGTTGGTACAGGAGTCTTAAAGCGTGAGGCAGTTGATTACCTTGAAAAGTATTTCTTCGATCAAACAGGCAGACGCCCAATGGTCTTGCCAGTTGTTGTTGAAGAGTAACTCTCTCCATTGCTCGTCCCCCCTTTTTCCATATAAGATGAGTGTATGGAGAACTCAAACGGTGAACCACAATCTTTTTTTGAAGCTCCTGTCACCACTCCTGAGCGTAGCCACTATGATCGTTTTACCCGTCGTGATGAGAAGATTGCAGACATAAACGCCACACTTGCTTCTAAAACACGCATTATTCCTGAACAACAGCGCTTAATTATGGAAAATGCACTAACCAAACACTGGGTCCCATTAAGTGACAAAGATAGCCGTCGTTTTGGCCCACCAACGCCTGAGACTGAACGTCAGTTTGAAAAGGCCGTGGCTGCTGAAGTTACTCGTGAGAGAGAACTTTTAAGAAAACAAGGGTTTTCGGAGGATCAGATTGCCGGCAAGATGTCTGAACGAGAACAACAGGCCAGAGTAAGACTTGCTCGAGACAAAAAAGAATTTTTCACTATTCGTGACAAGCCATATGAAGCTCCAAAGCCCAAGACAAATCAAGAACTTCTCTCTGAGGCCCGTGCTGCATATGATGAGGCGGAGAAACAGTTTAAAACCAAACTAAATAGTTTGCTTGACGATGCCAATGAGAAAACCAATGGGCAAGCTAGAGCTGCAAAGATTCAGTTAGAGAAGGCCAGAAAAAACCTCATTCACGCTTTTACCGGTGAAGACGATCCAGAACTTGTCAAAAAATATACAGAGTTACTCCAGCGGTCCGCTACTCGTGACGAAGCTGAAGCAAAAATTTTTCGATATAAACAAGAGAATCCCCGACAAGAAGAGCGTGACCCACGTTCATTCTTTACCCCTGATGTACCAATAGAAAGACCCAAGAGACCACAACCTACTGTCTTTACTCCACAGGAGGAAGCAAGTATGAGACCACTCTTTGAAGAGGAAACTGACGATGATGATGGTCTTGATGGTGTAAATGATCGACTAAAAGGGCTAACAGAAAAGTTTCCAGATACTGCTTTGACCGATGAAACAATTGATCAATTTATTCAAGCACATCTTATAGATCCTTCAGGTCTCGGAACGGCTTTCGAGGATTACAAGAAAGACCCCTCTGATCAAAACAAAGAGGCTTTATTACGTATTACTGGAGAAATACAAGAGCAACATCAAGAATTGGATAATCTACTAAAACAAACACGTTTTAGAGAATCGCAAGAATTAACAGGCCCATTTAAACAAGGCATAGATTATTCAAAAGGATCTGAAAAATATAAAGGTTTTAAAGATTTCAACCAAGATATTAAAACTTTAATAGCTTACTCACGTGAGATAACTGGATTAGAAAAGTCTACTGAACGCCCTGATCTATATGGTAACGATCTATATCGTGACGAGGTTTTTATAGATATGTATGTAGATTGGATGAGGGCTAAAGGGGTTGCTCCGGAAGAATACAAACTTCCCAAAGGATACAAATCTCGCGAAGACGATATATTCTATACAAGAGCTGAACTTGAGGCTGATCAGTTAGCTCGGAAGAAAGCGGCAGGAATAGTCGAGAAGAAAATTCAACCACCGCCAACAACTTTTGATACAGCAAAGGAAGTACTGGTCCTAGAGGGTAATGAAGTTGATCAGTTTGTAACAGATCATTTTGTTGATGTCAGTCCTCTTTTGACCGAATATCAAACCTATCGTGAAGCATTAAATGTTCTCTCTTCTTTGAAGAAAGCACGTATCAAAGGAAATCGAAGTATTACAGATGACCAGGTTACCGAAGCTGAAAACAGTGTAAAACAAATTGTTCAACGATTCGAACCGCTTACTAAAGAGATTGATGAACAGCTGTTGTCAGGTAAAGGTATTGAAAAGACTATAACTCTTCAAGCTCGCCGAGAATCCCCAGGCGTTCGTGATGCTCAAAAACTAATGACGATTCTTAGTTATCAAAAGCAATTAAGTGATTTGCTTAATCTTGCAGATGAAGCTGCCGGAAAAAAGACTGCCAGAAACGGGAATGCAATTCGACGCTCAGATGATGAGGTGCAAGAGCTGTTTAAAAACATCCAAGAAAACCTTTCAAGAATTAATTCAATAGAAAAGGGTGAACAATCACCTACCGCCATTACTGCAGAGTCTCCTTTGGATCAAGAAAATCCTCGAGTTTTGCAACCAGAAAATGCAGTTACTCTCCCTCCTGAATCAGTTGCCCTGAAAGACACAATACATTCCATTACTCAAAAAATAAATATAATTGGTGCGAAGCTTTTTGTGTCTAGAACTGTAGGCACGACAAATGAAATTAACCCTGAAATAGATGAACTTACCGCTTTGATCGAAACTCTTAATGCAATAGAGACCCCACCAGTCCCTGTAGATTATCTTATCGACCAGGTACAAGAATTTATTAACTTTTTGCAAAATGCTCCAGCTGAGAACTCTTTAGTTGCTCAAATCGACTACCTTAAATCCAAGGATTACCTAACTAGCGCTAAAAACCATGTATTGCGACAAGAATACGAAAAAGAAATAGAAATGGCGATTACACAATCAACACCTGAAGAAAAACGAACTGTACCAATGAGCGTAGCAGACTTTAGTATTTACGCACAAGATTTACTTTTAGCCTATACAAAAAATGTGACGAGTAGGTATATCTATAGTCGTAATCCTGACGTTTTCGATCAAAACAATTTAAATCTAAGACGTTCGAACCTAACGACACTATTTAATACCGTCTTCGTAACTGATGATATTGCAGATTCAGATGACGATTTTCATCAAATGGCTCATTCTTATGTAACTGCTGTCAAAGGGTTATTCCGTTTGGTATCTGAAAAGCAAAACGATGCAGAACTTTTTTCCGATCCAGTAAAAAAGAGAGAGTTTCTCACACAGGTTGAAGAACAGAAGAGACGAGTTGAGTCATTCATATTTTAGTAGGAACACGGTGATTGCAATAAGAAAGATAAGTAACCTTCACTAGAACAATTGCAAACTTTGGTATACTCTAGTGAGACGGTATGGCCAAGCGTAGAAAGAGACAAAAGAAAACAAACGAAGAACCAAGACCTGCAGCAATTAAGCCTGAAGTAATTTTGTCGATCTTACAAATTCTTCTTTTTGTTTTTGCCGCACTTGTATTAGTTTCATTCTCACGACAAGGAAGCGCGCTTGTTAAAGTTAACGATGTGTTAACCCAGTATTTTGGGTGGGCTTCAATTCTTCTTCCCTTTATTGCAACAACAGGAGCTTTCCTTCTCTCACGGTCAAAATTTGCATTATCTCGTCCTCACGTAACAATTGGCGCACTTCTTTTCTTTATCTCAGTAATGACGTTAACTCGAGCAGGAACTGTAGGTAGTTCAGCGTGGGATGGAGTAGCAGTGTTAATTACATCTCCTGGTGCCTTTGTTTTGTTACTGGCCTTCTCAGTGATGGGTGTCATTGTGATGCTTAACATGTCGATTGATCAGATTGTTAAATCTCTCTTCTCTCGACAGAGTGAAGGACAAGCATCTCCTGAGGTTGAGCCAATGCTTGAGAGACAAACTGCTGATCAAATGAAGCAGCAGAAGAAGGGTGGATTATTCTCATTTGGAAATAAGAAAGAAATGAAGGTGGTTAACGGTGCTGGTAACTTTGTAACAAACAACAAGGCTGCCTTTGATACAAAGGAAACACATAAGCCAGTTTCAAATGTTGAAGGTGAAGATCAGTTGTGGAAGTATCCACCGCTTGATCTCTTGGCAGAGCAGAGTGGAGGAAAGGCAGATCGAGGAGACATTAAAGGAAATGCAGGGATTATTGAGCAAACGCTTGATTCCTTTGGTATTACCGCTCGCGTTATTGAAGTTAACTTAGGGCCTGCTGTTACCCAGTACGCAATCGAAGTTGCACTTGGAACAAAGCTCTCAAAGATTACCGCCCTTGATCGTGATTTGGCTTTGGCTCTTGCCGCTCCAACTGGTGCAATTCGTATCGAAGCACCAATTCCTGGAAGATCCCTTGTTGGAATTGAACTTCCAAACAGATCACCTGAATTTGTGCCTTTGAAGAAGATGTTGTTGTCTGATGCAATGAGAGCTGCACGAAGTAAGTTAACCGTTGCTCTTGGTCTTGACGTTGGTGGTAAACCAATCGTTGCTGATATCGCAAAGATGCCTCACGTTATGATTGCAGGTCAAACTGGATCAGGTAAGAGTGTGTGCTTAAACACATTCCTTGCATCTATTCTGTTCCGTGCTTCACCTTCTGAAGTGAAATTAATTTTGGTTGACCCAAAGCGTGTTGAAATGACGGGATACAACAATATTCCTCATTTATTAACTCCTGTTGTTGTTGAACCAGACAAGGTGTTGTCTGCTCTTCGTTGGTTAATCTCTGAAATGGATCGCCGATACAAACTTTTTGCAACAGCAGGGGTTCGTAATTTGGATGCATACAACGAACAGTCTGGTTTCCAGGCAATGCCTTTTATTGTATTAGTGATTGATGAGTTGGCTGATATCATGTTGTTTGCTCCAGTTGAAGTTGAAGATTGTATTACCCGTCTTGCCCAAATGAGTCGTGCAACAGGTATTCATATGGTTCTGGCAACACAAAGACCATCAGTTGATGTGTTGACTGGTTTGATTAAAGCTAACGTTCCACATCGAATCGCCTTCGCTGTTGCTTCACAAGTTGATTCTCGTGTCATTCTCGATGCACCAGGAGCAGAAAAGCTTCTTGGAAAAGGAGATATGTTACATCTCTCCCCGGAGGCAGCCAGACCACGACGTATTCAAGGTGCCTTTATTTCTGACAAAGATATTAATAAGTTAGTGGACTTTTTGAAGAACCAAGGAATTGAGCCTTCATACTCTGAGGAAGTAGTATCAATGACAAAGTCTGGAGCACCTGCCGTTCCTGGTATGAGTGGAGACGCAGATGATCTTTTCCAGAAGGCTGTTGAGATCGTTTGCCAATACGACAAAGCAAGTGCATCTCTCTTGCAGAGAAAGCTCTCAGTCGGGTATGCTCGTGCTGCTCGTATCTTGGATCAATTGCAGGAAGCTGGTGTTGTTGGAGAAGCAGATGGAAGTAAACCTCGCGAAGTCCTAATCCAAAGTGCCGCCCAGTTTTTTGAAAAACCAACTGAGGATTCAGATAGTCAAATGCAATAATCGCCCCCGTTATTTTTTTACGTATGAAAACAATTGGCTCATTTTTAAAGAGTGCTCGTGTCGAAAAATCAATTTCTTTTGAAGAACTTGAAGAGAGAACCCATATTCGGGTTACTTTTTTGCAGGCTCTTGAGGAAAACAGATGGGATGCGCTTCCAGAGTATCCGGTCGTTCAAGGATTTGTTAAAAGTGTAGCCACAGCTCTTCTTCTCAATCGAGAACAGTCTGTTGCTCTCCTTCGACGTGATTATCCGCCAAAGAAATTGATGATCAACCCAAAGCCTGACATCGCAAATAAAAGCTCATTCATGGGACAGCGATTGGTTTTTGTCGGAATTGCCTTTCTGGTGTTTCTTGTTGTTGGAGGATATCTCTTTTATCAATACAAAACGTTTACCAGTCCACCAGTGTTAGTCGTTGTCTCTCCCGTTGATAACCAGGTCTTTTCACCACCTACCGCTGAAGTTCGTGGACAGACCTCATCAGATGCTACAATACGGGTTAATAATCAGCCTACTCAAATTGATGACGATGGAAATTTTGTAACTGAGATTGATGTTTCACCTGAGCTTACCGAAGTTGAGATAAAAGCAATTTCACGCTCAGGGAGAGAAACGATTATTAAGCGAACAATACAAGTTGTTAATAAAAAATAATTATGGATAATATTCAAATACTGTTAATTGTTGTTGTTATATCACTCACCATCCTTCTTCTTGTGGTTGGTATACAGGTGTTATTGATTATTCTTGATATGAAGCGTGCGCTTCGTAGACTCAATAGTATTTTGGATGATTCAATCTTAGGGGGAGGACTCCTGCGACCTGAGAAGCTCACTGGGATTTTGGAACTTCTTCGCAATGGAAAAGGGATGAGAGGACATGGGACTTCTGAGGATCATATGAAAGAGGTGTAGCTTCAATTTGCCTTTTAACCACATTATCAGTATACTGCTTCTTGTTATAGGTGATTCTTGAGGAGGTGTTTGGTGAATTCAGAACAGGTATTGCCTGTTTCTACTAAAAAGTGGCTCATGACCATGGTTTTTGGTTTATGGGTGACCTTTTTCTCGATTTTCTTCCTGCTGTCTCAAGGGAGAACAAACGTAGTCCTTTTTGGTTCCCTTATCATTCCCGTTATTCAAATATGGGTAATAGGCTGGGGAAGCACAATCGTTCTCGGTAGGGTTGGTGTGGGGAGTATGATACTTGCGATGTGTGGTCTGTTTTTGTTTTTGTGCATACTTTTCTTGTCAATAGTTCCCCTGAAAGTAGATGTAGATTTCATGTTACATCTCTTGATGGGTATCGTCATGCTCATGTATCCTACTGGGATTTCTGGGTCGTTTATTTTTGATTGCCATCACAAGTTGGTAAATGGCAGACTAACAAAAGATAAGGAAGGTCTTAAATGAACCAAATCAGGTATTTCGTGAGTCAACGCAGAGTGAAATTCCTCTACACGACATTACAGCTGTTTGCTCTGTTTGTTTTGATTGTTTGTTATGTGTTTAACACTGTAAATGGGATAGACCTTGCAGTTGTTAAGGTAGCGTTAACTAACATTCTGATATTGTCTCTGTTAGGTTTTCTGGCATCCCGGGAGATTTTGCTTAACTTGGCAGCTTTCTCGACACTCGTGTCATTTGCATTATCAGGAGTTGCCTTTTCTGGGCTTATCATAAGCCTTATCAAAGGAAATCCTGGTGGTTCAAGTGATTCACTTGTTACCTTAGTGTGCTTTTTTCTGACGTTCTTTCATCTGTTTGGGGTAGGTATACTCACCATTCCCGAATTTCTGGACACTGTTAATCAGACGAAAGAATAGGCAGAGGCCCGAGATTTTTTATCTCGGGCATTTTTATTATCTACCCTCGTGCGCTATAATCCCTTCATGACGCTTTCGAATATCCGAAGCAAATACATCTCATTTTTTGTATCAAAGGGGCACACTGAAATTGCTCCTGCGTCGCTTGTTCTTGAAAATGATGCAACTACCCTGTTTACCTCTTCAGGTATGCAACCCCTTGTCCCGTATCTCATGGGAGAGAAACACCCAACTGGAGCAGTGCGCCTTGTTGATTCTCAACCTTCCATTCGTGTCCAAGATATCGAAGAAGTTGGCGACAACAGACATACTACCTTCTTTGAAATGCTTGGTAACTGGAGTCTGGGTGACTACTTTAAAGCAGAGCAGTTGCCGTGGATTTATGAGTTTTTAACAAGTACTGAAGGGTTAGGGTTAGACAAAAATAAAATTTTTGTTTCGGTCTTTGAAGGGAATGACGAGGTAGAGAAAGACACCACATCAATTGATATTTGGAAACAAATACTTATGACAAGTGAAGGTGCACGCCCTGGGTCAGAAGGTCTCGTTGACGGCGTCAAAATCTACCAATATCCAGCAAAGAAGAATTGGTGGAGTAGAAGTGGTACCCCTGAGCAAATGCCAGTTGGTGAAATTGGTGGTCCTGATTCTGAAATGTTCTTTGATTTTGGTGAAGAGCTCCATTTGCATGAGAATTCTGCATTTAAATATGAGGTGTGCCACCCCAACTGTGATTGTGGTCGCTTTATGGAAATTGGAAACTCGGTGTTTATTCAATACAAGAAAAATGATCAAGGGAAATTGGAAGAGCTTCCACAACAGAATGTTGATTTTGGTGGTGGTTTGGAAAGACTTGCTGCTGCTGTAAACAATAATCCAGATGTCTTCTTAGTTGATGTATTTAAAGATGTGATTGGACTCATTCAAGAAAAGACCGGGAAAGAATACCATGAAGAAAGCCATGCAATGCGAATTATTGCTGATCACATGCGAGCTTCTGTGTTTTTAATTGCCGGAGGAGTTGTTCCTTCAAACAAAGCACAAGGCTACATTTTGCGAAGGCTTCTTCGCCGTGCAATTGTTAAGGCAAAGCAATTGGGTGCTGACTTAACGAATGCTGATCTTTTTACTTCTGTCATCGAAAGTTTTGTTGCTTCTTATAAATCAATCTATTTTGAGCACATTTCAAAAGAAGAGATCGTATTAGTCGTACGGGCTGAAATTGAAAAATTTGTTAAAACACTGGAGAAGGGGTTGAAGGAAGTTTCAAAAATTAGTGAAATTGATGGAAGCAAGGCATTTGATTTGTATCAAACTTATGGTTTCCCTCTTGAGCTTTCAATTGAAATTTTTCAAGAGAAAGGACAGCAGATTGATGTTGATCAATTTAGACATGCATTTGAAGAACATCAAAACAAATCAAGAACTGCATCAGCTGGAGTCTTTAAGGGAGGTTTAATGGATCACTCAGCAGAAACTACCAGACTTCATACTGCAACACATTTGTTGCATGCAGCACTGCGAAAGGTATTAGGAGATCATGTTGGTCAAAAAGGCAGCAACATTACGCACGAGAGACTTCGGTTTGATTTTACACACTCACAAAAGATGACGAGTGAAGAACTGTTGCAGGTACAAACACTCGTGAATGAACAAATTGATAAAGATTTACCAGTTTCGTTTACGATGATGAGTTTGGAAGAAGCTAAGAGTGCTGGTGCTCTCGCCTTCTTTACTCAAAAATATGAAGAGCAAGTGAAAGTCTATACCGTTGGTGATCCTAACGGAGATTTCTTTTCAAAAGAAGTCTGTGGTGGGCCTCATGTTACTCACCTTGCTGAGGTTGGCCATGTTACAATTATTAAAGAAGAAGCTGCTGGTGCTGGCATTCGCCGAATCTACGCTACAGTCTCTGTCTAAAAGTGTTTTCTACTCTTGCCCATGGCTCAACAATCTGAATATTTCTGGACCATCATTATCGAAAAAGGTGCGACTGCTGCAGCTATTTGGACTCGTGATGGCGATGAAACAAAAGTACTATCAATCGGTCAACCCATTGCAACCGATGGTGATGACTTAACCGCATCAATTGATGCCGCACTAACTTCAGCGGTAAGTGAACTTGATATAGATCCACTTCCAGAACCTTCAAAAACAGTGTTTGGTCTTCCTCCAACCTGGATTGAAGATGGTCGAATCAATAATCAGTACTTGGGACTAATTAAAGAAGTGTCTGAGAAGTTATCGTTAACTCCGATTGGATTTGTTATCCTTCCTGAGGCTCTCGCCCATGAAATTAAACATGCAGAAGGTTCTCCGATGACTGGAGCCTTTATCGGCATAGATAAACAAACGCTTGATGTTACCCTCTTTAGACTCGGCAACCCTGCTGGTACCGTAAGTGTGGCTCGAAGCGTCCATTTGTTTGAAGATGTATTAGAAGGGCTTGCTCGATTTAAATCACATAATGATCCAATGCCAACTCGTATTATTTTATACGGTGCGCATGAAGGAGAACTCATTGAAGCACGGGACACCTTGTCATTAGCTGAATGGAATAAAAATGAATTTGAAATAAACTTCCTTCACACTCCTCAGATATCAATTGCTGATACTACGAAAAAATGTGTTGCCGTGTCATATTCAGCTTCTACTGAACTGGGAGATGTAAAAATGCTTATTATCCCTGATCAAGAAGAGCCAGAAATTGCCGAGGAGAATCCAGTTGATGACAATGATGAGCTTACAAACTTAGGGTTTGTCTCTGAACAAGATATTGAAAATATCACTGCTGTAAATGATGAAGTAAGTCATGCAGTACAGGGAGACGTAACTCACGCGGTGCAGTCACAGAGGAACCCTGTGTCATCTGGGGTAAATAAGATCACTCATTTGTTTTCAGGTTTAAAGTTGCGATTCCCTGCTCGTGGTGTGACTCCAGTAAAAGAGGCTCCAATTCATATTCATAAAACAGAATCTCACCACACTCCTCATATGAAGTCTCTGTCAGGGATTCAGAAGAAGTTCCCAATCGTCGCGGTAGTTCCAGTTGTAGTTTTGGTACTCTTTATTGCTGCCTGGATTTATTTTCCAAAGGCAGATGTGTTGGTCTACGTCGCACCACGGAACTTAACAGATTCACTAAACCTTACCTTTGATTCATCAATCGCGGACATTGATGCTGCTTCAAATAAAGTTCCAGCACGATCCTTAAGTGTCTCTGTCTCTGGGGAGAAAACACAAGGAGCTTCAGGTACAAAGACTGTCGGTGAACGCGCCAAGGGAACGATAACTATTCGAAATGGAACGTCACTTCCCGTAAAACTTTCTGCAGGAGCTCTTCTTTCAACAAACAAGGATGTAAAGTTTACGGTTGATCAATCAGCTTCTGTTTCCGCTGCAACTTCACCAACGACCCCTGGTACTCAGACAGTGTCAGTCACCGCTTCAAGTATCGGTGCTGATTCAAACTTGGCAGCAGGTGAGGCATTAAAAGTTTCAAACTATCCAACCAGTGAAGTTGATGCAGTTGTTGAAACTGCGTTAACCGGAGGAAGTAGTCGAGAAGTAAGTGCAGTATCAAAAGCTGATCTCGATTCCATAACTGCAGCTGTAACTGAGTCGGTTACCTCAGATGCAAAAACATCTTTGATGGCACAGCTAACTGGAAATGAAATATTTATAGATAGTTCTCTTACAACCCAAGTTACTAAAAAAACTTCAAGTGCAAAGATTGGTGATGAGTCAGCGAACATAACCATGTCACTTGATGTGTCAGCTACTGGACTTGCGGTCTCTCGTGACAGTTTGCAAAAACTTTCAGCAACACTTCTTTCGCCACAAGTTCCAGCTGGTTTTACCCTTCGTCCTGAACAGATTGAAGTTCGGGTGGAGAATGTTGTTAATCAGGGGGGAATCTACACAGCTCGTGGTTCAGCGACCGCAAACCTTTTGCCTGACACTGATCCAGATCAGATTGTAAATAAGATAGCAGGGAAGAGAACGACTGTTGTGAGTGATGTCTTAAAGACAGTGCCTGGTTTTGTGAAGGCAGAGGTATCAACAACACCTCGACTGCCAAGCTTTTTGAAGCTTATTCCATTTATTAAAAGCCACATTACCGTTGAAGTCGTATCTGCACGATAACAACATTTTCTCTTTCATGAAAAATACATTTCTCTTAAGGAGCCTTGCCGTATTGAGTGCAGCCATTGGTGTCTCTCTTCTTGTTGCAGTGTGTTTCCCACTTATTTCATATCAATTCTCAAGTGAAAGATTTACAAAATTGTTATCTCCTGTTCCAGAGAAGCAAGTTGATTACACAAATGCTTCTACCTGGTTTCCTACAAACAATTCACTCTCAAGCGTTGAAAGTGGAGTTCGCTATTACACGATTACTGTTCCTAAATTGGGGATTAAAGATGTAACCGTTTCAATGGGGGGAGAAGATTTATCAGAGTATTTAATTCAATACCCTGGAACGGCACAACCAGGGAAGCGAGGGAACACGGTTGTTTTTGGTCACTCAGTTCTCCCTCAATTTTTTAACCCTAACGATTACTTGACGGTTTTTTCTACACTCCCAACATTAAAGAAGGGAGACTATGTGCAAGTTGAATATGATGGTGTTTCCTATACCTACAAAATCTACGATATGTTTGAAGTTCTTCCTACAGACTTAAATGTGTTGTCACAAGACACTGCAGGCAGCACCTTGTCTCTTGTGACATGTGTTCCTCCAGGAGACCCAAGACGACCGAAGAGACTTATTGTAAAAGCTGGACTTGTTCCCCCTTCTGAAGTTACACTATCAGCCAGATGAATATTTTATGTATAGATTACGGGGAAAGAAAAATTGGAGTTGCTTTAGCAACAGGACCATTGGCTGATCCGTATCTTGTTATTCGCTATCAAGAGATAGATGAACTTCTCGTCAAACTTCAAAAGATTATTGAAACAGAACGAATTACCCAATTAGTTGTAGGAGTCTCAGAGCGGGACATTGCAAACAAGTCTAAAGAGTTTGGTGAAACACTCTCAGCTAAGCTTCACCTTCCGATCGACTACATTGATGAGACATTAACTAGTTTTGACGCACGAGAACGGGCGATAGCCGCCGGTATTGGACGAAAGAAGAGACATCAAAATGAAGACGCATATGCTGCAGCTATTATGCTGCAGAGCTATCTCGATACTCGAGATGAATCAATCTGATATAATGAAACTATGTTTAAAAGCGCAGTTGCACCAATCCAAGCATGGCTCATGAGTCAAGGTCGATGTGTTGGTTGTGGAAAGTACTTGTCTGCTATGAAAACAGAAAAACACCGCTTGGGTGAAAAGGTTACCTGTTCTTGTGGACGTACATACATTAAAAAGGGTGGTAACTTCAGACGAGCACTTGTTTCAGAAATGAAATAACCCCCTCACTTCTTCTTCTTTTTATATAAAAAAAGAAATTCTGTATAATGGTCAAGAGTTTTTTGTATAAAGGAGGCTTTCGTGTCAATTGAACAAGCTATCGATAACCAAAATCGCATTGTTATTACTCGAGAGATTCGTACACACCTGTCTCACTCTTTGAAACCAGGAAAGACCTGCCAGATTCAAATGTGTAGAGAACAATTAACACAAACAATGTTAAGCGTTCCCAAAAACTACAGAATACTTTTGTCTCTTGCCGTCAGTGATGTTGTTATCCAGTTATCTGGTCGGTTTCAAGAACTTAAAGAGCAGGTACGAATTAGTGTACAAATTTCAAAGAAAGGGGACCTTGTTTTTACACTGACCCCGGTTTAGTACCAAGCGGTGCCTGTCAAAAGGCACCGTTTTCTTTTTTCTTGACAAAAGGAAATTGTAACTTATAATTCAGAGGTCGCAAGTTTTAGGAGGTTTCGATGCCAATTATTACACTAGATACAGAAGCATTGGATGTGAACGAACAAGAGATGTTCGAAAGTATTTGGCAAGCTCTTAAGCTTCCTATGTCAATTGGGGAGGAGTCGGTCACAGAGATTCATATTTCACGGCTTACGTCTCGCTCTCTATCTGTAGCCAGAATTGCTGAACACTTGCCCACTGTTCTTGAAGTGGTGCAAGACGTTGTTACTGCCACTTTTGCAGAAAAGGAAGGTACTGTTCATCTCAGCTATAAGACCGTTGAGTCTGATTTGCAGATTTCGGTAAGTTGGCAAAAGACTCAGTAAGTTTGTCTCGCTCGGCGCCCTTTATGTTGGGCGCCTGTTTTTTTACCTTGGACCTTATCAATTTGATACAATATGACACGTATGTCGAAATCGATACGAATAGCTCTAGTAAGTGTTAGTACTCTTCTTGTTATCTTCATTGTTATTTCTATTTCTGCTTTCGCTTGGTGGAAAACACAAACTGCTGCACCAGGAGAAGTCTCAACTAAAAAATCTGTTGTAATTACTAAAGGGAGTAGTGGAGAAGCAATTGGAAAGAAACTGTTTGAAGCAGGCGTTATTAAAAGTGAACTCGCCTTTAAATTGTACCTAAGACTTCAAAATCTATCAGGCAAGCTTCCAGTTGGAGAATTTGAAATTCCACAGAACCTCTCTTTGAAAGATGTAATTGCAGTTATTCAAAAGGGTCCTCAACAAGTGTGGGTAACAATTCCTGAAGGTATACGACGTGAACAGGTTCCTTCCCGCTTTGTAACTGGACTCTCTCTGTCAGGTGTGACCGCTGACAGCTTCATTGATTCCTTTTTGACGTTAAGTATTGAGGAAGAAGGATATTTATATCCAGAAACATATCTGGTGCCAAAAGACACTACCCCACAGGGAGCTATCACTCTGTTAAAAAATGAGTTTAAGAAAAATTTTGCACTTTTGGTTAAACAAACTCCAATTGAGATGACAGACGCTGAGATTGTGACGTTAGCTTCTCTTATCGAGAGAGAAACACTGAAAGGGGATGAGAGACCGATGGTTGCAGGCATTCTATACAACAGACTTCGATTGGGGATGCCACTCCAAGTTGATGCAACAGTTCAATACACGCTTGCAAACTTAAGATGTAAAGATAGTAAGAAGTGTTCTGACTGGTGGCCGACAGTTTTGCGTGGTGATTACACAATTGCTTCAGCTTTTAACACATATAAAATTAACGGACTTCCTCCACATGCAATTGCAAATCCTGGAAAATCAGCACTAGAGGCCGCAGCTCGTCCTGTTGCAAATGACTATATCTTCTATCTTCATGACAAAAACGGTGTGATTCATTATGCAAAAACACTCGAAGAGCATAATCAAAACATTGCAAAATATATTAATTAATAGCCTCGGATAGAGGGGAAAATATAAAAGTAATGGTTGACCACGCTCAATTTGTCCGGTATAAATAAATTTACATGCAAAAAAATAGAGGTTTTGCACAGTATGCAGCGCTTGCAGTAGTAGGAGTACTCGCAATCGGTGCTGCAATCATTTCTTCAGCCGTAACCAGACAGACACAAGGTAGTCGTGTTAACGGTGCAGTTCTTGCAGAGGCAACTACAGAGTTCTCTGTTCAAACACCTACTTCAATCGCAAACCAAGATGGAACAACTGTTGTTGTTGGTGCACAGAAAGCTTGGATTGGAACTGCACAAAGTACAACTCAGTCATATCTTGGTATGGTCTTTAGTGGAGGAAGTGTTCCAGCAGGCGCAACTATTAAGTCTGCTACTGTTGATTTTGTCGCTGTTGGTAATTGGATTACTGTTGGAACAACCTTTTATGGTGACAAATCTAATTCAACTGGTTTCTCCTCAGGTGTGAAATTGTCATCACTTCCATTAACAACAAGTTCAAACACTTATTCAGATAATGTTAATTGGCCAGCAAACAGTACTCAGTCATATGATGTGACTTCTGTTGTTTCTGAACTCTTCACCAGTGGAAGTGCTCCACGAAACTCATTTGTCTTGATCGCTAAAGGTAAAGGATCAGCTTATGCACGTAAAGAAGTGTATGGTGCACCATCAACTGGAAAAGCTGCACGACTTCGAGTTGTTTATCAAACAGCATCTGCAACTGCCACACCAGTGACTACTCCTGTTGTAACAGCTACTGCAACAGCAACCGCTACTGCAACTACCGTTGCGACAGCTACACCAGTTGTAACAGTTCCACCTGCACCACCAGCAACACCACCTGCAACGATGACAATGTCTATGTCTCCTGTTCCAACTGCAACAACAGGTACAACTTCAACTATCTACGGTGTAGTTTCTGCTGATCTCTTGGGAACATGTAGTGCTGCAGTTCACGATCGATATGTAACAACTGGTCCAGATGGAAAAACATATCGAACTTGGCACCCAACAACTGTTCCGGTTGACCCTGCAAACCCAAATGGCACAAAGTGTACCTTTGCACACGAGCATGGTGATGATCCATCAACCAGTAACATCTTTAGAGGAGCAGTACCCTTTGATTACATCCCAGCACAAGTTGCTATGGATGAGCCACATGCCGGATTCAAGTGTTTCGTTCACAACAAAGGAACACGAAATGATGAAGGTGGAGTTGCCTTGCACGATTCATACTATTGTTTCCACATGGGAACTGGTGGACCAGCACGTTTCTCAACACGCTTCCACTCAATGGATTTCCACGTAGTCACTTCAACTGGCGTACGAATGGATGTACAAGGGCTTGCTGATGTTGGAAACGTCGGAACTATCTGTACTGATCCACGTGAGCAGAGAACTGTCATGGGATACGGTTGTAAGCTCGATTCAGCCTACGAAATTTGGGAAAATAGACTCAATATTGTAAACAAAGGAAACACAGTTGCCTCAGCTACAACATCTACTGCAGTCTTTGATCCAATCACGGTTATGGATCCTGCAGACAAAACAAAGCTTGTCTATACATGGGACCCAACTGCTATCGCAAATATTTTCAAATTTAATGATAATCGATCAAGTTACCGAGGTTGTGACCGTGAAGCTTACTCTGGCCCATTGAACTGGTATAACTCAACTGGAGTCCAAACCTACTACACTGATGTTTACGGAAACGTAGTTGACGGCGGTGCTTTGAAACAAACAATTTCTAATGTAAATACAAAGTCTGCTGGTTCATTGACCCAATTTGGTGGATTAATCATGGCATACAAAGGCGGAACAGAGCCTATGGTTCAATTTAAATATCGAAAGTCCGCTTGCGTTCCAGGCTTAGGTCTGAAAAACTAAATCTATGAACAGTTGCTGCCCAAACAACAAACAACAAGGAAACACCGTAATCATTGCGTTGATCGCAGTCGTTGTTGTTGCTACAGCCGCAGTACTTATGAATAGTAAGTTTGCTTTCTTCTCAGGTTCCCCTGTCGCTACAGAAGAACCTCGTATTAATCCAGAACCTGTTAGTTCATATAAAGTAGTAGTTGGTGATGTTAATCCTGGGAAAGCTGTTATGGTTGATTCTGTAGAGCTTGGCAGTGATGCATACATCGTTGTCATGAAAGATGTGAAGAATGAAAAGGTTGTTGTTGGTAAATCAAAACTTTTAACATCTGGAATGCATACAAAAACATCTGTTGATTTAAGTACTGCAACAAAAGATGGTGATGTTGTTTATATTCGCTTAATGGGTAAAAATGGAAAGTATATTGAGAACGATCAGAAGCTTGTTGTTGAAGTAACAAAGAATGTTGGTATGTTGATGGCTCATTATGCAAGCGAATATTGAGCTCAAGATGTTCCTTTTTGGCTTCTTTCTAGAATAGAATAAAACAATAACTACTTACCTAGTTGCATGTGGAATTCCTCTATGAGAGAATGCCACTATCCGCGAGCACAAAGTACTTTTACTTTAAGCTTAAAATTACTTGTTGACAGCACGTGGTATACCTGTATAATCGCCCTTAGGCTTACTTGACACATGGGCCTTTTCTAGGCTTAAAAAACAAAAAATAAAACCTCATGGCAAAACAAACACGACGACTATTTTCAAAAGCAGAAAAAAACCTTCCAAAGCTTGATTTGTCGCTCGTCCAACGTGAAAGTTGGCAGTGGTTCCTTTCTGAGGGAATCGCAGAAGAAATTGCTCAGATCTCTCCAATTGATGACTTTACTGGTAAAAACTGGCAGCTCTTGCTTGGTAACCACACACTCGAAGCCCCAACAATTACTCCTAAGTATGCACAAGAAAAAGGACTAACTTTTGCTGCACCATTTAAGTTGATGGCAACTTTGATCAACAAGAAGACTGGTGAAGCAGTTGAACAAGAAGTCTTTATGGGAAACATTCCTCAAATGACAAACCGAGGAACATTCGTAATCAACGGAATCGAACGTGCTGTTATTAACCAGCTTGTACGTGCTCCTGGAATTTACTTTGCTGGAGAAGTTGATCGAGCATCAGGACGAAAATTGAACTTCGCAGAAGTTCGACCACTCCATGGTTCATGGCTCGAATTTGAAGTCAGTAAGAGTGACGTATTGTCAGCTCGTATTGATAAGAAACGAAAAGTCGTTGCTACTGTTCTTCTCCGAGCAATGGGTATTGAAACAGACCGAGAAATCGAAGCTTTGTTTGCTGATGTTGATAAAAACAAAGAACACCGATACATCAAGAAGACATTAGAGAAAGATTCTACAAAGACTCGTGAAGAAGCACTTCTCGAAATTTACCGAAAGCTGCGACCAGGCGAGCCAGCAATTATTGATAACGCTGAGAGTTTGTTTGCTGCACTCTTCCTTGATGGACGACGATACAGTTTGGGTAAAGTTGGACGATACAAGATCAACAAGAGACTTAAGCTTAATGTGCCTAATACTCAAGAGAATTGGGTATTAACCAAAGAAGATATCGTTTCAACTATTTCTTACTTGATTGGTCTCCAGAATGGAGAAGGCAAGCAAGATGAAATTGATCATCTTTCAAACCGACGACTCCGACGAGTTGGAGAACTTGTTGGAACACATGCTTTCCGAGCAGGTCTTTTGAAGCTCGAGAGAAGTGTAAAGGAAAAGATGAGTTTGATTGCATCAGAAGACAAACCACTTCCACAGAACTTAATTAATGCACGTCCTTTGATTGCATCTATTAATGAGTTTTTCCGTTCAAACCAGTTGTCTACTATTTTGGACAACACCAATCCACTTTCTGAAATTGATAACCTTCGACGTGTCTCAGTTCTTGGGCCGGGTGGTATTAACCGAGAACGCGCAAGTTTCTCAATCCGCGATATTAATGCGTCACAATATGGACGTATTGACCCAGTCCGATCTCCAGAAGGACCAAACATTGGACTTGTGACTTACCTCGCTTTGTACGCAAAGGTAAACGAGTTCGGTTTTATTGAAACTCCTTACAAAAAGGTAGAAAAGGTTGATGTTAAAGGCCAGACTATGGCTAAAGTAACTGAAGAACTTGTATACCTTACTTCAGATGAAGAAGAAGATTTGCATATCACTCACAGTGGAGTAACTATTAACGACGAAGGCTACATTACTGATGATCGTGTTCCATTCCGTTTCCGAGGATCATTTAGTGAAGGTGCAAGTTCACTCGTTGACTACATCGATATGACACCTCGACAGGTCTTTGGAGCTTCTGCTTCACTTATTCCTTTCTTGGCTCATGATGAAGGTAACCGTGCTTTGATGGGAAGTAACATGCAATGTCAGGCTGTTCCATTGATTGCTCCACAATCTCCTGTTGTTGGAACTGGTATGGAAGCTGAAATCGCTCAAGCAATGAATCAAGTTATCCGATCTGACTTTGACGGAACTGTTGAATATGCTGATGCAAACAGAATTGAAATTCTTTTGGACACCCCTACTAAGGTTGCTCCAGAACGATCAGAAGTTGAACTTTCAGTTGATGGAAAGCGTGCAACTTATCACACAATCAAGTTCATGCGAACTTCACAATCAACTGCTTACAACCAAAAGGTTCGAGTATTAAGTGGTGACAAAGTTCAAGTTGGTGATTTGTTGGCTGATGGAGCATCTGCTGATCAAGGAGACTTGGCTCTTGGAACAAACTTGACTGTTGCTTACGCTTCATTCGAAGGATACGGATTCGAAGATGCACTCTTAGTTTCTGACCGATTGATGAAAGATGATCTTTTGACTTCTGTTCACATTAAAGAATACTTGGCTGATGTTGTTGAAACTAAGCTTGGGCCTGAGGAATTGACTCGAGATATTCCAAATGTTTCTGAAGCTGAACTCGCTAACTTGGCTGAAGATGGAGTCGTTGTCTTAGGTGCTAAGGTTGGACCAAATGACATTTTGGTTGGAAAGATTGCACCAAAGGGTGAGACTGAATTAACTTCTGAAGAGAGACTTCTTCGAGCTATCTTTGGAGAAAAAGCTCGTGAAGTTCGAGACACATCACTTCGAGTTCCACATGGTGAAGAAGGTATCGTCGTTGACGTTACTGTCTTAGACAAAGATCATGGTGATGAGCTCGGGCCGGGTGTCATGAAGAGTGTTGTTGTTAAGGTTGCACAACTTCGTAAAGTAACTGTCGGAGATAAGCTTGCTGGTCGACATGGTAACAAGGGTGTTATTGCCCGAGTTATGCCTGGAGCAGACATGCCTTATTTGGCAGACGGTACCCCTGTAGATATTATTATCTCCCCATTGTCTGTTCTTGCTCGTATGAACTTGGGTCAATTGTTGGAAGCTCATTTGGGATGGGCACTTCAAACTCAAGGAGTAAAGGGTTCACTCCCAGTCTTTGACAACATTAGTGAGTCAGTTGTGTTTGAAGAATTGGCAAAAGCAGGACTTCCACAGAGCGGTAAAGCACGACTCTATGATGGACGAACTGGAGAACCATTTGCTGAAGACACAGTCGTCGGTGTTGGTTACATCTTGAAGTTGAAGCACATGATCGAAGACAAGACTCATGCTCGTTCAACTGGTCCATACTCTCTTGTTACACAACAACCACTTGGAGGTAAAGCTCAAATGGGTGGACAGAGACTCGGAGAAATGGAGGTCTGGGGACTTGAAGCTCACAGAGCTGCTCATACATTGCAAGAAATGCTTACCATCAAATCTGACGATATCGTTGGACGTGCACAAGCTTTCGGTGCAATTGTTAAGGGTGAACCAATTCCAGAAGCTAAAGTTCCAGAATCATTCAAGGTTTTGATTCGAGAATTAAACTCTCTTGGTCTTGCGATTAACATTGAAGGTGTTTCACACAAAACACTTCTTGAGCCTATGCCAGAAGATGGAGTTCGAGTTTCAACAAAGACTGTTGGAGATCCACTCGCAGCTATCAATGACTTGTCAGAGTTTACTGCTCTAAACATCAAGCTTGCTTCATCTGAAGAAATCAGAGCTTGGAGTCGTGGTGAAATCACAAAGCCAGAAACAATTAACTACAGAACTTTGAAGCCAGAAAAGGATGGACTCTTTGACGAAAGAATCTTTGGTCCGACCAAGGATTGGGAATGTTACTGTGGAAAGTACAAGAGAATTCGTTACAAGGGAGTTGTCTGTGATAAGTGTGGAGTTGAAGTAACTGAAGCTCGAGTACGACGAGAAAGAATGGGACACATTACTCTTGCAGCACCAGTCGTTCACGTCTGGTTCTTTAAGGGAGCTCCATCAAAGATCTCTTTGGTCCTTGATTTGGCACCTCGTGCAATTGAACAAGTTGTCTACTTTGCTCGATATTTGGTCATGAGTGTTGATGAAGACGGTCGAACAAACGCATTGAAGGTTTTGGAAAGAATGCGAGAAGAAAAGACAGCTGAAATCAAAGAGATTTATGCTGAAAAGAAACAGCTTGTCCGAGATGACGGAGAAGTTCGAGCCAAGAAAGCAGAAGAAAAGATCAAAGGTGCAGAACAATTGTCACTTGCAATGAGTGAAGTTGAACTCGAAACACGAAAGCGAGAAGCATCATTGGCTGAAGAAGAAAAGCTAACACTTGAACGAACAGAAGAACTCTTTGCTCGACTTGTTTCACTCGTCAAAGATGTAAAGAAACTTTCATTCTTGTCAGAAGATGAATACGACAAGTTGTCAGTCTACGATGTCGCCGACTTTGTCACCGTGAAGATGGGTGCTGATGCAATCTTTGAAGCATTGAAGAGTCTTGATCTTGAAGGTCTTTCAAAGAGTTTGAGAGAAGAAGTTCAATCTGCAAAGACAAAGAGTACTCGATACATTAAGCTCACACGACGACTTAAATTGATCGATGGACTTCGAATTGGAAAGGTTGAGCCAACCTCTATGGTCTTGTCAGTACTCCCAGTATTGCCACCAGACTTGCGACCAATGGTTCAGCTTTCAGGAGGACGATTTGCTACAAGTGATTTGAATGACTTGTACCGAAGAGTAATCAACCGAAACAATCGCTTGAAGCACTTGATGAGTTTGGGAGCACCTGAAATCATCTTGAGAAATGAAAAGCGCATGTTGCAAGAAGCAGTTGACTCATTAATCGATGCATCACAGCGAAAAGCAACACGACGAGGTCGAGGAAAGCAGCCTTTGCGATCACTCTCAGACATGCTTAAGGGTAAGCAAGGTCGATTCCGACAAAACTTGTTGGGTAAGCGCGTTGACTACTCAGGACGATCAGTCATCGTTGTTGGTCCAGAGTTGAAGCTCCACCAGTGTGGACTTCCAAAGGAAATGGCATTGGAAATTGCAAAACCATTCGTTTTGCGAGAAATGATTGTTCGAGGAATTGCACCTAACGTTAAGAGTGCAAAGAATCTCCTTGAACGACGACCAGCTGAAGTCTTTGACATCTTGGAAGAGATCACAAAGAATCATCCAGTCATCTTGAATCGTGCACCAACATTGCACAAGCTCGGTATTCAAGCTTTCTACCCAGTCTTGATCGAAGGAAACGCAATCCGATTGCATCCAGCAGTCTGTAAAGGATTCAACGCTGACTTTGACGGAGATCAGATGGCCGTACATTTGCCACTTTCTGAGCAATCTATTGCTGAAGTTAAGGAACGAATGCTTGCAGATAAGAACTTGTTGAAGCCAGCCGATGGTTCACCAACGACTGCACCATCATCTAAGGAAATTGCGCTTGGAGTCTATTACTTAACAGCTCTTGATACTCGTTTGCCAGAGCTCGACACAGTCTTTACAGACTTTGCTGAAGCAGTAACTGCATATCAAGCTGGAAAGGTGAACTTGAAGCAAGCTATTACCGTTCATCACAACGGAAACATGCTTGTCACAACAGTTGGACGAATTCTCTTTAACGAAGTTTTGCCAGAGATCTTTGGATTTGTTAACGAAAACATGAGTTCTGGTTTGATCCAAGACTTGATCACACAAGGATTCTCTAAGTGTACTCACGAAGAGGTTGTTGGAATGATCGATGATATTAAGGATCTCGGATTTATGGGAGGAACATATTCAGGACTCTCATTCGGTATCGCTGATGCAGTCATTCATCCACAGAAGGATGAAATCATTGATGCAGCAAATGCGAAGGTTTCTGAAATCGAAGGAAACTTCTCAATGGGACTTATCACCAAGGAAGAGAAGAAACGACTTGCTGAACAGGTTTGGATCGAAACAACTGAAGAAATTGCAGACAAGACATGGGATTTGGTTGATCCAAACAGCTCAATCAGAATCGTCATCGATGCAAAGGTCGGTCGTACAAGTCGAGAACAGATTAAGCAATTGGCAGGTATGCGAGGACTCGTTGTTGATCCAATGGGTAAGATCGTTGAACTCCCAATTAAGATTAACTTCCGTGAAGGACTCTCAGTATTCGAGTACGTAACAAGTTCACGAGGAAGTCGAAAGGGATTGACTGATACAGCTTTGAAGACTGCTGACGCTGGATACTTAACTCGACGATTGGTTGACGTAGCACATGATGTCATCGTTAGACTTGATGATTGTGGATCAACGGAAGGATTGGTAATTCACCGAGAATTCCGACCACAGGCATTTACACGCCGAATCATTGGTCGATTCGCCTTGAAAGATGTAGTTACTGAAGATGGACGAATGATTGTTGAGGCAAATCACATCATTGATGAGGATGTTGTCAAAGCAATTGACGCAGCTAATATCAATACGGTTCACGTACGATCAGCACTCGCCTGTCAAGCTCGATACGGAATCTGTGTAAAGTGTTATGGATGGGACTTGTCTAACAAGAAACCTGTTGAAATGGGAACACCAGTTGGAGTTATCACAGCTCAATCAATCGGTGAGCCTGGAACACAGCTAACTATGCGAACAAAGCATAGTGGAGGAGTCGTCGGAGTAGACGTTACACAAGGATTGCCACGTGTTGAAGAGCTCTTTGAAGCTCGACTTCCAAAGAGTTTGGCACCACTATCTGATATTTCAGGTAAGGTAACAGTCGTTGAAGGTGAAGACGGATGGAATGTGACAGTCAC
>CAZMSJ010000009.1:0-38786 GCA_964568925.1 uncultured Gammaproteobacteria bacterium
CGCGCAAAACGATTCATCCCCGGACTGGCGTCCGGGGTTTCCTCTTGAACAAAAAGCCCCGCATTGTCTGCGGGGTTATCTTCACAAATGACATGTTGCCAAGGCTTATAAAAACGGTATACTAACCTCATGAAATTGAAAATTGGAATTGTCATCGTTGTTCTTATTGCAATTGTGGTAGCAGCTGCAGTTCTTTTAAAAGGCAAAGGAACAGAACAGTCTTCAGTCACTTCAGAAGGTAAAACTTCACAACAAACGTCTATTGCTGAAGCAAAATCTTTGAAAGATCTCCTTGCAGGTCCTGTACAAGAATGTCGTTTTTCAACAGAAAACGTTACAGGAACGGTTCATGTAGCTAATCAAAAAATGAGAACTGATATGGTAACTAAAGAAGAAGGCAAAGAAATGACAACTCATATGATTACAGATGGAAAAACTTCTTATTTTTGGATTGAAGGAGAAGGAAATGGATACAAAATGGCGTTCGATGTAACTGAAAAGGCGAAAGAAGTTGAAACAGCAAAAAAGCCTGTTGATATAGATCAAAAATATGATTACTCATGCACACCATGGACCACAGACAGTACTTCTTTTGAACTTCCTGCAAATGTTGTATTTACTGATTTGAGTGCACTTGCAATTCCTTCGATTCAGGCAAAACCAAAAGCAGTCTCTGGTGAGACAAATACCGATATGCAGTGTTCAGCATGTGACTCAGCTCCTGAGAGTTATCGTGCACAGTGTAAACAAGCGTTAGGTTGTAAATAAAAAAATTGGTCGGCACATAGCCGACCTACTTCTTACTCTACTGGAATGAATCTCCCTTGCTCAATTGCAAGTTGTCGCAAATAGCCTGATTGCGGTATTTTGTATGAGGGATCAATCAAGATCGCAGTTTGAAAGGTGACTCGTCCTAATGCAGGAATATCTATCTCTACATAGCTTGGATTTCTTCTCGCCTCAAGTTTTGTTTGTTTGAAGAGACGCACCATAGCATCAATCTCATCTGGATGTCGCATATGATGTAGATCATCTTGATCGACATCATTGCCTGCAAATCGTGACTCTACCCAGGTAATACCTTCCAAAGCAATACTCCTTCATTTATATCCGTTCGATGAAAGAATAATACCACAATATAGGTATATCCGCCACAGAAGAACCTTTGGCAATAGATAAGTTGCGTCCGCCGTTTGTATAATGAATTGTATGGCCCGACTTACCTATCAGCAGTTAATTGATCGTCATTTAGCGATTTTAAAGTCACTTGAATATGATTCAGGGTTGTTTTCAGCTGCAGGGAAAGGTGTTTCAACTGGATATGACAAAAGTTGGCTTCGTGATAACTTCTATGAAACACTTGCATTTGAAATTATTGGAGACTGGGGGACAGTAAGCAAAACAACTGACGCCATTTTAGCTATCTTTTTGAAACATGAAGCTAAGATTGACGCCGCGATAAAGGAGAAACCAAAGGCCAGCTTTGAATACATTCATGCACGATTCCACCCTGAAACCTTTGATGAGTTTTGGGAGGAGTGGGGAAATAAGCAGAACGATGCCGTAGGCTGCGTATTATATCGAATAGGAGAGCTAGAGCACCATCACAACAGAAGTGTTGTGAAAAACGAAGACCACCGTCGTATTGTGCAAAAGCTGGTGCATTATCTTGCAAGTATCGAGTACTGGCATGACCGGGACTCTGGTATGTGGGAGGAAGATGAAGAAGTACACGCAAGTTCTGTTGGTGCCTGTGTTGCAGGACTTAAAGCAATTCAACACATACCTGGTATTGTTGTCCCTCGAGAGTTAATTGAGAATGGTGAGCGTTCACTTCGGGCACTCTTGCCTCGTGAATCTGAACGAAAGTTTGTCGATTTGTCACTTCTTTCACTTATTTGGCCATACCGGGTGGTAACTGCAACGGAAAGAACTCAGATACTTGAACACGTTGAGTACCACTTGCGGCGTGCTCGTGGAATTATTCGATACAAGGGAGACCGATACTACAACAAGAATGAAGATCAAGTGAGTGAAGAGGCTGAATGGACATTTGGTTTGGCATGGCTTGCCATTATTTATAAAGAAATGGGATTAACGGAAAAGGCACAAGAGGTATTGAAAGATTTAATTGCAATTGATACTGAACATGGGCTGCCTGAACTCTACTTTAGTAATTCGCCTGAATACAATGCAAATACACCACTTGGGTGGAGTGAATCATTGTTCATTGTGGCTCTGTGTGAAATGAGTGAGCGAAAAGTGGAAGGATAAATTACTTCAACGTTGCCATCGGGGTTGGATCACTGACTAAATATCGATATGTTGTCTGGTTGTTTACTGTCTCTTCAGAATAAATAAAAGCGATAACTGATCCATCAAGGTTTTTTAAGTACCCATTTATTTTGGTGTTTGCTTCAGAAACAATAAACGGAGTTATTTTTTGAGTTTTTGTCTTGATTTCTGGTACCCATCCTTCTGCCTGAAGCGTTGCATGTGGAACCGGAGCTGGGTTAAATACTCGAGAAGGGTCTGCAGGGGCTACCGCCATATATTCATTCCCATTCAAGTACACCGTGTGACCATTTACGACAATTGCCTTTTTCATAAGAACTGCTGACTTAGCATCTTGGTTTGTAAATTTTAAATCTGCAGGGGGAAAGTGATCAGTACTTGTAACCTGTGGTTCTTTTAACATGTTTAGAACCGTTTGTTCTTCAAGCGAAGCACTCTGCGTTGCTGTCTGTTCGTTCTTCGTCGTAACGACTAGGCCATTTTTCGTAATTTGTAATGCACTTCGGTTTACAAATACATATCCAAGGCTTACGAGGATCACAACCAGTAGTAGAATTTGTGCAATTCGCATAACTCACTATACAACAAAGAACAAAGCTTCTGCTATACTTTCTTCGTCACACAAACAAGGAGTACGAGTTGAAACATATCTTGGTCATGGCACTCTTAGTGCTTACGAATACGGTCCTTCCTCAGGACCTGACAAAAGACAATTGCATACAAATCGGGCAATTTAGCTTTAAAGGTGATCTTTCACTTTTAGAAAACGGCTATTGCGACTATCGTGGTCGATGGATTCCGGGACTTATCACCGATGAATCATACAGACGCCCAGCACCCGTTCACATTGTGGGGAATATCGTTTGGTATAACCCAGGTGTCATGGAACAGGTTGCCCAAGGCAAGAACATCGATCTTTCTGGCTACATAGATGGGGTTTCCTTGATGTCAGTCGCAGACGTAGGCCAAACAGTATGGCTAAAGCGATCTGGTGGCTCCTGGGAAGGTCCGTTTATCGTAATTGACTGTTCTGCTTCGTACCATATGTTTTCAAACGTATACTATGGTGGTGAAGTAGCAGAAATCGGGTTTAAAACGGCAGAGAAGTGGGGAATGGTTACCCTAACCGCTGAGGGCAAAATTGATCGAAGTAATGTTCAATGGAACCTATCAGGTGTTGAGGTATATAAAGGAAGTTCACCCCCTGATGCTCAAAGCCAACCGGTTCGATATGTGGAGTGGTGGATGCAGAGCACCAAATTCACGAACGGGTTAGGCTTTCCCGAGATTATGAATCACTAGCGGATTCAACAAAAAGAAGAATGTGTGACACAGCAGTGGGCAGTTATTTTTTAACTGCTCACTTTTTTGTTTTCTTGCAGGCTTTTGTAAAACCGATAAAGAGAGGATGAGGGGCAAGTGGACGAGAAAGGTATTCCGGATGGAACTGAGTACCAATAAAGAATGGATGGTCAGCAATTTCAATTGCTTCAACGAGTGTCTTGTCTGGTGACAAACCAGCAATTGTCATACCCGCCTTTTCATATCTTTCTTTGTAATCGATATTAAATTCATATCGATGTCTGTGTCTTTCAAAGATACTTCCCTTCGCATCTACTAATTTTTCTTGCATTGGGTTTTGCATAAGCCACGCTGCATCAGTGGAATGAGTGTTTTCTGTATAGATCGTTTCAAGTTTTGTACCCTTGGTAAGTGTGCATGCCCATGCACCAAGTCGAATGGTTCCACCATATTGTTTATTTTTCAGGAGTTTCTTTTGTGACTCAATGACATGAATCACCGGATGTTTAGTTTTAGGATCTGCTTCCTGAGTATTGGCATTGGCTAAATGCAAAACATTTCGACCAAATTCAATGACAGCCATTTGCATACCAAAACACAAACCTAAATATGGAACTTTTTCTTCTCGTGCAAAACGGATTGCAGTTACTTTTCCTTCAACACCACGCTTTCCCCATCCTTGTGGAACAACAATTCCATCAAGAGAAAGGTCGCGCAAGATCTTTGCTGACTTTTGATACGTCATTCCTTCTAAATCTTCACTGTTAATCCACACAAGCTCAGGTGTAACTTCGTTTACCCGAGCACCATGCTTTAGGGCTTCAACGACACAAACATAGGTATCAGACAAAGTGTAGTCACCCGTCTTTTGATATTTTCCTATGATTCCAACACGAATCTTTTTGGTTGCCTTCTCGCGTTCGGAAATCATGTGTCTCCACTCTTTCATGTCTTTCTCTGTTAGTTTAATTTTGAGTGATTTTGCAACCATCTCAGGAACATTCTGTCTTTCAAGAACGAGTGGTACATCATAGATACTCGCCACATCTGGGTTAGCTATGATGTGGTCAACTGGAACACCTGAAGCAAGGTGTATTTTTTCTTTTCGTTTCTCATCAATCTCGCGCTCTGCTCGTGCAATGATAAAGTCTGGTTGAATGCCAAGAGAATTTAATGCCTGTACAGACTGTTGTAATGGTTTACTTTTGAGTTCTCCAATAGAGCTTGGTGCCGGGAGGTATCCTACTAACATGAAAGCAATGTCATGTGGTCTTTCAAGTTTAATTCTTCGTGCTGCTTCAAAGAACAAGAGTCCTTCGTATTCACCAACCGTTCCACCTAACTCAACGATGACAACCTGCGCGTTGTTTACTTTACCAGCACGTTCCCATCGTGCTGCAATCTCTGGAGGAATTTGATGATATGGTTCTACACATTTTCCTTTGTAGAAAAGGGCTCGTTCTTTTTGAAGTACATCCCAATAGATCTGACCATTGGTCATGTAGTTTTCTCGATAAATATTTTTATTGATGAATCGTTCGTAGTGTCCTAAGTCTTGATCTGTTTCAAGACCATCATGAGTTACAAAGACTTCACCATGTTCCAATGGATTCATTGTGCCTGCGTCAATGTTTAAATACATGTCGCACTTAACGAGTGTTGTTCTAATTCCTCTGGAGTTTAGGAGAAGACCGAGGGAGGCAGCAGTTATGCCTTTACCAAGGCCACTTAGGACGCCGCCAGCAATAATTATGTATTTCACTTTTGTTAACTAAAAAATAACCCCTGACAGAATAGCACTGGCTGTGCATTTCCTGTCAAGGGAGTAAACCTAACTCGCGGCTAAGAGCTTTCCTCGAATGATAATAGTGAGGGTTCTTACGACACCTGGAGGTGCCTTCTCTTTAGAGTACCTCTTTACCATATCATCGAAAGATTTCTCGTCTGTCAGACGGATCTTCTTTGCGACAAACGCAGTTTTTGAGTGCCCACGCACTTTTGTTACGTCTGAAAAGACAGCAAACACATCATCCGGTGTTTTGCGCAATTCGTCAAAAACTGCTTGTCGGTCGGTCACTGTTTCTAAAAACGTTGCAGTCCCTTGAACAGAAAACAGTTGTCCAGACTCATCCATAACCTTCATGACCAATCTCCTTATGTGAGAAGGTGCGAGTAGATAGGGGAATTGTAGTAAAGAATCGGTATTAGTTACAGCTGTGACTTTTTCACTTGGAGGACTATACTTAAATTTCTTCGAGTTTTAGGGGTACAAAAAAAGACCCTCAAAATAAGGGGCTGATATTTTATCTCTTCAGCAGAATATTAAGGACGTTAAGCCCAAGTATTGTAGCCCAGATGATGACAATTAGAGCATAAGTGGAAGCAATTCTCAAATTTTTGTTGATGACATGGACAACAAACAAAAAGAAATTCATGACAAAAACAATCAAGTTCAGGACTAATACAATTTCCAAGATCTCTATCTCCTTAAGACATCTTTAGCTGAGGAATACGCCTATTTTGGTGTACCCGGGAGGGATCGAACCTCCAAACCTCTTGTTCCGAAGACAAGCGCTCTATCCAATTGAGCTACGGGTACGTATTGACCACCATATTGTACATGAGATCAGAATTAGACACAAAAAATGTACAATGAGTCACTAGGAATAGCATATTATACCCTATATACGGTACAATTCCACCATGGCTGAAATTTTGGACCCAATAAAACAAATTGAAGAGGAAATTCGTAAGCTTCCGTACCACAAAGGAACGGAACGTCATATCGGAATGCTTCGAGCTCGTTTGGCTATTTTAAAAGACAAGCAAATTGAGGCAGCAAGTCGCTCAACAGGTGGGGGCGGTGGGTATGCTGTAAAGAAACAAGGAGACGCGACTGTTGTCTTGGTTGGACCACCATCTGCCGGAAAGTCTACCCTCATTAATGCATTAACAAACGCTGAAAGTAAGGTTGCCCCATACGCCTTTACCACCGTTTCTGTTATCCCGGGCATGATGAAGTACAAGAATGCACAAATTCAAATCTTAGATGTCCCAGGACTTATTGAAGGGGCAGAAGAGGGTAAGGGGCGTGGACGAGAGGTTCTCTCGGTTGTACGAGGTGCAGACCTGCTTGTCATGATGAGTGATCCCCAAAGACTCCATGCAATAACGAGAAACAGTGAAGCACTTGAGAGAAACGGTATTCGAATAAACAAGGCAGTCCCAGATATTAAGATTGAAAAAAGTATATCTGGAGGCCTTTTGGTGCATTCAAATATTAAACAGGAACTTGATAAAGAGACAATCAAGGATGTAATTATCCAAATGGGAATCAAAAATGGAGATATTTATCTTCGTGAGAAAGTAACCATGGATCAGTTAATTGATGCCCTGTCACGAAACCGTGTCTATATTCCAGCGCTCTATGTGGTAAACAAAATTGATTTAGGAATTCCGAAGAAACTTCCACCTGAGCTTTCTCATGGGTATGTTGGAATCAGTGCTACAAAGAAACAAGATCTTGATCGACTGCAAGCAGAGATATGGAAAGCACTTGGTTTAACAACGATCTTTTTAGTGAAACCGAACGAAGAACCTTCTGAAGAAAACCCCACAGTAGTTCACTCAAACTACACACTACAAATGGTTGCTGAGGAAATTGGTTCAGAATTTGTAAGTAGTAAAACAAAAGCAAAGATTTGGGGAAATGGTGCAAAGTTCCCTGCACAAGAAGTTTCACTTTCAACAGTCGTTAAAGATGGAATGATGGTTCGGTTTATCTAACGTTAGAAGCGACGACCACCAGGTTTATTAAGAGGTTGTTGGACTTTCCCATTGCCTTCATCTACGGTTGCTCGTACAGTTCCATTATCACTATCCCTTGCAGCAAGTGCTGCCTTTTGTCTTTCTTCAAGTGTTTGTTGTTGGTATGGTTGAGCTTCTACTATCGTAGGAGTAGAGTCAGGCCCCTTTTGTACGTTTGGAATAAAATCAAGACTTTTCCGTGCAAGTAGCATTGGATCTGGTTCATATGTGGCTAAATCTTTGTTTGAAAATGAAGCATCTTGACCTTGTCCTCCACCATCCTCAACACCTCCACTGTTTCCACCGAATCTACTTTTAATTGCACCTATTATTCCCATGAGAAAATATTGATCTAAAACGATGTGTTTGTCAAACTTTGATATACTCCAGTAGTTATTAGCCGAAGTGGCGAAATTGGCAGACGCGCACGCTTCAGGGGCGTGTTCCCGCAAGGGAGTGCAGGTTCAACTCCTGTCTTCGGCACAAGAAGGTATATCAATTTGAATTGGTAATATTTTGTTCGTTTTAGCCTTAAATAGTATGTTCAAGGCATTCGAATAAAATTTACGAAATTACTTGATTTTACTGACCATAGAGAAGAGAATTGACCCACTGAAAGCACTTCCTTAGGTGAAACAGTCTTATGATAAAATTACGTGGTATGTCTAGAAGATCCTGTAAAAATGGTCATATTTTTGAAAAAACTTCAGATTGTCCAGTTTGCCCAATATGTTCAACTCAAGAAATGAAAGCGAAATATGCCGATATACTTCCCAAAATAGCAGCACCAGCATTGAGAGCACTCGATCGCATTGGAATTTCCAATTTACAGGATCTCACAAAAATAACTGAGCAAGAATTGTTAGATTTGCACGGATTTGGTCCAAATGCGCTAGAGATACTCCATAAGAAACTAAACGAAAAGGGATTGTCGTTAAAAAAATAAACGTTATGTCATTCCAAGCTTATCTAGATGCAATCGAAGCGAAAACTGGTAAAACTCCAAGAGAATTGCTTGATTTGGCAAGTGTAAAAGGTTTCGATAAACACACCAAGGCGGGCGAGATCCTTGGATGGCTTAAAGATGAATACGGGCTTGGTAGAGGTTACGGTATGGCTTTTATTAGTGTTTTAAAAAATGGTGACAAAATTAGCGAGAAACATGTTAATAGTGGGAAGGCACATAGTGATCCTTCAAATACTCTCGTTTTAACTGGGAAAAAGAAATGAAATTAAATTGCGATGTTGAATGTAACGCAAATCGAGTAGCCTTGCCCCGAATTATTGAAGGTTAATTTGTGACTATAAATGAACTATTGAGTCTGTGAATAACATAAGCTGAATTCTTCCTCTGTAGAACCCACTTTTCTCTCGACAGAGAGATCTCCATTAATCTCACAAAATACATTAGGTAATTTCAAAGGGTGTTTCAAATGAGACTCGTCGTTTGCACAAGTTAGATTGTATAGGCGTTGAGCCAGATGATGTAATCAACACCATCTACTGTTCCACTTCCATTAAAGTCTCCTTCACTTGCTCCCTTTGTTGTCTTTAACAAATAATTATTTAACCAAAAGATGTAGTCTATTCCGTTTACTTTGGTGTCACCATTTGCGTCCCCTGGGACTGCAGGTGCTTGCGTAGGTGGAACAGGAGCAGGAGGCGTTGTTGGTGTTGTCACAGTGCCGCTGTGTTTTAAGACCATAATGTCTCCACCATTACCTTCAGCAACAATGTACCCATTAGCGACATAGGTGTATCGTGGTTGAAAACCACTTGAGTAGCTTGTGCCTGCGGTGTTTCCACTTCCCATTCTCCATCCTGGTGGATCTGATACATTCCAGTATCCAAAGAAGGCTGGACCAGTAAATGTTCTTCCATCAAGGGTTGAACCACCATCAGATGTGTAGTGGATAGTTGAACAGGTTGTGTAGTGAGTAGTGCTATATGTTCCACACGCTTTCATGGCTCGAAGAATTGGAGGAACAATGGTTGTAAGAATTGGATTGGTTGAGGTTAAGCCAAGACTTGCTGATCTATCGGTAATTTTCTGACCATTTGCTGATGCCCAATGATTTTGAAAGAGAACATTTCCAGCCATACTCAGTGGCCCTTGTTCATCAATAATGTGAGCAGATGAACCGTCTGCCTTTATGAAACGAAAGTCACCAGCAACAAGACCAGGGACTGTTGTGGTGTCTAATACCATTTCACCCAAGTGACCACTCCATCGAAAGTCAGTGGTACTGCCCTGAAGATTTCTAAAGTACATATAGACAACCTCTGCACCACCAGGAAGTACTTTCACAATTGGTTGTGCACCCATCACTCCAAGAGTTTGACCGTTATAGTCTTCCGTACTTCCGTATCCGGTTGCAGGGATAAATGGTTCACTTCCGTCATCTAAACTTAAGGCAAATAAATCTCTCCATTGAGGGTTAGCTTTGAGCCATGCTCTGTTTTCAGCATTTGTTGTTCCAAACTTTCCACTGTTTAACCCTTCAAAATGTGCTTGATGATCAAGCTGCATTCTGACAAAAACAATTCCATGTTTTTCAGCAATCACTGGCCATCCTCGATCAAATTGATATCCAATATATGAACCACTAACGGTAGTTTGTGTTGTTCCACTTGGATTGTTTGGTGATGGTTTTACTTTCCACTTTAAACTTCCATTTGCGTTTGTTACTGCATGGACATACAAATTGTTTGTCGCAAAAATAACTGCATCACGACTGATTGAATACGCAGGTGGAGTTGCAGCTTCTGAAGCAGCGGCGTACATCCACACAGACTGCATCGTTGTTGTATTAATTTTATAAAGTTCCCCTTTATCATTTACTACATAGACAAATGTTCCAACCAAGAGTGGGGCTTTTCTAATTTGGCTTCCTGTTGGGAATGTTGCGGCAACGGTACCGGTTGAAGCAGTTATCTTGTACACCTTTCCATCTGCTCCACCAGCAAACACAGATTGAGTAGCAGCGTCATATGCAGGAGTTGAAAGAAAGCTTGTTACAGCAAGATTCCAGTCTTGATTCCCATTGGTCAAATTTAAGCCATACATTCCTTTTACCCCTGCCGGAACAAACACTTTTCCTTGTCCTGTTACCGTTCGTGCCTCACGGGGTGCATCATACAAATGAGTACTCGTTCCACCTGATGCATCAGATCCATTAAATGACCATACATATGTCCAGGGAGTAGCTGGTTCTTCATCACCATACCCAGTTCGTTGAGCATTTCCAAGGTCCTGAGGCCAATCAGCAGCAGAGATTGATGTCACTGATACAACAAACAGGAGAAGAAGAAGAGGTAACACTTTTTTAGACAGTGACATACAAATTAAAGTATATCTTCTTTGGTACCTGACAGCAAAGAACCATTGATGTGAAAGCTTACTTACAAGTAATGGTCGAATTAGATGATACGTTCACAGGTGTCAGATACGTAAATAGAAGAAATTAATGAGATCTTTATCTGAGCAGATATTGCTTATTTAGTCTTCAGCATAGATACTCTTGTACTAGACTAATCTAAATGACCCATAGCATTGACAAAACCCTCAGTTTTAGGTAAGATATATCTATTAAAAGAGAGTCTTTTAATTCCAACGCATTTATATCTACAGGAGACAAGAATGTCACAGCCTATCGAGATTAATGGCAAAAAGGTGTATTCGGATAAGCAAATGGTGAATGTCACCAATACGAGAATCACATACGCTGACGGAAGTTGGTGTGATGTCGGAACTGGCGAAGTTGTAAACAAAGGGGCTGGTTATATAAATATCGGCTCGCCATCTGCTGCCGGGTCTTCTAAAAAAACAATTGGGGGTGCTTTTCAAGCACGAGACCTCAGGGCGAGCAACTTACACGGCGCTGACCTAGAGGTTGTCGTTCACAGTTTGCCCCAAATTGTGATTTCTGTCACTGGGCCAGAAGAACTTGTTAAACAGTTTAAGATGGGTCAAGAAACAGTATCTACTGTGTATGTTACTGGACCTGAGATTATTTCTATGCGTGGTCGTGGTATTCGCGGAGTTCAAATATCAGGTTCCTCTATCAGTATTGGTGGAGGGAATATCCAAATCGGTGGAATGCGCGGAGGAAGTATCAGTATTGGTGGAAGCACCATCGTCATGGGCGGCGGTGAAAGTGAAGTCAAGGTTACTGTGAAAGTTCCTCTAGGTGCCGCTTTAGACATTACAGATGTCAGTGGAACGACAAAAATTGGTGATACCGATGGTAAGTTAACCATCAGCAACAGCACTGGCGGCGACTCTTTTGTTGGACGGGTGAAAGACACCACCATTCGGCTGCAAGGCTCATCGGATGTTCGTCTTGACGAAATCAACGGTGACTTGAATGTAAGTGGACAAGGTTCTGGGGATGTTACTGTCAAACGCGGTTCTGTTGGCAACCTGTCTGTTCAACGGATGGGGTCAGGCGATTTCAAATTTCACGGCAAAGCTCAGAGTGCAAATCTGTCCGTTATGGGCAGTGGTGACATTTATGTCCAGCATGTTGAGCAACCCCCAACTCGTTCGGTAATGGGCAGTGGTGATATTGAAGTCGGTAACTGGTAATTTTCTCGAATCAGGGCGCATCAATTAAATGCGCCCTTTTTATTGCCTAAAATAGACATACTAATTATGTCTCCTTCATCGGGTTAATAAACCCATTTGTAAAGAGAAAAGAATCAATGTCGTTTGAGAGTTCTTGTACATCCTTACCCTTGTCACTTCCTTCTTGATAGTTCTTCGCGTTTAAGAGGTATCTTACTTTTGTTTGAATATCTTTCATTTGGTTAACGAGTGTTTCATCGCCACTAAACAAAGCAATTCCTTTCCCCATTGCCTGGTTTATTAATACCAAGTTTTCAGGATTCATCTTGTTCTTTTGAAACTCTTGAACAACTGCTTCAACTGTTTCCCAGTCACCTGTTGTGCCTGCTGCATCAATTACAGAGTCCTCCCAGCTAACTCGTTCACTGTCAGTTGCAAAGGTATTAATTAACAACGGGGATCCTGCAAAAGAAACTACTTCTGAAAAAATATCGATTACCTCTTTTCGTGTCTCTTCATCTGTCCCAATCATCACGTCGTTTACACGGGAAGCAATCTGAACTTCACTAAAGTAATCGTATCCGGTGTATCGCATGAGTGGACGATGTTCTTGCTCTAACTTCTTTTGAATGAAATCAATGGCTTTTAACCGTACTTCAATGGGAATTTCAGGATCATCATGTACATCAATTCGTTCCTCAGGCTTTGTTTCTTCACGAAGAAAGACTTGTTCATTTATAAATTGGGGAGTATCTACTTCATTCGTGGGGTTGGGGACATAGGTACTATCTTCATCAAAAGTACCTGTCGTTTCCTCGTGTACAACGTCATCTTCAAACTGATCCTCAGGTGAGGAGGGCAAAGGACTTTTATCAAGTTCTGAATCAGGACCATCTGTAAAATCCTCTGGCATACGTTTACTATATCAAAAACTGGCCATAGTTTGATATAATACCCCTGTTCACTCGCCGGAGTGTTGAAATTGGTATACAAGCACGCTTGAGGTGCGTGTGCCGAAAGGCGTGCAGGTTCAAGTCCTGTCTCCGGCACTAATTGTTTGGTAAATATAGTCCCCAGAGAAGGCGCTGAGGACGTACTTTAGTGGTGGGACAAATAAGGTTTGTTACTCCCGATGTCACTGTTTAGTAAAACATGTGATCCACACTTCAGACATTTTAACGCCTTATGTCATTCTCATATGTGGGAAGTTCACATTCTTAATCTTTTCTAGATCTGTTGCTTCCAATTCATATATTTTATTGTCGCGAGGGCAGGTAAAGCGTTTTCAAACCCATTGTCGATATAGATCTGTCTCTTTTCCTACTACTTTCATGAAAACACTCCTTTTTTAAACCCATAGGGTTGTAACAATAATTTTGCTTACTTCAAAATCTGCTCACTTTGCACTTATCGATATACTTCTTTATAGTTAATGATATGAAGATGCTTCCATTAAAATCGTTCTCTGAAAAAGTCTCCATTAAAGTTATTCTTACTTCACTTGTGCTTATCACTGTTGTTTTGTCAGCACTTTATTATGGATTCTTCATTAACAATAAACTTTCTATTTCACATCGTGTGATCTCCGAATTAGAGGCAAAGAACGTTGCTTTGATGGCTGAGATTGATTCCCTTAAAAAAGAAATTGATATTCTGCAGACTGAAGATCCTCGTGCCAAGAACAAAGAAATACTAGCAACAATTTCACAAATGAAAGAGACATATAAAAAGGCGGTGTCTGTATATGAAGATTTAGTTGACCTTCGAGAAATATCAAAAAATACAAAAAAACTTGATGAGCTTTATGCTTCTTCAATTAATATTCTTTCTCAAGAAAACTATGCGTCCGCCTCAGCATCTCTTACTAAGCTTACAAAAGACATAGAAACAGAACGACAAAAAACAATTGTTGCTGCCGCAGTAGTTCCCGCAAACGCTCCTGTCAATAACACCCCTCCGTCCGCCGGATACAGTCGTCAAACAGTAAACTCGGAGGCAGGAAGCTTTGTTGTAAGTATAGTTTCTGGAGACTTAGGGAATACTAAAGTGATAGTTGATACTGCAAGTGATAGTGATTGTGGAAACAATTGTCCAGTTCTTCCTCTTGCAACATACGTGAGCCGCTCCGGTGCATACGCCGGGATCAATGGATCATACTTCTGCCCTGCAAGTTATCCAACCTGTGCCGGAAAGACTAATACTTTTGATCTTCTTGTCATGAACAAGAAAAAAACATATTTCAATTCTGCAAACAATGTATATAGCAACAATCCTGCAGTGATTTTTGGAGGAGGCTATATGCGTTTTGTCTCAGCCGCTTCGCAATGGGGACGAGATACTGGGATTGACGGTATGCTTTCAAATTACCCCCTCTTAGTTGAAGGTGGAAACGTTCGTTTCGGTGGAGATGATGACCCTAAAAAGGGCAGTAAAGGAAATCGTAGTTTTGTTGCCAATAAAGGAAGCACTGCTTACATCGGAGTAGTTCATAACGCAACCGTTGCAGAAACTGCCCGAGTACTTAAGTCTATGGGCATGGAGAACGCACTAAACCTTGATAGTGGTGGCTCTACTGCACTTTGGAGTGGTGGATACAAATTAGGCCCTGGACGAGACCTTCCGAACGTTATCCTCTTTGTAAGGAAATGAGGCTTTTTTCGTGATATAATACTCTCATCTCTGGACGGTTAGCTCAGTTGGTAGAGCACCGCTTTTACACAGCGGGGGTCACAGGTTCGAGCCCTGTATCGTCCACAAAGTTTGCTTCACAGGAGTATACTTACACCCTATGTATCACAAAAAGACAAAAATTGTAGCGACCCTTGGTCCAGCCTCTTGGAACGAGGATGTTCTTGGTGAAATGATTGATGCTGGTTTAAACGTTGCTCGACTAAACTTCTCTCATGGTTCTTTTGAAGAAAAGAAAACCCAAATTGACCTCATTCGAAAGCTTTCTAAGGAAAAGAATGTACCAGTAGCCATTTTGGCAGATCTTCCAGGACCTAAGCTTCGCCTTGGTATCTTCGAAGGAATTGTAAACATTGAGAAAAACCAAGAAGTGATCCTCTCAACAGAGGAAAGGCTAGGCGTTTTGCCACTCCAATATGACTTTAGTGATTCAATTAAGACCAATGATCGAGTCTACTTAAATGATGGTTTGATTGCCTTGATTGTCACGAAAATCCACGGAAAAGATATCTACTGTACTGCACTCAATAACGGATGGGTAAGCTCAAAAAAAGGTGTTAACCTCCCAGACACCGTCATTAGTGGTGCAGCGTTTGAGCAAAAAGACCAAGAAAGTGCAGAGTTTGCTTTGTCCCAAGGAGTTGATTTTATTGCCCTTTCATTTGTTCAGTCAGCTGATGACGTAACAAAGGCTCGTGCCTTGATTACTGAGAAAAAGTCAGCCACAAAGATCATTGTAAAAATTGAAAAGCCTGAAGCTGTACGAAACCTTGAAAGTATTATTCGAGCTGCAGATGGAGTTATGGTAGCCCGTGGTGACCTTGCAATCGAAACATCAGCTGCTGAAGTACCACTTATTCAACAAAAAATAACCAAGCTCGCAAGACACCTACAAAAGCCAGTTATCGTTGCAACACAAATGCTTGAAAGTATGATTGAAAACCCTCGACCTACACGAGCTGAGGCTTCAGATGTTGCAAATGCAGTACTTTCACAGGTGGACGCTGTTATGTTGTCAGCTGAGTCTGCTTCAGGAAAGTATCCGGTTGATGCTGTTGCCACAATGTCAGAAATTATTACAACTGTTGAGAAAAACCCAGAATTCAGACGCTACATTAAGCTCAATTGGGAAACAATTGAAGGTGAAACACTTCGAGACAATGCAATCGCAGCAAGTAGTGCCTCTTTGGCATACCGTTTGCAGGCAAAAGCACTTGCAGTTGGAACGGTAACCGGTAAAACCGCTGGACTTATTTCGTCATTCCGCCCAGATTGTTTGATTGTTGCAATGGCAAATGATGAAACTGTTTGTCGACAATTGTCACTTTGGTGGGGAGTACACGCAGAACAAGTAAATGCCACTGCAAAAACAAAGAATTTTGCAAAACTCATGAAAGAAACCCTTTTGTCTCAAGAATTGGCTGAAGAAGGGGACAGAGCAGTCCTCGTTTGGGGAGCACAAATTGGTGTTAGTGGAACAACAGAAAGTATCCGTGTAGTTGAATTGTAATTTTCTTCAAAATAGCCTTCATTCTTATTAACCGAAACTCCACGTCTAACTTGACCCTTGTACAATTATCGGATATAATCTGGTCTGGCAATTAGTTATATTAGGAGTGAATTGTGGCACGTAAAATTGGGGCAAATGAAACTGCTCCTGCCGAAGTTAAGTTCCATTGTCCTGAAACTGGTGATTGGGTCACTGAGGGCGACGAGCCTATTGTTCAATTTGAAGAACGAGAGATCTCTGGCCACCAAACGAGTACAACAAGCGGTATGAAGTGCCCCGGTTGTACTGGATTTGTCAAATTTGATGAATCGCGCGACGGTAAAACCGGTATACATACTTATTCGGCGTAAAAGCGCCAGGGGGCTATTCGTAGCCTCCTTTTTTTGTGCTTTTAAGCTCAGATGACAAAAATGGAATCGTTTGTGGTAAAATTGCTCCGTAGCATATACAGTATGCTTGTTTTCTTGCCGAGATAGCCAAGGTGGTCACGGCGGGCGCCTGAAGAGCGTCAGATGTTGGTTCGACTCCAACTCTCGGCACATGTGCGGCTATAGTTCAGTGGTAGAACGAGTCGTTGCCAACGACTAGGAGCGGGTTCGATTCCCGCTAGCCGCTCCCGATAGGTAAGCTCTCAAAAGAATCTCCATGGTGTGTATACTAAATAATGGATCTTCGTCTTTTAGTGAAAATGATACTAGGGGCCCCAATTATTCTTCTTGTTCTCATCTTGTTTGTGTTGTATTCCAAATTCTATATAAACAAGATCGATGAAGCACGTTTTATTAGTAAATATCAACACTCGGTTTGGAGACGAACTTCAGACAAGATACCTACTAAAATGATGAATGTACGAGGTGTAAAACAAATGAACTCAGTTCCTGTAGGTGGGTTAATGGTGATTGACTACGCTGCTTATCTTCCGGGATTTGAAGATACGTTTTACGAACTTAGTTTTAGAAATTGCGATTCAAAAGGGGCATCGCCTGAAGTCTTGCATGCGTACTATGGAGAGGTCACAGCTTTTGAAGAGGTATTTGAAAGAGTCACTGACGACTCCTCATATGAAAGTTGCAAAATGACCCGTTAATATGTCAGAACATGATGACCAATCAGGAATAAATAGAAGAACTTTTTTAAAACACATGTTTTCATTTGCAAGTGTACCTGTTGTTGCTTCAGTAGATCGTGTACTTCCACACCAGAAAGAACAAGAGAAAACCCCTTCAATTATTGATCACATGCCACAAGCCATTGCTGAAAACGGAGCTAACATCTGGACAGACGACCTCTTCACTAATCCTGAGGAAGAGACTGATGTGCAAAGTGCAACGGTTGCACATCGATTACGCATGTCCTTAAACCTTGTTCTTTCTATCCCCGTTCCAGAGAATAATGAAACAACAGATACATTCAATGACTTCCACAACAAGACAGGTATTGATGTAGTTGGATTACAAACAATTACTAAAAAACTGGCAAGTATTCCACCATCTGAAATTGAGACATCCGGTTTTGATCTTCATCGAAAATGGGAAACACAAGCAAATCCTGGTGACCCAGAATCTGAGAACACTGCCTTGGAACAGTGGGCAGAGCACGCCCTTGAGCCACACCTTGTTGGGGTACTTTCTGAAAATGAAATGAAGGAGGCCGCACATGATCTTGCTGTCGTTATTGCTGCTCCAAACACCTATGGACAACTGCTTACCTTTGCACAAAAAAGTGACATTAGTGCCGAGTGGGGAAAGACATTCCCTTCAGTTGATGAATTCCGTGCAGGATATTACGATCGGGAACCAGAGGACCCAACCCATGATGTTGTGTCCTTCTTCAATCAAAAATCAGCATAACTTTTCCTTCTCTCTCAAAAAAGGATATAATTGCCTGTTTGCTTCAGTTTGATCATTCAGAAAACAAATCAAGGAGGATTTTGCTGTGAGTATCTTTAGCAGAATTGTATTTGTCGGTGGTGGCATTTTTAGTCTCGTGGCCGCTCTCATGCTTGGGAAAGGTGAAGGCGAAATTGTCATTATAGAGGGAGACCCCAAGGAGCAAGGAATTTCATTTCGACGTGGTGTACCTCAGGGTAATCACATTCATCAGTTGAGTGCAGCAGCACTCATTGACCTTGAGAAACTAATTCCAAATTTAAGTGAAATGCTTGATAAGCTTGGAGTTCCAAAGGTGATTTGGGGAACAAAAGACACGCAAATTTTGTTCCAAGATGGCGAAATGCTTTCTCAGGACAAGCCTATTGGAATTGTCACGAGAAACATGACAAGACCGCTACTGGAGTACATTTTACGAGCTGCCGTTCTTGAACAAGGAAATGTTACCTTTATCGGGAGACATCGTGTCATTGATCTAACAAGAGATGCCTCTGGTTCTCGAGTAACTGGTGTTAGCTATATAAAGATGCCTGGTAACTCGAGCCAACCGATTGAAACGATCAGTGCAGATTATGTTGTAGTTGGCACAGGTAATGATGGATGGGTAAATTGGCTGCTAAATATCAAGTATCCAGAACCCAATAAGAGGGTCTTAAACGCTGGCCTTACCTATATGACGGCAGACTTCAAAGGAGTCACACTGACGTCTCGAATGATTGGAGCAGCTGACACCTTAGATAACCCTCGTGGTGGTGTCATCATGGAGCATGAGTATGGTCTTATTAAGGCCACTGGATATGAATATCACATGAAGGGGAAAGTGCCAGAGACCCAAGAGGAATATCTACTCTTTTTGCAGTCTGTTGATCCAAGACTTTCAGACCAACTGAAAGGGGCGAGTCTAGTTGGAAAAGTTCACAAGGTACGCCCCTGTGTCAGTCGTGTTTGGGAGTTAGAAAACGCGTTGTGGCCAGAAGGACTGTTGATCGGTGGCAGTGCGCATGCACAGTTTAATCCGAAATATGGTCAGGGAATGAAGGTTGCCATTGACCAAGCAAAAATTGTCACAGGAGCGATTCAAAATGAATTGCCTTCCTATGAGTTTCGTCAAAAGCTTATGAAGTCAGTTAAGATCCCGTGGCTTTTGGCTTACATGGCAGATGTCCGGCAAATGAGACAATTTGATCCAGCTTCAGTACCTGCGGCAAGCTGGGGAGAGCGCGCGATGCAGTTTTATACTGATTCACTTGATAAGTCAGATAGTCAAACCCGTGATATGGTTCTTGCAACCTTTTTGCGGATTGCTCAACTTGAAACGTCATTTGCAACACTGTTTCATCCAAAGATTGTTGCAGCGTTTGTAAAAACACTGTTCTAGTCGTTATTCCCTTATCAGGTACGCCTGATAGGGGATTTATATTCCCGTTAATTGGTTATATCGATCAAGAAGAAACTCATACTTCACAAAAGAACTGGTGTCATCGGTAAAGCCACATGGGTACAGCTCAAAGAGGGCATTCATTTTTCTTTGTCTAATCGTTTGGTCACGAGTTTGAACCAAATCACGGACCCGTTTATCAAAATCTCTTTCAGCTTCACGAAGGGTTAATTCAATTGATGCAATCGTATCTGTTGCTAAGTGTCGTGCAAATGAAATGATATTTGGATACTCCAATCCTGAGACCAAAACGGGAGTAGTACTTATCTCGTGAGGTTGCGACAGTTCCCGTGTTGCCTTCCACTGATTATCTGGATACACCTGACTAAACAGACGTGCAAATTCATTTTCCTGCTGTTTCGGTACCGTTTGGCCCCATACTTCATCTAAACCAACACTTAAAAATCCCTTTTGTAATAATCGAGTACTTTCATGCCAGATGTGTGCTAATTTCTTTTCAGTACGAGACAATCGAGTTGCTTCTATTCGTTTGGCAATATCTGGCTTTCTTCTCATTTGAGGAATGTCTGGCTCACAAAGAGTACCAATGCGTCTTGTTTCAAACAATTTATTTACGGTACCTTGATAGTACTGCAACTGAGTCTTTTGAAATGCATTGAGTGCGGTTGCAAGCATTTGAGATGCACGAAAATGCTTTACCGCAGAGCGATAGTCGATTAACTGAAACTCTTTACTTTCCATGTAGAGCTCCTTGGTCATCTTGTTCGTCTTTCTGACAATTCTCATTTCATAATTGGGGTTAATTACTTGTTTATTGTCATAGATTGGCTGATATGCCCAACCAGCTGCCATCAACCATCGATTTAAGGTAGGGAACCCGTCAACGTAGGTTAAACCAAAGTTTGTGTGCATACTTTGCCCATATGCTTTATACAGATCAATTGCACCAACGTTAATGAATTTTCCTAATGCGTAACTGGCTGTTTTCCAGTTACGAAATGGGCCATGGGCAAATTCGGTTAAATATTGAGAACTTGTTATGTCGTTATCAGTATGAAAGCCTAAAAATGAAAGAATATACATCCTATCCAGTGTCATTGGTTCAACCAGAGCTGTTTCAACTTCATATCCAATCAGCGGAGTAAGGTGGGCAAGGGGATTATGAATACTTTCATCGTAGCTGATTTCTTGTTCTCGTCTACTTCCTTCAAATGATGGTTTTTGAGGCAGGGATTTTTTGATCGCTTTGGTTACCTCATATGTTTGGCCTGCACGAATTGATGCAGTTTTTCGACTCGCAGTTTCCCATTGGGAAGAATCAGGATAGGCGCGGTCATAGAGGACATTTAAAATATCATTTACCATCGTGTCATCAACTTCTCTCATTTCCCACGCAGAGAATACATTTTCCAGTGCATCAAATCGAGTTGACCATGGCTCATCTGGATTATGGATGTTTAGTTCATCAACTAATATCCGTGCTGAAACTGTATATTTTTCAAAAAAACTCTTTGAATTGCCTAATGAAGTAAAAATGGGATTGGTAACAGATATCAGTTGATGCATTTCAGCAGGAGAAATACGAGGTTTCTGGATTAGAGTTTCTCTTTCTTGTCTCATGGTATAAAAAATGGGTATGGCATATTGCCATACCCAAACAGACCCTCCTCCATTACATGCTGTGTTGCGTCCCAGGCTCTTGGGAACCGGATACCCGCGGACGTGCGGCCGGCGCTAATGGATTTGGTAAAACAACGTCACCCTCAAATGTGGCCAGTTGTGCCAAGTGCAGTTCAGCCTGTTCGACAGCACTCAGAACAGTCGGATTCACCTTCACATTCGCCTCAAGTAGGGGCACTACATCAGCCGTGCGCGTATCATTCATGGAACTTCTCCAATCAATACGTTGACGATACTGGGATAATAATTGAGTCACTTTTGAAATACAAGGGGAGAAACAGGTATAATACCCCAGTTTGTTTTATGTGAGTCCTTGTAGCTCAACGGATAGAGCAAGTCCCTTCTAAGGACGAGATGAAGGTTCGATTCCTTCCAGGGACACTAACGATCCTCAAATTAGGTTATTTTTTCCAATAAAAAAAGCCAGACCTTTCGATCTGACTTCTAATCTACTTCATTAGACTATTGAATTACCAATTGCTGATTCAGCACATAGGTAACATTGTTTAGACCATATACTGTCATGGTCACATTGTAAGTTCCCGCTGCAGGATAACTCTTTGAAAACGTCTTTGTACCGTTTCCATAGGCATTTACACTTCCTTGTCCACTTCCATAAGCCAAAACATGATTTACATTCTTGGCATTTGCAGTGACAACGGTAAAAACAACAGTGCGATTCGGTTGCACCATTGCGTTCACAGTTATCAATGGAAGTTGTGTAATCGGTTTACCTGCACCAACCATTGTGTTCAAACGAGATTGAACATACTTGTTATTGTTCAATCCAACAACAGTACATGTGAATGTATAGTTGCCAACTGGGTATGCATGTCCGTCTACTTTGTTAACCTGTGGACCAAAGTATTCCACATGTTGTGTTGGGCCATCTCCAAAAACACATTGATTCCAATTGTTAACAATCCCAGTCCAATTCAAGGTGTAACTTAATACCCCTGTGTTTGGATTGAAACTATTAACCGTAGTTGTGACCGATGTCGGAATCGGTGTTGGCGTCGGTGTTACTGTAGGAACCGGTGTAGGGGTCGGCGGTGGCGAAACAGTAACTGCAGTTGAATAGGGATATGAAGCCCCATCCGTACCTTTTATTGTGATTACGATAAGGTATGAACCCCATGCATAGTCATGTGTTACTGGTACATTTACAGCAGGTCCTGTCATATCAAAGCTTGCTCCATCACCAAAGTCAGTATGAATGCTGTACCCAGGTGCCATACCTGAGATGTTGTATGTGAGCAGAACATGATATGAGCTAACCTGTGCGTTAAACGCACCAACCGTAGGTGGATGCATTCGACCGCCACAATTGCTGTCGTGAAAGATCTCAATACTGTCAATATTGTCGTTGACAGGATATCCATCATTCATCACATTGTTTGTAAGGTCACTATCACTGCCTGTAAAGCATATGAAACCATCACCCAAACTAGGATTACGATAAACGACAGCGGACCACCCTGGAGTAACACCAATTGATGTCACTGCGTTTTGTAAGTAATTTGGCAAATCTCCTGAAAACGGGTCATGGACGCCCCAGTTAGTATTCCAATAGTTTGGATCAACCCAAAAAGTGACAGTATCACCGGGCTTTGTACCAATATAGGAGCCGCCACACGAATTATCTTGAAAGACACTAACACTGCTAATTGTATCCGTCATTGGATCACCGTTGTCATAGTATGCACCTGAGAGATCCGCATAACTTGATACCAGGCATTTGTTTGTACCAGCACCATTGTTGTCTTTCGCTACCAAAATAGACCAACCACCATCAATCTGAACACTACTTGTTTTGTCGTTCAGGTAATCAGGTACATTGACCCAACCATTTGTAGCACTATCCCATCCGTATTGTGTTGCAGAGTAGTTAGTATTCTCGAAGATATCTACGGATGAATTTCCTGTTTGCCCTCCAGGAATTGGGGTTGGAGTGGAATTAGATTGAGTGTTTGACACTAATATGGCACTTACACCGCCACCACCAATCAGGTTAGTTTCATCACCGATCGCAAATTTTGTGTTTGCTTCTAAGCTATTATCTGCACAAGTCTGTGTAGTATAGGGACAAGAGTAGGCTCTCGAAACAAAGACTTGACCAAGTCGCACTGAATGATTTTGATCGTTATCAACAAAGCTGAACTTGGTAAGCTTTATTGGCGCAATACCATTATCAAATATTGCAGAACCATCATAGTTGTACATCATCTGAGGGTTTGCGCTGGGTGCCTCAACACCATAGATATAATATGATCCAATTTTGACTCCTCCATCCCATCCAACGGCTGTACCACAATTACTAGAATTGGTACATTCCGTTGCCCCATCTCGTAATTCGACATGCAGATGAATACCCATCGGAGGATTTGGGGTAGTGTTACCTGCAATACCAATTGCATCGCCAGTATTTAAGTGGCTGCTGACACCAATGAAACTCGACAGGTGTCCATAAATAATTTCTGCGGTCGAATCATCCAACTGGACTACAATTTGGTTTCCCAGCTGCCCCCATCCTCTGTAAAGGACTGTACCTGGTGCCATCGCACGCACAGTAAAAGCACCTCCCGCGAAATCTAAGCCAGAACCCAATCCTTTCGGATAAGTACCGCCAAAGTTCCAATTGCCCCATTGATGAGGCCCACTGGTCCAATAAACCTGATCGCCAGTGAACGGAAAATCAAAATTAGGAAGTGTTGGGGTTGCGAATGTCTGTGTGTTTTTCGAACAAATGAATACCAAAAGGGATACTAAAATCACCCCGAATAGCACTTTTCTATGAAACAAGTGCATGAAAACAGTACGCATGAGATATTACTCCTCACATTATTTGAACTGTAAAAGGACACTAAGGAGTATATAGTATTTATATGGCTTACTCAATGTGTTACACTTTGTCATATGAAACACAAAACATCAGTCAACCCAGTTATTGCTTTCTTTCTTATTTCTATGATTGCCGTGGTTATTCTTTTTTCCTTTAGATCACAGTTTAGTTTCCAAGATCAGCAGACTACCAATTGGGGGAACATATCAACACCGACTCCTGTTCCGGGGCCAGACAAAATGACACTGACTGATGTAAAAAAGGTAGATACTTTGACTGGAAGTACGCTTATTATCCAAAATTGGAAACTCTCAGTAAATACGGGTAAAAAGACCACATTTAGCTTTCAGTATCTTCCTCTCGAAGTAAATAAAAAGATGATTATGACGAATACCTTAAGTTTGAGTAAAAAGATAAACGATTCGACTGATTTTGAACTCTACAATATCGAGATAACGGCAATTGATTCAAAATATGACACATTTGAAAACATTAAAATGAGCAAGACACAACTTGTCACGAAAAAGTACGGTAACAACTATCCAATCTGCTTTGAAAAGGAGACTACGACGTACGAAGGGACTATTAATAACACCTGTTTTTATCAAGGTTCAAACGATGGGTATTTTATCGTCTCCACTAACTTCTTATCACGAATGGATGCACGAATAGAAGTTGAGAGTATCCTTTCAAATATCAAAATTACAAAGTAAGGTCTTTATCTTTAAAAAAGATACTTTTACATCAAAACTATTGAATTAGCTGATTCGAAGTTTCTTGTGTAAAATTAATTTGATTATGAGTAAAAAGAAGCCGCTTACTTACAGGCGAAAAGTGATTTTCTTAATAGTTACTTGTATCCTCCTATTATTCATTTTAGTGGTTGGTAAGTTGACTTTGTTCCAAGGTCAATTTATAGGTACAAATACAGAGAATAAGACGAATTTGCTTACATTCAAAAGTTCTCGAGTTCCACTAACATTTAATTATCCAGTTGGGTTTCCTGTAACAGTTGCTGGAGCGGAGTACGAGAAAGGTTATCTAGATAAAGTAACACTTGAAGATCTAAACTTTTCAGAGACATACATGCCAAATGCAAGTGATGACAGTTATGGTTACATAACCGTTAAAAAAATGGAAATAATAGACCTTCAAAAATACCTACAAGACTATTACAAATTTCAAGCTGACCAAACCGTAACTTTTGAAAAAGCAAAAACAGCAGATGTTGATGGCTATCGAGTACATATAACTCCAGACACATCAAAAGGAGGCTATCTTGGATCAGTTGCAGATTGGACCTACTTCTTTTATAAAAACGGGTTGTTATACCAAATTGCTTTAACGAACCCAGGTTATAAAAACAGTAACCCTACCGAAATTAGCAAGATCTTCACGGATACTGTGTTGTTTTCAATGAAGTTTGAATAAATTATTAAACAGGGAGAATAGAAAGTCCTTTGTGTAAAAGAGTATTTGAGGAGAAGTGCTTAACTTGTCCTTAAACCTACAAGTAGTCTCAATCCTTCAATAAAACATACTTTTACCCTATTTTTCACCCCAAAATATCGTTCTATAGTAAAGAAGGTGCTTTTTTGCTACAATTGTGGTCGAAAACGTAACAGTGACGTTTGGTTATCTTTGCATCCGTAGCTCAGTGGTAGAGCAATCGCCTCTTAAGCGATGGGTCGTGGGTTCGAAACCCACCGGGTGCACAAAAAAAGGGACCAAGCTTTTTCTGCTTAGTCCCAAACTTGATACCACTTCCTACAAAGAACCTCTTTGCTTCAACCGTTCTGCCAGTACTTTGTTGTACAGACCTTCTGCCACTCGGTAGAGTCCACCGACACAGATGACAAACGTAAGGAAGCAAACCATACCAAAAACCTGTTGTTTAGCCTCATATGGGATCAAAATCCCAGTTGTAACATACACTTTCCGAAATATCCCTGTCACATTCTCATCTGGAATGATGTAGGGAACAAAATTGCTCACATTGACTGCAAAGGGGATCGTCACAACAAGCAAAATCACCTTTGTTAGTGTGAGCTCTTTTGTGGTTGGGAATCGACGAAGACTTAAACTAAAAGCCCCAGTCAAAAACAACCACCAGCCCCAGAAAATGGCATACTTTACGATGTCATTGTTTACCGGGAAGTACCCAGTGAATACCTTTGATAAAAAGTAGGCAGGTAACGCGGCGATCAAAACAGTCCCAATCGTTTTAACTTTCAATCTGCACTCCTTTTTCGTTAACAGATGTGAAGTATACTTGAAAACGCCCTCAAAATCAACAATTACAGGACTATTTCCTCTAATTCTTTTACCCCTCCAAAGGCAATTCTATCTGGAACTGCTGCTTTGGCAGTTACCATTCGAGCCGGAAAGAGAACATAGTCACCCCACCGTTCATTCACTAAATCCACTGATTTCATCAGTCGTTCTGTCTGTAAAGTATTACTAAAGAGAGACAATTGCAGCTCTTTGTTTTTTGAGAGGTTAAAGACAGAAACGGCAATCGTCCTTACCGGAAGTTTCTCTGATTGTTCAAACAAATGCATAATCGCCTGGTACATATGGCTTGTAGAAAAGAGTGGTAGCAAACTGACTGAACCTTTGTGCCAATAGGTGCCATCGGTATAGGAGATGGCCAGATGTGCTCCTTTTGCAATAAAACCTGCATGGCGAAGTCTTTTAGTTGTCTTTGTTGTGAGCTTTGTGATAATGGGGGACAATTCTTCCTTTGTGGCAAACGGCTGGGGGAGTGAATAGGAATTTCCATAACTTCGACGACCAAATTCAACGTCATCAATCGAAAGACCCCGAAGACGAAGGTACCAGTAGTATCCTGGAGCACCAGAGAAGGCTGCTTTTAATTTCCAAATAGGAGCATGAAACATTTCTTGTACTGTGTATATTCCATATGCATGAAGACGTGCTTCGTTTCGTGACTTAATGCCTGTTAAATCGGTTAACTGCATACTTGTATAGATTGCTTCGTAATTAGTACTGTCGATTGTTGTCAGACCATCTGGCTTTTTATAGTTAGATGCCTGCTTTGCTAAAAACCGATTTGGCCCAATACCAATAGAGACCGTAATCCATTCACCAATCTCTTGTTTAATCCGTTTCTTTATTTCAGTCGCAACTGAGACTAACCCTTCTGGAAACATCAATTCACAATCTTCAAAATGCAATACAAATTCATCAATTGATTTGGGGTACACCCGTGGGGTGTATTGAGACAAAAGAGACTTCATCTGCAAATGCACGGCTCGATACTTTGGTGCATCTGGCGGAAGAATCTGAAGATATGGGCAGAGCTTTTTCCCTTCAAAAACTCTCATACCCGTTTTAACTCCCATCCGTTTTGCTTCATATGACGCAGCTAAGATACAACCTCTGGGAGACGCATATGCAGCTACTGCAATTGGCTTTCCTCGAAGTGATGGGTTTGCTTGTTGTTCAATCGTTGCAAAACAAGAATTGATATCAATATGCATTACACTGGGGGGAAGGGGAGTAAAGTCCATTAAAAACCTTCTGAAATCTCATCCAATGTCCAACTTAAATAATCACTATTTAAGGACAGTCTCATGAAGAAGTTTCCTGCCACTACAGAGAATACATGGATTAAGGTTCTTCCATCACGAAACGTATGATGAAAGCCAACTTTTGTAATTTTGTACATCCTTCCTCTCCATGAAACTTTAACTGGAGCAACCTCAGAAGTTCCATGTTTGGAAACAAGTGCAACTGATACAGGTTCGGATATTCTTTGGTTCATTCTTCATTAGTTTTAAACCATACAAATACCGAAGTCAAGAGATGTTTATTATTAATTATTTTTCCTTGAGAATAAAATCAAATTTTAGTGTGGGTTTAGGATGATTGCAGCTTAAAACCAAAGAATTGAGGGAGCCATTCAAAAATACCAATACCCTTTACAAAAGCTAGAAATACGGCGATTAAAATGCCACTCATTATTAAATAAACGAGTAAGATAAAGAAATAATCGAATATTAGGCTGATCAAAAGAAAAATGTAGTAAAGAGGTTTACAAACGACTTTTAAGTCCAATTGAATCTTATATCTAGACAACACAGAAAACGCTAAGGGTTCCTTAAGTGTTACAAAATCATAAAGAGCTTGAATAATACTCAAGCCTCCAGTATGAGAAGTATCAGAATGTTCTTTCTTATGTGGAGGTGTTTCATCTGATGGTAGATCAGGCGCAACTATCTTAAATTCTTCAGCCATTTTTTAATTTCTTTCCAAAAAAATCCTCCATCATTCCTAGTGTTATTTCCGCATGTCCTTCATCATCTGTCTTTTTTCGAGCTTCTCTCCAAGGAGTTTCCTTATGAGTTAGAAAGATTAATTCTGGCCCAGTAAGCTTCCCATACACTTGCCAAATACTATCTAAAAATCCTTTTGTCTCTTTAGAAATACCATTTATATCTTCTTCTTTAATATCAATATCTATTTCACTGCTTCCAAAGTTTTTATATTGCTGGTAAACAATAGGAACTGCAGGTCCGTACTTCCATGCTTCTATTTTTTCATCAAAAAGTGGATTATTCGAATTGCCTAAATGCCATCCTTGGGCATAATACAATATCTTCTGAAGTTTTAAATTCGTAATTTTATTATTTTTATCCTCCCTAGACTTTTTTATAAAATATTTAGCGATTTGAAGGACATTGTATGTTTTGTTTTCCATAATTAAAGAAGTACTTATTTAATTTATATTAACAACTTTATGAGGCGTACACCATCGCAATTTGTTAGATGGTAATAGTTAAAATCCTAAAAATCTAGGATAAAAACTAAAATAGGGGACTCCAATTGGATTAAATCCAACTGTTTCCCCCAAGTTTACCTAAACTGTCTCACTGAGTTTTTTTAAAACTCCGATGAGACTTTCACGAGTAATGTCCTGAGTACATTCATCAAAATTGAAAAAGTAAACATCGTCACTATCTCCAATTTCAATATGGGAACGTACACGAAAAAAGAAGTCCCCAAACTTTGCATCGTAATCTAGCATTACCCATGTGTGCTTAAATTCATAATGAATACCATTAATGCCGAGGTCACTCCAAATAGCGTAACAATCACTACGATCAACAAATTCACTCTTGACGCTTTCAGGTGATGAACCAGCAGCATGGGCAAACAATTTACAAACTTCAAGGACCATCGCATTGATTGTTTTGTATGTTAAAGCCGCTTTAGCCTTCAGTTCTTTTGCATCTCTTGCGGCATTCAATTGATGGACACGATCTTCAGCCTTTCGCTCTTCAATGGCGTCAGATTGAACTTTTTTTGCTACTGTTTTCCCATAAAGTCGGGGAAACAACTGTGAGCCGTGATTAGCAAAAACGTCTGATGTCATTTTGGCATTTTTCCTGCCCAAAATCAGATCAAATATTGAACTCATAAAAACACCTTCGTTCTCTATTGACGATTACTACCTATAATACCACATTAGTCTCAAAAGTTCAATTTGTAGAGTGCGTTTGCTTAAGTACCTGAAATAGAGATTAGGAGGCAAATATTGCATGTTAAGACAAAATCAGGTCTCAATCTCATATATACTTAAAACAGCATATGAAACATCTAAAGACGTGGATTATCAGTCTGTTGTTTGCAATTAGCTTCACCAGTATTCCGATGATACAAAACACCCCAATAGCTGCTGACTGTGGTTGCACAAATACTCTCTATGGTTTTCCTTTTCCATATATGACACAAAAGACGGAGCAAACAGAACAGCTTGCATGTAATTTCGGAGGATGTAAACACGAATATAACCGTATATACCCTGTGTATTTCTATCTCGATGTTTTCGTTTGGACCATAGGAGTTTTAATAACAATTACAACTGTTACAAAAGTTACTTCAAAAACAACATCCTCCAGATAATAGCTGGTACAGAAAATCTCTTCATTGACAATAATCTCAATATCGATAGAATTTGTGAGCAATATGAAAATAAAATTATTTGCATTAAGTTTCCTCCTTTTTTCCTCACTCCTTTTTGCAACATCAGTATCAGCACAGAGCGCAACTCTCCAGGTAAGTACAAATTCAGATGATGCCAACCAAGACGGAACAACACTCTCTTTAAATGATTCAAATATGTGGTTGGGAACAGGGGGAAGTGCTACACAAAGCTACACTGGTCTCCGTTTTCAAAATGTACAAATTCCAAAAGATGCACAGATTCTAAACGCGTATCTGCAAGTAAAATCAGCACAAAACCAATGGAACAACATTGGGTTCCAAATGTATGCAGAAGCAGCAGACAATAGTGCAACATTTTCAACTACCTCTAAAATCTCGACACGTGCACTAACTGCTTCAGTTGTTTCCTATTCAGCAAATGTAAATTGGACGACAAATACTTGGTACAACTTAAGTAACATCAGTCCAGTTGTTCAAGAGGTTATAAATAGACCAGGATGGGTGAATGGAAATAGTCTTTCAATTGTTCTGAAAGGAACAGGAAACGCATGGGGCAGAAAGTTTATTAAGTCACGAAATTCAGGTGCAACCAATGGAGCAAAACTTGTTATTCAATACACAACAACTTCTACCCCAACACCTACACCGACTCCATTGCCAACAGTAACACCCACGCCAGTTCCAACACCAAGCCCTACACCTATTCCTACTCCAACACCTGTTGTGACACCAACACCAACTGCACCCCCAGTACCAACTATTGTGCCGACTGCCACACCGATTCCAACAGCTACTCCTGTCCCAACACCTACACCAACTCCAGTACCTGGAGGAGCATATGAAAATTTTGATGGAACAATTGCGTCTTGGCTTGTTACAAAGACAGGTAGCATTACTCAATCAAGTGAACAGTTTGTCAGTGCGTCTTCTTCTGCAAAAGCAACAACAGTGTCCGCCAACCAAACAGGATATGTATCACTCAAATTTACAGATGCAGGAGCTTCTCACATTTGGAATGAGAGACCAGGAACATTCCAATGGAACAGAGCACGATTGTTTATTCCATCAAGTACCCTCACAAACCTTGGTGCAACAAACTACCTCACTATTGGAAGAATTTGGTCTGATGGAGGATACGGGTGGCAAGTGAGAGTTAAACAAAATGGAGAACTCTTTGTTGTTGGTCGACGTGATTGGGACAACACCAATATTGAATTTAAAGTGTATGGACAAGTTCCACAAGACCAATGGTTTGATCTAGAACTCGGACTTCACTCACAAGCTGGACCTGGAACAAAGAGAGCCTTTGCATTCACCATTAATGGTGATTTCTATGGATGGTATCGACAAGGAAAATTAGGAACCGAAAACTATAACAGTTTTGATTTTGGAATTGTTGAAACAAATAGTGCGGGATCACTTGCTGTCTACGTAGATGATGTGTTTCCAAGAACAACCGGACAATTTCCAAGTGGACTCGATACCCGATCAACTGCATCTGTTACAGAAAAAGATTTCCGGGACACAAGTGGAAAAGAGTGGCAGATCGACTGGACAACATGGGGTGAGAATTTAGTATTAAACAGTACAACAGGACTTTCATCTCTCGCTAGTCGCGTGCAGTCTGGTAAAAACATTGATCGTCTTCCTGACATCACCCAAGGATGGGCAGAAATTGAAATTGGTTGGACAGGGGCAACACCAACGCTTGCACCACAAGGATACTTTGGACCAATGGTTGGTATGAGAAAAGAAATTAATCGGGAAGAGAACCTTGAGATTATTCCAATTGGACGAGGTGCAGGTGCAGTTGACTTAGTATATGAAGCATGGGCAGGTGGCGGACCAGTACAACTTGCTACATGGCCACTTCCACTAGCGTCAGTTGGTGGTGGAAGTCATATCCCTGAGTCAGGTGACATTATTCGTACCAGATGGACACAAGAGACAGCAACTGATGTACGAGTGCGAGTTGATTACTTTGATGCAAGTAGTGCAATCTGGTACACCGATGTAATAAACACTCTTTCAAATCTAACAAACATTAATGGGGTGAACTATAACGATGGATTCCACAAAGCATCATCTGTAACCATTGATTCAACCCAATACTCAATCAAGCGCTTCAAAGTAGGGACAATTGACACCTACCCAGTAGCAACCCCATAACTTGATGAAACCCAGTTTTTGAGCTACAATATTGTCTGATTTATGTAGATAACGAGGTGATAGATGAGCTGTATCGTTACAATTGAAGGTCGTCAGTTTCATATCACGGGAGAAGACGCAAAAAAAGTTGCTGACTCCTACAAACTTGTGGAATATTTGACGAACCTAGACAGACGTCTGGACGTAAGCGAAGTTCAGGTAATCTGGCATACAGCAAAGCCAGATGGTGATCTACTCTTTGCATTAATTAAGGTGATATCAAGCCTACCAAACGGAAAGTCAGTGGTAGGAAATCTCGTACTCTTAAGTGGTAACTCAACAGCAATCTTGAATGTCTATATCGATGAATATGGCGATAAATGGGGGTTAACTGTTGTCCAACCTCGTATTGCCGTAGGGCTACTTCAATGTGAAGAGTTGCCGGCAGGAATGGATGATGGTGGCAACCCTGCTGCAGTTGCGATACGGGAAATGCTAGAAGAGACAGATCAATCGATCAAAGCGATGCCTCTTATTCTTTTAGGAACTTTTGCACCGTCCCCAGGCCTTAGAGGTGAATTGGTTTCACTTTTTGCAGTGGAACACAAGATGACCCGCGATGAGATCTTAGCACTTGCTAACAAATCAACGGGGATTGCATCAGAGGGTGAATACATTCAGACCAGGATCTCTCGATTAGATGACATCCTTGAAAGGACGCTAGACTCAAAAGCTATCATCGCAATTACGCGGTATCAGTCCAGAAAATAGTTACTGTTTTTTTCAAACCGGCTACACGAGCCGGTTTTTTGTGTGCTAGTATTATCTATATGAAGCCAGAAACAATCAAAGCGATTTTCACCAATCTCTTGTTTGTCATTGGAGTAATCTTGCTTATCTGGGGAATAGCAAAGGCAACATCAACTGGCGCGAAACTATTGTCTTTTGATGAATACCCTCTTCAGGGGTATGAGGAAAGCAGATGTGATTATATTTCAAATCCGGTTGCAGGAGACAAAACAACCCCAGTCCAATTGGAAGAGATAACAAAGCAGCACAATCAATGTATGGATTCAATTGAGAAACAGAGAGCTCTCCAGAAGGTAGATGACATCGTACAATCAGTTGTACTACCTCTCTCAGGTATCACCCTGGTCTATTTCTTCAGGAAGTATATTTTGAAGTAAAAAAATCCCCTGGCAGAGGATTTTTCAGATACCTAGAAACCTAAACCTAGATTGAACTAATAGAAACTGCAGTAACCAGTCGTTTTGCAATGCGCTGCCGAAGTAACTGGTTGTATATTTCTTTTCTTCGAACGATATATGTGGTCTTATTACCACCCACAACGGTAAAGCTGAGTGATTGATTGTCTTTCAAACCAAAATATTCCCAGTCTGGCATTTTGTGTCCACTCTTTGGTAAGACGAGTTTGGTCAGAACTTCTATTTGTTCCGGCGTAACACTCTCGTCGTACTCTTCGGTAGGAACTACATTACCAGCAGGTGACTTTGATTTTCGATTAGAAAGCATGAAACACTCCTCACATATCAAAATATAGGGATGCTATCAAACCTGTACCTCTGCCAAGGACCCGTAGTATATCAAATTGATCCAAAAAGCACAAAAGTAGGCCCGGAATATTCCGGGCCACAAACACGATCGATCAATAATACTTTTTGCGACTAATGGGCTTTTTCACCGGATCTTGGTAAGTAACCTTATCGCATGTCTTTTTATAAATACTCCGAACGTCAGTGTCTGCACCATGGGCAACGAGATCGACACTAAAGGTACCGGCAGTTGTGTTGAAATGTTGACCATCAGTCATAACAACAAGCAATTCATTTTCAGGCTGAAAGACTGAGAATGGGTCGTCACTTTCACCGACAAACGGTGAACCAGAGAAAAATGGTTTTGTATCCCATCCTTCCCGCTGCAAGAGAGTCAACAATGAATTTCCATTCGACGACTTGACTAACATGTACTATTTCTCCTGGTGAAAAATTAACCGAAATGAATTATAGGCGTTTAGAACCGCAATTGCAAATTGGGGTCCAAATTCACTAAACTAGTATAGTACATGAAACTTCCCTCCCTGAAAAAGGCTCAACTACCGAAAGCACCTCCACTCACCAAATTACTTGGTCCAAGTTTTATTTTGCTCGGTTTAGGCTTAGGCTCTGGTGAGATTATTCTCTGGCCATTTTTAGCAAGTAAATATGGTTTGGGGTTAATCTGGGGAGCTTTAATTGGTATTACTTTGCAGTTTTTCCTGAACATGGAAATTGCCCGATACACCTTAGTCACAGGGGAGAGTATTTTTGTTGGGTTTAGTCGCAAATTTGGAAGAATTGCACCAGTATGGTTTATTTTTGCAACGCTTGTTCCGTGGATGTGGCCTGGAATAGCTGCCGCTTCTGCCAACATGATTGCATCTCTTTTACATATTCCATATTCAAACATACTTCCTATTTCACTTCTTATTGCTATTGGGATTATTTTAACTGCAGGCAAAATTGTCTACAAAACGCAAGAGACGTTTCAACGTGCAGCCATCTTAATTGGGGTACCGTTTATTTTTATCCTCGCAATCATCTGTGCCAAGCAAGCTGATTGGCAAATGCTTTTTGCCGGTGTCGTGGGACAAGGTGAAGGTTTTCGCTTCTTCCCAGAAGGTTTGTCATTTGCAACATTCCTTGGAGCACTTGCATATGCAGGAGCAGGGGGGACCTTAAACTTAACTCAATCGTTGTATGTTAAGGAAAAAGGATATGGAATGGGAAGTTTCTCAGGACGCATCACAAGTCTCGTTTCTGGAAAGAAAGAGTCTGTCCAATTAACCGGTACCACCTTTAATCAAACTGATGAAAATGTAAATCGATTTAGTACCTGGTGGAAAAATATTAATTTAGAACATGGAATCGTTTTTTGGACCACTGGTGCAATAACCATGCTTCTTTTAAGTTTGCTCTCATACAGTACCCTCTATGGGAAACCTGGTATTCCATCTGGTGTTGGGTTTGTCATTTTTGAAGCACATGCAATTGGTGAGAAACTGCTTCCGATTGCCGGTGTTCTCTTTTTGGCAATCTCAAGTCTCATGTTGTTCTTTACTCAATTCGGAGTGCTCGCTTCAACAAGCCGCATCATGAGTGAGAATTTTATTCTAGCCCTCTATCCTCGTATCAAAGCCAATACTTCTTCACTTTTGTTTACTGTGTTTCTTTGGCTACAAATTCTTCTTGGGATACTTATTATTCTTTTCTTCTCAAATGAGCCACTCACGTTAGTTGTAACTGGAGCAGTACTCAATGCCGTTTCAATGTTTATCTATGCAGCACTCCTGTACCGAGTAAACACAAGTATGTTGCCATCACGGGTGTCCCCAAATCTATTTCGAAAGGTGGCTTTAGCGCTTGCTATCATCTTCTATGGAAGCTTTAGTTTGGTGACACTTCTTAAGAATTTAAATATCATCTAGCCTCACAAGGTATATACTAGAGAAGTAATGATCAGAAAATTATTCAAGTTTATTCCCTTTGCGGTTGTGTTGTTCATAGTTGGGCTCGTTGGCTACATATGGGGACTACAAAAACCAGAGGATTCAACCATTTCTCTTCTTGTAGCTACCCCAAAACCAACACCTCTTGCGGTTTACTCAATTCCATCACTCCAAAAGAACCCAAGTATTGCTGATCGAATGGAGATAACCCAAACACTTGCAGACAAGAAGGACCTGACCTCATACAAATTTCTGATGTACTTTGCGGCTAACCCCACAAAGCTTGAGAACAAGAAAACGTCTGGAATGGTAAATATTCCAAAGGGGGATGGAGCATTTCCATTAATCATTATGATTCGAGGATATGTTGATCAAACGATATACCAAACTGGAGTAGGTACCAAAAATGCTGCAGAGTATTTTGCACAAAATGGATATGTCACACTTTCCTTAGACTACTTGGGATATGCTGACTCAGACTCTGAAGCAGGAAACATTTTTGAGTCACGATTCCAAACATACACAACAACGCTTTCACTCTTTCAACTCGTTAACACACAAAAGTTACCACAAGAAATACTTTCCAAATGGGACCGCAAAAATGTTTTTATCTGGGCACACAGTAATGGGGGACAGATAGCACTTACTACTCTTGCCATTACCAAAGGAAGTTATCCAACCGTACTCTGGGCCCCTGTTACAAAATTCTTTCCATACTCAGTCTTGTACTACACAGATGACTCAGCAGATGGAGGAAAGCTCATACGACGTGAATTGGCTAAGTTTGAAGATCTCTATGACACCAACAACTTTAGTTTCACTTCGTTTTTAACGGACATTCATGCACCAATCCAATTTGAACAGGGGACAGCTGATGATGCCATTAACTATCAATGGACCAGAACATTTGCAAACGTGTTAAAAAAGCAGGGAAATGACATTATTTATAACCAATACCCAGGCAGTGATCATAATTTGAGACCCGCCTGGAATGACGTTGTAGCAAAAGACCTTGAATTTTTCAAAAAAAACGCGATACAATAGCCCTATGCAAGTAATCACACAATTAATCATTCAAATTTTCTCCCTGTTTATTGTTTCATCAATTTTGCCAGGGTTTGTTTTAACAGATATCCGCTCAGCTATTGTTGCGGCAGTCGTAATTGGAGTCATTAACACCTTCTTCCGTCCAATTCTCCAAATTATTGCTCTACCATTAACGATCTTAACTCTTGGTCTCTTTTCCTTTGTCATTAACGTTTTACTCTTGATGCTTGCAGCATCAATTGTGCCTGGTTTTAAGATTGATGGCTTCTTTACAGCAGCCATTGCTTCAATTGTGCTAACATTGATATCAGCTTTCGTTCACAAATCAATGAAAAAATAACCATGTCACATTCAAATTCAGATTCACCAAAATCATTTAGTAAAGACAAATCAGGCCAAAACCAAGTTTCTGTGTTTAAAGCACAAAGTCGCTTTGGTGGCTTTGGCAGACAGCCGTTGGTGAAGGGATCTCAGTTTAAACCAGCTCCAGTTAAAATTACCCAGCACAAAGGATAATTAGCCACTTCACGTTTCATACTCTTTTGAGAGCGGTTTTGTTGTGTTATAATCCCTTTCATGGCCGCTAAAAAGAAACAAACAGAAGCTCATATCGAGCACGCTGACCACACACACGAACCAATCGTGCGAAAAGAAGATGGAACAGTTGAACTTACCTTTGCAGTACCGTGGGCTGAAATTGCAGCTTCACGAGAAAAGACTGCACTTGAAATGGGTAAGTCTGTTACCGTTCCTGGATTCCGAGCTGGAAAAGCTCCTCTTGATCGCCTCATGAGTCATTTGCCAGCAGATCAGCTCTTAGAGAGAGCTCTCTCAAGTATTCTTCCTGTACACTTGGCACACGCTATTACTGAGCACGATGTACGCCCTGCAGTTTACCCACGATTTGAATTACTCCATGCTCACGAAGGTGAAGAATGGACAGTACTTGCCACAACCTGTGAAATCCCAGAATTTAAGCTTGGAAATTACAAAAAGGATGTTGCTGAAGCACTAAAGGCTCTTCCAAAAGAGGCAACTGTTGATGAAAAGCAAAATGCAGCTTTGATTGCTTTTGGAAAGACCATTGAAGTGAAAGTTCCACACATGCTTGTTGAGGAAGAAGCAAACGGAAGACTCAGTAACCTCTTAACTCGTATCGAAAAGCTTGGAATGTCACTTGAGAATTTCCTTGCTTCACAAAAGAAAACAGCACCTGAACTTCGAGCAGAATATGAAGGACAAGCTGAAAATACCCTTAAAATGGAACTCTCACTTATGAAACTTGCTGCTGATGAGAAAATTGTCGTTTCAGAACAAGATGTTGCTGACTTTATTGCAGTAGCTCAACTTCCTGAGCAAAAGAACGAAGCTGACCGAGATTCCCAAATTTCTATGGTTCAATCCATTCTCACGAAGAGAAAGGCAATTGAATTTTTAGCTTCACAAGCCTAATATTGGGCTTATGAGTAATCAAAAAAAGATACTCACAGGTAACCCACTCGAAATACTCCGTGACTCGATTAAAGAAGGTGCCCAAACGAGCCGACGAGAAGTAATCACTCCATTTAAGAGAGAATTTTTAGACCAAATTTTAGCTCGCTCACGAAAAACATATTCAGGAGAACTTATTCCTGGTGAATCCTTAGACTTACAAGAGGTATACACCGGAAGACAAGCGATAAAAGAACAAGAAAAGACTAGTATGCGTCAAGAATTTCGTCTTCGAGAAGAGGAAATGATGCTTGTATCTAAAAAGTCGAAAGAACTTTCACTCCAGATTGATGCAATTCACGATGAAGTATCAAAGATTGCACATGCAACCCCACAGTTGTCGAGAGAAATTGAACTTGCTGCAATACTTGCACCTCACGACCCTTCAAGTTACGAACTCTTCTTTCTAAAACATGTATTGTCATTTATCTTAAATTTTAGAAAAAACATAGAAAATGCCTCTGTTTGGTTAAATACTGCAAACGGGAGAGCTGCAAAGAAAAATGTATGGGGAGCTAACTACAAGAAGTATGGTGCCAGATACCTTCTCTCTGGTGAACACTATTCAGGAAGAGCTGCTGCATAAGCCCTACAAGGAACCTCCCCGGACTATGTCCGGGGTTTCCTTTGGGGAACCGTTTTAAAT
>CAZMSJ010000010.1:0-38384 GCA_964568925.1 uncultured Gammaproteobacteria bacterium
CAGAGGCAGCAGCCGCTGATAGTGGAAGCTCAACTCAAACAGTCGTATTAACAAATGCCGGTGCACAAAAAATCGCCGTCATTAAAGCCCTTCGTGAAATTAATCCCAACTTAGGACTTAAAGAAGCGAAAGACATGACTGAAGCAGTTCCAGCAGAAGTGTTGAAAGACGCTAAAGCTGAAGATGCAAAAGCTGCAGCTGAAAAGCTAAAGGCAGCCGGAGCAACTGTAGAAATGAAGTAACCATAGGGTTATTCATTTTTCACTAAAAAGACCCCTCGAAAGAGGGGTTTTTTAGTGGGGAGAAAATATATTTGCATATGTAGCACATCGGATCTATAATCCGTAACGCTTTTATTTGCACCTTATAAGGAGATTTGCCGCAGTGGTTACCAATGTTTTTCCGCTCAAATTTCAACCGCCCAAGTACAAAGCTGCCAATTTTCATGCGTGGCTCTCAGGTAGTATTGGTCTGTTGTTAATTGGATTAAAAGTTGGCCACACGTTTGAAGACATTCATAACGGGGGTGGAGGGATCTATATAACCGATCTGATGGGTCGAGACTATCACGTCCAGTTCCCACCACAAACAAATGAGTGGCCAAAGGCTTTCCCTGAGGCTACGGTCATTAGTTCAATGGCTGAAGGAGTGTCTCTCCTGGTTAGATTGTTAAATGAAGCTGGCGTTACAGCCTGGCTTGAGGAGGATGATGAGGAGTGCTTTTGGGTGAGAGACTCAAACAATCACCTGAATAACTTTGATTTCATGGTGTTTTAAGAACACCAGCCCGCTTTTCACAAAGCGGGCTTTTTTTGTGAGCTCATTTGTAGTACAATATGTTTATAGGCTTTGAGACAAAGCCATTGAACATTGCACTTGGTTTTTATTTTCGTGAAGGAAGTTACTAATGTTAGATCAACATAGCCAAATTCAGTTAGAAGGGGCAGCCGTAAACCTTCTTCGGCAACAAGGCATTGAGGCACACTATGACGAAGAGAGTGGTGTGATTGTACTACCACGAAACGACAGGGCACTGCCTTCACAGATGGCAGCTATTCTTGAATATCTGTTTAATCTGATGAATACCCAAAATGTGGTATTGGATAGTAATCCACGAACACGGGAAGACCTGATTCGAATGTTCATTTCGACCTTCAAAATGCTCAATATGGATATTGAATATGATGAAGTTAGCGGTACGTTAGTTGTCCCATCTGTGTATGAACCGGTAGGGGTAAATCAACTAACAAATGTATTGAAATACATTCTGTTTCTATCTGGCCATCAATCAATTAATGGGAATGATGGTGTTGTTAGTTTTACTGACAAGTTTGGTGTCAACCAGATCGAAATTTTAGTAAGAGATTGAAACATTTTTAGGCCCACACAAAGAATAAAATTGTGGGCCTTTTGCAACAAAAGGTACGTGGTATACTTTTTGAGTCTCGTAAAGAGTGTATTGCAAAGAAGTACGTTTTTTAAAAAAGATTAGGAGCATGGATCATGACCATTTCTCCCATACAAACTAATCATCGATCTCAAAATGATATCGGAAAAACCTTTCTTGCCCCAATGAAAGCAGGTGATACACACCTTGCACCAGTTGCGGCCGATGTAGACCTCTCATCTGAATTTGAAACACTGAGAGAAGGGCACGACCTTACAGCTTTATACTTTAAGGAACGTGACGACGCTGAAGCTGAAGAAAATAAAGAAGTAGAAACGCCCGTTTAGAGAAGGGCACGACCTAGTGGAAATCACTAGGTCTTTTTTTGTATTTGTTACATCCTCTTGATATGTGTCGTAAGCCAAGAAACAAATGCATCCGGTAGATCCATAACCGACAGCCGTGATTGACGGACTAAACGAAGATCTGCAAATTGTGATTGCGCTTTCACTTGAGCGAGTGTCACAAATGGTTCTGCAAATTTTTCTTTAAATCGAAAGTGGGGGATGTCACCTGTTTTACTTACTACAGCCTCACCAACAATCGCCTTCACCTTGCCGGTGTGGTATATAAATACCACGTCTCCCTCCCTCATTGACCTCAAAAAGCCTTTTGCTTGGGGATTATTAACTCCTGTCCATGGACCTTCCTTGTCTCTCGCGAGGTCATCTATCCCATATTCATGTTCTTCAGTTTTTGCTAAAAAATACTGCATTGGTTATTTTAACAGAAAAAATAAACAGCTGATGAAAGCATGACTTATAGCAAAGACACAAAAATACTAGAAAAAACAGTAAATAACGAAAAATATAAAAAAACTATATAAATCTAAATATGTATCAAATAAAAAATAGATTCTAAAAAAAATTAAAAAATATTTTTTAGTTTTAAAATTCTTTTGAAAAACAGAAAAACATTACAAACACAAAAACAAAAAGCAGTCTAAAAAAAACGTCTTTGAAACTTTAAAGAGACCTGTTATCACAAAAACAATATGACATGGTGAAAAGAGACATGATCACTGATACCTCATCAGATGAGAGAGAAAATCAAACGATACATAAGCAAGGGGAAAGATGACAGGGGCTTTAAATCGCATTTTGTGAAGCCAAAATTTAGCCTCAAAAGTGGGGAGACTGACATACACAAAAATGGTCCCGCGAAAAGCGGGACCGAACAACTAACCATTCAATGCATACTGCAAAAAGGTGTTAAACATGTTGGTGATACCTGGAACATACAGTTTTTGTAATTCCAGATTGTCATCAAATGATAATCCTGATTTTGCAAAACGTTTACTGTCAGAAGCTTTTGCATCAGCTAATGTTTGTTCAACGTCTGCAGTACTTCGTTCTGGATGAAATTCAACACCGAAATGAATACCAGACTGAAAGGCTTGGATACCACCATCACTTATGGCTAAGACATCTGAACCATCTGGAACCCTAACAATCCATTCTGCATGGTTCTCAGGTGCTGCAAAAATTTCAGGAACGTCGCACAATAACTTGTTATCAATTCCAGCCTGAGTTTTTGCAATACGAGCGTAACCCATTTCAGTCTGACTTCCTTTTACTACCAATCCACCAAGTGCTTCAGCAAGCATTTGAGCTCCGAAACACACACCAAAGATTGGTACCTGCTGCTTCCCTGCCTCACGGATGAAATCAATTAGTTCAACTTTCCATTTGGACAGGTATGCTACCCCATCTTTCCTTGTCCGATGTCGAGCTGAGTAGCTTGAGCCGGTCACGATGATAGCTGAATAGTCAGAAACATAATCAGGTAGCCTCAATTTTGATCGATCTTCTCGCTGAACGAGGCTAAAACCTGAGTCTTTTGGATAGGAATTAATGAGTGTTACATCCCACAAATGATCTGGGACACAGGATGTTCCAAAGGTGTCCGGAATCATTTGAGCGAACGGATATCCAGTCGGATGTGCATTCACAAACAATACCTTGCTTCGAATTTCTGTCGTGAGCATTTCTACTCCTTATATAAGTTGTGATCTATCAAGTAAGAGTACGTCGGTAATTCCCCTGGCTTTAAACTCATCAGGATGTGGTTTTTCGCCAGTATAAATAACAACTAACGTGGTTTTATCACCATCTAAAGCCACAAATGCGATAGTATCAACAAAGTGCTCGAAATGTATGAATTTAGTCGTAACAATACCACTTTTATCTACTGGAACTGCCGTTAAACCGAACCGAGATTTGTAAGACAGGAGCCCTGTCGACAAATGATGTCCATATAAATTTGTATCTTGTCCAAAGCTCACATATTCCTTTTTCAAGTCTCGTGCAAACAGTAAGGTAGCAAAATCAACGAAGGCTCCCATGTTAAATGAGGTGCCAGGACGCTTTTCAACAACACCGTAGCCAACACTTAAGCGTTCTTCTTCAATGACACAGACGTTTCCCCCGATAAACTCCCCATCTTGATAGAGAAATACTGCTCCAAGCGTCTTCCCTGCCTGCTTTTTCTCAAGGTACCAATCTTGGGTAATTTTTAAGTTCGGTCTCTCCTTTTCTGACAGTAAAGATGAGTATTTCGCACGCCATGTATTATACTGATCAAGGCGTAAGTCATGTACATATTCAATTGAGATCCCCTCTTCTTTGTACTCACGGAACCACTTCTTTAATGACTTCTTCAGCCGGTCAGCTTTAATGAATTGGAACAAGTCATCATATTCCTGAATGTATGCGCGCCATGACACTTTAAGTGGTCGTACAAACCCAAAAGATGGGTCAATAGCGGTCAAATTAACAATATCAGCTTCACGGTCATACACCTGGCTGCCATCTGTAATGGTTGCAATCTTTAGGTCAAAGAATAGATCATTCTTCATCAGGCTCAATTGGGGCTTCAATTTCAACAATCTGCAATCGGTCATAGAGAAGGGCCACGAGTTGCTTGGTCTCGTCTGTTAACTCTGACTTTGCTTTAAGCATGGCACCAGTGCGAACTAAGCGAAGAACGCGTGCTCCAGGTTTAAATACAGTGTCTTTAAATGGCACACCTTCGGTCAAAAGAAACTCTTCTGGTGACAAAATATCTTCATATCTATACCCTTCTCGTACATAGCGAATATCATTCTGTTGTTTGTCAAAATGGTAGACTCCAGCTGGTAAATCTCCTGTCACCTTACTCCATTCATTTGTTTTTGTTTCAAGAATAATCTGGCTTCCACGATAGGTTTGATTAAAACCTTCAGATACTTGGTTAAGGTCAAAATCGTAGTCAAGATTCAAGTGTTCAGCGATGTGGTAGTAGTCCATTGGAAGAAGTCCTTTTGCTGACTGCATCATGGTTAGAATAGGAAATGCATCGGTGTAGCGTGGGTTACATTCAACAGGATATACAATTCCTTCTGCTTCATTGACCATCAAATCAAGGCCAAAGATTCCTTTATATCCATTTTTGTAGAGGTGATCACCAAACTTCCGTGCAATCTCTTGAGCCTGAGCCTGGAGGGACTCATCATAATCTTTGTAACTCCAATCGTGACCACAGAAGAGGCCGCTACCTTCACCCAAGAGCCGTACTTCTGGAATATCTTGAACCTGAGTTTGAATACGTGCAGTGATGGTTCCTTTCTTGGTTACACACCCAGCGATACTACATGATTCACCCTCAATAAACTTAGCGATTGTTATGTTTTCAATTGGATTCTTTCGTTTCTCACCGAGCTTGGTATTTAGCTTTTCCATAAAGGCATCAAACTCTTCTTTGTTACTAATGAATGCGGTTCCTGTTCCGCCACCTGCAGTCATTTCTGCGATTTGAAAAACCAAAGGCTTTCTTTCATTTCCATAGTACTCAGACTGTAACTTTAAGACCAATTCGTAGGTTAATTCATGAGGTGAGTAAATGTTACCTGGAATAGGAGCCATGCCGGCTTCAACCAATGCTTTTCTAAAGAAAGCCTTGTTTTCAAACTTGTCTTTAACGGTTGTGCGGTTGCCGATGATGTTCCAACCCATCTGGTCTGCAAGCTCTTCTACTCCAATCGTTGATTTGTACACTAAAATATTCCGTATATTGTTTACTTTCATGTATTCTTGAACACTAGGAAGATTCAATATCTCCATGGCATTGGTTCTTTCTATTTTTGTTTCAGGATTTTCATGCTCTACTGCATGCACCTTCATGTCTCGTGCAATATATGCAGTCTCGCCTCTCCACTTAAAACAAATGATGGAGTAATTATCTAAAAATGAATTTGCAACCACGCGAGAAAAAGCATTTGGGGCAATGCCTGCAATTGGTGGTGTGGTGAGTTTGATTGTATTTACCATTTTTGTGCTTGATTCTTTTGCTCTACGCTAATAACTGGATCAACTAAAAAGCCTTGTAGGTCAGTTCTACCGATGATTACCTTGTATACCATTTTACTCCGATCAGAGATACTCATCACAGTCTTGATTTTGCGACCAGCAAGCCAGATGGTTGCAGCGATAACTGGACGCTCTTCTTCACCCAAGGATGACCTCTTAGTCAGGTGCCAGAGGATATTCTTCTTTGAATAAATCCCCAATTTTCTGGCTAGTTTAGCATCAATTGAACTACTCCATGCCCCAGTATCAACTTTGGCTACTGTTTTAATTCGCTTCCCCTCTTTATTGAGTATAGAAATTGTCTCTGCAGCTTTGATTGTTTTAACACCTTCACTAGCCTTCAATCGATCAAGGAATCGTTCTGAGAACAAAGCTTGGGCTATTTTAACACCTTGTTCAGCTGATGTTACCTCAAGTTCATCAACACGCTCTAGTCGTTTCTTTAGCCCTGCCATGTTTGCGAGCTGAATCTGGAGTCCTGGCTGACTGTTAACCTCAAGAACCATTGGTCCGCGAGATGGGTGCAAAACAATATCAACGCCCATATATCCAAGTCCAGGGATATCTCGACAGGTTGCAGCAGTCATTAATATCTTCTTCCACTCAGGAATTTTGATACCAGTGAGCTTTAACGTACTGTCTGGTTTGTATTTAACTGGTCTTCCATGCCAAATAGCTCTTGTTGTTATACCTGTTGCTATATCTATTCCTACCCCAATGGCACCTTGATGAAGGTTAGCTCGTCCACCACTTTCAGGCGTTGGCAATCGAAGCATTGCCATAACTGGCACATAGTTGAATACAATGACTCGAATATCAGGCGTTCCTCGATATGCGTATTTTACGAAGGCTTTATGCCTCCCCACATATTCCTGTATAAAGGCACTGTCAGGAACATTGCCTATACTGTATGCCCCCTCTAAGATATCTAAAATATGGAGTTTTAAGTCATCCGCGGTTACAACTTCTCGCTGAGTCGTAATCCATGTAGGTTTTGTTGAACCAATTACTTTCTTTCGCTTTTTAACCACAATGATGCCATCTCCACCAAGTCCTTTACTTGGCTTTAAGGCAAAGCTATCTGGAAGCTTTGTCCAATCAAAGGTCATAATATCCTGAGGCTTGAAAAACTTTTTATATATTTTTGGGGTTGGTACTTCAATTTTCTTTAAAGACCCACTTGTTAGAATTTTTGATGAGGCAATACGACGGCCACGATAGCTATTTGCTTCATAGGAGAAGAGTTGAGCACGAGAGTTAAGTCCGAGGATATGTGATATTTTCATAGGTGTTTTTAGTTAGAGCCAGGAAAGGAAAAAACTGGTTAGTTCTTAATCAACTTTCTAAATCGATAGTACTCGAGGAAACGAAGGCCAGAGAATTTTCCAATCACAAAGTCGAAGACAACGATACCAATTAAGGTAAGCTCTGGGTTTAGCAGGACAAACTTCTGTAAAGCTGACAGAGTTAAAAAGATATATGAAACAAGCGCTAAAACGAGCGTTTCACTGGTTAAGTTAAATGCAGCACGAAAACTTTTACCAAGCTGGACACGGCTAAAGTCTTCAGACAACAACACCAAAATAAGCACTGGGAAGATAGAAACATTTGTTATTCCGTAGACTGGCAAAATAACAGCACCAACATAAAGGACCATTAATACGGCAAAAACTACCAGAGCTAAAATGAGTGCCATACGTGGCATGTAATGTAGCCGAAGCTTAAGCTTTCGAAGACCAATACGACTTAATGTTGATGACAAAACGATGATTAAAAACAGTCCCAAGCCTACAATTGGACCAGTAGCCAAGAATACAATTGCTAAGGCTGCAGGCAAGAAGATACCAAATCCCCTCAAACCAACAACGTGTCGAGCTGCCGCGATTAAGGCTGCAATCAACGGAAGCATTAACAGGAGTGTTAAGGTGTTAGCTGGAACCCCAGCATTAACCGTCGCACGAATCATGTGCTTTAATGGATTTGTTATAAATGAGCCTGGATTCTGATCAGACAGGAGCTTTTCAAGGTTACCAATCACCTTCTCGTTTTGCTGGGTAACGTCAATTCGAGGTTCTGGGGTTGTTGTTTGAGCTGGGGTTGCAGACGGGGTAGCCGTTGCAGATGAGCTTGCATCGAGTTGTTTAACGATTTTCTTGCCTACAACAGGTGGCAAATTGGCTGCAGATATAGGACTAGCAATAGTCACCACAAACAGGGTAAAAATGGCTGCGGTTAGAAGGTGTTTCATAGTTGTATTTTAGCCTAAAAATTAGGCGACCGGGTATTATACAACAAACCTGCCAAAATGAAAATTATGAGTTATCTGTCATGCCCAAAGTCCACAAAACAGCTTCCTTTTTGTAGCGGCGATCCCCACGAGAGTTTATTCGAATAGGCACAAGCTTTCCTCGCTTGCCCCAGCGTTTAATGGTTAAGGGTGAAACACGGAGTACTTCAGCGACCTCACGAACCGTTAACAAGTCAGGGAGACTTTTGAGGTTCATTTTGGGTTTTTCAGCTTTTGGCATAGGTCGTTTACGTAGGCTTACATGACAATATCAAACAATATCAACCGAGTCAAACAAAACCGTCATTTAGCCTCACTTTTGCTCTAGAGCAGCAAAAAGGTTAAGCAATACGGTCCTTCAGAGCGAAATAATACTTTTCGAGGTAATCTTGGGCCTTTACCCAGTGATCATCTCCTGCCCCACTTAACGCGAGTTTTCTCTCATAGGTAGCCAAAGACATGAGGTGTCCTGCCTTTTTAGCCTGGAAATCAGAAATACGATAGACTTCCGAAACCAAGGCACATGAGGTTTCCTCTATGTCTTTCAAGGCAAAGTTTGTTTGCTCAGAGGTTTTCTGCCACAAAGAGACTTGCAATGAGGCTGCAAGAGAAGGTTCAAACGCAAGCTTTACCTCATCTTTAATGAGGGTATAAAAGTCTTTAAGCTGCACGGCTGCCTCTTTCCACTTGTGGTCTTCCCCATCCAGGAATGCTTGTGCCATGAGTCGTGAGGCTTTAATTGCGTGCTCCTTTGAAAGTCCCCACTGCTCCTTTATATGAGAAGCTGCATAATCTCTAAATTTTGTACCTGTTGGGATGTGTGATAAACGCCACCAAGAAACTTCAAGGGCTGCCGTGACTTTTGGCTTAAATTGAAAGTGAGAGAGGTTGTCATTTCCTCCAAAACGGCGTCTTCGTCGACTGTAATCAAGGATTGCATCATAGAGTTTTTCAGGGGTGAAGTCAGGGAAATGTCCCTCTTCCCAAAACATCTCAGCGTATTCCATCTGCCACAAAAGGAGACCACTTGTTCGTTGTTCTCCACTTGTTCGAATCAACAAATCGACATATGGGTATGGCTGGCCATGAGTATCAAGGTATGACTCAATTAAGGCTTTATCAATTTTTTCAGGCTCAACATTGTCTGAGACTATTTTTCGAATTGATCTGATGAGCTCATCATGTCCTCCGTAATCAATTGCCAAGTTTACGATAAAACGACTGTTGTGAGCAGTTTTCTCTTCTGCCTCTTTGATCTTTTTGAGTAAGAAACCAGGGATTCGGTCTTTGCGACCAATGTGGATTAAGCGAACATTATCTTTCATCGCTTCTTTTAGGTAGTCATTTATGAGGCGAACATAGAGCTTCATTAAGTACCCGACTTCAGAAGGTGTGCGATCCCAATTCTCTGTTGAGAAGCCCCACAAGGTAACCGTATGTATTCCCATTTCTCGAGCGGAACGAGCAAGCTCAATAGCTCGATCAAACCCAGCTTTGTGTCCCTTTAAGGTATGTACACCACGAGCACGTGCCCAACGGCGGTTGCCGTCAGGAATCAATGCGATATGACTCGGAACTTGGGTATCAGGGGGTAAAACAAGCGCTACATTTTTGGCCATAAAATCATATTGAGTATACCATTTTAACCACAAAACAACACTAAAAACGGTGACTATATCAATCTATTTAAATCGATATAAATATGTATCTAAAGAAAACTTAGTACATCACGCCCTCTGCCTCAACTTGTCAAAAAGTACTAAAACAGGAAATACAAAAACTGCGTTTAGAATTCGCCCGAATCGTTTTGGTTCACGAAGTAATCTCCACAACCATTCAAGTCGCAAAGAAGTAAACAGCTCTGGTGGTTGAAGTGACGGCGTTACAAAAGAATCAAAGGATCCCCCAACAGCCATCATGAGAGATACTGGCAAAGAGCGGTGTTGTGCAATCCACTTCTCCTGCTTTGGTGCACCGAAGGCAACAAAGAGCATATGAGGTCGTTGCTTTTTTATTTGGCTCACGACAGTATCTGACTTTTTGCGATCAGAGGAAGTCTTAGCTGTCGCATCTGACAAGAGTTCTGGACCGCTTTGTGCAAGAAACGAAATATGTGGGAAAGCGTCAGCCACTTTCTTTGTAAGAAGTGAAATGGTCTTTTCTGAAGAACCAAGGAAGTAAACTCGCAAATGATGAGTATTTGCCTCTGTTAATAGATCAGAAAAAAGATCACGACCTTTAATGGTAGTCAGTGGCAAAAAGATTCCAATGCCTTCTCCATCAGGAATTCGTATATCTGCAGTAAGTAACGCTTCTTTTAGGTCGTCGTCTTTCGTCGCAGCCACAAGTATTTCAGGGTTGGGCGTAACGACCGAAAGTTTTTTCCCTTTTTGTATTGAAGATAGAAGGTATTTTATCAGCTCATTCTTTTGAGTGCTAACGAAAGAAACGCCTAGTATTTTCCCGGATTCTCGGGGTTTATTTTGTTTATTAAGCTCAACCTTAGATTTCATGATTTTAAGCTAGCGATACACGACTAAAATATTTTGAGCAAAGAGAACTACAAGACATTAATTATTATAAAGAATAGTGAGTTTACCTGAAATTGCAGAATTTTTTACCTCAATATATAGCTTCAAAAAAAATGAGTTAGCCTCAATCCATCCACAATTCCATCACCACTACCACGGTCTTACTACAAGCTACTTCTTCGTTGTAATTGAACGCTTCCACAGCTCAATATTCTCAAGAACTACACCTGTACCTCGAACAACACAATACAAGGCATCATCAGCAACATGGCTTGGTACCCCAGTTTCCTCTGAAACTAATACATCAAAGTTTCTTAAAAGTGAGGTTCCCCCACTCATAACGATTCCTTTATCAATAATATCAGAAGCAAGTTCAGGTGGAGTATCTTCAAGCACAGCCTTTACGGCACCAATAATTTGAAGTAATGCTGGTCTCATTGCTTCAGAAATCTCAGTTGAACTAATCATGACACTGCGAGGAAGACCAAAAACCAAATCGCGACCTGATATTTCCATTTTCTCTTCTTCTCGCAAAATCGTTGCTGATCCAATCTGGATTTTAATGTCTTCAGCTGTTTGGTCACCAATAATTAAATTGTGCTTCTTTTTTATATAACCTTGGATCGCTTCATCAATCTTGTTTCCGGCAACTCGGACACTTTTATGTACCACAACACCACCCAAGGCAATAACAGCCGCCTCAGCAGTTCCTCCACCAATATCTAAAATCATATGTCCACTTGGGGCTGACACCGGAATATTTGCTCCGATTGCTGCAGCCAATGGCTCATCAATTAAAAATGCACGTCCGGCCCCAGCCTCAAGTGCAGCATCGAGTGCGGCTCGTCGCTCAACTTGTGTGCAGCCTGCAGGGACACAAATCATGACATCAGGACGAAAAAACTGGAATCTACCAGAAACTTTTTGAATGAAGTACTTGAGCATGGCACGGGTTACTTGGTAGTCAGCAATTACCCCATCTCTCATGGGACGAGATGCAACGAGGGCCTCAGGAGTACGCCCAAGCATTTGTTTTGCTTCTTCACCAACAGCTACAACCGCGTTGTCATCAGCCGCAATTGCTACAACAGTAGGTTCATTTGCAATAATCCCTTGCCCAGGTACCCACACCAATGTGTTTGCAGTACCAAGGTCAATTGCTAATTTTTTTCTCATAAAATGATTTTGTATGTGTGGAAACGCTCTGTAACCCAAAAATTCGTCCAGTCACATTTTTTGTGTGGAGATCTAATCCGGTCTATTATAGTATAATACCTAGATATGACAAAGATACGGATACTTGTAATGCTTTTAACGGTTGTGGTGGTGGGAGTCTTTGGTTCTGTGGCCATCTTTTACGCACGAGGCTTTAGACTTGAGCGTGAATCTCAGAACATTACCATTTCCCCAAAGGGACTATTAGTAGTTAACTCTGAGCCAACAGGTGCACAGATTTTTATCGATGACAAACTAACGAGCGCTACAAACAACACCTTAACCGTCACCCCAGGTGAACATACTATTGTTGTTAAAAAAGAAGGATATCTTGATTGGAAAAAAGTATCAAACATTGGTAGTGATGCAGTAACTGTCGTTAATGCATTTATGCTTCCATCTGCCCCATCATTAACTGCATTTACAACTTCAGGCGCAATTAGCCCATCAGTTAATGAGGATCAAACAAAAATCATTTATATTGTGCCTACAAAAGAATCGGTAGACACAAAGTCTGGTATGTGGCTTGCTGAAACAACCAATCTTCCGTTGGGCTTTAGCCGTGATCCACGACAAATCAGTGATATGACACCAACTGACAGTCAAATTGAATGGTCACCTGACTCACGAGAAATATTGTTGACCACCCAAAAGGTTACCTACCGATTGAACTTAAATCAATTTACAACCGCCAAACAGGCAACAATTGTTACCGCAACAAAAGATGCCATTCGAGCTGAATGGAAAACAAAAAGAACTGATAAGTTAGCTGCCAAGTTGTCAGCTCTCCCAGATCAAATTCGAGATGTCTTTTTACAAAAGGTAAAAACAGTTACCTTCTCACCTGACGAAAATCGTATTCTCTATGTTGCCTCAGGTAGTGCCACCATTCCCGAGGGACTCGTAAATGCCCTTCCAGGTTCATCAACTCAGAAAGAAACACGCAAGCTTACTGATGGCATTTCCTATGTATATGACATCAAAGAAGACAAAAACTTTGAAGTTGGTGCAAAGAATGAAATCATTTATTGGATTCCAAACTCCTTAAACTTACTTATTCCACAAAAAGACGCTATCTCAGTTGTTGATTATGATGGAACAAATAGAAATGTCATCTATTCAGGTAACTACATTTTCCCATACGCATATCCATCAACGAGTACCAATCGAGTGTTAATCCTCACCAATTTTGGTGCGGAAAAATCTACTCCAAACTTGTATTGGCTCGGAATTAAGTAATTTAATCACAAAAGTTTGGATCTGACGAACTATAAAGTGTGAATAAAATTCCATTAATCACAAGTATTGCTCTTCAAGAGGCTAGATCTAAAGGGAAATCTATACCTGAGTTGTCTCAGATGTTTAATATCTCAAAATCAACAGCACTTCGCTACGTTAAAAACACTGAAATTAAACCGGAATATATTAGGGAGTGGCGTTTACGAAGAAAAGGTTCACTCCATAGAAAAATAAAATTTGAAAAAATAGCAAAAACAAAAGCAATAAGCACAATTAAGAATATAGATACGAAAGATAGTTTACTGATTTTCGCATCACTATATTGGGCAGAAGGCAATAAAAAAGATTTTTGTCTTACAAATTCAGATCCTAAAATGATAAGTCTGTTCGTAAAGATACTGATTTCAATCCTAGAAATTAACCCATCAAGAATTCGAGCAAGTATTCGTATATATGAAGACATGAATGAGTCTATGTGCCGAATATTTTGGGAAGAAATCCTCGGCAATGATATTGAAATTTCCAAAGTTACAATACTAAAAGGTAAAAAAGAAGGGAAACTTGTTTATGGTATGTGTAGAATTCGTGTCATTAAAGCGCATGAACTGCTAAAATACGCAGTGGCGATTAGAGATAGAATCTCTGAGCTTATTTAAGTCCCTGTAGTTCAATGGATAGAACGGAGGTTTCCTAAACCTCTGATCCAGGTTCGACTCCCGGCGGGGACACAAAAGAGATACTTCGTACTCCATGAAACAAATGATAAGATACCGCTGTTTCCTTTCGCACATATAACAAAAAAGAGGTACTGTATGCAAACGTATCGTAACTTTGTCGCTGAAGTGATGGCAGACAGCATCATTCGCTACAAAATCGGCGGTAAGCCCCATTCACATCGATTGACGACACTCCGTGTGGTATTTCCTAGAATCGTCCTTGCCGAGTTTAATACGCATAGGCTGCTGTCCCGAAATAGTGCATCATCTCGAGCAAGACCGATTGAAAAGATGATTGACGACGTATTAACAAATGCCTTTGTTGCCGACCGTTATCCGCGGAAGCATAAAGGTATGCAAGCACCAGATGACGCGTGGGTAACTGATGATATGCCTGAATATGAGTTATGGAACGCACATTGGCTTGAAGCTCGAGATAGTGCAGTATGGTTTGTAAAACGAATGGCAAATCTTGAAATCTCGAAACAACTGGTAAACAGATTGATTGAACCATTCATGATGCACCAAGTCATCGTAAGCGCCACTGAATGGGAGAATTTTATTGGGTTGCGTGCACACAGAGACGCACAGAATGAGATTCAAATCTGTGCGAACTTGATCCTGAATGAAATGAATCAATCAACGCCACGCGAACTTACATACGGTGGATGGCATCTCCCCTTTAATGGACAACTTGATCAAGATGAACTTGAGCAGTTGTTCAAAAAAATACAAATGGAGGCTAACCCTGTTGCGGATTCCGTCGAGGAAGTTGCTCGGATGATTATGGTTGCACGCTGTGCCCGTATCTCATACAACAGTTTTGAAGGACCTCGTGACTTAGAGAAAGATGTTGCAATGTTTATGCAACTAAAAAAATCAGGTCACTTTAGCCCATTTGAACATGTTGCTCGTGCGATGACACCAAGCGAATACATTCGATACACCCAAACGTCGCCTAAGGGAATAGAATACGGCTGGTGCGGAAATTTCCGAGGCTTTATACAAACCAGACGAATGTTTGAAAGGAATGAAGAAAATAGAATCGATAGTCGACTTCTAAAAAAGTAAGTGTGACCTTCTCCCCGGCTCTGTCCGGGGATTTTCTTGTACCCTTAAAAACACTTTCTCCCATAGCAAGCTATTGGTTGTTTTTAAATTAGGTAGACAGTGTCCACATTATGGAGGTGCAAATAGCAGTGTTGTCAGCATGAGTGCCATACTTTTTGGGCAGGGGTGAAAAGATGCGCCTTGAGTCGCCCCAAGGCGCATAAGTAAACAAAAACTAGGTACACTTCCCTCAAAACTACAAATCACAATCAAGCATAGACTCTTAATCAGGAAACTCGTGTAACTATAAACAAACAACTGAACGTGCGAGCGGATGGTCCCAGGTAAGACTGCATTGGCAATAATGCTCGAGCCAGGACGTCCTTAGTAAATTGTTCTCGATAGTAGAGAACGTAAATTTTTAAAGTAAATAAAGAAAACAAAAACAGATTTTGGTATACCTCATAACGGTCCTGTGTGCACCAAAGGAAAGTTATGTTTCAAACAATTCAGATATCTGTATTAAACATAGATTTACACGCGTGAAGTGTCAAGAGTCAATTTTGTACCCAGGCAAATTATGTCGTATTTATGAAGCTTTTTGCAATTTATTTCTTTCAGGTTTTACCCAAAGAGCACAGACAAACTCTCCTTTTATTGGTCCGTTTTTAAGATCTGTTAATACTTTTGACACACTTCCCCGATAAAAAGTTTCATACATTTTTGTCATTTCTCGTGCCAAGAAAACTTGAGTGTTTTCTGGAAGTGTTTTCTGAAGTGCTTCAAGTGTTTTAACAATACGAAAAGGGGAATCAAAGAAAACGACGGTTCCATTAAAAGTTGTAATCTGTTCCATTAAATTGGTTCTCCCCTTTTTCGGGAAAAAACCTAAGAACAGGAACGGAACACCAGGGAATCCTGAAACAGAAATAGCTGCGGTAACTGAGGATGCACCTGGAACAGGAGTAATCTGTATTGAAGAATCGGCCGACACTATATATGACACAAGTTCTCCACCTGGATCACTTACACCTGGTGTACCGGCATCTGTCACTAAAGCTACATTCTTTCCGTTCATTAAGGCCAATAGGATAGAATCACGCACACCAAGAGTGTTCCGTTGGTTGTATATCATAATATTACGATCTATACCAAAGTGGCTCAACACTTTCTTCGACTCACGACTGTCTTCTGCGTAAATTACGTCAGCAGAAGCTAAGACCTTTTTGGCTCGGTCAGTCATATCCTCCAAATTTCCGATAGGAGTTGCGACGATAAAGAGTGTTCCCCGCAGGGATGTAGAAGTGTCCACAAACACTATTGTATGTGGTGGATAGGTCGTTGTAAAGGTCGAATTATAAGATGACTAGTCTAAATGGCTGAAATTGTGGATAACTTTTTATCTACGTTAGATTATAAGACAGACAGTACATGAGGACGATTTAGTGGACTGTTTTTAGGTGCAGAGGAAGATTTGTATTCACTCGTCTTTGGCCCTAAAATGGGCCATATTCGGGGACTGGCTCAATGGTAGAGTGCTCGTTTCGGGTGCGAGAGATTCCGGGTTCGACTCCCGGGTCCCCGACCAAAAAGTCACGATATTCACTACTTCAAAAGGAGTAAAAACACGGAAAGACCTACAAAGAAGTATTAATGTCTAAAGCCGATGAAGATAGATATTTTGTTGGCGCTTGCAGTAAGAAGTGCGTTCTGAACACGTAAGTTTCGATCAAGGCCAGCATCAGTTACAAATGAAATGAGGCCATCAACGAGTGATATGTAGTTTGAGTGCCCAGGCAGGATATCAAAGCGACCATAATCGTTGTGTGCAGTAAGAGAGCGAACAGTTCCTTCAAACAACAAAGAATCTCGGGTTCGAACGATCAAAGTGAGTGTCGGATCTGCCATTTACTTTGCAATTTCATCCAGTGAGCCAATAAACATAAATTTCTCATCGGACAATTGATCATACTTTCCAGAAATGATTGAGTTCACATCTCGAATCGTTGTATCTCGAGGAACATATGAACCTTTCTTCCCCTTTTGGCTTTCAGCAGTAAAGAAGCGTTGACTCATAAAGTTTTTAAGCTTTCTTGCTCTTCTGTACACTATCTGGTCTTCAGCTGAGAGTTCTGCTTCTCCAACGAGTGAAACAATGCGTTCCAATGACTGTGCTTGTTTCAATAAATTACGTGCAAGAAGAACAACTTCAGCATGATGTTCACCAACGATAGCTGCGTCTAGGGCTGATGAGGCAGAGGCTAAGATATCAATAGCAGGAAGGATACCTCGTTGATACACATCACGAGACAACACAACAGTTGAATCAAGATATGGATAAATCGTTTGTACACCATAATCGAGTAAATCATCTGCTGGTACATAGATTGCTTCAATGGTACTTACTACTCCATCATCAGTTGATGCAAGGCGTTCATGAAACTCTGCCATTTCACTTTCAATCGTTGATTGATATCCATCTTCACTTGGCAAACTGTTGGTTAACATAGAGAGTTCATTGCCTGCTTGTGCAAGACGATAAATGTTATCGATAAAGAACAAAACGTTTTTCTTTAAAACATCTCGATAGTACTCAGCTGCGGTAACACCTGCATATGCTGACAAAAAACGAACGGCTGGGTTTTCTCCCATTTGACCAAAGATGAGAGTTGAAGCCCGCAACACATTGGTGCTACTTAGTGACTGATACAACTCAAGTCCCTCACGAGAACGCTCTCCAACTCCAGCGAAAACTGAGACGAACCCTTCATCTGGGTTTGTGACAACGTTATGCAATATCTCAGAGAGAAGCATTGTTTTTCCAACTCCAGCTCCTCCGAAAAGGCCGACTTTACCGCCTTTCAGTAATGGAGTAAATAAATCAATCACTTTGATACCCGTCTCGATTAAATCCTTTCTGGCGTACTTCTTTGATAAATTCCGATGTCCACCACGTATCTGCCAGTAGTCGTTTGTTTTGATGGCTCCTAGACCGTCTAGAGGGTCTCCAAAAAGATTTACCATACGTCCCAACATGTTGTTGCCAACAGGAAATCTCATACTGTCTCCAGTTGTAACTACGATGTCTCCTCTTTTAACTGAAGTATTAGGTGACAACAAAATACAGTAATACTGATTGCCACGAACTGATGCATACACTTCCATCTGCACATGTGGGTCATCAGCCAAATGCACAATTTCATAAATGGCTGGCGTGGCCTTTTCAAAACCAACTTCAACGATTTGTCCGGTGACTGACAAGACAACTCCTTGAAGTAGTGTTTGGTTATTATTGTTCATAGGGATAGATTACAGAATACTATACAGAGGCACTAAACTATTTCTCTGTTTTCGATCAAACAGTTCATGTTGCAATCCTAAGCGCTTCAAGGAAAGACGAGCTCTCTCTCGTGAGATGTTGTCACTTGCTCTGTTCATAGCCAAAATTCTTGAACCAAGTTTAGCTAAGATAGATTCAGCAATAGATTGATCAAAGAGCGCACTAAATATTTCAGCTTCAAAGAATGACAATACCTTTGCACTATCAGGTTCAATTAAATATCTCATGTGTTTTGTTCCATCTGCCGAGGCAGTCATATCAATGTGAGAAGAAATGATAATCTCAGCAGGAACTTGGGTAACTATGTTTTGAAACTTACCAAAAAACATATGTATTTCGTCATACTTCACCACATGTTTAATGAGCGGAATAAGATCAGTTGCGTCTGTTTTCTCATCTGGGATTTCAAAAAAGGTAACATCTCGTGAGGGAAATTGTGATTTAAAAAGAGACAGACCAGTTTTGCCGACAATAGCTACCTCATATGGTTCTTTTTCTAGCTCCTTTGCAAAGGCACGGTATGTTGCCTTAACAATGTCTCCATAGAGCCCAGCGTTAGACGACAATAGCACTAATACTTTCTTTCCATTGTGAGCAAGGAAGGTAATCTTGCCTTTTTTGTTAGCTGTTTCAGCTACATATTCTCGACGGACATCTTCGAAAACCATCTTCATACCTTCAATAAAATCACGTACTTGCACTACCCCATCCCGTGTTTTTTTCATACGAGAAGCAGCAATTTCTCCATAGGCTTTGGTAACGGTTTGCAGTAGCTGCACTTGTTCAATCTGTTGGTTTAGTTGTCGTTTGTTCATGAGATAGGAATTTGGGCTGAAAGAATGTCAGCAATTGTGTTTGCATGCCCTACGGTATTTGTCACCAGTGAAAGGTATGTCTGGTCACTGTTGGCTTTCATGAGAATTGAGCGCAACACCTGAGGTAGCTCGTCGTCTCCCAGCGTTCGCCATGTTCCATGCATGATGTGAACAAGAATAAACTCATTTACCTCTTTTGAGATTGTGATTGAAAGTGGTTGAGTAAAGTAGACCATCAGCTGTTTTCCAATTTTCAATGTCTCTTGTGCCTCAGCGGATATCTCAGCTCCAAAGTGACTCACATCTTGTAGATTCTTAAATGCAATTAAAAGGGATGACAGTTCACGAGCCAGGTCACGACTGGCACCTGAGGTTGCTTGCAAACCAACACGAGTGACGGAAACAAATGGGTTCACGGCAGGTCTTTGACCTGAATCAAACAAATCATTGTCAAAATAAATGTGGCCATCTGTCATAGACATCAAGTTAGTTGTGATATACCCAGTGATGTCCCCAAGCATTGATTGGGCAACAGGAAGACAGGTAATACTCACGGGCTTGCCACCAACATTAAAGTTCCCTGCCCGTTCCATCAAACGAGAATGCAAATAAAATACGTCACCTGGATAGGCACTGCGACCTGGGAATCGACGTGCAACAAGTGAGATCTCACGATACGCAGCTGCATGAGTTGAAAGGTCATCCATAATAACTAACGTGTGATAGCCTTGATCACGATAGTACTCAGCTATTGCCATCGCACTAAATGGAGTTAAATAAATAAGCCCTGGTGCATCACTTGCTTCTGAGGAAACAATAACGCATTGATTTAAAATATTTGCCTTTGTTACAAACTCAACGAACTGACCAATATCGTTGTGTTTCCGTCCCACTGAAGCATAAATACAAATGGTTCCCTTTCGTGCCTGATGAGTCAAAACCTGATACAAAAAAGAAGACTTCCCTGTTTTTCTGTCTCCTAAAACAAGCTCACGTTGGCCACGACCTAAGGGAACCAATGCATCAACGATCGCCACTCCTGTTTCAAACGGAAGACGAATTGGCATACGACTTGAAATAAGGGGTGGAATAATATCAATTGCCCGAGCATCCTCAGCAACAATTGCTTGTCCATCCAATGCTTTCCCCAACGGATCAATGTGGCGTCCAAGTAATGCTTTCCCTACTGGAACTGAAGCAGTGCGAGCGGTACGGACCACACGCATATGAACACGAACTTGTCCTTGGTTTAAAAGCACGACCTCAACGTGCTCTTCTTTGAGACTGAAGATAAAACCAAAGTCACCCTTTTCTGTAACAACAATTTCATTTACAACGGCATGAGGTAACCCTTGCACCAAAATAAAATTGCGTCGTACTTCACGCACAACGCCAACCTCTTTCGTTCGGGCAAGTATTTCATCAAACATACGTTTTCATAACTTCTTTTGTTATCGTAAGAAGCGTCTTATCAATGTACTTTCCATTTATCTCGAGAGCAATACCCCCAATAATTTTTGGGTCATGTTGAATATCTAAGAGATATGATTGTTTAAAGTGGTTCTGTAACGCATTACTTAACCGATCAATAAGTTCTGGTTTCAAGGGATATGCTACCCAAACATGAACTACTGGAGTTTGTTGCTCAAACAGAGCAATTTCTTTTTTCAAAGAAACAATTGCATCAAAGCTTGTGAGCTTATCTGACAAAGGAGACAATACTGGATAGGCACGAAATGCAGATGAGAGAGCCTGGGCAAACGCTTCATCACTACTGTACTGCACACGAGAAAGCTCACTTAAGGCAATCGTTACTTGTGAGAGTTCAAAAACAGTTTTATATGGCAGGGTGAGTGGCAAGTTCATGTTCAATTTCAGACACTGCTTTAACAAGCATCTTCTCATGAATTTCAGCTGGGAGACCTTCGCCCAAGGCGCGTACGATACTTTCTTTTAACACTTTCTCAGTCTTCTCTTTTAAGAGTACTTCCTGTTGTTTTTCATAATCCATCATTTGCTTTTTTATTTCATTTCTGTCCCCTTCAATCTCGGTCGACAAGTGGCTTGTGAGCTCTTTAACTTGTGAAGAAGAATTGGCTGCAAACTTGTTAATGGTCTCTTCAATTCCCTGCCCGGCTTTAGCTGTTATGTCAGATATAATTTTTTGATATTGTACTCCTCCTTCTCGAATAATTTTTTCAGTTTGTTCTCGAATAGCTTTGTCAGCATCTTCATGGGCGTGGGTACGAATTTTCTCAGCTTCAACTCGTGCATCTTGGAGAACTTTTTGGGCCTCAGTTGTTGCCTGATTGTAGTCAGACTGCAGACGATTGTATTTCTTTTGGAGACGAAAATATAAAACAACAGAGACAACTAGAATAACAACTGATGACAGAGCAACAACTAAAACTGAGGTAGTGAGAAAGAGATCATTGGTCATGGTTTTGGATACAAACTCGTTCCAGTCATAACACTGGGCTTCGGTAGTTTCAGTATATCAAGAATTGTTGGTGCAACATCAGCAAGTTTCCCTTGAGGCAAGGTGATATTCTTGTTTTTTAAGTTATTACTGATGATATGGAATGGAACTGGATTATTTGAGTGTCCCGTCTCTGTCGTTCCATCACGAGTCGTAAAGAAATAACTCAAGGTGTCATAGGCAAGTAACTCTTCAGCATTGCCATGATCAGCAGTAATTAAGAGAGTTCCATCGTGAGCAAGTACTGCTTCCGCAATCTGGCCAATCGCAGTATCAACGGTTTGACAGGCAGAGATAGTGGCATCAAGATTCCCAGTGTGGCCCACCATATCAGGGTTGGCAAAATTGAGCATTATAAAATGATACTTTGATGCACTAAGAGCCCTTTTGACTTCTTTTACTACCCCCCATGCATTCATCTCTGGTTTTTTGTCGTAGGTAGGAACTTTTGGTGAAGGCACAACAACAACATCTTCATTTGGGAACTTCGCTTCTCGAAGACCATCAAAGTAATAGGTAATCATTCGCTCCTTTTCACTTTCTGAAATATGGATTTGATTCATACCATGTTCAGAAAAAATTTGAGCGAGACCTTGGTCAACCGGATTATTTGGGAATGCAATCGCAGATACTGGTAACTTCTTTTGATACTCGGTCATCGTCACAAAGAATACATTCTTCGGTGCAACACTTCGTTTAAACGTGGCTCCAGAGGCAGACTTCACGGCAACGGTACCTTGATCATGGTTATATCCCCATGCAAATGCATCAAGGTGCTCAAAGTCAGGTAAAACAAAGGACATGGTTAGCTCACGAGGTCGGTCTACCCGGAAGTTAAAAAAGATAGCAGCATCATTGTCTGAAACAGTGCTGGCCTTGCCACTCCCATCAAGAATAACTGAAGGAGGCACAAACTCATCGGTGTTACCTGAATTGTATGCATCATTCATAGCATCAATTGGATCTTTAAATTGAGCACCAGTACCGGCAACCATAGACTCGTATGTCTTCTGTATTCTCTCCCAACGGGCATCACGATCCATTGCATAGTAGCGACCAGAGATAGTACAAATTCTCCCCACTCCCGTCTCATTTAAACGAGCGTGAACACTTGCAATCACTTCGCGACAGGTTGTAGGTGGTGCGTCACGACCATCGGTAAACAAATGGAAACAGACATTTTTGATCTCACTTCTTTTACAAAATTCGATTAAGGCCATTAAGTGAGGAAGAGATGAATGAACGTTCCCTTGGCTGGCAAGCCCCATGATATGAAGTTTGCCTCCTGTTTTGCGAACGTGTGCTACAGCAGCGAGGAATGCTTCATTTCGATAGAAGGAACCATCTGAAATGGAAGTGTTAATTCTGACTAAGCTTTGATAAATGGTTCTACCGACACCGATTGTTAAGTGACCTACCTCAGAGTTACCAACTTCGTTCGCAGGCAGTCCAACTGACTCACCTGAAGCAATAAGTTGACCATGAGGGTAGAGCGCCTCAAATGAATGCATGTTTGGAGTTTTGGCGCGGTAGATGGCGTTTCCTTCAGAAGCAGGAGCAATACCCCACCCGTCATAAACCACAAGAACTACTGGCTTTAAACCAGCAATTGATTTGCTTTTGAAAAAATCAAAAATAGACATACGGTTAGAGTGACAAAATGAGATACGCCAAACCAAGACCAGTTAGAAATATAACAATCATGATCAAAATATTAAAAAATATAGTAATCGTGATCGTTCTCTGTGCGAGTGGATTTCGACCAACTGCTTCCACAGATGCACGAGCCATTCGTCCAAAGTAGCTAAATGCGAACATAAACGCGATCACCGTAACAAGAGCAGCCAAGATGTAACGAAGGGCCGCTAATGGCGTTATAACAGGTGTGGCAAGTCCTTCCCGTATAATCTCAAGAAGATTAGTTCGAGAGTCAGTAAAGATAGTTGTTGGATAGATATTAATACCTACGAGGATTTCACTGGCTCCGGTTTCACTTCCATCTTCAAGCGCGTTCCCTATGACGTACCCATTGCGTGAGGCTTTCATACCTTCCCCTGCGGTACTCGAAGAAGTAATAAGGTCACCTTTCTTTATTTGACCGTTCTCAGTATTAACCTTAACAATAGTGCTTCCGCTTCGTGCAACAAACTTACCACCAACAAGTTCAGTAGGAACTAGCTCAATTGCTGGTAAGTCAGTAGCAATACCATAGAGACTACTGCTGTAGCGCGAGGTACAAGGGACAAGCCCTGAAGAACCAGAACACATGATGGTACCGTTATTAGTCGTATCAGAGATATCAAGCTTCTCTGACATACCTGATGAGGTTACTTGAGCGTAAGACACATACGGAAACAATGCAGACAAAAAGATAAAGACACTAATAAGGAGTAATTGATACTTCATAGTTCATGCTAACCTGATATCAACCTCAATGCAAACTCCACAAAAATGAGGTGAAATGTCTAATATTGGCGTAAAGAAAACAGCGAGAAAAACGACAAAAGTAACAAGAAACGCAATCCAACCGACACGAAAGATATGTTGAAGCTGCGTTAGTTTGGAACAGTGTAAAAGTCAGGGCAAGTTACCTCAATAAATATATATAAGAGTGGACATCAAGAAGATAAAAATATTACATAAAAATGGCCATACAATCTATAGGTTTTATAGAAAAATATTTTGAAAAACAACATGTGCAGTAAATAGCAAAACACCTTTAAAGGATTGTCAGGTAACTCCCTACAGGTTTCTCCTTTCAAGAAGACCTTGTTTCTCCGAACAAGGAGCGTAGGTAAAAATACGAGAGGTCTATCAATGTCTATAAATCTCACCCATCGATTACACAAGGACTCTCCCTTCAAGGAAGCTTAAATTGTTGTGGATAAAAACCATTAACGCAAAGAGAGATTAAGACTAAAGGATAACATATAAATTACATTCTTTATATAACTTTAAAAAGGTATTAATGGATGCTTCTCTTAGTAGATAGAAAGCAAATGATATAAAGTGTCTCTTCTCTTAACAGATGCCCTTTAAACCTCGAATAAACAGGCCGCGAGCGATACAAAGAGAGATGTAGTACTCACAAAAAGACTTAAATATATACATAAGATAAAGAATATACTCCACAGATCAACGAAATGGGTGATTCGTAATACCAAAGTTCATCACTTCTCTACTATCTGTTTCTTTTAGGTTAAAAAGTACGTGCGTTAATGAACTTCTTATTTCTCCGCAACTTAGATTTAGCCAACAATACACCCATTTGCGGATAATTTCAAGCTCATTTTTAAACGCACACGTCGATATAGTATGTAATTTAGTATCAATCAAATTACCTCTTAGAATTCTTAAAGAGTAGAACAGACTATATCATCAACTAGCGACGTCGAGGCTTAATGCGTGAGCTTAGAAATTGCAGGAAAAGTGCGCCTAAAAAGTGTTGACATGAGGGTGAAGAACTTAGACAATGAATGTAGACATATAGATACAAAAAGTACAAGTTTATGAATACCCTGCCCAACACAACCACATTCCTAACGATCCAAGACACGGCTAAAATGCTCAAAGTCTCAACAAAAACGTTGCGACGATGGGAAGCAAAAGAAATACTAGTTCCAGTGAGAACTGCTGGTAGTCACAGAAGATATACAGCTGCTCAAGTACGAGAATACAAAGATTCGTTAAAGATTAAAAAGACCAAGCCACAACTTACTGGTCCAGTACTCGTAGAGGAAGCTGTAATTGAAAAACAGACTCCAGTTATTGCAAGCCAAGCAGCAACCTCACCAGTAATTTTTACCGCAAGTGCTAAGGAAGTTGACCCATTCGAGTTTGTTTCTCCAATCCAAGCACAAACTAACAATATCCGCACCGAATCAGTTGTATTAAGTAAGCCTAAACAAAAGAAATTATCCGCAAAAATACTAGCCTCAAGCGTTTTCCTCGCAGGATTAATTGTTATGGCCACTGCGGTTCTTTCTGCAACTGGATTTTCAAAGCCAGGTGCATCAGCACTCAATGGAAATGAAGCACAAGTTCTCGCATCTAAAGATACGCTTCAAACATTGAACTTAAATATTAATATTCCTGCTGAATTCCGTAGTACATTATCAGTAGGTGAAGCTTTTACAGCGAACTCAACAGCAACAGTTGCAGGACAACTCGCTGTAACAAGTGGTGACATAACAACAAATGGAGTTACCTTGTCACTTGATGCGCCCCTTACACAATTAACTGGTAACTTAGCAATTGGTGGAACATCTATTACTTCAGCCGCTGACTTAACAATTAACCCAACAGGTGGAGGAACAAGAATAGGAACAGCAACACCAACAAGCGTTGACCTCGCGGGCAGCGATCTTTTCGTTTCTGGGGATATTGAAACAGCTGGTGTTGCATACATCACTACACTTTCAATCAATGGCGATGAATTTACAGACTTAACAGGAAGTGGACTTCAGGTATCAAGTGGAACACTTGCAACAACATTAGGAACATCAGTGACTGGTGATGAAATTGAAGATGATTCAATCAAAGAAGTAGATCTTAATATTTCAAACGCACCCACAAGCGGTCAAACCCTAACATACAACAGTTCAACTGGTGGTTTTACCTGGGCATCTGTTGCAAGTCTCTTTACTGATGGTGGAGCTGTTACCTATTTAACTGACACCACTGACAACTTTAGTGTTGGTACAACGAGTAGTCTTGCAACCATCGCTGCAGTTGGTGGAAGTGATCAAATTCAATTGTTAGCTCGTGCAAATAGTACACAAACAAACAATATCTTCGAAGTTCAAAACTCAGCAGGAACCAGTAGATTCAGTGTAGATAACACTGGAAACACAGTAGCAGCTGGAAGTTCAACGGTCGGTACCCTCATAATTAACTCTGACACCTTCACAGACTTAACTGGAAATGGTTTGCAAGTATCAGGGAACACACTCACTCTTTCCCTACCAACAGCAACAGATGCCCTCTCTTCTACGACATCAACTGGAAGTGGACTTGAAGTACTTTCAACAGGGCTTACTCTTTTGCAAGGTTGTTCAACCGGACAAGTATTAAAGTGGAACGAAGCAAATGATAGTTGGGAATGTGGAAACGATACCGGTGGAAGTGCCGCAATTGTAAACGTCTATACAGATGGCACACCAGTTGGGGCAAGTGTCGATACCATTAACTTTGGTACTGACTTTACCGTAACCGCATCCCCAACCAATCAAGCGAATGTTTCTGTTGCAGATGATGCTCTAAACTTCACTGAGCTCTCAGATAGTTTAGTGCTTGACGCAGCAACAACCATTACCGCGGGTTCAGCCCTTTCACTCACGATTGGAAATAACGCCACTCTTACAACAACTGGAACTGGTTCAATTATTGCAACTGATGTTGTCTGTACCGATTGTATTGCTTTGGGAACTGAAACAAGTGGAAACTTTGTTTCAACAATAACAGCTGGTAACGGTATAACAGGAACAGCTTCAAGTGAAGCTGCTACCCCTACAATTGCGGTTGACGAAGCATATGGATTTACCTTAACCGGGAATAACGCATTCACTCCATCAACAACAAACGATATTACGTTTAATCTAGACTCTGATTCAACAATTGTACTTTCAGGTTTGCAGTCAGCCAGTGGAACAGCACTCTGTGTTGAGGCTGTTACAAATAACCTCATAACATGTGCATCTGGTACTTCTCTAACAGGATCTGGTACAACAGGAAGAATTGCCAAGTTTACAAACACAAGTGTCTTAGGTGATTCACTTATCTCTGAAAGTGGAACAACCATTGGACTAAACACAGCTACAGCAATCAGTGGAACATCAGTAACATCAGTCGACTTTGGTGCAGCAACCCTTACGTTTAACGGAGCAGGAAATGTTGTTACCACAACAACAAACGCATTAACGCTTGATTCCGGTACAACAGGTACGGTTAACCTTGGTACAGGAAATAATGCAAAAACAATTAACATTGGAACTGGTACCGCAGGAAATACGGTAAACATTGCAAACAACAATTCAACAGCAGACACAATCGCATTAGGCTCTGCTTTGGACACACTCACAATTGCTGGTACAACAGGAATTACTGGAGCTACAACTATTAACGGAAGTGGTTCAGCTGCTACAAATATTGGAACAGGTACAAGTACAGGAACGGTGACCATAGGTCGTGCTACAAACACTGATTTAGCACTAAACGATGCACAATGGAGTATTACCGGAGCTGGTGCAGCTAGTTTTGCAGACCTTACCGCAAGTGGAACAATCACTTTCTCAAGTATTGGAACTGGATATGTAAAGGCAGCCAGTGGAGTTATCTCAACAAGTGCAACGGTTGCAACCTCAGACCTATCAGGAACCTTATTCACAAACTCATCAGATTCAAATGCAGGAACAAATACCGTTCTCCAAGGTGACACGGTTGCAATTAATGGTGGAACAAATGGAGTTGATACAAGCTTAACCAATGACACCTACACGATTAACCTCGACACCACCGAGGTCGGTTCAACAACCTTTGGATCAGGTTCAGCTCTTACCTGGACCTTTGATGCTTCTGCTGGAACTGACACAACCATTGCTTTTGGAAACGATGTTCAAACCTTTACCACAGCCTCTGCAGTCTTTTCTGGGGACCTTGCAGTTAACGGTGCTGACATTACAACCAGTGGTGTAACAGCAACAATCTTTAACTCAAATGCGACGAGTGTAACAATCGGAAGTGCAGCCACGACCCTCTCTCTTGGTGCGGCAACAGGTACAGCAACGATTGCAAATGCAACCGTTAACCTTTCAAACGGAGTTTTGCAGACAAATGGAGTACAAAGACTTTCAAATGCTGGTGCACTTGGAAACATCACTGGGTTCACACAAACATCAGGGACATTTGCAGCAACCCTTTCAACAACTAATGCTGCAACCTTCTCATCAAGTACAACAAATTCAGATTCAATTGCACTTCTCCCTCAATCAGGGACTGCAACAAACTCATTTACCGGAACAATTACCACTGCAGACTTAACCGCAAACAGAACATATACCTTGCCTGATGCAACTGGAGACATCTGTTTATCAACTGGTAACTGTGCGGGCTCAGGTGGAGGCATCGTTGGAAGTGGTTCAAACAACACTGTTGCAAAGTTTACTGGTACTGGAACAATTGGAGATTCAAGTATTACGGATGACGCAACAACCGTAACAATAACAGCAAACAAAAACTTTGCTTTAGCTGATGGAACAGGAGTATTAACTCAAACCTATTCCCCATCTGGCGCCACAACAGGAGCAACAGCTACAACAATTACACCAAAGTTTGGTATCAATGCAGCGGACCAAACATTAACTGGAATACTGGTTAACCCAAATACAAATTCAAACGCTGACAGTGGAGATGTTCTCTATGCAATTAACCTTGAAGACATCACAGGTAGTTCAGCAACGGAAACTGCACTTCGAATTGGAACAGGATATGATGCAGCAGTCTTATTTGAAACAGGAAGTAATGATGTGAAGTTAACAGTCACTGCCCCAACGGGTGCAACCAGAAGCTTGAATATTCCACAACTCACGGCTGACGCAGATATCTGTACAACTCTCGGTAACTGTGCTGGTGTTGGCGGAACCGGAACCATTACCGGTGTTACCGCAGGAAGTGGTTTAACTGGTGGAGGCGCAAGTGGTTCAGTAACCTTAGATATTGGTGCAGGAACTGGTATCTCAGTTGTAGCTGATGCAATTGCCTTGGACTTCTCAGCAGCACTCTCAGGTGACCACACGTTGTCAGCTGATGAAGCAAAGTTTGGTCAGTCAGGAATTATCTTTGAGGGTTCAACAGCAAACACCATTGAAACTTACCTAGCGGTAACAAACCCTACATCAACCGACAAAACAATTACTCTTCCAGATGCATCAGGAACCGTTATCTTGTCAGGCCACACGTTCACAGGAGATGTAACAGCTACACTTGGGGCATCAGGCACAACAGCATTAACGATTGCATCTGATTCAGTTGCACTTGGAACTGATACAACAGGGAACTACATTGCAACAATCACCGGGAACACACAAGTTGGCGTCAGTGGTTCAGGAAGTGAATCAGCTGGTGTCACCTTATCAATTAACTCTGACTCAATTACAACTTCAGAATTAAATGCAACACTTACCTTCTCAGATGGTGACCTTGTTGATCTCTCAAGTATCAACAACAGTAGTGCAACGGAAGGGTTAAGGCTTCCACAAAGTACCTCATGTACCTCTGGTACAGCAGAAGGTCAAATTTGTTGGGATACAGACAACGATATCTTAGTCTTAGGAACTGGAAGTGGAACTGCAAACATTCTTTCTAGTGCATCTACCCTCTTCTCAGTTGCTGGTGACTCAGGAAGTGATGCAGTAACTGCAGGACAAACTGTAACTGTGGCAGGTGGAACCAATGGAATTGATACAACTGAAAGTGGAAGAACTGTAACAGTTAACTTAGACACAACTGAGATTGGTTCAACAACCTTTGGATCAGGTTCAGCTCTCACTTGGACCTTTGATGCTTCAGCTGGAACTGACACAACCATTGCATTTGGAAATGACACCCAAACCTTTACAACTGGTACAGCAACCTTCTCAGGCAATGAAACAATTCAAGGAACAACCGGACTCATCTTGTCAGGAAATGGTGCAAATATCAGTTTCTCTGGAACAGGCACACACACAATCAGTAACAGCAACACAGACTCTGCCTTAACCCTAAACTCAAACGGTGCAGGTGCATTAACCCTTGATTCAACTGGAACTGGTACGGTTAACCTTGGTACCAGTAACAATGCAAAGACAGTAAATATTGCGACAGGTACCGCAGGAAACACGGTTAACATTGCAACTGATAATTCAGTTGCTGATGCCATTAATATTGGTTCAGCACTAGATACACTCACAATTGCAGGCACAACTGGAATCACCGGTACTACAACTATTAATGGAAGTGGTTCTTCAAACACAAATATTGGAACTGGTACAAGTACAGGAACGGTAACTATTGGGCGCGTTACAAACACTGATCTTGCGCTAAACGATGCTAACTGGAATGTAAGTGGTGCCGGTGCTGCAAACTTTGTTTCAATTGGAGCAACAACGGCTGGAAGTGGAGCGTTTACTACTCTTTCAAACACCAGTGGAATTACCTCAACCAGAACATTTGCGGCAAATTCTGGAACAACAGTTAATATCTCTGATATCACCTTTACAACACCGGCTGACTCAAGTGGAACAAACGTAAGTCAGGCAATCAACATCACACCAACTATTGGTAACGCTACATCAGGAACAAACACCGCAAACATCATTAATATCGGTGCAGTTTCAGGAGATGCTCAAGTTTCCTTGAATGCGATTAACATTGGTGCATTAACAGGTACAGCTGCAACTGAGCGCGCAATCAGTGTTGCCGCAGGATGGGATACCGTTTTGCAGGTTGGAAACAACAGTATTATTACTGGTTCAGGAATATTGCAATCAATTGCCCTTCAAGGTACATATAGTCAGGCATTGACCCTCTCTTCTACCTCAAACGTGTTGACTGGTACCATCGGACAAAGCACCGCACTTGCTGGTACCTTTACCACCCTTGGTTCAACTGGTAACACAACTATTGGAGACGCAAACACAGATACCTTAACAATTAATGCTGGTACATCTGGAACTGGTATTACCTTTGGTGATTCAAGTTTTGCAACTTGTGGCATTCTCACAACCGTTGCTGGAGTCTTAACCTGTGGAACACCAACATCTGGGATGAATAGCTTTACAGCAGCTGGTGACACTGGAAGTAACCAAACAATCAGTGATAGTAATACCTTAACAATTGCTGGTGGAACCAACGGAATTGACACCGTTGGAGGTGCAACAGACACAATTACCTTAAATCTTGATACTACTGAAATTGGTTCAACAACCTTTGGATCAGGTTCAGCAATTACCTGGGTCTTTGATGCATCAGCTGGAACTGATACCTCTATCGCCTTTGACAATGATATCCAAACCTTTACAACAGCATCTGCAGTCTTTACCGGTGACTTAGCAGTAAACGGTGCTGACATCACAACAACTGGTGCAACAGCAACAATCTTTGATACCAATGCAACATCAGTATCAATGGCAAGTGTCGCAACAACATTAAACCTTGCAGCTGGTGGAGCACTCGCTCGAGCAATTAACATTGGAACAGGTACTGGAGTTGACACCATTAACATTGGAACAGGTACAACAGGGGCTGATGTTATTACACTCGGAAACGTGGCTGCAGCAACAACCTTCGACTTTAACTCTGCAGCAACAACCGCAGATGCACTCGACTTTACCTTTAACTCACTCACCACAGCAAATGGAATTGATCTGAACTTAAACGGTCTTACAACAGGAACTGGTTTAAACATTGCTTCAACCTCAACTGCGGTAACAGGATCATCAACAGGACTTTTGTCTTACATCAACTGGAGTCCAAGTAGCACAACAACAGCTACCGGTGACTTAGTACGAATTAATATCGGTGCAAATGGAACAACAACAGGAAACATCTTTAATGTCACAGACAGTGGAAGTTCCCTCTTCTCAGTATCAGAAACTGGAATCACAGCAAACGTTCCAACAGCATTTAATGCAGCTGGCGATGTAACAATGGCATATGATTTGCAATTTACCAATCAAACAGCAAGTTTCATTAAAGCACTTGGGCCACTCACAATTGATGCTGGTGAGAGTTTTGAAAGTAATGATTTGACCTTAAAGACATATAACTCAGGACGAGTTATTGCTGATGTTTCAAACAGTGGTGGAGTCTTAATTTCATCAAACCCAACAGGAACCATCTCAAATGGATTATTAAACATCAGTGGTGCAGCAACTGGAAAAGCACTCGCAATCTTTAACGAGTCCGGAGATCAAAATATTTTGACTGCATCAGCTTCAGGCACAACCGTTGCAAACATTGCTCGAACAGGAAGTATCCAAATAGCTGCCAGTCAAGGTCTTGACACCTTAGTTGCAGGCTCACTTGGAATTGGAGATACCACAGCTACAACCGTTGCAATTGGAACAACCGCAGCAACAACTCTTAACCTTGGAGCAGGTGGAGCTTTGGCAAGAGCAATTAACATTGGAACTGGTACAGGAGTTGACACGATTAACATTGGAACCGGTGGAACAGGGGCTGATGTAATCACCATTGGAAGTACAAACGCAGGAAACGTTTCAGTTAAAAGTAATGCAATATTAAATCTTACTGGTGGAGCTAACTCCCTCATTGATCTTCCAAACTTTGATGTAGCAACAACAGGAAACGTTACAGTTGCAGCAGGCGTTGGAATTGATACAAACGCTGCAGGATCACTTGCACTTGGTGACACCACAGCTACAACCGTTTCTCTTGGTTCAACTGCAGCTACAACCTTAAACCTTGGTGCAGGTGGAGCTTTGGCAAGAGCGATAAACATCGGTACAGGAACTGGAATCGACACCATTAGTATCGGAACCGGTGGAACAGGAGCTGATGTTATCTCAATCGGTAGTACAAATGCTGGAAACGTTTCAGTAAAGAGTAACGCTATTTTAAACCTCACAGGAGGCGCCAATTCATTGATTGACCTTCCAAACTTTGATGTAGCAACAACAGGGAACGTTACAGTTGCAGCTGGTGTTGGAATCGACACGAGTGCTGCAGGTACTCTCGCGCTCGGTGACACAACAGCAACAACCGTTTCTCTTGGTTCAACTGCAGCTACAACCTTAAATCTTGGTGCTGGTGGAGCGTTAACCAGAACAATTAACATTGGAACTGGTACAGGAGCTGATTCAATTAACATTGGGACGGGTGCAACAGGAGTTGATGTATTAACGTTTGGGAACACCGGAGTTGGTACAACCTTTGACTTTAACTCAGGTGCAACAGCTGCTGATGCACTTGACTTAACCTTTAACTCAATCACAACTGCAAACGGTGTTGATCTTAACTTGAATGGACTCACAACTGGAACTGGATTAAACATTGCTTCAACCTCAACAGTTGCAACTGGTTCATCAACAGGACTTCTCTCCTACTTAAACTGGAACCCAGGAAGTGCAACAACGATTACGGGAGACTTGATGAGAATTAACATTGGTACAAACGGATCAACATCTGGAAACTTGTTTAATATCACTGACACTGGAAGTTCACTCTTCTCAGTATCAGAAACACAAATCACTTCTGCTCTTCCTCACCAGTTCACTGCAGCTGGTGACGTCGCAGTTGCATATGATTTGCAATTTACCAATCAAACATCAAGCTTTATTAAGGCTAATGCACCACTTACCATTGATACCGGTGAAACATTTGAAAGTAACAACTTGACCTTAAAGACATACAATGCAGGAAACCTTATTGTTGACCTTGGAACAACATCAGGACGTATGAGTGTTGGTGCAAACATCACCCCAACAGCTTTGCTTGATGTACGTAATACAAATACTGCGACCTTTGGTAAAGCACTTGCAATCTTTGACCAGGATGAGAGTCAAGACATTATTGCAGCTTCAAACTCTGGAACCAGTAGATTCAGAATTAACTCTGCAGGTAACACGTTTGTAACACTTCGAAACACAGCAACCTTCGGTGTTTGTCACGTCACAAACGGTGCAGGACTTGATGAACTCACAGACTGTGCTGGTTCAGTTGGAGCCGATTACATGGAAATGTACCCAGTTAGTCAAAACGCTAACAAAGGAACGATCGTTGCAACATCAAATGAATATACAACAACAACTCAAGGTCAAAAGCTTTCAAAGCTTGTTCCATCAACCTCAAGTTACCAAGGAAATGTTGTTGGTATTATGTCTGACCCAGCAGATGCCGGTGACTTTAACAGTACTGGATACAACGTAAAGCCAGAAGACAACCCACAACCAGTTGCTTTGAGTGGTCGTGTACAGGTGAAGATCGCAAGCACATCTGATGCTATTAACACCGGTGACTTTATTACAACCAGTAGTGAAGCAGGTCGAGGTATGAAAGCAACTGGAGCTGGAGTAGTTATCGCAAAAGCACTTGAGCCTTGGACACCAAACTCAGGACAAGACACTATCTTAGTCTTTGTACAAAACACCTGGTTTGATCCTATTGCACAGAGTAACTCTGCATCAGGTTCTGGTGACTTAGCTCAAATCACTAACCAATTATCAGTTTTGCAGTCAGACTTCGATACCTTAGTTAAAACAAGTCTTACCGCAACAACCAGTGGAATACTCGCCAATTTCTCAGATGTTAAAACATCTTCCCTTTCAGTCCTAGGTGACACGGTTTTGGCTGACACCGTTATCAATGGAAAGTTAAATGTTGGGGCAATGACATTTGATAATGTTGAACAAAGTATCAATGCAGCAGGTGTGTTAAAGATTCAGTCACTTGCTCTTGGTAACATCGAATTCCAAGGAGGACTTGTGACAATTGATACAACAGGTAATGTGGTCGTTAACAGCATCACATCACAGAAGTACAAAGTTGCAGGAGCATCAGCAGGACAGGCAACGCTCCCAGCTAACACCACTGAAATCATCATTGCATCAAGTATGGTGACACCAGATTCATTAATCTTTGTAACACCAAAGAAGGCATTAAGTTACCCAATGGCAGTCGTTGAAAAAACTGATGGAGTTGGTTTCAAAGTTGCAGTTTCACAGTCTGAAGCACACGACATAGACTTTGATTGGTTCATCGTTGATAAAACGAACTAAGAATAAAGTGACGATAAAAACTACCCATGACGCTTTGTACCGTATAGACGGGATAAAGAGATACTAAGATGGAGCAGAATTTGTGCAAGGAAGAATGGATTTCACACGCTCATTCATGTATCGTAAGTAAGGGGCGATGTGCCCCATTCTCGACTTAAAAAATATGATTAAAAAAACGTTTCTGAAGCGAGCATTTCTAAAAATAAAATTAAGAACACTCGTGAGTCTTGGCGTACTACTGATTCTCCTTCCTGTTGTACTTCTCTCTTTATATAAAACAAGTAACACAGAAGCCGCTTGGATGAACGACACCTGGTTATACCGTACACCAATCACCTTTACACACAATGCAGTTGTTACAAATACAAAAGTGAAATTTGATATTGCAACAGATAGCTTAATCACTGCTGGAAAAATTCAGTCAGATTGTGGTGATAGTCGATTCACTGATGCCAATGGTCAAGTTCTTGAGTACTACATCGATGCAGCAGTTGGTGCATGTAACACCAACAGCACTGACTATTATGTATTAATTCCAACAATAGCCAATGGCTCAAACGTGATTTACCACTACTATGGAAACCCAACAGTAACTAACGGCACAAATTCAGTCCAATTTGATCAGTCCACGACTTCCCCATCTGGTGGAGCTGGAACTATTGGAACTGAAACCAAAACAGCAGGACCTGTTCTCTATTACAAAATGGACCAAGGAACAGACAACACCTGCTCTGGTGGTACAAACGATGTATGTGACAACAGAGGCACAAACATAGATGGAGCCATTTCAAACGGCACAGCATGGAAAAATGAAGATTATTGTATTAGTGGAAAATGTTTGTATTTTGATGGCTCAAATGACGTCGTTACAACAACACAAAGCACAACGATAAACTTAAGTGATCAACTCTCAGGTGGCTTTACCTTTGAAGCATGGATACGTCCAAACAACGCAGGTGAAGGTACCGGTGGCCAAATTTTCTACAAAGGTACAAACTCATGGCTGCGGGTTGACACTTTGTCTGGTGGAACCTTAGACATTAAGGCAAGCGTTGACCTTGCAACAACAGATGCCACGGTCAATGTCTCGAGCGCAATAAAAAACAACCAGTGGAATCACGTTGCCCTCTCATACACGGACGACGCGGATGATGAGATAACCATCTGGGTGAATGGAAAAGCTGTCGGAGCATCAACTAATGGTGTCGGGTCCCTTGCAACTGATACAAACGACCTCTTACTCGGTGGTACTACTACAAACAACTTCAATGGATTTGTTGATGAAGTGAAAGTGTATAACTATGAACGGTCAACCAGTCAGATGGCCCTCGACGCAACAAATGGAACATCAAAAGGAAACTCCGCTATTTTTGGAGTAACCAGTAACCCACTTTTAAGTAATGGACTGGTTGGAAACTGGGAAATGGATGAATCAGCTGCAAACACCTGTACGGGTGGATCAAATGACAATTGTGACAAAAGTGGAAATGTAAACGATGGAGCTTGGACTGGTAACGCTACGGTTGGTGTTGGTTTATACAGTAATGGAACTACCTATGATGGAACTGGTGACTATGTAAGTGTGGCTGACTCAGATTCCCTCTCAATGACTCAGCAAGTAACTGTTTCAGCTTGGGTGAGACCAAACTCAAGTATCGCAACAAAAGCAATAGTTGTAAAAGACGGAAGCTACAGACTGGTGACCGATGGATCAGGTAATCCCATTTGCCAAGTAAACAATGGTAGCTGGCAAACAGCAGCCACAAGCTCAACGGCGTTAAGTCTTTCAGTGTGGCAACACGTTGTCTGTATCTTTGACGGTACAACGCAATCAATATATATCAATGGAGCTCTTAAAGGATCAAGTGATGCGACTGTTTCAATAGCTGACTCAGCCAACGCGCTCAGAATAGGAAGTGACTCTGGTGTTACCTATGGAGATTACAATGGACGAATTGACTCAGTACGGGTATATAACAAAGCACTTCAGGCAAGTGAAGTTGCGACACTCTACAATTGGGAGCCATCAGCAGTTGGTTGGTGGAAAATGGATGAAGGTACAGGACAAAACACATATGACTCGAGTGGAAATGGATACAATGGGACACTTGGTGCGACAACATCAGTTGAAGCAGTTGACCCTACCTGGGTCAATGGACGATTTGGAAATGCAGTCAGCTTTGACGGAGGTACAAACAATAAATATGTACTCTTGGGAGACAACGATGGGCTTGATGTGACAGCCAATGAAGGGCTCACAATTTCAGGTTGGGTGAGAAGAACTGGAAACGCACAGTTTAATAACCGTCAGTATATCTATGACAAAATTAACACAGGTTCAAACGCAGGATATTCACTAACAATTGAAACAACATCAGCATGTAATGATGCCGCTTCTGATGGAAATCTTGTTTGTTTTAGCATGAGCGATGGAACAGATACCTACTTTATTCGTACAACGTCAGCAACAATTACAGCTGACTCTACCTGGCACTATGTCACCGCAACCATTGACCGTGACTCAGAAAGCAATTCCCTCCTCTATATAGATGGTGTTGCTCAAGCCGTCACAAGATCTGGTACATTTGCAAGTGTAGGTGACTTAAGTAGTACGTCTGTTTCCTGCATTGGCCTTTCAAGCTCAGGAGGTACCTGTATGATTTCAAGTCCAACAAACCAGATGAACGGTGACATAGATGGTGTAAAGATTTACAAGTATCCAAGGACCCAAGCACAGATTGTTGAAGATATGAATAGTTCACACCCGGCAGGTGGCTCTCCTATTGGTTCACAAGTAATTAAATGGGCTTTTGATGAAGGGCAAGGAACTACTGCAAATAATCAGATAAGTGGTGGAACGGCAGGGACACTAACTAACATTGCTTCCCCTGCAACAAGTACGTCTGGGTGGACACAAACAGGAAAAACAAATAAGGCAATTGTCTTTGATGGCTCAAACGATGCAGTGGTAATTGCAACAGCCAGTGATGCCAGTGTTGATTTTAATGGAAGCGAACCATTCTCCGTTTGTAGTTATGTCTACCCCACCACCATGGCAGGAAGCTCTGAGGCAGACTTAATTGTAGGTAAATGGGATGCAACAACCCCAACCAGAGGGTACAGACTTTACCTTACCAATGATGATGC
>CAZMSJ010000011.1:0-24151 GCA_964568925.1 uncultured Gammaproteobacteria bacterium
GAATATACACGAAGTATAATGCAGGTTTTAGTTATTGTCAAATAAACACTATCAAACTGGCCACAATATACTTACTTTGTGCTCAAAAATGGGTTTTTACAAGAAAGAAGAACAAGAAAAAGGAGAGCTTTCGCTCTCCTTCACCCACATTATGGTGGCGGTTGCTGCTGCCAGCTGTGGTACTCTCTGGTCTCTTTCATGTCCTCAGCGGCCTTTCCCCCACTCACCACATTAACAATTGCAAATGAGAAAAAGAGTGCAAGGACTGCAAGTACGATCACACCGACAACAATCAATACGGCTACACTCATCCAATTTCCTCCAATATAGTGATACAGGATTCTATCAAATAGTTTGAAAATACACAAATATAGGATACCTAGACAAGAATGAACATGATTACGTTCATAAAAGCCATCGATACTCCCATCACGATATGCAATACACCCGAGATGATGGCAGCAAGCCTTCCCTCTGGTGTGAGATCAGTTCGTTTGCTGTCTTCAACAAGTTCTTTAATGTGACTTACTGCTATCCACAGGAAAAAGATGGTAAACAGCAGATCAATCACCAAGATATGTTTCATTGGTGCAAACATATAGGCACTCCCCAACCCCAAGAAGAGATGGTTTACATCACTTGCCAAGTTTTTATAACGAGCCACTACTTGTTTCAAGAAGACCGGAAGTCTTTCTTGATTAGAAAACAAGACAAGAACAATTCTCGCTAGATAGTACAGTGACCAAACAAGAAACAGAACACAAATGACTGAATACGAAACTACCTGAATGGACAGAGGAAGAAACATATACCCCATCGAAACTTGCATTGCAGGATGAAAGAATTCGTTCAGATAGTCATACTTTGCAATGTCTTGCCGCACGATCCATCTGACAAAATACCCAACAGACGACCAGAGTGCCAATGCCAAAAAGAGCAAAGTCATTTCTGGTGTCACCTCCATTCCAAGTACTGACACTGATAACCTCCTTGGTTTAGACAAAAAATAGGCTCCGGCTATCAAGCAGAAAATCTACTTGATAGTTGGAACCTACTTACGCCTCACAGCTGTCCTCACGTGCACGCTCACTTAATTGCCAACAGTTTCCGTCTGGATCTGCAAACGTTGCAACTATTGAACAAGGGGCTTGAAACGGTGCTGCCACAACATCGAGGTTTGGGTATCGAGCAAGAATTGTTTTGAATTCTTTTTCGACATCGGCAACTTGTAGATCAAATATATGTCGTACTTTTTCTTTTGTCTTTCCAGAAATTTCAGAATGTTTGGCGATAAAAACTTCAAAGTTTGCTGACAACAAAAAGACATAACCATAGTCATTTGGTACATCAATTTTGCGATCAAACGGAAGGCACAATACAGTACGATAAAAGTTCTGAAGGGTATCAGGATCTTCTGAGTATATGGATATTCGATATCTACTTATTTCGTTCATAATTACAAATAAACCGAATGAGTACGGATTATACCTGAATTTGTCCGTATCTAAAAATTAGGCTGCATTCTTTAGTGGCGTAGGCGAAATTTGCATTATTTCATCTTTCAATAATTTAAAGCCGTCTTTTTGTAAGAACGATTCTAGTTCTGCCTCAGTGTTAAATTCTCTCATAGCTCTTTCAATTCTCACTAAAAGATCTGACTCTACCAAAGGAAGATTCTGCTTATTTGCTTGATTTAATGAACTTGAAAGTAAAATTTGACCCACCAATGCCTTTTCCCAATTCAAGCTTGGAATCGAAGAAATAGCATTTGAAACAGATGAACCATCTTTTCTTGCAGTGTTTAATACGGTTGTCAGCACTTGATCATATGGCTGAAACCTTAGTTTTCCATCTTGGATATCATTAAAGGTCGTGTGATTGGTTAATTCAATATTGTTACTTACTAAATCATTCAATCCTCTACTTAAGTAACTATGTCTTGTACCAAATGCGAGGAGGACTACTCCAATATTTGCATTTTTATCCGTAAGCCGGTCAGATACTCGCGTAAGGGTCGATTTATCTCTCGATATTACTGAAGTAGCTTGTTGGTTAATAACTTTTTTAAAACTTGTTATCAACTCACGAAGCTTTTCCGGTTCAGAAAAATCTTTAATCTTAAATTTAAGAACAGGATCTGCATCTTTTTCACCCTCAAGCTGGGAAATTGGTCTTCCTTCCCAAAGTAATCTAATTTTACCTTTATACTTTTGATCATCCCAAAATGTGTCAATAATTTTTACCTGTTCTTTTAGGTATGATGAAGTACCACTTTCAACAGTTTGTGTCTGTGCACTTGCAGTACTTTGATCTCTTTCAACGAGATTTTTTCCTGAAGTAAGTACCTCACGTATTGCACTACTCGGCTTGATACCTTGTTCTATCAGCTTATAAATCTTATCTGAAGCTTCATCTGTAAGGTCTGCTGATTCAAGGCAGACAAGAACGTTTCCTTTCTCATTTTCGAGAGCCTTTTGTAGTTCACTTTTAAAATTGTCTAACTTCTTAATATCATTTTCAGTATGACTCCCATAAATACCATGTATCTCGACTTTTCTTTGTTCATTTACGTCACCCTCCTCAGATAGATCTTCCGGTTCGGGAACCCCTCTCGCAAAGGAGTCGTTCCAGTTTTGAATTTGGTTAGCCGAATCAAATGAATGACCAAACGGGGTTTCTGAGTTTTCAGACATGTCTCATTATTACATTATTTATTTGAGACAATGGAGATTTAAAAATATACTGAAGCTGAAGTTACGTATCACTTACTCTGTGCTGAGGGGAGGATTCGAACCTCCGTAGCCCTTTCGGACGCCAGATTTACAGTCTGGTGCATTTGACCGCTCTGCCACCTCAACAAAAAAACAAAAGAGAAAAAATGGAGCCGTCCTAGGGATTCGAACCCTAGACCTGCTGTTTACAAAACAGCTGCTCTACCGCTGAGCTAGGACGGCATACGTAAACAATCTTGACTATTCTACTGGAAAGGGGTTCGAATTGAAAGTGTCAGGGAAGTTTATAGGTTTTGCGTGGTATACTTAACCCTCGTTTTTTCAAAAAACTCGTGCATAGGGAGTATCCGACATGAAGCGAATGATGATGCCAGTTTTGTGTCTTTTTTTCGTTTTATTAGCCAGTGGGCTAAACCTAGTCAGCGCACAGAATGACCATTGCCCGGCAATGCGATATGAAGGAACAAGACCTGAGTGGACGGAACCATTTCAAACAAATGGACTTGCTGGCCGCAAAGTGTTCTTTGCAGAAACCGGCAAAGTAACCGTTGAAGATTGGTGCCAAACACAAGGACAAGGGCTTATTCCCTTTCAATTTGTTCAGCTCCTTCACACCTATCAAAACACTCCTGGGCCACAGCCTGGGGATCCCGTGAGCAAAGAGGTAATGATACATTCTGATACCTGGAAAATTGAAGGAATTCGTGAGGTTGGAGCGGAAGAGACATTGCCACCACTGTCCACGGGTGGCTCGATTATACGGCTCGATCTGTTTAACAACGATCATCCGTTCTATCTCACCTTGTTTAAAGCGAAAGATAGTCCACAAATGTATTTGCAGACACCTGATGGTGAAATCTGGAGTGTGACGTTCTAAGAGTGAATGCTCCCCTTCTTGTAAGGGGAGTTTTTGTACCCACACAAGCACCCCATAACTTGATTAATTTGCCTTTTTGAGGTATAATTAGCTATTCCGAAATTAGTTCTTTTTAAGGAGAAACAGCATGACCCAACGTCATCTTTCAGTTAGCCGTGGGGCTAACGGTCGGACCCAGGCTTACTGGGGAAACGCCATTTTTATATTTATTTGTATTATGATTCTCGGGTTTTTACTCCAGCAGATTACCTAGTTTGCTGGAACCCTCCCCCTGTGTGCCCTGGGGGGAGCTTTTTTTTGCTACACTAGACAATGAAACTTTCACTCTCAGATTTAGAATTCACTCTTCCCCATGAGCTTATTGCAAACAAAGCAACAGAGCCCCGTGACCATGCAAAACTTCTTGTTGTAAACAGACAAACAAAGGACATTACTCACCAGCATTTTTACGATCTGGTTGATCTGTTAACACCCCAGGATGTGCTAGTTTTAAATAACACAAAAGTATTCCCGGCACGTCTCTTTGGTGAAAAGAGTACCAAGGGAAAAGTTGAAATTCTTCTGTTAACTCAAATTTCAGATAATGAATGGACAGCAATGCACCGGGGGAAACTTACTGTTGGGCAAGAGATATTGTTTGGAGAAATCAGTGCAACTGTTACAAAAAAGGAAGATCAAACAATACAATTGCGGTTTAATGTGAGTGGAGACCAATTACGTGATTTTATCTGGAAAGTAGGTCAGGTTCCCCTTCCCCCTTATATTCACTCGAGAGAAAGTGAAGACCACAATAGAGCTACCTATCAAACGGTATATGCCAAGCACACTGGATCAGTTGCGGCACCTACGGCAGGTCTTCACTTTACCCAAGAACTACTTCAAAAATTAGCAAACAAAGGAGTACAGATTGAATATGTAACACTGCATGTTGGTATGGGTACATTTCTACCAATAAAAAATGAAAATGTACTGGATCACCCAATGCACGAGGAACACTATGAAATTGAAGCTGAAACACTTGAGCGACTGAATGTTGCAAAGAGCAACGGAAAACGAATTATTGCGGTTGGTACCACAACAACACGAGTACTTGAGTCGGTTGCAAGTGAAGCTCATCAGCTTGCAAGTGACAAACGAATTGGCAGTACATCGATATTTATCTATCCTCAAAAAGCATTTTTATTTGTAGATGCCTTAATCACAAACTTCCATCTGCCACACTCAACCCTGCTTGCTTTAATCTCAGCGTTTGTTTCTGCTCCAAATACAACAGACACCTTTACAACGTTTGAAAATTCACTCATGGGACAGGCTTACAAAGAGGCAATTATTAATAAGTATCACTTCTATTCATATGGGGACGCCTGCTTTATTTATTGAGGAGAGACAAACTGAGGTTGGGCATGGTTCTTCATATACACAGGAAGTAGTTCCTCGTTTATTTGTTTTTTATTTTCAAAGGTAAGTTTAACAACCAATCCTTTTTTTGTTTCCTCACTCCACATCTGATCAAAAATAAGGTTCCCCAATGAATAATAAACAGGTACACCTGAGATTGTTTCATGGTCTTGTACCCAATGAGGGTGGTGCCCAACTATGACATCTGCCCCAAGCGCCACAAGCTCACGGGCTAAGCGTCTCTGCCCATCTGTTGGGTGTGCGTTATACTCCACTCCCCAGTGAAGAGAAACAACAAGAATATCAACCCTCGGATTTGCCTCAGTCACCAATTTTTTCTCTTCACTAGTGAGTACTGGGTTGCTTTGTTGATCTTTATCAAACCCAATAAAGCCAAACCGTGTCTGTGCCTTTTCAATCTCAGTTACTGTACCTACTCCAGTTACCTTAATCCCCTTTTCTTCAAGTAATTGTTTCGTTTGGGTAAGCCCTGCTTCTCCATAATTTTTTGTGTGATTATTTGCCAGTGTAACAATATCTATTCCCGATTCTGTTAACCCACGAAGCATCTCAACAGGTGCACAAAAAATCATTCCTGTGGGCCGACGAGGGCACGAGGTAATAATTGGTGTTTCAAGGTTAACCATGGAAATATCAGCTGCAAGCAACGTGTCTTTTATGAAGGTAAATGGATAGGTGGGGTCTTTTTTTGTATCAAGTGAGTGAACTGTAACAGTTCTCCCAAGCATCACGTCTCCACCAAACAGGAGGGTAACAGTTTCGTTTTCTGACGTGACCTCACGAGGCAAAACGACACCGCTTTGTGACTGAAAAAGAAGAAACAAGCCCAAAAGGACAATTCCAATTACGACAAAAATCTTTCCCATAGATCATTGTACAATGAATATGCCGTATTCAATTTCTCCTCGCAGATTTGGTACTATTACACCGGTTGCCTCCTTCAAATAACCCAAATTTGAGTGTGGGGTTTGTATTGCGCGAGGGAACAATATAAAATTGCATCCATAGTTGTTTGCTTAAAAAGTGTCTTTGAAGCAATCTTTGCCTGAGTAGCTCAGTGGTAGAGCACGTCATTGGTAATGACGATACGAGAGTTCGATTCTCTCCCCAGGCTCAAGATAAATAAATATTTCGCCCGATCGACCATGTTACAGGCAGCTTAGTAGGTTTCCCAGATCCACAAAACACGTGCCAAACACCACAAATAACACGCCCATTGCTCCTAGCTCAAAATTTTGGTAAGATACCTCAAATACTTATATGGCTAAAAAAGGCGCTCGAGAAATAGTTGCAATGGTTTGTTCCATCTGCAAATCCCAGAATTACGTAACCACCCGTAACAAGGTTAATATGGAGAACGTCAAACTAGAGCTTAAAAAGTACTGCAAAAACTGCAGAAAGGTAACTAACCACAAAGAGACAGCCAAGCTCAAATAAGCCCTTTTCCCCACCCCAGCTTGCTCCTATAACTTGACAAAACCCGTTTTATATGCTAATATAGGTCTATACAGTTAAGTTAGATGAAAGAGGTTACTCGCACATTTAACACAACAAGTTTCGGGCGATAGCGCGTGGTCATAGGCTTTTAAAGAGTTTCTCTTTTCAGGCTGTGGCCAATCGGTATCGCCCGCTTCTGTACAAAGCGCGGTACATTTTATATTCGAGCTCGATAGATAAGGGGATTGAAATGTCATTCTATTTTGATGTATCAAAGCTTGCGAATACCGACAGTGACGGCACGCCGTTGGTTGGAAATGCCCAGTTCCGCCCGGACAACCGGTCCGGATTTGCGGGCCAGTTTCAGCCGAAGGTTTCACGCCACAACCCCCTAACGGGGCGGTACGAGGAAACCAATCCAGACGATGTCTGGAGCGACGTTTTGGGGCAATTTGTCCCGATTGGCAAACGCCAGTAGTTAGTTTTTTTTGAGGCATATCTATTCATTTAGGTATGCCTCCATTTTTGTGCTTCATTTTTCCACTCCCCTTTTTAACTTCACACACATAGAGTACAATCACACCACAAGACAGGAATTGAAGTCTTGTATTTCGTTCTTTTAAACGTAGGGAGTATTGATTATGGCTTCACCCTCAGACAGACATATTGATGATCTCAATAGTCACTTAAGAAGAGGATTTAGCATTTGTCAATCTGTTTATGAGCGTCTGCCTTTGATGATGGATACGTTTGCACGCGCAACCACGGTTGACGGACAATTAGTTATCCAAAGTGGAAGAAAGACTCCTGACGGCTCACCGGTGAGAGAAAAAGCTGCCTGTTTTGGCAAACCGGCTGATGCCAAAGGGAAACCTGGAGATGTTGTTGTTTTGAAGCGATAATACAGAAAGTTGTTTATTTGTTGGCCACTACTTTAACGTAGTGGCCATTCTCTTGCTTTTGCATCTTATAAGATGTATACTTCCCTGCTTAGTCGAAATCAAGGAGGCCTTGTGGCTAAATATAAGGGTCGACCACGAAGTGGAGTTGATGATTTTACTATTGAAGAGAGGATAAAGGTGGTGGATACCCTTGAAAATTGTTCTTTCCCTGGTTGCCCACAGAAGATTCTAGCGCCAAAAGATACGCCGGAAGAAAACCGACAATGTTCAAGCATCTGCTGGGTTAAAGCCAAAGAGCAAATAAACAGAGCTGAAGCAGAAAAAGCTCGTCTCGGTATTCATCAGTAGTCCCCATTTTACCCCAACCATTTTTGGTATGGGGTACTTTTTTTACCTTCAAACAAAAACCCCGTGATATAATCGTGACGAATGTGAGTGTATTGGAGGTAAATAACCATGAAACGGTTTAGTGGTAGCGCTTTTGATCCAGTCCCTCCGCCAAAAACTACTCACGTTAGTGTTCCCTGTCTCGGTAATTGTGGTACCTTGGTGATTGTGCCTCGTGGCTCTGAAGAGAAAGCCTGGTGTGGAAGTGGAGTAACCTGCATCAGAAAGTATAGAGAGCCTGAGTATCGGCATCTGAAGATTTCGAAATAACGAACAGAGAATGCAGAGGGTGACCGCGGCAGCGGACAGATTCTTGGGGTTACCAGATAACCCCAAGATTTTTTTATGCAAAAATACAATTTCCTCTCTAAAGAAGTGATAAATAAGGTAAACTACGCCTACGTGTAGTAAAATACAGGTGTTTGTTTTTATAGGGGCGTCGTTCAGTGGTAGGACCTATCTCTCCAAAAGATAAGACGAGTGTTCGATTCACTCCGCCCCTGCCTAAAATAATTTGTCCCGCGATTGCTGCGCGTTAGCCGGCGCGCAGAAAAAAGATCAGGATATTTTGGGCGAGAGTACCAGTTGCTATGAGGATGAAAAAAGTGCAAAAATTTTCGATAGTTTTCTTATAGTATAATAGGCTAAATATGAAGCTAGCTAAAAATGTAAAGGTTAAAAAATTTCCTTGGACGGTACTTCCTATTCTCTCTACATATACAGCCCATGCAATATATCCAAATGTATATATTCCAAAATACATTTATGAAGATTTGAAATCTAAAAACCCTGAGCCAAGAAATGTGGCTACTCTTATACACGAACAAACACATATTGAGAGACAGAAAAAAGATGGTTGCTTTATTTGGGGACTGAAGTATTGTTTCGTTGCCTCTTTTCGATTAGATGAGGAATTGCAGGCGATCAAAGCATCGATGAAATATATGAAGCGTAAAAAGCAAACTTGGAACACTGCCCGCACTGCAAAATTTCTTTCCAGCTACTTATATCTTTGGTGTGTATCGTATGAAAAAGCTAAATATCTTTTAGATGACGCTTGGAATAGAGCAATACGATAGCTAAATATGAGAAGTATCTTTATTTTGAAACAATTATGCAATCTCCTCTTCGAATAACTCTTGCTGCAATAGCTCTATCTCTCTTATTATTATTTCTGGTTTCTTGTACATACTATTTCTATAAACTTCTGCCTTGATGTTTACTTGTTTTTTATAAAAATCCTTATAATCTTCCGTTTGCTTGCCTTCGTCCGGGTGAGCAATAAGAACTTGGTGTTGAGGGTCAATTTCATATGCTTTAAACCCGACCTTTTCCCCTCGCATACTTTGAAGTGTAACAATCATTCCAAAAAGTTCTTTAACTTGCCCATTCTCAAAATCCGGGAGGATCTTCTCATCCACAGGTAAATAATTTTCAAAATTCTCTCCATCTATGGTTACTTCATAAGGAGATAAATGATCAGAAGTAACTTTTATCATGGAAAGATTATTCTCAATAAGTGGCTTTAAGGCCTTCTTATATTTACCTGACATTACTGTTTGACGAATTCTTCTTGCAAACTTTTCAGATATTTTAAAATCGCCAATATCAGTCGTAACGCTTTCTTTTTGTTTTGGAGCCGCAGTAAGCATTTTTGTTACAAATACTCCAAAGAGAGCTGCAAAAACAGTTGAGTCAAACTGATTTACTCTAAAATAATCGTTTACAGACTTATGAGCATTTCCAAATTCAGTAAAAAATGAGGAGGCTTTACTAAATAGTTCTGGATCTGATACCTGCAAGAAATCCAGAAAGCTTCTAACATCGTGAAATGGAATATCAGCAAAGTTAACGTGAAGTAGGTTCTGTAAAATAATTGACCCTTCAGTTACTTTCAATGTTTTTATCTGTAAATCTCCTTCAATTTCTGATATCTCAAAAATTTCTTTAATAACTTCGTTAAATCCTACAAACGACTCTCCAAGCAGGCCCAAATCAAAACCTTTTAAGGTCTGACTATTTCTTTCAACATATTTAATTGATAAGTTTGGTTCCATGTTTATTTCTAGTTGAAGTTAAGATTGAACTTACTTCGGAGTGGATCTTGAAGAGAAGAAATATAAATTTGCTTCCAAGAGCTGCTCTTGGAATATTATTATACTCTAAAATTCGGCCATATTCTATTTTCCGGATTATAGACAATTAGCATAAACTCTTAATTAACTTTGCTTGGGAAATTATTTTTCAATGCTTGCTTTATATTCTCTAAGAGTTATTGTTTACTCACCAAGGTGTGCCTGGTCATTCCATACAATTAACTTCCACATGCTTTCTTCAAATTCACAAAGGGTTACTCCTGTATTTCCAACCATCATAAAATGTCTGATTCGTACTTCCTCCTGTGATGTAAGATTTTGACCAAACATCATTACACCAATAATTGCTCTTAAAAAAGCTCCATGAGTCACAACAACAATACTTTCACAATCATTTTCTTCCAAATACTTAATGGCGTTTGTAGCTCTTTTTTTTACGTCAGCAAAATTTTCTTCATCAGAATGATGCCAATTCTCGTCATGGTAGTTCTGTTTAATCTGCGCCTTAATTTCTAATACAACATTGTCTTCAGTGTGTCTGTTTTCAAATTGAGAAGGTCTCTTTCTCTCAACAAATAAATCTGAATAAATTACAGTATGGCCAGTATTGGAAGCAATAAGTTCAGCTGTCTGCTTAGCTCTCTCAAATGGACTGGAGACTATTTTCGAAATGGGTATGTTACTAAATCTACGAGCAACAAACTGAGCTTGGGTAGTCCCTTTCTCTGAGAGTTTTGAATCATGAGGTTGATGCATGCTTTTAGCATTTTGTTCACTCTCTCCGTGCCTTACAAAATATACTTTCATAAATGTAATTATACATAACGAATCTGAATTGTCATTCCACGACATTCTTGTTTAAACGGTGCTTTACATAACTCGTCGATGGAAATAGGTCAGCCCCGGAGGAATACGCTAAGCGACTAAAGCGGGTCGCCGCCACTCAGCTTGAAGAACGCAATTGTGTTTTAGATAGGTTCGAATATTTTCGTGACACTCTGCCAATTGACTTATAATATTGATTATTCTCCATTTTTGTGGTAAAATGACACATCTTTACGCTCTAATGTTCAGAAAGGGAGTAAATGGCAGAAATCAGGATTCATACCTTCCCCAAAGTAAAATGGTGTTGGGTAGATCTGAATGAAATTTCTACTATCCTGGGCTTGGATTCGTATTGGTCCTTAGCTCGTTGGTGGAAGCTCAACTTCGCTGCAAATGAACTTGAAATGGTTTTCACACAGGGAGAAAGAATTGAGGCATCCAGCATTCAAGATATCGCACACAGGATCGACCTGGGCATTCAGATCTTTGTACCATTAGGCTGGTGGAAAGATGTAGAATCTGCCCGAAAGAAGGGCTACGACGGGTGCATGGCGATTGATGAAGATAAGTTTGAAGGTACTTATCCATACCCCCACCAACTTACAGATTTTTGGGATGATTTTTGTGGTGGGTCTGATACCCGCTTCATTGTACTTGGAACAAAAAATTGGAGTCAGGAGATTCTTGCTTTATAGAATTTAGGGAGATACACAAAGTATCTCCCTTTTTTAATTACATTATTTACAAGCCTTCTCTTACGATGTTCGATATTTCCCTGCTTCATGTACACGAACTAGAAACAGCGTTTTGCACAAAATTGAGAGTGAAATATAAAATGGACTTTGAGTTCGTCTCATAATATACTACTCACAGAATTTACGTTTTTGGAGTGAGGAGCAATTCGTGAGCAACATAGATCCTGCAAATGGACTAAAAATTCACTGGGCTTCATCAAAAAGTGTGTATGGTGGTCCTCGGCACAGTTTGGTTGAAGTTTCACGTTCAATCCCAATTATTTTGAGATATCACAAGCCTGAGAGAGGCTTAGAATTTCAAATGAAACCGACTGAGGATGATTTTGAATGGTCTTTCTCGGGGATTATTGACCCAGGTATTGTTCAAGGAATGGAATTGCATGTAGCACAACGATCTCAATACAAATCTCCCCCAGTCTTGAATGCTAAGTCATATGCAGTAAATTCAAGATTCGGCAAATTTGTCCTAGTCTCTGAGGAAAAACAACTGATTGAAGTTGATCTTCGATTACCGATTGATCGACTGTATGATCTCCTGCATTTTTTGTGGAAACCATCTGAAAGTTATGTACCAAAGTACTTTCTTGGTGGCCCCAAGTGGGATCACCGGTTACTCCCACAAAAATGCACATCAAGAGCAACTCTCGTGGTGAAAGTGTTACATAACAGTACAAATAATTGAAATAGGTAAAGAAAAGGCCGCCACATATGTGGCGGCCTTGTTTATTTCAACCAAGTCCTACTATCTGGACTACTTCATTCCCAAACGGGAATGGGCACTTGAAAGACGTGCATGCTCATCAAGTAATGAGTCAACAACCTCACTTTCAGTAGCCTGTGCAAGTCGCTGAGAACGAGCAAACAGATCTTCTAGATCCAGTTGCTTTTGTCGTGCAGCGTTATGAATAGCAAGGAGAGCCTCAGTTCGCTGTAAGCCGTTTTCAATGACTTTTTCCATTGTCTCCTTCGACGATGTCAATCGACTGGCATTTGCCGCGATTTGTGGCAACACTGCCCTAGCATTCTGAGATGACCGCTCATACCATTCGTTGCCAATATCGATGATGATCTGAGCAGTCTTTGTATGACTGTATGTCTCAAGATATCGTTGATACTGCAAAAGCGTCTTTTTCATGCGAGGAATCACAAAATCTTCCACCGCATCAAACTGTTGATATGAATCTACAGTTACTCTTCGCGCATCAAGTATTTCCTCCGTGTCCAAACGAGATTGAACGAGACGGTTTTTATACTCTGCGATCTTCTTTTCGAGTAAGCCGTGAAACTCTTTCAGCTTCATCCGTTCCTGATATTCTTTGTTCAAACTAAGATCTTCAGGATCAACATCAATAGCTTCAATTTTGTCCAGTGCTAGATCGCGAACGGCTTCTAGAACACCGAGAACACCAACGAGATTCATCATCTCGATTTCAGAACCACGGATAATGTCGTCGTACGCTGAAACATTAAGGAGCATGTCGACCATAGCTTCATCGACAACCCCTTCGATTTCGTAGAACGACCCGTCCATACTTTGCGATTCCATGACGAGGGTTTCAACTGTGGAATGTGCTTTCGCAAAAATTCCTCGAGCTTTATTGATCTCAGCCTCAAGTCTCTCTAAGACTTTTGAATTGCTGATATCGAATGTCTCTCCAACACGTCGCATGTCCTTATTTAGCCTCAACATAAGGTCGCGCAATTCAGGCACTTCGATTACTTTAATTCGTCTGCGCTGCTCATCGATGAGATCATTCATTTTCTTGATTACGGGCTTGCCGTAATCAATCATCGCCATCGTGTCAGCAAGCCAAACCTCTAGCAATTTCTCTGCCTCAAGTACCGCCTGAGCCTGTGTTGTTTCATCCAGCATGTCAAAGGCACTGAGCCGCTGACGATCCTGTGCAGTGTCGAACTTTCCATCGATGACTTGAACCATAAGAGATTCAGGTGCTGGCGGAAGTTGATCCGGACTACCTTCGTTATTGGTAAAACCACGAAGATGTACGCTGACTTTCTTCCGATTTGTCGTGCTTGTCATCTAGAGTACCCTTTTCCTTTTTTGATGTTTACAAACTAATCTGTGTGTAAGATACCAACACAGGGCCTATATTGTAGCACGTTCTTTGAAAAAGACAAGTATCCCCAAAAAAAATAAGGGCGAGGTGATTATCACCCCGCCCATTTCAAAAGTTACACGAAGTAAAAAACAATTACCCCGTTGCTGTCAAAACCTTCAAATCTTGTGCAGACATATCTAACGACGGAGCTTCCATAACCAACGTATTTGTTGTTCCGGCTTCTTTCAATCCTAACCGTTCTCGCATTTGCTTCATACGTTCGGCCGCAATCCGTTCTGTATCGGTTTCTGGGCCACTCTTTTGAATCCGCTCAAGTGCCAACTCGAATTTTGCATCAGATTGGTCTCTGTTTTGCAGAATTTTTTCGGACAAACCCTCAACACTTATGACACCAGACGAAACAATGTTTGCAGATCGTATGAGTACATCTGCAGTCATTTGCTTGATATCAGCCTCAGTCTGTATTGCTTGCAGAAGCTTTATCTGATTTTCAAGGGATTTAATTCGTCCATTCAGCTTGTTTGATGTTAATAGAAGTGCACGTAAGGCACTCTGTGTGGATTCATGAGTCCGGTTAGCAGTAGCTAACAAAGCCTCTTCTCCAACTAATTCAACCATCAAAGCATCAGCAAGATAGTCATTGCCAGGATTGTTGTCAGTCAGATTTTTATGGATCTCATCATTAAGCTCGGCTACCACTTTTTGGTGCGTCAGAACTTCTCTTTCAGCAGTCTTTACGTTTCCACCAACAGCAATCAAATCAGACTGTAGTTCATCAAAAGCAGCCTGGTGATCACGTAAGTATTGGTTCAAGATGATGATAGGGTTTCCCCGAAGAGCAGTATCAATCAAATCGTTGAACTTCGCACGAAACAAAAAGCTTATTTTTTCCATTAGGCTCTGAGCCATAGATCCACTCCTTGTATAGAAATTTCAAAAACAGTCTACTCTGCTACAAGGCCAACACAAGTCGCCTTGTATTCTTCGAGCTTGAGATTGTAACACTTTTACAACAAAGATGAAATATGGGACATCATTTTACGTATTTCTCTTTCAAAACAACTGGCTTGTTTTGACAAATGCAACTTAGTTGCATATAATTGCAACATGATTAAAACAAAAGCACGAACTGCACTCTTGGCATTATTTAATGAAGACCCCACACCACTCAGCGCTCAAGAGATACGACAAAATCTAGAAAGACGAGACATTTCTGTTAACAAAACAACTATTTACCGTGAGCTTGAGTTTTTGTTAAAAAAACACATAGTGCGAGAAGTTATGTGGGATGATTCAGTCGTCAGATATGAAAAAGATGACCCACACTGCCATCACCATGCGGTATGCAAAGGCTGTGGAAAAATAGAACCAGTAAATGTGAATGAACATCAATTGATCACTGATGTTGAAACACAATCACACTTTACTATTCAAAAGCATATTGTTGAGTTTTTTGGCCTCTGCCCTACCTGTAAATAACGAGATATGAGAATTGCATTTGTTGGAAAAGGTGGATCAGGAAAAACAACGACTGCCGTTTTGTTTGCACAATATGTTAAAAACTTAGGTAAAAACGTAGTACTCGTCGATGCAGATTTAAACATGCATACTCCAGTGTTGCTTGGCCACCTAGATGAAATTCCACTTGAAAAACACATTTCTCACCCAGCTTCAGTTCGCGTTATTCAAACATATTTAAAAGGAGATAATGATCGCATCAAAAGCCTGCAAGAATTTAGAAAGACTACTCCCCCTACGAAAAAATCTCGACAGATTAGCCAAATAGCTCACACAGATATCTTCAAGGATTTTATTACCACCATTGAAGGTATTCATGTCATGCTTGTCGGTACCTACCAAGAAGATGGAATTGGCACAGCCTGCTACCACAACAATTTATCTATTTTTGAAAATATTCTGACTCACCTAACTGACACAGATAAAGAAATACTTGTGGCAGATATGGTGGCAGGAATCGATTCATTCGCAAATACCCTCCATACCCAATTTGATGTCATTGTTCTGGTAGTTGAACCAACACTCCGTGGTATTGGCGTATATCACCAATTTGATGAGCTATCAAAGCAAGCAAATACTAATTCACACATCGTAGTCATTGGGAATAAGGTGCAAAGCGAAAAAGACGAGGCATTCCTCCGCTTACACATTCAGAAAGAGATGCTCCTGGGATTCATTAAAAATTCAGACTATATTCGTGAGGTTGATCAAGAAGGTGGAATTCTTGATATCTCACGTCTTGAGACAAAAAACATGCATGTATTTGACGTGATATTTAGCAAGCTGATTGAGAGCAAAAGCAATCAAAACGAGCGGTATGATAAGCTGTTAAAGCTTCACAGACAGTATGTTTCCCAGGCTTCAATCAAAGAGCGTTTTGGAGATTTAACCCTCCAGATAGACCCGGAATACTCTCCAACTTCATAATATGAATACAGCAACAAATGTGTTTTCCGGTGAGAATGCTGTGCTTGATTTTATTAACCCAGATAAAAATATACCCACGCCTCTTGTTGAAGTCCCCAGAGAGCTAAATCCCTTTTACAATGACCATGTTCACCTGTATGTAAAACTGATGAACTGTACCGCACTTGGAAATGTAAAGTCTCTCCCCGCTTTTAACATGATCAAACGAGTTGACAACAAAAATACTCACACAATAATTGAGAATTCTTCAGGAAACACAGTGTTCTCTCTTGCCGTGATTGGCAGATTACTTGGTATTCAGACAACCAAGGCATATGTTTCAAATGAAGTATCAGAAGGAAAGCTGCAGCTCTTGCGACTCCTTGGGACTGAACCAATTGTTAACAAAGAACCAATTTGCCCTAACCCAAATGACACGACAAGCGGCATCTACAAAGCAAAAACATTGGGTCAACAAGACGGGTGGGTAAACCCCGGTCAATATGACAACGAAGATAACCCTCAAGCACACTACCAGTGGACTGGCCCCCAGATTTGGAATCAACTGAATGGAAACGTACAGTTGTTCGTCGCCGGTTTAGGAACAACGGGTACCGTTGTTGGTACTGGAAGATATTTAAAGGAACAAAACAAGAACATAAAGGTTGTTGGTGTGTCAAGAATGCCAAATAACCCAGTGCCTGGCGTACGAACCGAAAATCTCTTGCAACAAGTGCACTTTGATTGGAAATCAGTGGTTGATGATACGGTTCTCGTTGGAACAGTTAACTCATACAAAATGAGTCTTCAACTGTGTAGATATGGACTACTCGTTGGCCCAAGCTCAGGTTTTGCATTTCAAGGAATGATAGACAGCATTCAAAAAATGAAGGACAACAATGTACTTGAAAAGATGACAGACACGAATGGCGAGTTTACCGCAGTGTGTATTTGCTGCGACAGCCCATACCCTTATTTGTCTGAGTACTTTGAATATCTTGATGACTCGCAGTTTCCATCTATACAAAATGCTGAACTTCTCGTACACAGAGAGAGGATAAAAAAGACACAAATACCTATGAATACTGAACTCTCTGTACAAGAAGCTTATCAAAAGCTATTCACTTCAGAAAATAAACCAATCATATCTGAAAAACAGGTGTTACTTGATGTACGGACAGATGAAGAATATCAAGATACCCATATTCCAGGATCGATACAAATAAGCCATGAAAAAATTCTTGCAAATCCACAGGCATATATTTCACAGTTTGCTCACAAAGAAGTGTTTGTATACTGCAAATCTGGAGGTAGAAGTGGACAGGTGACCCAAGTACTTACCCAAGAAGGTATACATGCAGTTAGTATTCGAGGTGGCATAATTGAATGGTCTCAACGTGGCTATCCAAGAACCACGTCTGATGAATGTAAAATTTAGCTAGACAAGCAACCCCATAAGAATTGACTGTTCCCTTTCCTTTTGATACAATTCACCTCGTTCAATTAGTTTTAAGGGGTTACTTAAATGGCTAAATATCGGGCGCAGTTTACAATGGCTGGCTTGTTTGTTGGTTGCGCATTAGGCGGAGTCTTGGGACAGGCACTCAATACAGCGTTTGTTCTTCAAGTTCCAGAGTCTCTTCTTATCCAATTTCTCACGAGTGTCATTGGCTCACTTTGGGGTCTGATTTACGCCGACTATTATGCAAAATCAATTAAGCAAATAGCCGATGTGCAAACCATTTTGGTTCGCGAATTACTGCATGTACCTCAGATCCAAGAGCTAAACTCAGCACTTGAAAACGGTGAGATAGAGGTTAGTCATCGAAGTGTTCTTGAAAGATATCAGTATGAAACTAGTCAAGATGGCGACAAGGAAGTTCAGTATTGTCAATCAGCTCGGGTAATAAAATCTGACAGGCAAAATATTGTGCTTGAGATTACCAGCTGGAAATTTAAGTATGCTTGGCATCGTTTCATTTCCGAGTTAAAGCCCAATGAATACGTGTTCCGTGTTCCACACAATATCAATTTATAGTTTCTGTTCACCCCAGCTCACGTGGCTGGGGTTATTTTTGTGGGTAACAGCTGGCAAACAAAGCTCATAAGAATTGACTGTTCCCTTTCCTTTTGGTACAATTCTGCTCGGTTAACCTAGTTTGCAAAGGATTTTTTAATGCCTAAAGAAGTGAATCCATTTAATATGGCTGGAATGGTCATTGCCGTTATTATTGGGCAGATAGCGTTCAACATCGAACTCGCTGATACAGCACCACTCTTGTTTGTAATTTTACTAAAAGGTATGGTGGTGATTCTGTCGATGATCGTGGGTTATTATCTGGGTAATGTCCCTGCCTTTCTGATCAGCCAGGAGGAGGTTGGCACGGTATACAAAGTAAAGTCACTCAAACTCGTGCCTCTGGTCCTTGAGGAACGGAAAGCAGTAAATGATGTAGAGGTCGATGTATCTTTTAAATGCGTTCCACTGCTAGAGTTGGTATACTTTTTTCAAGGTGAAACCACTAAACTGAAACGGATAGAATATCCACGAGTAACTGAAACTCAAACAGAGTGTCCGCTCTACAAAGTTACTTCTTGGAGATACAAGGCAGGCTGGCACAGATTTATTCTGGACCCAATGCCAACAACAGAAAGCATCGTCATTCCATATGGAACGAAGTTATACGAAAATTAGTACACATACCCCGGATACATATGCCGGGGTTCTTTTTGTGCTTGTAAAGAATTTACCCCATAAGAATTGATTTAAGGTAACCCATTTGGTACAATCTGCACCTGCCCAATTTAGTTTATAAAGAGGTATTGTTGTGCCAAAAACCTATAACCCAATTGGCTTTCTAGGATTTGTGATTGGAGGTCTTCTTGGGCATTTCGTCCTCAGTCAGTTTAGCCTTTATATCGAGGACCATGTCTCAGTAATTGTCCTCGAGGCGTTGTACTTTATCCTCGGCGGTTTAATCGGATACCTAGGTGGTTATTCTTTTCTCCTTATGGTTAGTCAACATGAGGTTATTACCGAATACAAGGTAAAAAGCCTCAGGTATGTTCCTGAAACACGTCAGATTCGTGAGCGATTGTCAGATGATCAAATAGCTATTTCATTCGAAGATCTGCCACAGTTCCGGATTGAGTACGATCTTTCGTTGGGCGACCAAACTGGTCCCACGGACGTACGATATGCACAAGTAATTGAAGAGAAAACCGATGGTATTGTGCTCAAAGTTATTACTTGGGAATACAAGTTCCCACTGCAGGAGTTTTTGCAGAACCTAAAGGCACCCTCTTATGTCTTTATTGTTCCCAAAGGAACGGTTCTCACTGAATAGTTAGCTAAATACCCCAGCACACATGCTGGGGTTATTTTTGTGCGTAAAAAACGAAAGCTTTAAATACCCCATAGAAGTTGACTCTCAATGTTTCTTTTGGTACAATTCTCCAGTTCAATTAAGTTCTCACGAGGGTTACGTAATGGTTAAAATGTTTACAAACCTGTTTAGTGTAATACTGCTATTCCTAGGGTTACTCCTCGGAGCATTTCTTGTAAAGGACGTCCCCTTTCTCCCTATATCAAAGATGATACTTACATTTTCGATGGGAGTAGTGGGACATGTTATTGGGATTTTTTTGGCTGCTGGAATTAGTCAACTCTCAACCACAGAAACGCTCAAGGTGAAAGGATTTACACATACACCTGATATTCAATTAATTAAAACGCCGGTAAACGAAAGTGAAATTATAATCACACATAACTTTCGGGATGGCTATCTAATTGAATACTATGTCGATCAAAACGATTCGACAAAAAAGGAGCAGCTTCGTTTAATCACCGTGGTTGAAGCAGACACAGATGTGATCATCTTGAAGAAAGTTACCTGGCAATTCAAGCGCCGATGGCATCACCTGTTGCAGAAGCTATACGAGCCTGAAAACATACTGATTGTGCCAAGAAACTCAGTTTTGTAGCCTATCAAATACCCCAGCACACATGCTGGGGTTATTTTTTGGAAAGGAATATACCTTCAATTTGTACAATGTGTCTCATAATGTTATACTACTCAAGCAGTTTATACCGATTTGGTGTAAGGAGTTTTGCAGTGAATTGTCCAAAATGTGATAACAGTGTCTCGCAAGAAGCGAATTTTTGCAGTCAATGCGGAGAACCTCTTGAACGAGAGATAGTTGTTGGTGATACGTTTTACGGAATTTTTTATCCTTTGCGAGGCAAATACGTAACATCTTTTGAACTGACTCAGACTGAAGAAGCTGTTTTGGCTCTGTAGAACAATGAGCAGTCACTTCGTACGAATCGTTCAACAGACAAGCTGTATCTAGGACAAGTGGTACTACTCGACCAGCCAACAGAAGAATACATCACCCGTTTGAAAATCCTGAAATGGTCGACTCTTACATGGAATAGAACGAAATGGGTGAAGGGGCCAACGCAAACAAATCATCCGTTGATGATTTTGCTTTCAAGTTTAGAAAGCGAATAGCAGAAGTAATACCTTGAATGTGGGGCACGATATACTCGTGCCTCTTTTTTTGTCTAGCACTTGCTGTCTTGAGAAATAGTTCCTGAAGAATTGACTTTAATTGCTCTGCACCCTGCATTCGTGTTTACCTTTCCTTCCCAACTTCTGTTGTCTTCATATCCCCCACTTCTCTTGGTTGCCTCAGGATACTTAGCTAAAATTGCAGCAGGGAGGTTTGAAGCTGAACTTGGCGTTGTTGTCTGGGTTGGTGTTGTTGTTGCAGGTGTAGGTGTCACTGAAATTGATGAACCAACACTTCCAATTAGATAATTATTAAGTAAATTGTATGCATTATTTGAGTGATTTGAGCCACGGCCCCCTTTGGTTTGGAATCCTGATGTACCATCTTGCCCACACAGGTTTGTAATTGCTGATGCACCACCTGGGTGTTGGGTAATGTATCTTGTTACGTCATATACCTTTCCTGAAACAATCATCCAACAATTTGAAAGTGAATTGTGTGTGGCAATTTGGGAAGTCGTTAACGTTAATTGCTGACTTGCCGGCACTGGGGTGGCAGGAACCGGAGTTGCTGTTGGCACTGGGGTTGGGGCAGGAGTCGCTGCAACGGTTGAAATTGTGGTAACAGGGACTGACTGGCCAACGGTACCTATTAAATAGTTGTTTAGTAGGCTTCCTGCATATGAGGAATGAGATGAACCAGTATCTTTTGTTGCAAAACCTTGGGTACCATCTTTTCCACAATAGCGTGAGATAACAGAAACTCCACCTGGGTGCATTGTTAAGTATTTTGTGACGTCATATACCTTTCCTGACACAATAAGCCAACAGTTTGAAACTGAATTGTGTTTCAAAATTTCGTCAGGAGTTAGAGAAATGTTTGCGTTTTGTGTCACAACAGGAACAATCGGTGCAATGGTTGGCTTTGGTGTGGGTACTGCTTTTGGGGTAAGGGTTGGCAGGGTGTTTGTTTGAATGTTTCCATTCTCATCAACGGGAACATCTGCAATCTTTTGTCCAAGTTTCCCAATAAAATAGTCACCCAACATATTTTTAGCCATCTGAGTATGGTCTCTCTTGGGGTTCACGTCTTTTGTTGCAAACGCATCAGTTCCGTCTTTTCCACAATACGGGGTAATTGTTTTTGCTCCTCCTGGGTGGGCTGATAAAAATGGACTGACATCATAGACACTTCCACTAATAACCAAATAACAGTCAGAGACTGTTGCGTGTTTTGCAACTGCTTCAAGATCAAGAAATACTCCAAGAGTTTTGCCTACACTGCCAGTTTCACTGCCTTGTGTTTGATCTGCAGTTAGCTGTGTCTTATGAGAGTTTTTAATATATGAAGCAGTGAAAAGTGATACAAGAGTAACGACAAACAAAAAGAGGGCAATGCCGGTAAAAAATTTAACTCGGATCATTTTAAATTGATAGTGAGAAGTGTAATTTCTTCACTTGGGATGCCTGTCACACCTGCGGCAACATGAGATATGGATTCTACCACATCCATACCAGAGACAACTCGTCCCAAGATCGTATTGTGGCCAACAAGCCACGGAGAATCTTTTGTAATAATAATAAATTGGCTACTATGTGAACGATTTCCGTCTGCCGCCATCACAACTGTTCCCTTCGCGATTACGTCATCTGTATGTGTTTCTTGATCCAAGGTATAGCCTGCACTTCCATTTCCCCACTCAGCTATTTTTGATGCGTTGCGACTTAAAGGATCCCCAGATTGAATACCAAAATCTGGAACTATACGGTGAAAGCGGAGTCCAGTGTAGAAATCACTGTGAACCAGATTTAAGAAATTGGTTTTGGTTGCCAAATTTCGATCAGATAACTCAATTGTTATCACACCAAAGTTCGTTGTTAAAACAGCTGTGTGTATTTTCTGAATTTGCTCAGTGCTTAACTTTTGTGGCTCAAGGTATGAATTAATTACTCCCCGCAAATAGATAATAGAAAGAGAAGAAATAAGCAGAAACATGAGAATACCAAGGAGCCGTGCAATGTCTGGATGCAGTCTAGATATTTTTTGTTTTTTTGCCATGGTATGCGAGAACCTGCCTCTCGTTTATAATAACCTAATGAAGAATTCGACTCTACTTGCAAAAAGTGGCATGTACATAATTATCTGTGCAGCCATTTTTCCACTTCTTCTCTGGCTTCCAATGGCGACCTTTACCTCTCCCTCTTCCCTGTTTCTTTCAATTGGGCAGGCACTGGCTCTCTCATCAGTTATTCTCTACTCAATTAATTTTATTCTTGCGACTCGACTTCGCATCTTTGAACCTTTTTTTGGAGGGCTTAACAGAATGTATATTGTGCATCACTTAGTTGGAGCAGCTGCATTTATTTTGGTACTCTTCCATCCTCTCTTTATCGCCTTAAGTTATGCATTTTTGTCAGTTGATGCAGCAGTTGCCTTACTTATCCCAAGTTTAGATAATCTGCCGGTTTGGTTTGGGATAGTTGCTTTAATCGCAACAATCGTGTTGTTAGTCATTACACTCTACATAAAATTAGAATATGACTTGTGGAAAAAGACACATAAATTTTTAGGTGGAGCCTTCTTCTTAATTGCCGTACATGTCTTTTTGACAAAAAGCTTTCTTGATTCGATGCCAGTTTTAAAAGGCTATGTGTATATCTTTATGTTTTTGGCCCTCCTATCTTTTATCTATAAAACACTTCTTGGAAGATTTTTAGTTCGGAAACGCGCTTTCACGGTAACCAAGATCACAGAAGTGGTGAAAGACATTTGGGAGATTGATCTTGCTACAGAGGATCACAAACCATATTGGTATCACTCTGGTCAATTTATTTTTATCAATCCAAAAAACATTGGGATCGCCAACGAAGAACATCCGTTCTCAGTTGTCAGTAAAGCGAACGAATTGCCACTCGTTTTGGCATCAAAGACTGTTGGGAGTTTCACCACAACCTTGAAGCTCTTGCAGAAAGGTGACAAGGTTTTAGTTGAAGGGCCTTATGGGCGATTTGGTTGGGAATATCACCCTGCAAAAAAGCAGATCTGGATTGCAGGAGGTATTGGTATTACCCCATTTGTCAGTATGGCTCGAACTCTCCCAAACCAGGGGTATCAGGTTGATTTGTACTACACCGTTAAAGACAAATCAGAAGCCGCGTACCTGGAGGACTTAGTAGCAGTGTCAGGAACGAACCCAAACTTTAGAGTCTTTCTTATCTCATCAAAAGAGAGAGGCAGACTAACAGCTGAGATCGTTAAAGTAAGCTCACAAATCTTTCCTGAAAGTACATTTTTTGTCTGTGGTCCCCCACCGATGATGAAATCAATGAGACAACAGTTAAATAAACTCGGAGTGAAAAATACAAAAATTCATACCGAAGAATTCTCACTAAACTAATTGCCCTTCACGCCCTAAAACTTCCACAGATTTGATTAAAACTATGAGTTTGGTATACTGCGAGTGCGTTTTCTAGCTTGAAGCAAAAGTGAGGTTATATGGCAAACGTAGGTTTTCTTGTTGCTTTCGCGCTGATTTCAGCTCTAATTCTCGTCGCTTTTACAAAAGTGTTTGTGTCTTTGTTTGAGGTAAAAACTCTTTTTGTGTCAGTAACTGCGATTACGATTTGCGTCAATTTTGGCTTTTTAAATCAATTGTTCGCCGCGCAATATCTCTTTCGGTTACCCAACCCAGAGACATATGC
>CAZMSJ010000011.1:24251-35533 GCA_964568925.1 uncultured Gammaproteobacteria bacterium
TTTTTTTTGCTCTACCTACAATTACTTTTCCTTTTCGTTATATTTTCACAGTTGTAAGACGCAAAGAATTTGTCACAACTGAGACACTACTTGCAGCCATTGCAAAGGCAGCAATTGCTGGACTTAAGGTAAGCCCAAACGGAACGAGAAGACCGGCAGCAACTGGAATTAAAACAATATTGTATCCAAATGCCCAGAATAAATTTTGTTTAATGATTCTCATGGTGTGACGAGAAAGCTGGAGAGCTGATGAGACACTTTGTAAATTGTGATTTAAGAGCGTAATCCCAGCTGATTCAATTGCCACATCTGTTCCTGTCCCCATCGCAATTCCAACATCAGCTGATGCCAATGCAGGGGCATCATTTACCCCATCACCAACGAAGGCCACAACGTGCGATGTGTTCCCCGTTTTTAATTCCTCTACCTTTTGTGCTTTTTCATGAGGGAACACTCCTGACAAAACATTTGTTATACCAACCTCTTGTGCAATAGCTTGTGCAGTTAAGTCATTGTCACCGGTCATCATCCAAACAGAAACACCAGATTGCTGAAGTTTGGCAACAGTTGCCTTACTTTCTTTCTTTACCGTATCAGCAACAGCAATTATTCCAACAACTTTCGTGAGCCTTCCTAAAAACATAACCGTCTTCCCTTCTCTTTCAAGTTGACGTGCTTGCTCCTCAAATTCAGTGTAGGAAATATTGTTTGCAGAAAGGAGTGCTCTGTTTCCCAATACAAATCTTTTATTGATGACCTTTCCGGTAATTCCCTGCCCACTAATAGATTCAAAATGAGTGGCTTTCGTTATTTCTATTTGCTCCGTCCGAGCTTTCTGTACAATTGCTTCTCCAAGAGGATGCTCTGAACCTGCTTCAAGACTTGCTGCAATTCCTAAGACTCCTTTTTCAGAGTATGTTGTGTCAGCTCTTTTATATACATCGGTTACTACTGGTTTCCCATTGGTTAAGGTTCCAGTTTTATCAAAGACAACAACGTTTACTTTGTGTGCAATCTCTAACGCTTGCGCATTTTTAATTAAGATTCCTTTGTCAGCTCCTTTTCCGGTGGCAACAATAATAGCTGTTGGTGTCGCTAACCCCAAGGCACAGGGACAAGCGATAACAAGGACTGCAATCATACTGGTTAATGCCATTGCTGGGTTCCCCAGATCAAACCAGATAACAAACGTTGCAACAGAGAGCATTAAAACAAAGGGGACAAAGTATCCAGAGATGACATCAGCAAGTCGCTGGATGGGAGCACGAGAAGCTTGCGCATCTGAAACCATTTTTACAATCTGAGAGAGCATAGTGTCTGAACCAACCTTCGTTGCTTGATATAAAAAGGTACCGTTTTTATTGATCGTTGCACCAATTACTACATCATGAATTTCTTTCTCAACTGGCATCGACTCTCCTGTCACCATACTTTCATCAATGAAACTTTTTCCTTCAATAACAACACCATCAACAGGAACCTTTTCACCAGGTCTTACTCGGAGTATGTCACCAACGACTACCTCTGAAAGAGGTACATCAACTTCTTCCCCATTTCGAATTACTCTTGCCTCTTTTGCTTGTAAGTTTAAGAGTTTCTTTATAGCTCCACCTGTTTTTGCTTTGGCCCGAGCCTCCAGGTACCTGCCCAAGAGAATTAATGCATTGACTACAGAGGCGGTATCAAAGTACATTGCCATTGGCAGCCCTAAACTCATCAGTTGATCAGGGAAAAACACAAAAGGAACAGAATAGAAAAATGCAGCAGATGTTCCAAAAATAATAAGTGAATCCATACTGGCAGATCTGTTTTTTAGTCCTGACCACGTTGCTTTATACAGCTCAGCCGCAGCTGAGAATTGAACAACTGAAGCCAGAAGTAGGTGAACCAATGGAAGGCGAAGTATCAGAGGCATAAAGGGAAACCACTCAGGGAAGCTTCCTAAAAAACACACGGTGGCAAACGTCAGTGAAACAATGACCTTTCCTCGTAACGTTTTTCTCTCTTCCTCTTGAAGCTGTTCTTTTCTTTCTTCCTGTCCAATTAAGGTCTGGTACCCTGCTGAAACTACTGCAGTATTCAGGTCAGCCAAGGTGCAGTCAGAGTTAAACGTAACAATCGCTTGTTCACTTGCATAGTTAACATGTGCCTCGGTTACCCCTTTGGTTTTTTGAAGTTTCTTTTCAATCAGCCGTGCACAACTGGCACAGTGCATACCAACAATGGAAAAGGTGGTTTTAGTGGTGCTCATGGTGTTTCTTTTTTGTTTCATCTCCCTTTGTGTCATTCAGAAGAAAAAACCAATAGATAAAACCAATTAACAGTATGCCAAGAATTGTTACGAGTAGTTTGTCCATTATGATTTTTTAATAACTGACATCATTTCATTAATGACCTGTACCTGGTCCCCTTTTTTAATTGAATCAGCAACGCAGGTCTTTAAGTGATTCTCAAGAATCACTTCGTTTGTTTTCTTTAAAGCTGCAGACACGGCTAGAGACTGATGAACAATTGCAATACAGTACTCATCGTTCTCTGTCATTTGAATAACCTTGTCCAAGTGTCCTCTCGCAATTTTTAACCGATGCAATATCTTTTTTTGTGTTTCGTTTGTGTGACTGTGTGTATTCATACTGTATATCCCCCCACCAGGGATTGACAAAGATTAGATCTGGGTCGTACTCTTGTCAAGACAGATCATATGAATACTATTTGGATTGCACTCCTAACTGGTCTTACCGCAGGTGGTGTTTCATGTCTTGCGGTTCAAGGTGGACTTCTTGCCTCATCCCTTGCAACCGTTCCAGATGACAAGAAAAATATGGGGACACTTCTCTTTCTTGGTGCAAAAATTGTTTCTTATACTCTTTTAGGATTTCTCTTGGGGTTCTTTGGCGCATCTCTCTCGATCTCCTCTACAGTTCAAGGATGGCTACAAATTATGGCAGGGCTCTATATGATAGCCACTGCAGCTAATTTACTTCAGATTCACCCAATCTTTCGTTATGTTGTTGTTCAACCACCAACGTGGGCTTTTAAACTTTTGAAAACTGAGAGTCAGAGAAAGTTGTTTGGTCCGATGATATTAGGTGTCCTCACTGTTTTTGTTCCCTGTGGAGTAACACAAGGAATGATGATACTTGCCATTGGAAGTGGAAATGCAATCACAGGAGCGCTACTACTTCTTGCCTTTACCCTTGGTACCAGTCCACTGTTTTTATTACTTGGATTCTCTTCTTCAGAAATAATGAAGAGACCTCTATTTGTATACCTCGCAAGTTTTTTCATTCTTCTTCTAGGAATTAATTCCATAAGTGCTGGGAACGCACTAAGAGGATCAACCCACACGCTACAAAATTACTATCAAGCAATGAAAGAAGTAACTGGTGGCACAACTCCACAGACTCAAACTGTTGCAAACATTGTGAATGGAGTTCAAGAAGTTGATATGACCGTTACGGCAACCGCGTACAAGACCACAACAACGACACTTAGAGTAAATGTTCCAGTTAAACTTACCTTAACCTCAGTTGATGCCGGTGGTTGTGTACAAGTATTTACCATTCCACAAATGAACATCAAAAAATTACTTCCAATAAATGGAAAGGAAGTAATTACCTTCACCCCAACAAAAACTGGTATCCTTCCTTTCAGTTGTGCCATGGGTATGTATACCGGACAATTTGAGGTAATATAAGAAAAAAATGATTAATCCTTTTAAAAGAAAAAATAAAAACGTTGCCAGTTATCCTATCGTTGGCATGCACTGTGCCAGTTGTGCTGCCATGATTGAGAGTGAATTGGATGACGCTGGTATCAAGGCAACATGCAGTTATGCCAAACAAACAGTTGAAGTTCCACAAGAGTCACAGGTCACAGGGAAAGAACTCCAAAAAATTGTTAAAAAAGCTGGATACGACCTAGTTCTTGTGTAAATCAATCCTCGTCCTCTTCCAGATCAAATCACTCAACGATACAGTAAGGAACCTCCACGGACTTACGTCCGTGGTTTCCTTGGGAATCACGAAGCTTCGCAACGTGAAGGGAAGGCAAAATTCATCCCCGTACTTACGTACGGGGTTTCCTTTAGCAACAAAAATACCGCCGTGATTAATTTCACAGCGGTTATCTTGTGCCCTTTTATGGCAATTTAGGTGCCTCATAGAACGTGTCATGGGGTATACCCATTATCTGTTCAAATACCAAGTTCTCAGAATGTCCTTTCAAACTCAAGAAAACATCCTTGATAAGATAGACGATGGTATTCTCAGTCCGACGTTCACACCCAAGACTTTGCAAGTCATTATCGTTAATTGAACGATACTGGATGATAAGGTGCAAATGTCTGGTTGCATACTTTTTCACCTTGTCTACAATGGCTGGGTCTTTCGTGCAGAACCCCATATCAAGAACAGACTCGGTATAGATGGTGTGTGGTGCGCCAAGTATGGTGCCACTCATTCCATCATCAACATCAACGTACCCGTGGTTAAATCCATCGGTAACGGCATACTGGCCAGCAATACCACCTCGAATTGAGGTGATGAAATAGACAGCTAGTAACAGGAATGCAACGATGACACCAGTGATGACGATTCGCTTAATCCACTTCAAAATTGTCTTAAACTTGTTAGACACACACGTCTCCTTTGGTTAGTCAAACAAGATCAAAAGTGTACCACAAACTCACGAAAAATCAAGGCTATGGGGTTATTGTTGTTCTTTTTTCCCTTGTTCCGCGATAGAATATATGTATGGTTTTTACCCCCAAATTCACTACCCTTTCAGAGGTTTCTCCTGAAACAAGTAACTTCCTACCTGAACTCTATTTTGAAGCTTGGTCAAAAGAAGGGTTGTGTAGTTCTCTTGAAGAAGCTAAAAAGGTCCTACACTTTGATCCCCAGTATTCATTTGTTGGTCTCAATGAAGAAACTGGCAAGCCATTTGGACTCCTAAATACACTCCCCTTGTCAGCTTCAGAATTAGGAACGTTTATAAATGAAGGAATAACATATAGACACATAGAAGACTTAAGTCGTAATCACCATAGACCTACTCACCTTGATATTCTCTTGTGTTTCTCAATCGTCGCAGAAGCAGATCAGAAAGTAGTTATTGGTGACCAAGTAGTTTCAATTAGTCGATATATGATTACAACACTTAAAGATCTTGGAATACCGGTATATGTATATACTCGAAAGAAGTCCGTTGGCATGCATGTTCATTTTGGGGCAAACCCAGAACCTATTGCAGTTATTGAAAATTCTCGACCAGAAGATGTAGAAGGCGATGGGGTAAATATTATTCTTCAATATTAACTTTTTTTCTTTCGCTTCTGCTTCTTTTCCTTTCGATATGCACTTCCAACAGCTTGGCTGATAGATGTAAAACCATCAGCTGTTAATCGTTTTTCAAGATAGGTGTTTATTTGGCTAATAACTTGTGGGCCTTCAAATATCATTCCAGTAATCATCTGCACAACAGATGCCCCACGTCGAATCTTCTCATAGGCATCAGCACCTGAGAATACTCCTCCACACCCTATGATTGTTAGCTTCTTTTTCCCTACTCGATATGCAAGAGAAATTAATTCATTTGATCGATCATAGGTTGGTTTTCCACTGAAATTTCCGACAGGGAATTGTTTTATTTCATCTTGATTAAATGACGAATGTGACCTGTCCTTTTGTAAATTTCCAAAGATAACACCCGAGATATTGTGCTTAACTATTACTGCAAGCATGCCTCGTACTTCCTGGTCACTTTTATCAATTGGCATCTTTATAAAAACAGGACGAGAAAGCTCCAATTTATCTACGTTTGTTAACAATTGATGTAATTTCTCTGGAGGATAAAACGTTACATTTCCATACAAGTTTGGGCAACTGATATTTAGTTCATAGTACGAGTGCTTTACCTTTGAAGATTCAAAAACATTAAATGCATTCATAATGTCAGCAACACTTTGTGCTTGTGTCATACGCTCTTTAGTATTTGTTTTACCGATACTTACCCCAACAGGTATTTCAAATGACAATCCGTAAAGTCGCTTAACTGTTACGCGTGCCCCATCATTTTTATAGCCCTTATTGACCATAAGTGAGCGTGATTTAGGAAGTCTTCCAAGCATTGGTGATGGGTTCCCCTCATATGGTTTGTTTGTAATTGTTCCAACAGTTTGGAAACCAAAACCCCATGGAGCAAGCGTTTGGGTTAAGCGCGCCTCGTAATCAAACCCTGCGGCAAGGCCAATAGGTGTTTGAAATGTGATTCCATGTATTGTTTGAGACAGAGCTGGGTGTTCACTCTTAAGAAGCAATTTCACTAAAAACTTCGAGACAAAGTTACTTCCAAATTTTTCACCAAAGATAACTAGTAATACATGAACTTTTTCTGCATCAAAAAGAAAGAAAATTTTCTTAACAATTTTTGTGTAAAGGAAACCAAAAAAAGCAGCAAATAGTTCTTTTCTTTCTGATGAAAAGAAACCTACAACAAGCAAGAAAATGAGGGTGCTAGTGACCGCGGAGACCATACAATACAAACAAATTGCATGTAAAACAACAAGCTGCAGATAGACAAAATAAAGACTTCCCAAAAAGCCAATTTTTGACTGAATGACAAGTGAATATGATGCCCATTTTTTCTTGTTAGAAGTAAGGATGGTGAGAGCAAAAATTGCTGCATATTGTGCTACTCCAATTACAGCAAGAGGAATACCTAGAACGACCGCATATGAGCTTTGCAACACCTTTCCACAATCAGAAAACGATCCGACTGCACATGGTGGTATTACATTCTGAAAGTGCTCATACGACAAATAGAGTGCATCCAGGAGCCCTATGAGACTTAAAACAACAAGGAGTGGAAGGATGTATTTCTTCATCGCCATTAGTATAGATCTTCTTCCTGAAAAGAACATGATAAATAACACAATATGTTATACTTTTTCTTCTGTTTTTAGTTATAGGAGTTATCCATGGCGAACAACCCTTTTCTTGATCGATTAGCAGAAATGGAAGATTCGGCACAGGCAGAAGCGTTGTTTCTTATTCAAGCTAATGTAGACATCGCTTCGCTTGAGAAAAAAATTGCGACCTTTGAGGTTATGCAATATGAAACATACCCTGAAATTGGGGTGATCCTCGTTGTCGGTACAAAGAAGGCTCTTTTATCAATATTAGAACTACCAGAAATTGATTTGATTATGGAGAATCAACAGGTTTCTATAACGAAGAGTCCGTAAGTGTAGATACGTGCAGTAGTGATACTGCACTTTTTTTTGGGTAACATAGTGTTTCCTCTTGAAATGATACTATCGGAAGTGGTAGTTTGGCTTATGCAAGAAACAGAGGGTGCTCCACAATCTCCTGAAAAACAAGAAAAAGAAAAAGTCTCCCCAATGCAAATGGAAGGAATAACAACAATCATGAGTGAGGAATTTCATGATCAATTTATTGCTGCCCACGAACGTAAAAACACAGAACGTGATGCTATGCCTGCTGCAATTGAGCTAGCTAGACTACAAAAGGTATATATCGAGTCACTTCTTAAAATTAGTGGCGGTGTCGACTGCCCAAATTTTCGTACACAAGAAGAGGCTGATCAATGGAACAAAATTGTTCAAGACACAATGTTTGATAATACCGCAGAAGGCTCCCTTGCACAGAAGGCTAAGGAGAAGTTTCCCCGTATGAATATGAATATGCGCAGTGAATTTTCTGGAGCCACATCAGTTCTTACCTTCATGGACTTGTGGCAAGACGTGTATCCAGAAGGAGCCCTTGTCTCAATGAATGTTGCAGATGCAGTAACCGACGCGAGAAAAAAGATTGATTTAGAAGTCAGAACTGATACACAAATAACGCTCATTCAATTAAAAACTAATTCAGTTCCGGATGGAGACGTTGCTGTTGCACATGTTGACGAAATACGTGACTATTTTGGCGATAAAGTAAAGGCAGCACATGTTGCAATAATGCTTACAGAGAAAAAGCGACTTATACTAGAAGAAGCAGCAAAAGCTGAAAAGGATCCAGAATACCGCCCGAAAAGAGTTCGAGTGGCAATTGTTGATGTTCCTAATATAGATACAAAGGTTGTTGGAAACGTATTTGGAAGAATTAACGACCCAGAAAAAAGAAAGGAACTCGTAGACAAGATGCGTACTCTCTCGGAAGATAAAGGACTGTTACCAAAAGCAAAAGCAGCATAACCATATGATTGAAAAATTAAACGAAATAATAATCAGTAATCCAACACCTCCGGCACGACGTGAGTCAATTGAACTTTTGTTGCTTCCTGCTCGTGTTCAAGAAGAGAAACGACAAGAACGACATACACTTACTGATGCAACACAGGAGGAGATACATGATTTTGTAGCCAAACAAACGCATCTTGATGCAGAGAGACAGGAAGCTCTTGAGGAGAAACTTAAAAAAATTCAGGAACGTCTTCAAGCAACAAAAACACCTAAGACAGATACCGGCGTTGGTATCTAATTTTACTTTCCACCCCTATCACGCCTATACTTAGTTTTCAATTTTTCTCTGAAAGGAAACTATTTTGACAAGAATTGAAGGTAATTTTTGCACCAGCCAAAAGGAAGGTGCTTTTTGGGTTATACGAACAGTACGTGGCCTTATGCAAGCTACGTACAGAGAAGAGTTAAGTGAAAAGCAAATTCGGAAGATTGTTAGGGAGTATGACTTGAGGGCACGCTCTCGACTCTTTCTCTATGAACAGAAAAAGGAACGCCGACTGTCACCAGAAGAACTCGTCTGGCACGGAGTAAACCCTAACTACAATCCGTCTGAATGGTTGCAAGAAAGTGACAGCTGGGAAACAGTGACTCAATATGGATTCGGGGACGTTATTCCCGGCTTCCCGTTTGCAGCCGGGTTCCCAAGATTCTACAGGGAAAAAACATTCACCCTCATAGATCGCATTGGTCTAAAAATCATGGGCGCAACTGTAAACGATTCAGCACAATACCGAGCTGAGGGTCTCTATTGGAACACCTTTCGTGGAGTCTATAACGAACACACTGTAGCTGCGTGGAAAGAAGAATAATTTAAGCAAATATCCGCTCATTTTTAAAACAAAAAATGGGCGGTTTTTATTTCTTCAATTTGTCATAAAATTCTGCGAATAATTTCTCAAGTTTTGGATTAATTACTACTCGACAATAGGGGTATTCTTCATTTCTATCATAGAAATTTTTGTGATAGGCTTCTGCTTCAAAAAAGGTTGTAAATGGCTTTACTTCTGTAACAATTTTTGTTTGAAATATATGGTTTTCTTCAAGCTTTTTTATTGCACTTTCTGTTTCATTTTTCTGCTCCTCTGTGTGATAGAAAACTATTGATCGATATTGAGGTCCTTCATCTGCACCTTGTTTGTCCCAACTGGTTGGGTCATGTGTCTTAAAGAAGATGTGAAGAAGTACTGAGTAATCTACAACTGAGGGATCAAAGGTTATTTGTATTGCTTCTGCAAAGCCACTGGTACCTGTTGAAACCTCTTCATAAGTTGGGGCATTGCCTTCTCCCCCTGCGTACCCGGGAAGAACAGACTCCACTCCATTGATTCGTTTAAAAATGGCTTCAGTACACCAGAAACAACCACCAGCAAATGTTGCTTTTTCCATATCTATTTCAATCATCATAACATTTTGTTGTAGTATGAAGTATGTACTCACTGGCCATATATATCCTGTCATTTGTAGCTATATGGTTTGGTTCAGGTTTTATCATTAGTTCACTGGGTAGTGTTGCAAAAAACATTCGCATTACCCCCTTTGCACTCTCTTTTTTCGTTTTAGGTATCTTAACGTCAATTCCAGAACTCGCCGTTGGGTTAACGGCAGTAAACAAACAAGACACTCCTATTTTTGTTGGCAACCTTATTGGGGGTATCCCTGTTATCTTTCTGTTTGTAATCCCCGTTCTGGCTCTTTTTGGTAATGGAATCAAACTTACCCACACGCTTTCTAAAAAATCACTCCTTTACACCCTCTTAGTGATTGTTGCCCCATCCTTAATGGCCCTAGACGGCACAATATCAACAATAGAAGGTGTTTTCTTAGTGGCAGCATATCTTTCACTCTTTTTGGTAATAGACCTCAAAAGTCATGACAAGGTGAGAAAAGTGAAATCATCATTTAACCTGCGCCAAATAGCTAAACTTATCTTTGGAGCATTCCTTGTCTTTCTTTCAAGCCAGACAATTGTTAGTAAAACACTCTACTTTTCTTCCCTTCTTCACTTGTCTCCTTTTGTTGTGAGTATCTTGGCTTTGTCATTTGGCACAAATTTGCCAGAACTATCCTTGGCCGTTCGTTCTGTCCTTTCAGGGAAGAAAGAAATTGCACTGGGTGACTATCTAGGTTCTGCAGCAGCCAACACATTGCTCTTTGGTATCTTTACGATTGTGGCGACAGGTGAAGTAGTACCGTCACATGATTTTAGTATTACTTTTCTCTTTCTCCTTGTAGGTATTTTGTCCTTCTATGTCGTAACGGTATATAAACGGCAACTTTCAAGACCAGTGGCACTCCTCCTTCTTTCTTCATATTTGGCATTTGTTTGGGTTCTCTTGCGCTGATAGCGTACAATAGGTATAGAGTTTACTAGTAGAAAGGCGGTGCGAGATGAAGATTCGAAGTCTCGATGATTCAGTCGCGGTCGAACATAAGATCATGAACGGCGCTGTTGTTGTTATCTTTAGCAATAGCGAAAACCCCGTTTGCACATTGAAGATCGATTTTTCTGATATGCCACGGCTTGCACAGGCTATCAAGAAATTTCACCAAAATGGGGCAGCTCGTTTCGAGCTTGAACGTCAGGCGCTTTTGATTGAGGGGCCAGAAGATCCTTCAAACAAGCGCGATCCACTGCATAAAAAAGTACAGATTCGCATTATTAAAGTTGGATCAGGCGAGGCAGTTGTAAATGGAATCTTCCAGGCGTCCGCAATCGACCATATGTTACAGGCTCTTGAGTCTGTCCACGCGCTGTCTGCATAGTAAGACAGACCTGTACCCCTCGAAATATTTTTCAGAGGGGTTATTTTTTTCTCCAACAACAGGAACTCTTTTCCCCTTCACAACCTTACAGGGCATTGCAATTGTGCAGTCTGTGCTATACTATCCTTAGATTTTTTTCGTAAGCTTCTTGGACGTATGTGAGGTTTCCTTTCTCAGCCAAGTTTTAAAGTTACCTGAAAGTCCTAAGAAAGGAGAAACACATATGGCAAAACGACTATTCGTAGGAGGTCTTCCT
>CAZMSJ010000012.1:0-35132 GCA_964568925.1 uncultured Gammaproteobacteria bacterium
CATCAAAATGGATCGTCGCATATGGTAAGTTCTTTCCTCTTTTGAAGAATTTTTCTTCATCATATTCTCCAGAAGAGGTAAGATACATTTTCGGAATAAATGCTAACAACTCATCACCACGGGTGAGTACTAAGGTATTTAGATTCCTGCCAAAGGCTTTCATAGGGATTCCAAATATCAACACAACATTAAGTTCTGCTGTATTTTTGAGAATGTAGCGAATACCTTCTTTAGAATCTTCATGGATCACATCGTCGTAATGAAAGTGACCCAACCCATGGCCCGTTAAAGACAATTCAGGAAAGATGATTACTTTCACGCCTTTTCGAGCCAATTCTTTCACAATCCGAACATGCTCTATGGCATTTGCATACACATCACCAAGAACAGTTTTTGGACTCACTACCGCAACCCGAGTCAAATAATTACTAGGGTTTAGAAACTCTTCGGCCGTCAATTGCCCTTGAGTAAATTTCATTGTCAAAGTACCTTTCTACTTGAGATTTCTAAAATTAATCTCCGTTTCACACAACTTAAACAAAAAATTGTGTCAAATAGAGAGCCAGTTCTTGATTAAAAAGAACTGGCTAATAAGACAAACTAGACAGCTACAGACTGCCAAGTCGACCGTAGGTGAGCCTCATCAAATTGATGACCAAAGATACGCAAATACTCAATCAAGTCATCAACATTTTCAGCAGTGTACTTTCCGGGCTCATCTGAAAGTTTCACTAATCCGTAACCTAAACCATCGATCGTTGCTTTCAAGGCTTTAACCACAATCTTTAATGTTGGAAGACCAACATCATTCATGAGATCAGTGCCCCAACCATAGGAGTCGTTATATCGACCACCTGTGCTTGTATGCAACTCGATGATTCGATCGACATCCAAACCATCGCTGTAGGTAATGGTATGTGTCTTAGGATCAATCAACAGTGATTTCCAGAATGCGAGTGTCTTTTCGCCAAACGTTTCTGGAACTCCGGAATCTTGCCTCATATTCCATTCGGCAATTTCTTTCGCAGACAGATATTTCTTTAAATCTTCGTAGAGAGCTGATACGCCAAAGGTGTCAGACAACAACGTGAGTGCACCAGATACGTTTCCATAAAACTCTTTCCAAAGCTTCAAGAAATAGATTTGTGACTTCCGCACTTCCTCATCAGATTCGTGATGAATCGCCGCCATGACCATAAACATTTCATGGGCCATCGTGCCAATTGGTTTGAGCTTCAGCTTCCAAGCCAGATAGACGTTTGATGTACCAACAAGAATAGGGCCTAATTTGCGATGCATCCGCATCAGCACATATCTCTGCCAAATGGCTGCGGCGCGACGCCGTGTGCCAAAGTCAGCAATACGAGCTAATCTGTGCAAAGAAAGTTTCGACATCTTAAGGGAGAGCGTTACCTCTCCATCAAACCAAACGAAAAGTAGCGAACGTCCTTCAGCTTTGCGCATTGAACGTGCATAAAGTTCTGCAACAATGCTCATGAAAATGGTTTCCCAATACATGGCAGTTGGCCACTTAGCTTCAACGATCAATCGATACTGACCATTTTTTACAACTAACTGATATTCCGGAAGGCAAAAGCCTGATAAAAGCCATGCAAGAAAATCTTCACGATACCGCTTCAAGCTGCGAAGGTAATTAACCTCACGCTTCGTAAAGCGAAGCTTGCGAGCAGCATCAAGATGATGGCGAAGTAACTGTTCTGGTATTACATCAGCAATCCGAACGTTCTTACTTCGATTAATCATCTGGTACTTAACTACAATTTCACGAAGCTGTACCTCTTTCCCACTCTTTTTCGTCGTTTTCCCCAAGAAAATAACTTGGAGCATGTTGATTTTGTAGAAATCAACATCAAGCAACGACTTAATAATGGGAAGGTTCAAGGCTTCGTTAAGCCAAGCCCACGACAGTAATATCCAAAACACAAGCCACATAGGCAGAAAACTCACGGGATACTCCTTTTTTTAGAGATAGAGTTCGTTATATGAGATAAATTCGATTAAAGCCTGATCTTGTACTAAATGCATCCATTCTTTGCCCTGCTTTCGGTTCTCACGAACCATGGTACTCGAGGTATCAATCGGAACCTCAGGCAAGATGACACACTTTTCCTCGTCCAACAAAAATGAATGAGGATCTGCATATCCGGCCCGGGGAACGATAACAAATTTGTTTTCATCCCAAAGCACTTTTCCTCGATACCAGTTACCGGTTATTTGAGACTTACCGTGAAACCTTTCAAGTGGTTCAACCAAATCCCCTCCGACAACAAAATACAATTCATACTGTTCACGAGGATATTCTTCGTTATACAAAATCCTCATGAGTTCAGCAGTCGGGGTGTTTTCACGGAACAAATCACGCTCATTAATGACTACTTTTTCACGAAATTCCTCGGGAAGAGAGCTAATCGCAAATTTGAGCATGGTAAGAATTTGTTGTGGCGTGGCTACCTTCTTTTTGTCTGAACGACGGCCTGAAGGAACAATAAGAACCTTACTAAAACGGTCCATTTTGCACAACAAAAACATAATTTGAATATGTCCGGCGGTTACTGGATCAAAGGTCCCTCCAAGCACAGCAATCTGAATTTTCTCAGACATGTCTTTTTTCCTTTAGATGTGAATGTACTACTTACTTATTGTAATTATTACACGAATTAACTATTTCGTCAACTCACGTAGAAAGTAAGCGCAACAATCGACCGATAGTGTACCAAAAACTGAGGCTAATTACAAATATTAGAGGACTTGAACCGTTTGAAGTGTTCTACTCTTGAATGAATAGAGCTCAGCTGGGCGGTGTGCACCTTCAGCTTTCATCTTTTTAAGTGGAGTGAGCCAACCTAATGACAAGATCTTTTTTCTAAAATTACGTTTATCAAGCGTTTGATTCAAAATTGTTTCATAGGTCTCTTGTAACTCAGTTAAGGTAAATTCTTTAGGCAAAAGTGACACGACAATGTTTGTGTAGGTAATCTTTGCCTTCAATCTCTCAACTGCAATTTTAATAATTTCAGTGTGATCGTATGCCAGTGGAGGTAATTTATTGACTGGGTACCAAGCGATTGATTTGTATTGGTCATTTGTTTTTGGAGTAACTTCACCAGTAACAAGTGCTAGATACGCAACTGAGACAACCCATCCAGTAGGATCACGATCTGGGTCCCCAAAGGTACTTAATTGCTCGAGATAAATATTTTTTAAGCCTGCACGATCGGCCAAGTGGCGAGTAGCTGCCTCTTCAAGAGTTTCACTTTTGGTGACTAAACCTCCAGGAGCTGCCCACATACCAGGGAACTCGGAGCGATTGAGCTCTAAAAGAAGCACCTCAAGTTTGTGGTCCACGACACGGAAGATCACCGTATCAACGGCAACAACTGCATGTTCAAAACTTTTTTGTGGATAACTCATATCTGTTATTTTCTCTACCATACACCTGTTAGTGTATGAGAAACATAGGTAAAAGGCAAAGAAAATGCCCCCACGAAAAACTGTGAGGGCATTAAAACGCAAGCTAATCGAAACGAATTTTTTGCAACGTTTGCGTCATCTTGGCAATTCTCGATTGTAAAATACGAGAGACTTCTTTTGCAAAGAATCGACGAGCTTTTGTCTGATCCGTAAAAATCCGGTCATGATCAAAGTTTTTGAGCAAAAGACCTTCCATTCCCTTCAATTGCTTCAAAGGATGACCGCTGAGATCTTTGTAGTCGAGTATCACAACGGTACGATCTCGGTCGTTTATCAACGCGTCCCAAACTTCACAACCTGAGTAGAAAGGTAGTGTGTTTCCAGCACCTTCTACATCATAGGTATTTCCAAGGTAGAAGACTAAGTAATCAGCCTCGGCTTTAGCTTTTTCTTCTGCCAAACGGGCTTCTTCTGACCAAGGAACACCATCTGGCAAAACAGGGTTGAAAAAAAGACTTTTGTCCAACCCGATTTTCTCCATATCCTCAATAAAAGGAAGACGCCATTTGTTTTTGGCACATACGCCTAAAAGCATCAGAATTATTCCAACATCAGACATGCGAAACCTCCTTAAATGGAATTACTTTGTGTAATTTACACACAAAACCCTAGAATGTCAAGTTATCTGATATTTAATATTCTCTTTAAAGCTTGGATGAAGAAGTTTTCTTTCTTGCGAGTGTAGTGGGTTCCATAGACTGGTCTATTCCAAACGGTGAGAATTATCCATTTCCCTTGTTCATTTTTCTTTGCAACAACTTCAAGGCGTTCACTTCCATAGGTTTTGTAATACACCCATGACCCATCAGCTGAACCTTTTCGTGATTGTTCAGGTCTCTGAAAGGTTGCCCACGCGTCACCTTGTTTAATTCCACGCTGAACAAGTCTTTCAATTGCATGGTTTGTCCAAATTACTCCACCAAAATTCTTGTCCATAGATTGTTAATTGGTATCTGAAGATTCTTCGTCATCAACTTCTACAGGTTTAATAAGTTCCAAGAGCTCATGGCCCAAGAGATATGCCTCTGCTCGAATGAATGCTTCAACATCTTCACCAATTCGTCCAAACAGATAGGCAATGAGTGAGCGATCATGTGGGGCTTCTGTTAGCTTTGTTAAAAACTCTTTGTGATCTTTCTTTGGAAGACGATCAAGGATGCAACCAATTACCCGATGATGAACAATCTCATCAATCTGTTTATATATCTCCACACGATCTGATTCTTTCTTCACATGCTTTTTGACCAAAGCGTCAAGCTCATGCATGTTTAACAAATGATCGTAGAAAATAGTACTCATAAATGTATTATACCGCTTTAAAGGAAACCCCGGACAGCTGAGTATCTTTAAACTCAACTGGACCAAGTGGCACTTTGTTATCAGGGTCATCAACAAAGAACACGATGACTGGACCTTTCTTGTATCGGACACCACCAAGGTATTCCATCACTTCAGGGCTCCCACCAAATTGTTTCCCAGTAAAAGCGGCAGGACCTGAGTCAGCAATCGCTGCAACCACTGCTTTTCCGTTGTCAGTATTCACAATCATCACTTTGCGATACTTGTACCAATCACGAAGGTATCGTGTTCTTGTATTCCAATCAGGAAGGTACAGTGTTTGAACGACGGCATACCACTTTTCAGTCTCAACTAAGTCAGGGGTGAGCTTTTCTTTTGATGGTGCAAAATACCCCCATGCTCCAAGACCTGGGGCCATACCTTCCTTTTGATCTTGCAAATCACCATGATTTGAAATGGTGTCTCCCGGATATCTTCTCAGATGTTGCTCTGCTCCAATTTTTCCATAGGTCGTGTTTAAGTGTTCTCCTTCAAGCGTTGCCTTAACCGGAACACCAAATGCATCATTAAATACTTTCTCAAGGCGCTTTTCTTCTTCACGGGATAATGGTTGTGGTGTATCAGGCAACAATTCCTTAAGTTGTGACTTGTATTCTTGTTCTTTCGTTCGGGCTGGAACCGCATTTAAACCAGTACTTACTGAACCAAGTGTTGAGTGTGCTCTCGGCAGACTTGTTAACGCGTTTGTTCCTGGAGACAACAAAAGAACTCCACTAGCGATACCAGCACTTAATAGATGAGCTGACTTCTCTCGGAGAGAATTGATGTTAAGCGCTGCATCAAACAACGTATCTTTGAGCGTGGCATGTCGAGAAAACACATTGTGCTTCTCTTGAAAGCCTTTAAGCTTCAATCTTGAAGAAATATTTGAAAAGCTACCAGTTGCCATACCTCATGTTAGAGTTTCTAACGTAGCTTGGCAAATAGGATTAGAGAGCAGCCTGAAATTGATCAATTCGAGCAATTGATTCTTCTTTTCCAAGAATAACCATAGATTCATTAATTGGTGGAGATATTTTGTTTCCAGCGATCGCGATTCGTAAATCCATAAAAAATTCCCCTGTCTTAAATCCATGTGTTTCAATTGCTTTCATAAGCTCCGCGGTTACTGCCTCATCAGTAAAATCATTCACCGTCTCAAGGGAGGCCATTGCAGCAACTAAATGCTCTTTAGCCTTTGGTGTGGAAAAAGTTTTATCAATTTTTGGTTTAGCGTAGAAAAATTGAGTAAAAGCAGCAAAATCAGACAGCTTTTTTATTCGATCTCGAGACAGCTTAACTATTGATGTAAATTTTTCCTCAGAAACATCCTCTGGTTTGTCTTTTTTAAGATAATGAACAATTCTCTCGAGAGGTAAATCACGAACATACTGGCCATTAATCCAAGACAATTTAGCCCGATCAAACGCCACTAAATCAGTTTTATGAATCTTTTCTATATCAAAGACTGAAATAAACTCTTCGAGTGAAAATATCTCTTTCTCTCCACCTGGGTTCCAACCCAAAAACATCAAGAAGTTTAACAGTGCTTCTGGAAGGTATCCTTCGTCCAAAAACTCTCTGGCAAAAACTGCTCCAAAGCGTTTTGAGAGTTTTTTTGTTCCTCCAAGCTCCTTCAAGTTTGGTAAATGAATATGCACCGGCATTTCCCAACCAAAAGCCTCATACAAGAGCACATGCTTTGGAGTTGAAGGCAGCCAGTCATTTCCTCTCATGACGTGTGTTATCTCCATCAAATGGTCATCAACAACAACAGCAAAGTGATAGGTTGGGAAACCATCAGACTTTAATAACACCTGATCATCGATCTCTTTCGAATGGACTGATATTTTGCCAAAAACTACATCAGTAAACGAAATGACACGATCATCTGGAATCTTCAAACGAACAACATGGGGAGTGTTACTCGAAAGTTTCTCGCTCACTTCTTCTGGTGAGAGACGCAAACAATGTCTGTCATATTTTGTAGATGGTACTCCTTGTGCTTTTTGTGCCTCACGCATTTGGGTTAGTCTCTCTTCTGTACAAAAACAACGGTATGCCACGCCTTTTTCAATTAACTCCTCACAATACTTTTTGTAGATAGGAAGTCGTTCTGATTGAGTATAGGGACCAAATGGACCATTTGTGTCAGGACCCTCATCCCAGGAAAGTCCGTAATCACGAATTACTTGCAATATTCGCTCCACAGCACCATCTACATATCGAGTACGATCAGTGTCTTCGATGCGAATAATAAAAGAACCACCCATTTTCTTTGCAAATGCGTAGTTATAGAGAACTGTTCGAATATGCCCAATATGGTACTCACCCGTTGGAGACGGGGCCATTCGGACTCGAACTTTTTGATCTGATAGTTTTGAGCTCATTGTTCCTTGAATTGTAACACTCGCTCGCTCTATACTCAAAGAGAATATTATGGCGGCGAATTTAACTTCCATTGCAATTAGTACGAGGCGAGTAGTGCGCTATGGAATATTTTTTATTATCTTCATGACTGTGGCTCGAGGAGTCTTGGCAGTTGGCCTAAATATCTACAATTCAGTCGTTCCAAAACCCCCTCCAGCACCAACCGTCCGTTTTGGAAAGTTACAAGCTATTTCTTTCCCAGCACCAAACCAGGACCTTCCACAATTTACCTACACTCTAGAAACAACAACAGGGAGTTTGCCAGCATTCCCAACACAGGTACGAGTCTATTTAATGCCACCATACACCTCAACCTTGTATTCAGCTGATGATGCAAAGAAAAACGCTGCAGCACTCGGCTTTGCGGCAACACCACTTGAGCTCTCCCCTGTCTTATATCGATACGCAAGCCAAAAGGTGCCATCTGTCCTTGAAATGAATATCGTAAATGGATCATTTTCAGTTAGCTACAACCTTGCAGCTGACTCAAGTCCTCTATCAGGTTTGCCACCAGCACCAGAAGTTGCTGCAAATCAAGCAACTGAACTCCTTACTCAAAGTGGAACCAGTGTTCTTGATTTAACAGGACCAACAAAACATGAGTTCTTAAAAGTAGAAGGACAAAATCTTGTTCGAGCCCTGTCTCTCTCGGACTCAAACCTCATTCGTATTAATCTCTTTAGAAAAGATTATGAAACTGGACTTCTCCTTGAGCCAAAGAAACTTCCTGCAGTAACGCTTGATCCAAATAGAAGTAATGCCTGGATGATCTTGTCTGGAGCACGAGATCGTGAGCGACAACTTGTTGCGGCCCAAGTTAGACACTTCAAAATTGATGAGAAACGATTTGAAACATATCCAATTAAGACAGCAGCTACTGCTTTTGAAGAACTAAAGACCGGAAAGGGATATATCGCAAACTTAGGCTTAAACAAAGATGGAAATATAACAATCAGAAAGGTTTATCTTGCTTATTTTGACCCAGACAATGCAACATCTCTCTATTATCAACCAGTTGTTGTATTTGAAGGTGATCGAGAGTTCTTCGCTTACGTACCTGCAGTAACATCGACCTATTACGGAGAGTAATTATCGAGAGAGGAATCGAATCGGTCTCCATTCAAAATTATCATATACCCAGGAAATTAGGGCCTTCGTTTCGCCAAAACGATCATCACTTCCAAGAAGCACAATGTGTATGCGGTGTCCATTTCTCTCAACTGCAGTAACCAAATTCTCTCGAGCGTTTTCAGTCCAACCAGTTTTTACACCAAGAACACCAGGCACCGTACCTAACAATTCATTTACATTCTTTAAGTTATGGTTGCCGAGTCCATCAACGGCATGAATATCAACATTTTTTGTTCCCACGATTCGTGCAAAAACCGGATCTGACAACGCAAATCGAGACAAGGTGGCAAGGTCATAGGCTGAAGAGTATTGTCCTTCGGCATCAAGGCCGGTTGGAGTTAAAAAGTGAGTATCACTTAAACCTAACTCCTGTGCATTCTTGTTCATTTCATCGATAAAGTCACTCCTTCCTCCCGGAAAGTGGGCAGCAAGTACCTCAGCCGCGTCATTGGCTGAGAAGACAAGAAGTCCATATAGAAGACTTTCAACAGTAAGTCGTTCTCCGGCATATAGTCTCATTTTTTGACCATCAACGACAATTTTCGGGACCGTAATAACTTCATGCAATGGAAAGTTCTTTATAGCAGTGAAGGCAGTCATCATTTTGGTTGTTGAAGCAGGCAATAGTCGAGCGTGTTCGTTCTTAGCATAAATTGCTGTGCCAGAAGTTTCGTCAAAGACAAGAACACTGTTGGCTGTTAAAAATGGAAGTGGAGCACCGGTTGTGTTTGTTGGTTCGATTCTTGTTGAGAGGTTTGGTTCAGAGGCCGCGACTGACGTAACCTTTTCTTGCGTCATTGAAGGAATCTGAGTCACAACAATACTTGCAGCTGAAATCAGCAATAAAATTGAGAGGAGTACGATTCGCTTCACGATACAACTCTACTGGCATTGAGCCTGTTTAGCAAGTGATTAAAGCAAAAAGAAGATGCTATAATCCAGCCTCACAATAGTTTAGGAGGGATCATGACAGCAATGAAATCGATAAGGAAAGCACCATTGGCCCCAAATAAAGCGATGGTGAAAGGGAAAGTTATCGATATCCGGTTAGGAGCCCTACCAGATCAGGTTTGTTTTACACTCTTGGTTCTTGAAACATCCGAAGTTGACGGGTTTATGTTTAATCCACTTCAGGGGAAAGTAGGTTCATCAATCGAAGTGATCTTATCATTGCGCCGATCCGGGTCAATTGATTTTCAGAATAGTGAAATCACCGGTTGCGTGACGATTGTTGGGGATGAAAGAGGTACAAACTATTTCTTTACCGTAGTGTAAAAGAGAGGATGAGCCAGAGATACATTCTTTGGCTCTCTTTTATAAGCGAGTATCAATTCGTTCCATATCCCGTGGGAACATAGATGCTTCACGTACGTTCTCAAGTCCTAAAATTTGCTTTGTTATGCGTTCTGCACCAAAGGCAAATCCACCTTCTGGAGGAGCACCATATTTGAATGCTTCCAAAAACATCGTGATCTTGTCAGGGTTTAAGTTCCATTCAGTGACGTGTTTCATGAGTTGTTCGTAATCATTAATACGTCGGCCACCTGACATCCATTCAATACCACGGCACAAAAGATCAACACCTTCGTTTACTTCTGGGTTCTCTGGATTAGGATACACATAAAATGGCTTCTTTCTGGTTGGATATCCGTAGACAAAGACGATTTCAGATCCGGTATCTTCTTTGATAATCGCGCAAATATCTCGCTCGTCTTCAGGACTTAAGTCTTTCTCACCTCGGGTATCACGACCGGTCTTTTCAAAGATTAATTCTTGTGCTTCCTTCAATGAAATCGTAGGAGTCTTCTCAATGGTGCTTGGTACCTCTACTCCAAAGAGCGCAAGTTCTGCTGCACACTTAGTTTTCACCTCATGCAACATATATTTAATTACTTTGTCTGCCATATCACGAACATCAAGCCATGAATCGATAAAGCCCATCTCAGCATCAAGAGATACGACTTCTGTTAAGTGTCGGGTTGTAACTGATGGCTCTGCTCGAAATACTTTGTTTACCGAGAAGACTCGTTCAAATGCAGTCATGACTACCTGCTTATACAGCTGTGGACTTTGTGAGAGATATGCTTTTTTATCAAAATACTGCACTTCAAAAACCTCTGCTCCACCTTCAGCAGTAGCAGGAGTAATGGACGGAGCTTGGAACTCAAAAAAGTCTTCCTTTTTGAGTACTTCTCGGAAAGAGTCGATAACAACCTGTTGTACCTTAAAAATTGCTTGAATACGAGGATGTCTCATGGTCAAGGCTCGGTGATCAAGAAGAGTAGGAAGTTCAAGATTTAATTCTTTCTGGCCCATATCAAACGGAAGCTCAGCAGCAGCTGCGACAATACGAAGCTCTTCAACCTGAACTTCAACATCTCCGTTTACAACATCTTTATTGATAAGCTTTTCTGGTCGAGCAACAACCGTACCAGTCAAATAGACTACGCTTTGAGTGGTTACTTTTGGAAGATTTTGCCCAACACATTGAACAAGTCCAGAGCGATCACGAAGATCGATAAAACTAATTTTTCCGTGATCACGAATCGTCTGGGCCCAACCACGGAGTTCAACCTTTTCACCTACTTTTTGAGAAAGATGGCCAATTAATGTTCTGTTCATTGAGGGTAGTATAACTCGGCACACAGAGTTTGCACAGCCCAGGGCCTTATTTGTGGTTTTTGTTTATCCCCTTCCGAGCGGAAGCAGTTACTACAAATCGAAGCCAATCTCGGTTTGGCATATGCTCATGCTTTGATTTTAAAATTTCAATCACATCACCACTTTTTAGTTTGTAATCAAGCGGTACAATTTTTCCATTTACTTTTGCACCAGAAATGTATTTTCCAAGGACTGTGTGAACTGAAAAGGCAAAATCAACTGGAGTAGCACCAGCTGGTAAGTCATACACATCGCCCTTCGGAGAGAAAACGAAATTGCGATTGGTTAGTGCATCAAATTTAACAGCACGAGTAAATTCATCGGTGTCACTCATTTCTTTCTGCCACTCAACTAACTGCTTCACCCACACAAGCTTATCAGTTGAAACTGATACCTTTCCTTCTTCAAGGGCACTGCTACTAACTCCATGAGACTTTGCATCAGCATAGGCCCAATGTGCAGCGACACCGTGCTCAGCCTGGTCATGCATATCAAACGTTCGAATCTGTACTTCGACAATACGACCGTCTGGTCCAAACACTTTTGTATGAATCGATCGGTAGCCATTTGGTTTCGGTTGTGCGATAAAGTCAGAAATCCCCAAGTGTGGAACTGGTTTATAAAACCCATGCACTATTCCCAGTGCCGCATAACAATCTGAAACTTTTTTAACCAAAATACGCAAGGCAACGATATCGTGGATTTGCGAGTAATCCCAGTCTATTTCTTCACGCCCTAACTTTTTAAAAAGCGAGTAGAGATGTTTTTGTCTACCAAACACTTCATGTTCAATTGACTCTCTCGAAAGTCCCTTGCTTAATTCCTCTTTCATAATTTCTGTGTGCTCCTCAGCTTTTTTGTAAAATGGACGAGACTCAGTCAAAACTCGTTTGTATTCTTGAGGATACAAAAACGGAAAGGTTAGGTCTTCAAGTCGAGCTTTCACTCCTCCCATACCGAGACGTTCAGCAAGTGGTGCGTATACCTCCATAGTTTCTTTTGCGATTTTTCTCTGTTTGTCCACAGGAAGTACTGAAAGGGTTTCTATGTTGTGTGTACGATCAGCAAGCTTCACAAACACAACTCGTAAATCTCGAGCCATCATCAAAATCATTTTTCTCAAAGACTCAACAAACAAATCTTGGTTGCTTCCCTTTAAGCGTAAATTTGAAATCGTTGTGACCCCGTCAACAATTTGTGCAACTTCTTCTCCAAAATGGGAAACTAAATCTTCTCGACTTGCAGCACCATCAGAGACTGAATCATGAAGAAGGGCCGCAACAATTGAAGTAGTATCAAGTTTCCACACCGCAGTTAAGTATGCAGTTTCTAAAACGTGAGAGAGGTAGGGTTCACCATTTACACGAACAACGCCTGTGTGGGCAAGTGAAGCGAAATCATAGGCATGCAGAATTTTCCGACGGTCGTCGGCACTTTTATGCTGAATGAGTTGTTCCAGATCCTGAAATGTTTTTTGCTTCATGGTTAGTTAGTAATATGTCTTTAATCATAAGTTGTACGCTTTTGCGTCCATTCCATTCGTTTTCAGATACGCTAAAAACGATGTCAATGTCCTTGTTCTCGCCTATTGTATCAAAAAGGGCAGCTCCACCCCAAAAAACTGCGTCAATCTTTCTCTTCCCATCAAACAATACAAGCTTTAAATGGGTCAAATCACTTCCAATTTTCTTTGCACTTCCAACGTGAACTCCTCTGGTTAAGAAAAGTGGATGAGGATTCCCAATTCCATGAGGAGAGAATTTTTCTAATATCTCAACTAAAGAAAGTTCTGCAAAGGAAAGTGGGATTTCACAATCAATGGCCAATGACTTTTGTTTCATCTCTTCGGTAACTAGTTCTCGAGAGAGCTCTTCTACTCGTGTTTTAAATGCATCAAGGTCAGAAGTCTTAACGGTAAAACCAGCAGCCATCTCGTGCCCTCCTCCTTCGACTAAATATTCAGGGATAGATCGAATTAAGTTAGTTATATGAAGACCTTTGATTGAACGAGCTGATGCTTTTGCGTGCGTTTTACCAACAGAGAACACAATTGCAGGAAGTCCATACTTTTCAACAAGCTTTGCTGCGGCTAATCCAATTACCCCCTCATGAAAGGATTCTCCCCACACAACGATAATTGACTCTGTGTGTTTTCCACCTTTATCAACGTCATATAAAACTTCTGAAACAATATCTTGCCTCTGCTTATTTGTCTCATCCAAAAGTTGTGACAGTGCTGATACTCGATCAAGTTTATTAGAACAAAGAAGTCTTACTGCATCAGTTGCATCAGCAATTCTTCCTGCCGCATTTATTCTTGGAGCAATAAGAAAGCCAACTTCATAGACACCAATCAATTTGTCTGCAACTTTACTTACTTCAAGCAATGCATTTAATCCAACATTACTTGAATTATTAATTTTCTTTAGTCCAAATGACACGAGTGTCCTGTTCCAATTCTGCAAGACCATCTGATCTGCAATTGTTGCAAGAGCAACCAAATCAAGAAATTCACTAGCCTGCTTACGGTCAACTAATTCTCGAACTAAAAACCAGGCAATCGCAGTTCCACACATTGCAGTCGTGTGAACAAGAGCATAACAGTCAACCTCTCCATTTTTCTCATGATGGTCAGTTACAATCACATCTACTCCTTTGCTCTTTGCATATGCCAAAGCCTCGTGAGCTACGATTCCATTGTCAACTGAGATAATCAGTTTCGTATCAGGATACTTAGCTAGAACTGCTTCAATCGTTTTTGGTTTCATTCCATAGCCATCGGTAAATCTGTTTGGAACAAACGGCAAGACTGACGCACCAATAGAAGATAGTGCTTTCCAAGTGATACTGGTTGCACATACTCCATCAACGTCATAGTCTCCAAAGACAATAATCTGTTCTTTGTTATCAATTGCCGAGTGTATTCGATCAAGTGCTTTGGTAAGCTCTTCCCGTGAAATTCCAACATCTTCAAGCGTAATGTCTTCCGGTTGTGGAGGGTTAAAAAAGAGGTTGCTATCAACTACGTTACGATTTTCAAGTAAGAGGGTTACAATATCATCGACAGAAGTAACCTGCTTATCGTTAATTAATTTCCATTTATAATTCATACATTCACTTATTGCTCTATTCTAAACTATACTTAACTTGAAACAATGAAATTCACTATACCACCAGAAGTCATTGAAGTAAGCAATACTCTTACCAAAAACGGGTTTGAAGCCTATCTGGTAGGAGGAGCGGTGCGTGACCTTGTTATGGGGAAGCCAGCAACTGACTGGGATTTTACGACGAACGCATTACCAGACGAAATTTTAGCGTTGTTTGGAGACCGTGCCTTCTATAACAACACCTTTGGAACCGTTGGTGTCACTCCAATTAATGAATCTTTTGAACCTCATGAGATAACAACCTTCAGACATGAGAGTAGTTACACCGATTACCGGAGACCAGACAGTATCGAATGGGGAAAGACACTGGAGGGTGACCTCACCCGTCGTGACTTCACCATTAATGCAATGGCAATTAACCTTGAAAAGGATCAAGAGATCATTGATCCGTTCGACGGACAAAAGGACATAAAGAACAAAATCATTAGAACAGTAGGTGACCCATTTGAACGGTTTGGTGAAGATGCCTTGCGCTTAATGAGAGCTGTCAGAATTGCCGGTCAACTTGGTTTCACTATTGAATCAAAGACTCACCAGGCAATGGTTGAACAAGCAACGCTTATAAATAGAATTGCAAAAGAAAGAGTACGAGAAGAACTAATGAAAATACTTTCATCAGCGGACCCATATCACGGAATACTTCTCTTAAAAGAAACACAACTCTTAAGCCAGATCCTTCCAGAACTTGAAAAATGTTTTGGTGTGGATCAAAAATCACCACAACGACATCACATATATGACGTTGGAACTCATTTATTGATGGCATTGAAAAATTGTAAGTCCACGAACCCAATTACGAGATTTGCAACCCTTATCCATGATATTGGAAAGCCACAGACGGTACGGAAACTTGAGAGTGGAGTCATCACCTTCTATAACCATGAAATGGTTAGTACAAAAATTGCTGAACGAATTGCAGATAGATTAAGGTTTTCAAACGAAGAAAAAGACCAGCTAACGCGATTAGTTCGCTGGCATCAATTTACCGTTGATGAACACCAAACAGACTCGGCTATTCGAAGATTTATTCGTAACGTCGGAGTAGAGAACTTAGATGAGATGCTTACGCTCCGCGTTGCTGACAGACTTGGTGGAGGGGCTCGAGAAACATCTTGGCGACTTGAGGAATTTAAGGCCAGACTAGCTGAAGTACAACTACAACCATTTAGCATCAAAGACCTTAAAATCAATGGACAGGACGTAATGCAAGAGTTATCTCTCACCCCAGGTCCAGAAGTTGGGGTAATACTTAACAAACTGTTTGCTGATGTAGAAGAAAAGAAGGTTGAAAATGAAAAAGAAGCTCTCCTTGCACAAATTAGGTCTTACTAATTTTTAGTAAAAACCCTTCAGATATTTGTTTGAAGACCCAAACTACTTAACGATAATACTGACTGATGGATTTGGTAACTGCTGTCTTTGGAAGGTTGTATATTTGTAACCACAAGAATATCTTCCAGATTTCCATCTTCCACAGTACGCAGAGGAATAGTACGTATACGTACCAGCAATCGACGGCATTGTTAACTTTGATGTCCAATTTCCTGTGGTAGCGTCATATTCCCCGTTTACACCAACAACACTCTGAACCGTATTATCGACATACGTCTGAACACCGAAACCTTCATCTGGAGTACCTGGTGTGCCATCTGGTTCAGTAATTCTGTAGACTAATGTCACAACTTGGCCACGAGTGAAAGTCGTCGGAAGAGTTGTTGGTGTAATTAACTTGTAGGTGATATTACCAGACTCAGTAGGAGCTGGAAGCGGTGCGACGTTAATAGTCACACTATCTGTCTTACCACCACACGTTATTGTGTATGTTTTTGTCGTTGTTAATGGATAGAAGTATTCAGTCCCATTTGCTGCTTTTGTTCCAGTCCATCCGTTACTTGCAGTACAACTTGTAGCATTTGCTGTATACCAAGTTAGCCATACAGAGTCACCCCACAACAGATTTACTGGACCATCTGAGTAACTTGCCTTCAAATCAACAGTTACAACAGGAGGAAGGGAAACAATAGAGATTGTGTCTGTCACCCCGTTACATGTTAGTGTGTATGTTTTATTTGCAATCACGTTATTTACAACCAAAGATCCATTTACAAGCTTTGCACCAGTCCATGAGCCACTTGCGGTACAAGCTGTCGCCAGTTTTGTTGTCCAACTTAAAGTAAACGAACCATTGTATGCCACATTTACCGGTCCATCTGAAGTTCCAACTTTCAAATCTACCGTTGGTTGGGTCACAACAACTGAGATTGAATCAGTTCCACCATTACATGTTAAGGTATAAGTCCTGTTTGTGGTGACTGCTGTAACAAGCAATGATCCACTAGCAAGTTTTGCACCAGTCCATGAGCCACTTGCGGTACAAGCGGTTGCACCTGGCGCTGTCCAGCTTAAGGTAAATGAGCCATTATAAGGCACAGTAAATGGTCCATCTGAAGTTCCAATTTTTAAATTAACTGTCGGTGGAGTTACAACAACTGAGATAGTATCTGTACCTCCGTTACACGTCAAGGTGTATGTCTTGTTAGCTGTCACAGCTGATACGATCAATGATCCATTAACAAGCTGTGCACCAGTCCATGAGCCACTTGCAGTACAAGCTGTAGCACCACCAGCTGTCGTCCAACTTAGAGTAAATGAGCCATTATATGGAATATTCACCGGTCCATCTGAAGTTCCAATTTTCAGATCAACCTTTGGAGCAACGACAACAGAGACACTATCTGCAACACCATCACAAGTGAGAGTATATGTTCCATTTGCAACAACACCTGCAATAACTTGAGATCCAGTGACTGTTTTCATACCGGTCCAAGCACCACTCGCGGTACAACTCGTGGCAAAGGCTGAGGACCAAGAGATAGTGACAGAGCTGTTATAAGGGACGGTCACTGGCCCGTTGCTTGTTTGGGCCTTCACATCAACTGTCGTTGCAGGAACAATAGCAGCTGTTAAAGGCTTAACATTGAAATTTGTACAAATCGCAGACCATTTCGGACCCTTTAAAGTCTTCCAAATAACGGAATCAAAACGACTATCTATATCTCTTTGTTTATAAGTACCAAGACCTCCCCAAACGAGAGCCGCATTCGTACCAATCTTCATATCTTCAAATTTCCACAAATTAATATAGTCCTTAAATATTGTTACTTTATTTCCTGACCCATTAACAATATCTGGCAATATAGTGTATCCACAAACTAACAAGCTATCTTTTGGACCTGACATTGACATATTTATATTAAAGTTAGACGGGTTGTTGTATATAACAGGATCACTAGAAGATATTGATGTGGCATAATTTGGCCCAGCGATCGGAGAAATACTATTGATATTGTAAAGTAAGGTTGTTGAAACAACTCTCTGGCCAGGATCAGCACTAAAAGTTACGATAACAGGACACACTCCACTTTTGGGAATGGACTTATACCACATTTCTGTTCTCATACTTGTTCCACTTTGGGGAGTTCCAATTAAGATTTTTCCTTGTGTAATGTTCGTCATAGCCTCTCCACAATAGGTTACAGAATTAACTTTAAGTGTTGGATTTAGCAGACTCCCTGCATAGTGAATTGTTACTAACTCCATACTTCCATATGTTGAAGCTCCTAACACTTGACCTTCAAGGATGGTGTTATCGACAGTACAGTTAGATGTTGGACCTGTTGAATCAGGGCATAAGTCTGTTTTTGAACCTACAGATGCTTGTGCAATATCTGCCGTATTCAGACTCTTAGATGTTTTCGCCATTTTTGTTTCACGCAATGAGAAAAAAAGGACACCAACTGAGACAAGTGCTACTACAAAGACAGATAAAGTGAATTTTTTGCGTTTTGAATTAAAAAAAGACATCTTGTTAATTTGTTGGGAAAAATTCCTTCCAAGCACCAAAAAGGGTTGTACCATCAGCATTCACAGTAAAGGCAATTGCGTTACCAGCGACTGGACTAAATTGGGCCTCTGCTGTTGGAGCAATAACAGGTAATCCCAATTGATCTGAGAGGTTTTGTGCAAAACCTGCTCCAATGTTTGAACACGATACAGCTGTATTACAGGAAATAAGGTCAATACTGCTTATAACACTTGAATCAAATCCATTATCTTTTAAGAGATTAATAAAATCGTAGGCATAGTATTTATAACCTTTATATAAGACATAGTCTGGAGTTCCGTGAATAACAAGCTGAAGACGAACCTTTCCAGTAGTATTTGCGAAAGTAGCACGCATGTCTTCTAGCTGTCTTGGTACAAAACCAATATCATCATACATTGCTGTAAACTCTGGCTCGATTCCATAATTAAAATCAAAAGTAACAGTTCCTTTTCCACCCACTGATAGTGTTGCATTATCTATAGCCAAATCTAAATCAACAAATTTCCCAGCAGATTGGTCGAGAAGCCCCCATGATTTTCCGTCTGCCGGCCCAAGCGCAAGTCTTTCCTTTTTAAGAAAGGTGTATAGGTCAACAGGATTATCACAATTACCACAAATTTTTAGCAACTCATCATAATGAGACGCAAATAACTCTTTGGTTATGACTCCTTGAGCATTGACAACGTCAGTTGCTAATGGTTTGGAAATAACAGTAGAAATAGAATCAATCGAATTTCTAACGATTTGAGGTGCAGTAATGGCGAGTTTTGCAATACCAATAAATGCGTCTGCAAAAAACGTGGCATTCGCACCTAAAGCAATCGCTTCTCCCAGACAATCAGTTCTTGTACCAGCAACAAGTTGTTGTGTACAAGCAATATACGCCTGTACCGCGTCATTGGTAGATGAAAGCTGACCAAGTGTCACGATATCTGCAATTTGATAAAGTCCAAGTCCTGCACATTGAGCTGGAGTAGAAGCCCCGGTAGAACAAGATTTTCTCAGTCCATTTGTGCGATCGATCCATTGCTGTAAACCAGGAGGAAGAACTTTACACTGTGCTCCCTGTGCAACTGTAAAGGTATATCCAGATATGTCGGTACACAAACAACCGACAGATTCATTACAATAGTCGTCCCCATTAATGTGTAATGCACAATAGGCACCAGAGGGAATAAGTTGCAAATTGCACATACATCCACCAGAATTTTGTGGACAATATGTTCCATTATCCGCAACAAAAATTGCAGTACTTGCTGTCTTACATGTACAGTAACCGGCAGAAGATCGGTAAGCAATTGAATGGCCACATACACCTTGTGATCCATCTACAGGACTTGTACAATTCGCTCCAACAAATTTACCATCGCAATTAGGCTCAAAACTAATCACAGTATCACAAAAATTACTATTTTCTGGCAAAACACATGATTTTGTTGTTGCGTAATACTTGCAACCTGCTTTTTCGCAGTTTGATTGGTTACCTCGATTAGCCTCACAGATATTATTAGGATCAGGACGTACGGATGCTGAACTATTAGTGCTACAAGTAGATGACACACCGGATAAAGATGAACATGCATTTGAATTTGAAATGGCAACTGATTCAACACGGCCACTGATCGCAGCTCTTGATTGTTGAGCATCATGTACTGGTTGTGTAATTCTTTTTGCAAGATAAAACGAGCTAACGGCTACTAGTGCAATAACGGCGAATGAGGATATTCTTTTTACACGTGTTATCTTAGGATTTTTTACGAGGCGTTTAAACAGAGCCATTTTAGACTCTAATGTTGGAGATACAGGTTCTTCTGGATTCATAATTAACACTATCGTTGTTTTCTTTCTTTGTACAGAATAGAAATATGTTTACTTACTAAACCGTTGCTTTTTTACTAACGAACGTTTGCATCAACTGTCACCGTTCGTGGAACTGATTTGTAATCTAAACAGGTCATTGAATATGTTGTCGTTGAGGTGATGGCAGGCATGACGTATGATCCTGGTATCTTCGTGTCTGGGGGTGTTGTAAGCCAAGGAGCAGTGCAGTTAAGCCCAACAACTGACAAGGTAAGTGTTGGAGTAGATCCTTTGGCGATATATAACTTTTGTTGAACTCCAGCTCCAAAAACACCACTCCCTGTTGCCATCAGGGTATCGTCAAATCCATTTACGAACATCTTTGCTGATGTGACTGGGAGCAACGTATTAATTGGTTCTACGACCACAAATACATTGTCATACCAGGTGGAACCAGCGGCATTTACACACTGGAGTACGAAATTCTTAGTCACCGGTTTGGCTGGATAGACTACGATGGTCACGGTCTCAGACCCGTTAATTGGTTTGACACCAGCCCAACCACCAAGCGCTTTACAACTTGTCGCTCCAACAGTCTTCCAGCTCAGAACCGTGGTGAATTGTCCCCTACCTGAGATTCGATCAAGTCCATCAGCTTTAATGTCTACAACCGGAGCTGTTGGCGGAAATGAAACCACCACATTGATTGAGTCAGTTCCACCATTACACGTTAATGTATATGTTTTGTTCGCAGTAACAGCGCTAACAAGAAATGATCCACTAGCAAGTTTTGTACCTGTCCAAGCTCCACTAGCAGTACAGGATGTTGCTCCAGGGGCAGTCCAGCTTAGAGTAAAAGAACCATTGTATGGAACAGTGTATGGACCATCTGAAGTTCCAATTTTAAGATCAACTTTTGGTGGTATAACAACAACTGAAACACTATCAGAAACACCATTACAGGTGAGTGTGTAGGTTCCACTGGTCACAACCCCAGCAATAACTTGAGAACCACTGATTCCTTTTGTGCCAGTCCAAGCACCACTTGCAGTACAACTTGTTGCAAGGGTAGATGACCATGAAATAGTGAGTGAACTTTTGTAAGGAAGTGTCACTGGTCCATTACTTGCCTGCGCTTTAAGATCAACAGTAGTTGTTGGGGTTGTTACCGTTGTGGCAAACGGCTTTACATTAAAGTTTGCACAGGTATAGCTATTCGGCTGTGATTTAACAGTCTTCCAAGAAAGAGTGGTACTTTGACTAGCATTTAGCCTTTGTACTCCTGCACCCAAACCTGCCCAGGTGTTAATTGGTGCACCACTTGAATATTTTGCTTGGTTAAAAGTCCAAAGTTGTGTTGTACCAGGATTAGCAGTAGCAAAATTACCACTTGGTGGATTTGATTGTTCAGAATAATGGGCATACCCACAAATCATGAGACTGTCTTTGGCTCCAGTTAGCGTTGCAGTTATTGCACCAGGGTTTGCTGTAAAACCACTAGCCAATCCTCCAGTTATAAAGCCTGTGACAGGAACAACTTGGTCAATGTTGTTAAAAATAGTTGTTGATATAACCCGTTGCCCTGGGTCAACTGAAAACTTTACAGTGACAGGACAAACTCCTGACTGAGGTGTTAGTTTGTACCACATTTCATTCTTTGTGCCTGCTCCACTAAAAGGACCGGTACCGACTCGAGTCATTGCATCACCACAGAACGTAACTGATAAAACTGTTGATGTTGAACTTCCGTACGATACTGTAACAAGAGCCATATCTCCGTAAGTCGTAGCGGCTAACACATTTGTATTCTCTGTTGTAGCACCAAGAGTACTACTGCCGGGCGTATAGGTACAACTTGAATAGGTACCACTTTCATTAGTACAAAAAGCAGTCTTTGTTGAAGCCACCGGAGATTTCAATTTTTCCGACATCCAATAATTCAAACTCTTATACGTATTTATAACGTTGTCTGTATTTGAAACAAATGACCACCATGATGGGATTTTTTTGCCGTTGAAAACATTTCCAGAACTTTCATGATTAAAGTTCTGCATCCACCAAATTAAATAGGAGAGTTCTGGTGATGGTAACGTTGAGTCAACAAATGTACTAGGCAACTTTTTAATTAACCACGTATCGACATTAGCAGCAACTTTTGTTCCAGTGCCATCAGGATTCCAGTACTCGCAACTACTTAATACGCTATTTGGGGAATTATAAATATACCCATCATAGTAGTTATCAGAAGTTAAAGTAATATTTGGTGGAGTATGCACATTTCCGCACTTTTCTGACATGACATATGGAGGATAAGGACTTGAAATGTATCGCTCGTTTAACGTCCCGGCATACGCAACTCCTTCAAAGCGCCCAACAAAAAGATCTCGACCTTGAATGTTTTCAATAAGTGCTTCTAGATAGTGCCCAAAAGAGTGTACCGCATTTGCAACAGGAGTACTGTAATCAAAGCCCATCACAGTAAACGATTTACTATTTGCACAAACATCGTTGTACAGAGCGTCACCATAATTACTCGTTGGATTAATAATTACAAATTCAGAACCATGTGTAGTATCTACAGTAGAATCAACCCACAACCAGACTTGGTCTAGGTTTAGTTCTTGTACAAGCTGACAAATGCTTTTACCATCACGTGTATCATTTAGTATCTCCTTATATGTTTTCATCTTTGCATTGAATGGATCGCTGTCAGGAACCATTGGGCGAGCCATTGATCTTACGTATGATGGACCGACCTCATCAACAGAAATCATTTGTTTCGTGGTATCAGCTTGAAATGCTGATCCGAAACCAATGTAGGTACGAACACTAGAGGAAAGGTGGAAGATATCAGTTATTTTACCAGCCCATGGTGAAGTTGCTGGAACATAGTACACATTCATTATTCGCAAGGAAGTAAGAGTAGCAGCATTTGATTTCTCAGGTACATGCACTGGTTGAGTAACTCGCTTTGCCAAAAAGAATGAGCTACCTGCAATTAATGCCACAACGAGGAGGGAAACAATTTGATTACGAGGGTTAACATCTTTCTTTCTACTGAGTCGATTGAAGTCAGCCATTTTAGACTGAAGCGAATACTTCGAAAGAGTTTCTTCAAACATACAAGACTACTCACTGTAGGCGGAAACAGGGGGCTCTGTCAACTAGTTTTCACGAGTTCCTTGCGATATAAAAACGCCAGAAGTGGTGCGGCGATAAATGGAGATGAATATGTTCCAGAAACTGTTCCAATTAAGAGAGCTACGGCAAACCATCTGGTTGTTGTCCCCCCAAGAATAACAAGGGAAAGAAGCATGAAAATAATTGCGAGAGAATTAAAGATTGAACGTCTCATTGTTTCTGAAATTGCTCTATTTACGACAATGTTCATTTGACCACCATGCTTTCTACGAATTTCACGTATTCGGTCAAAAACGATAATGGTGTCATGAACGGAGAAAGATAGAATCGTCAATACTGCTGTCACAAAAAGGAAATCAATTTCAGCATGGTACAAGCGACTGACGATTGAGTATGTTCCAATAATAATGATTGCATCATGAAGAGTTGCAACAGTTGCTGCAATTCCAAAACGAAAACTCTTGAATTGATATGCAATCCAACACAAGATTCCAAGAGTTGCAACAAGAAGTGCATAGATGGTTTTCTTAATAAGCTCTGCCCCAACAGAAGGACCAACATTTTCAAATCGATCTTCACGTACTTCCCCTCCAAATTCTTTTTTCAAAGACTCTTGTATTTGTTCAGCTTGCTTTCTCTCAATCGGCGCAAGCTTAAATAAGTAGGAAGACGTTCCTGTTTTTTGAATTGAAGCCAAAGAAATTGAAAGAGACTCAATTGTTTTTGTTGCAGCCTCTGTCGAGATCTCTTGATCAAAGTGATACTCGACGAGTGATCCTCCCGTAAAGTCGACTCCTAACGCAACTCCATTTATGGCCAAGTTCCCGAGACCTGCGAGGATGACGACCAATGAAAGAATTACAAACATCATTTTGTACTTGAGCCAATCAAATTGTGTAACTTCTTTAGTTTCCTTCATTTATTTTTTAATAAAAAAGCGGAGCAAATTACGAGATACAAAAACACCAGTATATAAACTCACTGCAATACCAAGTGCCAGTGTAATCGCAAAGCCACGAACAGGACCAGATGTGTTTAAGAAACTCCAATCAAGAGGATTCGCTAAAACAAAACAGGTGACAAGTGTCGCCACATTGGCGTCACGGATTGAATTCCATGCACGACCGAATGCAGTTTCCAATGCATACTTCGTTTCAATTCCCTTTGCCTTCTCTTCTTTAAATCTCTCAAAAACTAAAATATTACTATCAACTGCCATTCCTACTGACAATAAGAACCCAGTTATACCTGGTAAGGTCAGAACAACTGGAATCAATTTATATAAGGAAATCGTGACGGTTGAAAATACTATTAATCCAAATGCAGAGATAAGTCCAAGTTTTTTGTACAAGATAATCATGAATGCAGCGACAATACCTAAGCCAACAGCTCCAGCCATAACACTTTTCTGAACTGCCTCAGTCCCAAGCGTTGCACCAACTGTTCTCTCTTCAATCAATTGAATAGGAAGAGGAAGTGCACCGGCGTTTAATTGAATTGCAATGTCACGGGCTGCCTCCGTTGTAAAGTTCCCACTAATTTGTGCATTTCCTCCAACAATCTTGTCACTGACGACTGGTGCTGAAATAACAGAATTATCGAGAACTATTGGGAGCGGTTTCCCTTTATTTTTTTCAGTTAAACTTGCAAACTTTTTTGCCCCTTCTTCTGAGAAGGAAATTTGAACTATTGCTTTACCACTTACCTGATCAAATGAAACTTTTGCAGATTTCAAATCTGCACCGGTTAGGTCGGTTGGTTCAATTTTTGTTTCATCAATGACTTGTGCGAAAACTAGCTGTGCCGTTTTTCCAACTAAAGCAACGGCTTGCTTGGTGTCTTTAACACCAGGAAGCTCAACCACCACTCGATTCTTACCTTCAAATTCAGTTGTTTGAATTGATGGCTCAGATACACCAAACAAATTAACACGGCGCTCAATAACAGACTTTAGTGAAGAGATTGCTTCCTTTTTGGATTCAGAAGAAACTTTTGTTGTATCAATATCAAAAACAAGTCTGCTGCCTCCGACCAAGTCGAGACCTAACAAAAGATCAAAATTTTTCTGTATTTGCGTACCATTTATATTAAAATTGATATCTTGTCGATAAAAGGTCTTGTCGAAGTTAATTGGACCTAAGTGAATTGAAACAGGAAGTGTTTTTGGGAGTGCTATTACAACTGAGAAGAAAAAGATAACAAAGATAATAATTAAATTACGTCCTGAATGCTTCATATATTAGTCAACCAACGTTTCCTCATCCCCAATAATCATTACACGACTTCCAGAGAGTATTGATAATAAGAATGGATCTCGTCTCTTCTTTCTAAAATCCAGTTCTTCTCGTCCCATTACTGTGTAGTTAATTTCATATCCACGCTTACTTTCTTCCATGCGAATAAGCGTTGCAAGCTCAGGCAAAACAACATCCCCAACTACCAAAATATCAACATCATCATCCTTGCGTCGTTTTTTATAGCGAGCAAAACGTCCGGAGAACATTAAGTGATTGAGTTTTCCAAGTTTTGCTCTGTTTGAAACAATAGCTCCACCTAATCCGGTTGCTTTTGCAACCATACTCAAAATGTCACCATACATTGGGTAGTCTGAGCGAACCCAGTAATAAATTCTGTTTCCCCGACTTTCTTTCTTGATTATGCCAGCAGCTTCAAGTTTTCCTAGTTCACGTCGTACGGCATTAATTTCTTCTTTAATTTCACGCACGATACCACGGACATGGTACATCTCATTTGGATCAGCAAATAAGAGCTCCAATATCTTAATTCGAACTTTAGACGTAATGATATCTGAAAGTAGTGACATGAAAGTCAGTTGGTGGGCAGGAGTTTTCGTTTACTTTACCGAAATAGTATTTGTTGATGGTACACCTTCGATAAAGATTCCACCTCGTACAAATGCAATTTCGACACCTTTTTCATCAAAATACTTGGTTCTCTCAAATTGGGTTGCTTTCTTCCATGTTCCATTAATCTGAGTACCATTTTGGAAAACAGATACTTTTCCTGTACCGATTACTTCATAGAACATATGCAACTCACGATCAAGAGGACCTTTTTCCTTCACATACTGGACAACAACGTTTTTCGCAGTAAGTTGTGGCTTATCAAATTCTAAATCAGTATGTGGCTTGCCACCCTGTGATCTCTTGTATGAATTTGTTTTTGAGTCATATGACCATACCACATCAAAGTCTGGTTTGTTTGCCCAAAATTCAAAACTAATCTCTGAAGCAAGGTTTTCAGTTGCTGGCTTCTCATCAATAAACTTCCAAGAAGTAAATGTTTTACTCCATTTGCTTCCATCTTTGTCGGTTGCCCCAAAGTTTCGTTTTGCTGCTTCTTTGTATGCCTCATCAAGTGAACCAATAACTGAGTGTTCCCATGCGACTGCCGTGTCTCCTAATCGATTTACGTTACGAGTTAACACTGGAACTCCAAGATTTGATTGGCCATCCATGTCATTTCCCATACGTCCGTTTGTCCAGCCTGCCTTGGACATTGCTGCGTACACATCAACTTCTTTTGCAACACTACCTGGGGCTTTGACTCCACCGTAGCAAGATGGGCAGAAGTTATTTGCTCCACCATAATGAACAAAGAGTGGATATCGACCATATTCAGAAGCCCAATTAACAAAATAGATACGTGCACTACGAACTGGAGACATCTTTACTTCGTCAGCTGCTGCACCACAGTAGAAGACATTTAAGAAACGAGTAATTCCACCTTCTGCAACTGCTTCGTAGATGATGTCAGCCTTACTCATACCAGATTGAGGTCGAGCATCAACACTGTTTTCAATCATGACTGTAAGTGGTCGTCGTCCTTCCCAGATACTTCTTTCAACAGTTGTATATTTTTGACCATTTAACGGACACTCTTCAGTTTTAGGAAGGGAAGGATCAATCTTGTTTCGTGCACTGGTCACCTGAGTACTGGTAACGGGGACAATCGCAGCCTTTTGGCTACTTGAGAAATAAAGGTATGAAGCACCGGCGGAGATCAAATAGATTCCAGCGAGTAAAGACCATAGTGTTGTTTTATTCATAACGTATATTATTGCGACTTTTTCATTGCGATTTCAATGGCCTTCTGTTCTTCCTTCGAAAGTGTTGACTTTGAAACACCATTTACGATCGGTTTTGCATACACTCGAGTCTTTTCTCTCGTATGTAATCCTGTAAATACAATACCTGTTCCTTTTGCATCAAGCAAACTTACAGAAAAACTTTGGTCTCCCCCCGTTTCAGCAAATGGGTTAAATCGAACAAACCCCATTCTTTGAAAAAAGTGTTGTTTTTCTGCGGTCAATTGGTTTTCCCAATCAAGACCCCGAGCAAACAAACTATCAAAGGTTTGATATTTTTTCTGAACTTCTTCTAAAACATCAATCGCCTTCTTGTCTTCACCAAATAAATTTGAAACTCTCTGTTGAAAAGACAAAACTTTGTAGAGAGAAAATAAACTTACAATGAGTGAAAAAACGACCAAAACTAGTAAAATACTATTCATAGACTGAACGTGCGTCCGGCCAGTATAATATGACATTCAGTGTAGTGTAAATATGGACAAATATCAAAAAGTGTTTGATGTTTTCGAGAAAAACTATCGTTTAGTTCCTCTCGAAATTTTTAAAGATGACCCCTTTCAAAGCTTAGTTGCAACCATGATGAGTGCGAGAACAAACGATGACACGACTGTTGTCGCCGCACAAAAGCTTTTTTCTGTAGCTCCAACGGCAGAGAAACTGGCAGCACTTCCAGTTGAAGAGATTGCCAAACTTATTTACCCGGTAGGTTTCTACAAAACAAAGGCAAAACAACTGCAGGCAATCGCACAAACGATTACAACAACCTTTGGAGGAAACGTCCCCAAGACTCGTGAAGAATTAGTGAGCCTTCCTGGCGTTGGACGAAAGACTGCTAATTTAGTTATGAATAGAGCATTTGGCATACCCGCGATCGCTGTCGACACTCATGTACATCGAATAACCAATATGCTTGGATGGGTACACACAAAAACACCAGAACAAACTGAATTAGCACTGTTGGCGAGTCTTCCAGAAAAGTATTGGACACAAACAAACAATCTCTTCGTGAGTATTGGAAGACAATTTAGATCAATTCCTAAATTAACAAATTTTCTAAAAGAAAACGGACTGCTTTAATAAGCTGTAATTGCTACTGCAAAACTATTTTGCGCATATATACACCCCCATACATATTCTCCACCTGTTAGAAGCTTCTTGTGCCCCAAAGTGTTCTCCCACAAAGAGACTGCGTCAGTAGGACTTGTTGCTCCTTGTACTAAAAACTCAGTCAATGTGTATTTCTCGTATAGCCACTTCAAGTCTGGTCTCTTCTCTGGCATCGTACTAAAACCTTCATGACCATCAAGCTTGCCAGCTTCCAAGAGTTGATTTAAACGAATCGATGCAAGCGTACACAGTTCATCTCGTTGCCCCAAAGCATTTACTCCAAACTCTACTCTTCGTTTGTTAACAGCGGTCCACAACTCAGGACCACCCCATGCAACATTTTTTACAGCCGGAACACTTGAGGCGACCGGGGTACTCGCTGGAAGTGTAGTAGGTTTAAAAGCAATCTGTTTATTTTGAAATTGATGAACAAGTGAATCGATTTCTGTCTGAGCTGCTTGACTTGCACTCTTTTGTCCATTTGTGTAGCCAACAGAAACTCCGTATTGAAAAACAAGGGTTAAACAAACAGAGATGGCTAATGAATAGAAGAGAACGGAAAAGATGGATCTCATGCTTCCAGTATAATCGTAACAGGACCATCTAAGGAAAGATCGATATCCATGTAGTTTCCAAATGAACCAATTTCAACAGGCACACCACCTTGTTTAAGCTCTTCAATAAACAATTCATAGAGTACTTGTGCTTTGTCTGGTTCGAGACTCTCGATAAATGATGGTCTATTCCCGTCCTTTGTATTTGCATACAAGGTAAATTGAGAAACAACCAAAAGGGAGGCTTTTGCATCAGTAATAGAACGATTCATTTTGTCACTTTCGTCAGACATCACCCGCAATTTTAAAAGCTTTTGAGCAATGGTTGTAACTTCCTGTTTTGTGTCGCCTTTTTTAAAACCAACCAACACAAAAAGGCCGTGCTTGATGCTGCCGGTAACAGTTCCAGTATGGTGTTCTGTTACCACCCCTTTGGTAACTCGTTGTATTACGATTTTCATTTTGAAAAGACTAGTATATCAAACACGAAAAACAATTCTTACGCACAAGAAAACCCACCTTTTCAAGTGGGTCTCCTGTTGTCTAGTGATTGTAAGCCAGGTTCTGTTTTATAAAATCATCCATCTAAGCCCTGAACCTTACGACGTTTTCATTTGCATGAAATTGAGAAAGACATCTATTTGACGTCGAATTCGCAGGTTGCAGCAAGGGGGATTGTCCGTTTCAGCTTTGTACATATGTCGTTAAACACGTAGCACAAAGATCGTTTCTGTTACTCTCACGAAGAGTCATTTCTCCTCATGTGTTCTTCCTCTTTCGAAGAGAACCACCGTATATTCCTGGTTACCCAGAAATACCTGCCAGATTTAACCGGCACACCATGTCTTTCAGCTGCCTGGACTTTCCTCTCGAAGTTGCCTTCAAGCGATTTTTCATCTGCCAGACTATGGATAGTATACCAAGAAAACAGTATTTTGTAAATTATGGGATTATTCCTCTGAAGCGAATTTATAGTGGTAATAGGTCTCTAAAAGAACCCGGATGGTAATAGCAACTGGAACTGACAACACGGCTCCTACGATTCCATATACACGAGCACCAATAATCAAAGATAACAAGGTAATTATTGGGTTTACCCCAGCCTGTTTTTGCATGACCTTTGGAACAAAGACATAAGCCTCTACCTGCTGAACGAGAAACGCCAAGGCAATAGTTGCCATACCAGTAATTGGGGATACTCCAAAACCAACGATAGCTGCTGGAAGTGCAGCAAGTATTGGTCCCAAGTTTGGCACCGCTTCAAGAATACCGGCAAGAATTGAAAGCGAAAGTGCGTAAGGTACTCCGAGAATTAAAAATCCAACATAATTTGATAACCCAACAATAATCATAAGGAGCATCTGTCCTCGAGCCCACCCTCCGAGCTGTCTCTCGAGAGCACTTAAGACTGATTCAATCTTTTTAACCTGCCCTTCATGCAAATAGTTTGAAAGTTGATGAGTTATGTCCCGGCGAGCAAGCAAAAAGTACAAAGCAAAAATAAGTACAGCAACGATTGTGAGTACATTTGAAAAGACTTCAATTGAAATAGATAACAACTGAGAAGGGAGCCCAGCCAGTTGGCTTGTTAGTTGCTTTGTCATTGCATCGACAATTTCATTTGGAATATGGAGTTCTGCTAAGTATCGTGGAAGAGCAACTGCAAAGTTTGTGGTCTGAACAACTAAAAGTGGAACCATGTTGGCTACCGCAAAAATAAAGATTGAGAGGCCCGTTAAATACACAATAACGATTGAGACTGGACGTGGGATGCGCTTCTTCTCAAGTTTTGTAATAAGTGGATTCAGGACAATTGTGATTAAAAGCGCTACAAAGAGCTGGACCAAGATGTCACGAATATAGAACAAAAAACCAAGCCCTATTAAAAAGAGGGTGGTAAAAATGATTGTTCGATGTGAGACTTCTACTTTGCGCGGTGTCATGTTTGTTTATTTTCCCATGTTTTTATATATTGTTCCACTTTTTGCTCCATATTAGGCTCTACTATTGAAACCCAGTTCACTCGACTATCTTGTTTAAACCAGGTAATTTGTCTTTTCACATATTTTTTCTCTTGCAGTTTCCACTCTGCAATCGCTTCGTCTTTCGTGGATTTTCCTTCAAAGTAATCTTTCAATTGTCGATACCCTAGAGATGTCATCGATTGACTTTCAAATGAAACACCTGACGACAAAAGCTTCTCTACCTCTTCAAAAACTCCAGAAGCTATTCTTTCCGCAATATTCTCCTCTACCCGTTTATAGAGCACCTCAAGAGGTGCCGTTAACCCGATAAAGAGCGTATCGTACAAAGACTTCTCCTTCATTGGTAAAACTGTCGATTGAGCAATTTCAATTGCACGAATGAGTCTTCGTGGGTTATTCCGATCTGATTCATTCATTCGGGCAAGCTTTTCTGGATCAGCGTTCTCAAGTTCAAGAATTAATTGGGAAACTGAAAAGTCATGTAGTCGCTCACGCAAGGCCGCGTCCTGTGGAACATTTGCTGTCTCAATTCCATCTACTGCTGCGCGAATATAGAGACCGGTTCCCCCAACAAGCAATGGAAGTTTTTTGCGAGATGCAATTTCATCAATTTTTTCTCGTGCAAATGTTTGGTAATGGCTTACACTAAATTCCTCAGTAGGTTTCGCTAAGTCATACCCCCAAATATCAACTTCGTCTGAAAAGCGCTTCCCAGTACCAATATCCATCCCCTCATACACTTGTCTTGAATCAGCTGAAATAATTTCTCCTCCAAATTTTTTTGCCAATTGAATCGAAAGTGCTGTTTTACCTGTCGCCGTTGGCCCAACAATTACTAATAGTTTTTGCATGTGCATATTATAATGGAGAAATGAATTCAGAGAGAGGGAGAGAAATACAGGGACAGGCAGAACATGCCCGAGAAGCAGGTGAATTTAGAAAAGCGCTTGAATTAACTGATCAAGCCACCTTGCAGTATGTTTTAGACGGCGACACACAAGGGTTATCTGAAGTTCAAAGTTCAAGACTCTTAACCTTCAGGCATTTATTTGAACAGACGGGCAAACAGGAATACCTGATTCTTGCCAAACATGCAGCGCTTACCGGAGTTGAGCTTGCTGAAGCAAGCGGAAACTCTGAAGCGTTAAGTATGCCCTATTTCAACCTCGCAAAAGCATATGAGGCGATCGGAGATACTTCCCTTGCAGTAGACTGCTATAAAAAAGCAATTGATTACAAACAAAAATTCCCCGGCAAGTTTCACAATCGTGTTGGGGTACTCGCTGATATGCTTGGGCACCTCTCGATAGCTGAATACAAGGCAGGTGACATAACTGCGTTAACCAGAGCTGAAGCATCACTCGACCAACTACAAGCATCTAACGAGACACAATACAACAAAGACGTTTGGGCCAGTGGCGCTCACATGCGTATTGCAGAAATAACGAGTAAGATTGATCATGAAACTGCAGTGAAACACACGTTAGCTGCTCAAGCTATTATTGACGCAAACCCAGAACTCGTTTTACGAAAAAAACAAATCGCAAAATTACGAGAAAAGCTCTCCATTTGATATACTTCCCCCAAGTTCATTTTTAGTAGCCAAGGAGTCAAATGCATCGTGGTAGAACAACTCTTGTCGTTAACCGGTGTAATCGGTATTGTAAGCGCCATTTCGATGATCATTACTCCGGGCTTTGTAAGCGGAGTATATAAGACTGATACTCCAATAAGTGAAATGAATCCAGATTCTGTGTTTAACAAAGTATTTATCGTAGGTCTCTTGATCTCAGGAAGCTCACAGGCACTTTTTGCATTGTACCTACTTAATACTTACGACTTGCGCTCACAGAAAGCAGGACTTGGTATTTGCGTTTTGGCCGGAGTTTGCTGTGCAACACTTGCGATTTTTCGTGGGGATACACATCCGTATACTCATGGATATTTAGCAAAAGGGTATTTTACCCTTGCACTACTGGGAGGTTTACTCTTTCAAGTCACAACGGCAATACACGGCAAACACGATATAATCGGATTTCTTTTAATTGGCGTAAACGTAATTGGAATACTGTATATCTTTGTAGGAAGGAACTCTAAATTTTGGGCAGAAGTATGGGGAATCTCACTGATTCTTGCCTGGTATTTTCATTTCTATCTATAGAGAAAAAAACCTAGGGTGTGCACACTACTGCATGCCCTTTTTTTATCGAACTACTTGCTTCTTTAGTTTTTTACCTGGAGTGAAACGAGGAGCTCGGTGTGACTTAATCGTTACGTATTTTTCAGTCTTTGGAATTTTAACTGTCTTTCCCTTCATTGAAATGACTCTAAATGTACCAAAACCAGAGAGGACAACTTTCTCACCTTTACTTAAGGTTCTTCCAATCTCATTTAAGAAGACATCAACTGCTTCTGTTGCACCACGTTTTGTTAAATGTGCTTTTCGAGCAACTGCTTCAATGATTTGCTTTTTAGTCATGTCTGCGTGAAGAATAAAACACCCTCACTGAAAAGTCAACGATTCTTGCTTTTTAAGGCTAAATACCTCATAATATATCGACCTATTTCTTATACTGGAGGTATAGATGATAGATATCGCGATAGAAGCACAAGCAAAAAAGTTCTTTGAGAAACAAGCTGAAACATTAAACAATACCGATGGACTTTTGAGCTCATCATTTGCACGAATTTTCAAAATACTTGCAGAATTCAACTTCGTACCCACCTTTGAATCGGGTATCGAAGATTTGTATCACAAACAAGTAGACCGGCTCAACGTCATACAGAACGGATACGGACAGTGTGAAATAGTATTTACCCATAGCCACACCTACGTATGTGTTTATACGAATGTAGACAGCCATTACTGTTCAATAGGAGATGCATTACGTCTTTATACCGACGTTACTCCTCCACTACAAGGGTACTATGTTGACACACGGCAAATAATTATTCAGCTGAGCAATCGTGACTATTTATCACGATTTGTAGGACTTTTCGATGGTCCACAAGAAAACACCATTGCCGGATGTTTTACCCCAACATATTTGGGTGAAAAAGTGATTCAAGACATCCAAATGCTTTTGAAGCTCGGAATTCTCAGGTATAGAGATAAAACATTCATTTCAAACATTGATGCGATTGAAGGATTCTAAGTGTGAAGATCAAAACTGTACTACGAATGTAGTGCAGTTTTTTTAGTGGGCTGCTGTTGTAGCAGAAGCTCGAGTCTCTCGCATAACAGATACCTTGATCTGTCCTGCATATTCAGCTTCTTTCTCAAGTCGTTTTGCAATTTCGCGTGCCAAGACAATGAGTCTGTCATCATCAACTTCATCAGGATTTACAATAACTCGGACATCTCGACCTGCTTGGAAAGCAATTGCACTCTCTACTCCTTCAAAACTTGCTGAGATTTCCTCAATTGCAGTCATTCTCTTCACATAGTTCTCGTGTGGCTCATATCGAGCACCTGGTCGTGAACCAGAAATTGCGTCAGCTACCCAAACGATGACTGATTCAAGAGAACTGAATGGTCGGTCTTCATGGTGTTCTGCAATGATATTTACAACTTTCTTTGGAATTTGGAATCGCTTTGCTACTTCAACACCTTTTTGGATATGAGTTCCTTCGTCATCTGTTACAACCTTTCCAATGTCATGCAAGAGTCCACCCAATCGGACTGCTTCAACTTCTGCACCAAGTTCACGTGCAATAGACATTGCAATTTTAGTTTCTTCGATGGTGTGGAGCGCCAAATTCTGGCCGTATGAGGTTCTAAACTTAAATTTACCAATCATGCGAACGAGTTCGAGTGGAAGATTGTATTCTCCAACTTCTTCAACAATCTTTTTACCTTCTTCAAGCAAAACATCATCCATAGTCTTCCGAACTTCTTCAACAACTTCTTCAATTCGAGACGGTTGAATTCGTGTGTCTTTAATTAAAATTTCAAGTGATCGTCGTGCAATTTCTCGTCGAATTGCATCAAAACTTGAAAGTCTGATTTCATTTGATTCATCAAGTTCTATTTCAACAGATGCAGCTCTCTCAAATGCTCGGATATTGCGTCCCTCACGTCCAATGATTCTTCCTTTGGTTTCTTCATTTGGAACCGTTACGGTGGAGATTGTGTACTCTGCGGTGTAGTTTGTTGCACCATGCTTCATGGCATCAACTAAGATTTCTCGTGCTTTTGTACTTGCCTCAAGACGGACACGCTCTTCAGCATTTCGGATACGCTTTGCAACCTCAGAAGTTAAGTCTTTTTGAAGCTCATCAAGAAGCTGTTTTGTCGCTTCTTCTTTATTAAGTCCAGCAATTTTC
>CAZMSJ010000013.1:0-28530 GCA_964568925.1 uncultured Gammaproteobacteria bacterium
AACCGAGATTGATTTCCAATCAATGATTAACATTAGACCTCATGACAACAATATGAGTAATATTATTGCAAACCCCGACATACAAAACGAATATTCTTCTCTTACCAAATCTTTCTTTAAACTCCTCTATGAATAATCTTAAGTTTAAATTACTTTCTCTCTCAAATGACCTTGGTAGAATCTCAGTAAGTATTCATAGAGATTCAACTGAAGCAGCAAAACGGTTTTGTGAAGAAGGGGTTAAATACTGCCAAACGCCAGACAGTACTCTTCCCATCTATATCAGAGATATCTTGTCATCTCTCAAATCTGAACTCGTACACAAACAAATTTCGGCCGTAGATGGTGAACGATATTTAGTAAGAAGTATTCAACTTCAAAATTTTGCACTTAAGGAATTATAAAATATGGCGCTCACGACGAGCGCCAAAACTTTTTCTATGCAAGAAACGGTTCCTGATCATAAATGATCGCACAAATCTGTGCAGCAAGATGCCGCATTTGTGTCTCATCAAGCTGACCTAGAATCATTCCATCAAACAGTGAATAGAGAATGTCTTTCACTTGATCAAACGTCGGCTCTGGGTGATTCTTCCACCAACTAAGAAAATCTTCCGTATAGGTTACGTACTCTGCTTGCTGATGGTCGGCGTCCCAGATTAAATGCAAAATATCAGCACGATGTATTTCATCGTATATCGCGTTTTCCGAAGGAGTATGCATCGCCTGAAACACAATCATGCGGTCATAATCAGTTTTGTATGCCACCTGTCTTCTACCTCCGCAACGAAATAATTACCGATAGAACCAGTATATTATGAAGTTACTTCCTTATACACTGAATGAAGTTTTGAGGCGGCTTTGTCCCATGAACAACTGCTTACTTCTTTATTTCCATTCTTACTCATTTCCTGTTTTAAGCATGGGTGCTCAATAACAGACAATACTTTGTCTGCCATTTCATCAACATCCCAAAAGTCCATCTTCATCGCATGCAGGATAACTTCTGAAGCGCCTGACTGTTTACTCATAATGACGGGAGTTCCATGCAACAAACTCTCTAGTGGTGTAATACCAAACGGCTCTGAAACTGAAGGCATCACAAAGACATCAGCACTGTGATACACACGAGAGAGTGCTTCACCTCGGAGGAAGCCTACAAACAAAATATTTTTTGAAAGATTAAGCTCTGCTGCCATCTGCATAATTTTTCCCTCCATGTCCCCACTTCCAGCAATGACAAACATTGTCTTTGGGTTATATTCAAGAATTCTTTTTGCTGCATAGAGAAAATAATCAGGTCCCTTCTGAAGCGTTAGTCGTCCGACAAACAATACAATTTTGTATCCTGCATTTTTAAGTGCTTCAATTCCAAAATCATCTTCATTTTTCGCAGGATAATCTTTTGATTCAATTCCGTTGTGCACCACTGAAATTTTCTCAGCAGGAATACCATAGTGCTCCATTACTAAATTTTTCGTGAAGTCACTTACTGTTATCACTTTGTCAGCTGCTTCCATACCAGCCTTTTCAACCTTGTATACATCCTGGTTTACCCCACCACCTCCACGGTCAAACTCAGTTGCATGAACATGAACAACAAGAGGCTTCCCAGTCACTCGTTTTGCCTCAATTCCAGCTGGAAAACTTAACCAATCGTGAGCGTGTATTACATCAAACTCTTCTTTTAAAGCGATATCTTTTGCTCGCATTGCGTAGCGCATTACTTCTTCAAAAAGATTGTTGCCATAAATTGAGGATCCCATTTGTCGAACAACAGAGCCATATTGCTCGCTTGTCACATAAGGAGTTAGCAGTGCATCAACCGTACGTACGGTTATAAATACATTATCTGCAAATACGAAGCGAAAACTCTCATCTGTCGTTACCTTTTTTGGAAGAACAAAGATCACTTCAACCCCCGTTTCTGAAAGCGCACGAGACAAGCCTTGGCAGGCCACACCTAACCCTCCGCTATTGTGAGGAGGAAACTCCCATCCAAACATCAAGACTTTCATTTGTTTCTTATTGGTTCATGCGTAATTTCACTATACCCCAAGGAGCCGGTTCAAGAAAGTGTTCTTAGGTACACAACAAAATTAAAAAACGAAACCTAAAAGAAGAATCGGTATCGCCTGTGCGTATACATAGAGTTTCTGTTGAGATGTTGGAACTAAGACCATATTTGTTTTCTCCCAGCGAGAAAATGTTCCATATCCAGCCAGATCAACTAATTGATCAACAAACAAATGAAGCATGAAAGACAAGACAATTCCCCGCCCTAAGATACTACCTGAGGAGGTAACAACTAAAAAGGCAAAAACGATAAACAATAATTGAAAGAATATATTGTGGAAAATAAGTTCACGACGCTCATCACGAGTTGCATATAAAAGCGTAAACAAGTCTGAGAAATTTCTCCCTGCAAGCTTTTGTGCTACTCGTTGGCTCGTTAACTCTTGTGGTCGCAAATAGAGCGCATATATTAAGTGGTCAATATCAGGCAAGTACATGGCAATTGCCCCACCTATGACAAAAGGAAGAAGAGTTGGAATGGTGATATACCCTTTGACTAAACAAATTAAAGCAAAGACGACGATCGTTGAAACTAAGTGAATGATCACTTCTTTTTTTACATTCCATTGCAACATAATTCTATCGTAGCAGAGTACACTTGCTGACTCAAATGAAGTTATTCTGTGCTCTCTTTTTGAAGCTTTTCTTTCTCTTTCGCCTTCTCTTTTAATTGCTTTAATTTCCACATAAAAAGACGCCCCTTGGAATTAGCGTTGTGTGCATCCTTCACAAAACTGCGTGCAGACTCAATTAATCCTCGTGGTGTCGTCTTAGCCAATTTTATGTACAAGGCTTTGTGTGCCATATCCTGAAGCTCTTCAGCAAGCTCATAGCCAAACTGTTGAAACTCCCGAGAGATATATTTGTCTTCCTCAACTTTAAACCGATCAAGAACTGATGATATTGTTTGAAAATCTCCCTTTGCTTGAGCCATACAGGCATTATAGCGCACAAAAATGGGAGGGGTGTTTCCCCTCCCGAGAGTCCTAGTGCTGTTTCCTGTCGTATTTCATTTTCAAGGTAATAATCCCAGCGGTAAAAATCACATAGACAAACGCATATGCGGTGACTATGAACCGAACGTCACGTGGATAGTCCATAAGCCAAATGAAAAAACCTGCAATTATAAAGTTGAATACACCAACAGACATTGCAATTCCTTTTGACTGTAATCTGAAAAGAAATACCCCTTCAACGAGCAAACAAATAATAAGAATTATCGTGAGCAACTGAAACCCGGTATATATCATTGAAAACACTCCTCTATGGCAACAATGGACAAAGTATACAAACATTCCTACTAAAAATAAATTATAAGTTTTGAGATTGGAGATTTGAAATAATGGAGCTAAAAACTGGAGTAAGAGCCTGAATTTCTTCCTTCAAAAACTTTTGTAGCACATATGCCTCCCCTGGCATACGGTTAGCCAGATCTCGATTGTCCACACCAATGCGAATTCGATAAAAACCTTTTGTACCAAGCTCTAATTCAACTGAGTTAACCCCATTATGTATTTTGGGACCTACTTCATATTGAATTTTATATTCACCTAAACGAATATCGAGGTCATCGTGAACAAGATATAACCCAGTTGGAATATCTATGTGGTAGTGGTCAACTAATTTTCGAGCTGCAATTCCTGAAGAATTCATAAAGGTCTGAGGTTTTGCAAAAAGAAGATCTTTATCTTTAGCAACTTCAGAATCAGTGTATTTGTCACGAGAGAAGGTTGTACCAAACCCCATGGCAAAGGCATCAACAAACATAAAACCCACGTTGTGACGTGTGAATGTGTATTCTGTACCTGGATTACCTAAACCAATAAAAAGTTTCATGAGTTGATTGTACCATTAGGCACAAAAAAATGGGCAGGATGGTATCCTGCCCAAAAGGCAATACTAACAGTAAGTTACTTAGGCGCGGTAGGCGCGATCGGATTGGTAATTGGCTTACCAGCAGATGCACCTTGATATGCAGTCAGCTGTGCCGGTAAATCTGATAGACCGAGATCGTTGACAATCTTCGCTACAACTTCGTTCCCTACTTTGGAGCGAATCGTATTGTAGTCGGCGACTGCTTCATTCCAGTCGATACCAGCGGCTTGAATACTGTTCATAGCTTCATTAACAGTATCCATAAGAGCCATCGTGATCGAAGGATCGAGACGAATGTCTGAGATAGCGCTGCTATACGCATTGATCTTGGAAGTAAACATTGGAATCGAAGATGAAGGAAGTAATCCTTTATCTTGCAAAACAGCAATATCAACAACCGCAGGATCGTTCGTCTTTGCAGCGTCGTATCCAGATTTACTGTCCGTAAATGACTGTTCGACACCAGCCCAAGCTGCAATAAATTCAGCATTGCTTGCATTTGCAGCAGTAACGACCTGATTATTCGTCTGAATCTTCGTGTAGCCGGTATCAACAATCAGCTGGAAATTTGACTGAAATTTCGATACGTTAATGACCGAGGCCTTCATCTCTTCATAACTGCTCACCGCATTTTGAGCGGCACTGCAGCCAGTAGCCAAAACGGTAATAACAATCAGGAGAACGAGAGCACCAAACAGCTTGATCTTTTTCATGTTGATTCCTTGTTTATTGATTATTTGACTGAATTAAAACGGAAAACTAGTTTCCTCGAACTGTACCACCACCACCGGAGCCACTATGGCCACTGCTTGATGATGACGAGGATGAATATGATGAACGAGATGACGAACTTCCAGAACTCGGCCAATTTTCAAGTATAAAAAGCATAAGCCGAAACGGCCACGCCATACTATAAAAACTGGTCTTATTCCCGAACATCGCGCCAAATGAAAAAATCGTCTCTGAGACCAGAACCAACGCGGTAAAAATACCGATAAGTGCCCATACAAGCCCCATTGGATACTCCTCACTTTTTTGAGGTGTTGATCCATATACAGGCTGTACAGGATTTGATGGCTGATATTTTGACCTCGCGTAAGTCTCTAAATTCGTAGCGATAGCCAAAACTGAGTCATCAAGGCTCTTGGTTTTCTGGTAAGTGTCTTCACCGATACGATTAATTGGAGTTAGCCCTTGTGCCGTTAAGGCGGGTAAACCCAACCCAACTGCATAGTGCACATCCAATTTCTCGCCATCTTGCAGTACAAGAAAGACGAGCCCATTGTTTTTGCGATCGCCATCAGGCATTCCAAGACCCATATACCGTAAAAACCGCTCAGCATATGCTGTTGGTTGCGGTACGGCGCTCGGGATACAAAGAACGATCGTTTGGGCAATACGGTCGGCATTCAAGTTTTCAAGAACGCGGTCAACTTCTTTGGTTGTGGCATCACTCACTGAGCAATTCACAATCCAATAGTTGATTTTCTTACTGACCGGAACAGGAAACTGTGGCTGACTATCAAGTGGCCGCGTTTCCACAGTATATTGTGGTTGCGGGTTCACCTGGTTCATAAAATAGGAGCTCAAATCTGAGATCCTAGTCCACAGAAAGATACAAACAAGAAATACGAGCAAACCAACAAAGCGTTTCATGTGTTCGCTATCTCTCCTGATAACTTACTGATAGATTGTCAAAGGTCGCGAGAAAATCTCGCCAAACGAACAAAAATATATCATAAAATGTATAAAGTGTCAACACTATGGGAATATTAGGCACAAAAATAGGGCTGCGGCATGCAGCCCTAACAAACTCTTATGAGCTTGGATGTACGGGATCATTAACAAGCATATCAAGGTTATTTAAAACCAGCCTGTATGTTGTATTAGAATCGTACAACATCCAGTCGTTATAACTAACGAAACGAGTATATTGTTTTCCCTCACTGCTGGTAAGGGTCACGATATAATCCTCATCTTCATTGTCGACCCGTTCGGCCCCAACATTTCGGTAACCTCCTTGAGCAAGAGTAAACTTGCCCCAGAAAGGCCCAGGGTCAGTTTGACTTGAACCAGAGGTTGAAACAACACGTGCGTTGACCCACTTTTCAATGTCATAGGTGTACCAATCAGAATAAACGGGTTCGTCACGATATACTGGCACCGTTTCATATACAGTCTCTTCATGAGAAAGTTCCCGAGGACACATGACATCAACTTCTTCAAAATCACCGTTACCAAGATCCTTGTTTTTTGTGTCACATTTATAGTATTCAGTACCATCTGAAACAATGACTTGCTTTGGTACTCTCTGGTTGTGATCAAAAACTTGTTTTGTACCCTTCTGTTTTTGAGAGACTGAGATTTGTCTTCCACCACTTGGCACAGACCAGTCCTCTTCACGAACAGTGTTCACCACCTGAATGTAAATATTTCGTGACCAGCGAAAGCTTGTTACCTTGGCTGTAACTTCGTGAGTACGAGTTAAGAAAAAGAACAACCCACCAATCACGAGTACAACAGCGACGATAACTAACCACTTCCCAAAGTTCGAAGCTGATCTACGCTCAAACGATGAGCCATAGGGGCTAATTTCTCGAACTGGGGATGAAAAATCCGAAACAGACGGCGTAGATAAGCTATTCGAGCTTGAAGAATCAGATGATGATACAAATCCAACTGACTCTGTGCTGATTACCGAATCCACAGTATGAAAAGACGAAGAACCAAGAGTCTCGTCTTTCTCCCCCAACCGAATTTTTGCTTCTTCAGCTGAATGTGGCGCATCGCCCTGATAAACGTGAGTCTCACGACTTTTGCTTGAACCTCTTGGCGCATCACAATGTACACAGATATCGTGATCGTTTGTGTTATCACCTGAACAGCGAGAACATATCCAGTTTGGACCCACCAGTGCTTGCGCGATTTCTTTCGCATCAGTCACAATCTGGGCGTTTTCAGGCAAATAAAACTTCACATTTGTTGGCCGAGTGGCTTTACAGTTTGGACATAAAAGTGCGGATTTAGGAATGCCCATCGCACCACAATGCTTACAATCCCAAACTCCATGTCGTATTACACCCACGGATATCTCCTTAAGGTAAATTTAAGAACGTTTTTCAACTAAAACGATAAAAATTGTAGCATAAAAAGCACAAAAATGCAAGATTATGGGTATTAAAGATGCCAGGACTATTCCTGGCCTCTTGGGGCAACGACAACCTCTTCCTTTCTTTTCTTCTGAATATAATTAATGATCTTCCTCATTTCCCCACTGGGAAGAGAGAAGATGGCAAACCAAGACACAATTTCCTGTATTGAGGCAGACTCAAAGTCTGGAGGTTCTGGTACTTTGTCCCAAAAAACAGCCTCGTGCTGCAAATCAAGCATCGTGAAACCTTTCCTTTCTTGCGCTACTCTGTGGGTATTATACTTTTTGAAGCTTGAAAAGCTCAACTAACTCATCAAAAGTCGTTATTTGCTGAACACTTTTGTCATCTCGGAAGGTTACTAACCGAGGAAAACGCAGGGCATACCCTGCCGTATGGTTTGGGCTCACCGTAATGTCATCTGCTGCAAGTTCAACAACAACTTGAGGTTTCACCCAAAAATCAGGCGTAAGGTTTTTGTGCACGGTGTAGTGGTCTGGCATGGCCTCTACCTTTAACTTTGTTAATCGACTTTCCAGTTCTTTGAATTGATCATCTGTTAATCCAGTTCCCACTTTTGATACCGTTTCTATTGTTTCTCCATGGCGAATTCCAACTAAAAATTGACCAATACCAAACGATGCACGTTTTCCTTGTCCTTGGGTATACCCCATGATGACACAGTCAACAGTATCTGAAAGCTTGCCCGTAGCCTCTTCTGCTTCTTTCATTTTTACCCATCGCCATCCGAGTCTTCCCGGTACATAGGTACTATCAATTTTTTTAACAATAACTCCTTCAAGCCCTTGAGAGCGTAGCTCTTTGTGTTTATTGGTTATAACTTCTGGGTCATCAGTTACCCAATATTCATCTATTTTAAAGAGTTCACCACTGACAACGGTTTCTGCCATTCTTTTTCGACGGTCTTCATAGGGCACCTGCATCATGTTTGTCTCATCAATTAAGAGAACATCAAACACCTGAAATTGAATTGGAATTTCGGTTTGCATCTGACTAATTTCATGCTTTCTCCTTCTCTGCATCGTCGTTTGGAAATCGGCCAATGCAAGCCTTTCGGAATCAAGACCAACACCTTCTGTATCAATAATAATTTTGTCAGCTTTAATCCACTTCCCCATTTCAGATAGTTCTGGGAACATATCTGAAATATCATTCATGTTACGAGTAAAAGCTTTCACAACGTGTTCCTTTCGATCGAAATGAATTAATACTCGCAAACCATCAAATTTTGGCTCAATGGCAACCTTACCCATCTTTTTAACCATCTCAGCTGGACTTTTCATTCGCTGAGCTAACATCGGCATAACTGGTGTTCCAATCACCGGCATTGGGTTGTTAACTGTCTGGCTGTATCCCTTCTCCACAACTGAGACTGCAAGTTTGCCAATATCAGGAATAACTTCATAGGCACGAGTCAATTCTTTTTTATCACCTGAAACGAGAGTGGCCAGTGCATCAAGAATTGTTTTGTCAGAAAACCCTAAACGCAAATTACCTAATACGATTCGAACTAAAAACTGAGCACCAAGTTTGTCCACTGAGGTTAGCAGTGTAGACAGTCCCGCAATTTTTCTTTCTTGGCTCGCTTCTCCTGATTCTTTTGCAATTAGCACTAATTCATCAAACACTTGTGACACAGAAAGACTTGATGAGGTTCGTGTTGCATATTCAAACACAACATCACCCAAGTCCCCCTTGGCTTTGTAATCAGACTGAACAAGCTGCTTTTCTTTCGAAAAAGCATTACTTATTGCCTCGATCATCATGTTGTCTGCAATTTGAAAGACAACACCTTCGTAGGTTGGGGCTAGTGACCCTGTTAAGAGGTAGCACACATCTGAAAGCTCTTTCCCAGAAACTTGTTGCAAAAGCGATGCAATTTCAGCAGTTATCGTCAGCCGAGAGGTAACTCCATTTAATGTGGAGAGTTTTTGTGCAAAGGAAGAAAATGTCATGAAGTGATTATACTATCCCCGTTGAGAAATGTATGTCGAAAAGAAGAAGTAGGCAAACATAACAACACCGATAAAGGCAATGCCAAAAAAAAGACTGATTAACCCATTCCACTCGGAATGAATAACTTTGTACACACCTTCACCGACCAAAGTCAGCCCAAACAATGTGGGTAGAATCAGAATCATATACAGGAACTGAGGATCATTCGGTATCATATTATCCCTTAATCACGTAAACACTGGCCTTAGTACTTCCTTCCTTCTCTATGATACCTTTTTTCAGAAGATCTTTCAGGTCCCGAAGTATGGTGTCCTCTGAAATCATAGGCTGTGTTGCTTTCAAATCTTTCATCCCTGCTCTCCCTTTTTCATTTAAAAATTCAATCAACTTCATTTGGCGAGCAGAAAGAGCAACTTGTTCACCAATATTTAATTTCATTCGAGAATCAATAGATACCTTTCGAATTTTTTCTTTAATCTTTGTGAGTTCAATTGCCACAACATCACAAAAGTATTCAATCCAAGGAGTTAAGTCTCGTGCTTCAATTGCGGTGTCTTGTGTATCAACATGAAAAAACGCATCGTAGTAGGCGTCTAAGTCACGATCAAAATGTTCTTCAATAGCAAAGAATCGCTTCAAGTCATACCCTTCCTTAAGCATAACTAAGTTTGCAAAAGCACGAGTGGTTCTTCCGTTTCCTTCAATGAATGGATGGATCGTAACCAACACATAATGAGTAATCGCAGCACGAATAACAGGATGAATTTCTTGTGCAGTCGCATCATTTAACCAATCAAAGACATCTGCAACTAAAAATGGTACCTGTACTGGACTTGGTGGAGTAAAAATTACAGTTCCCGTTCCTTCTTCACGAATAACCACTTGAGTAGTTCGATACACTCCAGCTTTGTCAGCTGGAACAAGATTGAAAACAGTAGCCCAATGAATTTCTTTCAAAGAGTCTGGTTCATAGCCATTTCGCTTTTGTGCTAAATCAGAAATTATTTCAACAACCTTTCGATAGTTAATTACTTCCTGAACGTCTCGAGCTGAGGCAACAACTGCTTCACCTTCGAGAACTTGTTTCGTTTGAAGTAATGACAAGTCATTTCCTTCAATATGGGTACCGTGATATACCGTTCGAACGACCGCATCTTCCCGAAATTCTTTTTCAAAATCTGGAACGATCGGTGCATTTTCAATCACTTCACGAGCTGCCTCAACAAGACCAATACTTTTCAGTATCTTGTGAGAAATAATAAATTTAGGAGTGTACATACTTCATATTATACGCATTAATGCGGTAATTACAGTAGTATTTTTAACCAACTTAGTGAAGAAGTGCTGAAAGTGTTTGTGGAATTTGAGCAGCGACATCATCAGCATTAAAATACACATTCTGCTCGGCAAAAAGGTCATCAGCTGCACATTTAATGATTTGTGCTGCAGCACAAGCTGCTAAAAATGGTTCATTCTTTGCAAGGAGCGCTGCTGTTAAACCAGCTTGTACATCTCCCGTTCCCCCTTTTGTAAGTCCTGGGTTTCCACCTTCAACAAGTACTGATTGGTCTCCATTTGAAACTAATGTCTTTTCACCTTTTACGACAATGACACAGTTGTGTTGCTTTGCATACTTTGAAACGACAAAAACGTTGTCTTCCATTTCCTCTGCCAATGATGCTGTTCCAAACAATTGTGCAAATTCTTTTTTGTTCGGAGTTAAAATTGCGTTTTGTGGAATCCATTCTGGATCAATAGTTTGCAGACTGCCTGCATCAATTACCCACTTTTTACTTGGGAATTTCTTTAAGAGCTCTTCTGATGTGTTTCTGGTTAATTGGCACGCTTCATCACAAACGTGTTGTCCTGAGTGGTGTGGAGCGTTTTCACTTTTGTATCTCATGAATCCTGGTCCAATTAACACAGCATCTGCCTTTTCAATGTATCGCTCTACTTCTTCGAATGGAGTCCAAATGAAACTTGAAAGCTCACTTTTAATGTAGTCTGCTACCTTTTCAACTTGCTTCTCTGGTGAGGTGAAAAAGACCATATCAACTACTCTTGACGCCGTTTTTAGTGACAAAATTGGCGCACCATGAAACAAAGAACTTCCACCAATAATGGCGACCTGACCATTGTCTTCACCATTTGAGTCTTTAGCTGGCTGAAACAGGGTTTTTATTTGTTTTTTGTCGAAAATTTGCATATTATTTACAGTATTCTAAAATAAAAAGTCATTTTAAGCTATGGCTAAACCAAAAACTGCAAAACAGAGGAAGAAACAAGCTCTCCAGGAGAAGCTAATTGATGAAATGCTACGGCTTTCAACAAGTGGGTTTGGCCTGGTCGCGGCACTTGCCTGGAATGACCTTATCAGGAAAACAGTTGAACAATATATTGAACCAGTTGTTGGTAAAAATTCGAGTATTATTTCTCTGTTTATCTATGCCGTTGTTGTAACTATTTTGGCAGTGAGCATCACCTACTACCTAACAAAACTAAAAAAATAAGTGGGGGTTATTCGTACTTTTGTGAAGAATGACTAGCGGGAGTTCCCTTGGTTGATACAGGCATCATTGGTTTCTTAGCACGTATTTTTCTTTTTTCCTCTTCATGAACGTCTGTGCCAAAAGCATCTGGAATACTAGTTGTATCGATAATTTCATCTTCAGGATCTGGCGGGATAACAGGTACAACATGTTCTTTCTGGAGTACTTTTAACGCTCGAGTCTCACCACCTTTTTTCGAAGTATCTACTGGAATATACACAACCTCGTTTTCACTCATATGATGATCTTATGCATTTATATTCAGTTCTGCAAGGTTAATTGTCAATCCGAAAGATAAATCTGATAAATAGTGAGTGTCTGCTGTTGTCATAATCGTTTGCTGTTCACTCATGATTTTATGAACATGTTCTCGATGCACTTCATCAAGCTCTGAAAAGATGTCATCAAGTAAAAGGGTTGGGGCGATTCCAATTTTCTTTTCAATAAAGGAGAGTTCCGCTAACTTTAGCCAGAGTACGGCTAAGCGTGCCTCACCACGAGAGGCATATTTTGATACATCCACCATTCTTTTGGCAGTTTTCATTTGAATGGTCATATCGTCTCGATGTGGCCCAACAAGTGTAGTTCCAGCCGCAACTTCTTCTCGTGCGTACTGAGCAAGACGTGCTTCACTGATAACACTTTTGTCATAGACTGCGTCATAAGTTCTATCCCCGATTTCAGGGTTATCATTTACAAATTGTAAAAACTCGCTGCGCTTGTCTGTAATATATTCACCATTCTTAATAAGTAAATTGTCCCAGAAAAATAACATACTACGATTTGCCAAACCTTCTCGAATGAGTTGTAATACTTTGTTTCGTCTTCGAAGTCCCTTCTCATATGAAGACAAGCTTCGTACATATTCACGATCTACTTGTGAAAGAAGAGTATCGAGAAAATTTCTTCTAATAGATGGTGAGAGCATAACAATGTCTAAGTCTTGTGGACGAAAGAGTACTGTTGGAAATCTTCCAAGAAAATCCATTCTTCTTTTGGGTGTCCCATCAACCAGAAGTCTCTTCTTTGGAGTCTTCTCTGTTACTTCGCCTCGTAAAACTAATCCACGAGTAAGAAGTACTTCCAAGTCTGTATGGACCTCTCCCTCATCAAACCCAATATCAAGCAGCCTTCCTTTGACTCGTCCAATGTCTTCCAGATAATTAATCATCTCTTCATCTTTTGATGCTTTAAAACTTTTCCCAGTTGAAAGAAGATGGAGTGCTTCAAGAATGTTTGTTTTTCCAATAGCGTTTGGTCCAACGATGGTAGTTAAGTTTGGAGACAATTCAATAACCTTTTCATCAAAATTTCTGAAATGAGAAAGAAGAATTTTTGAGATCATGTGAGGCCATTATATAGCAGATCTATAAAAAAACACCCTGAAAAGATCAGGGTGCCGCAATGTTTATGCAAATTCCATAACAGCTCCAGTAATATCACACACTTTCCGAAGAACAAGTTCAATCAACTCAATGTTCATCTTTCCCATCGTGCAACATACTAATAGACCCAAAGTTAACGAACCTTCAAATGCCTCAATTAATTCTGGATCATCAACAAGTAGCTTAATTGCCTGGGCTCTTGTCATGTTGCTTAACGTTAGGGTGTCCTGAATCATCTGACCCAGTGCAGATGAGAATTGAGTTGAAGATTCTGACAAACGCTCAATTTTCACAAAATCGATTTGAGTTAAAGGATTCGACATCTAACCTCCTTAGTGCAAATATTCTAAAGAGCGAGTATGAATGAATCAAATAGAAGAGTCAAACCTGACAAAACGGACAAGAATACGTGCCGCGACCACCAATCATGGTTTTAATAATAATATTGACATTACAATGTGCACAAACGGTTCCTTGCTTTCCATACACGAGTGTATGCCTCTGGTACTCTCCTTCAGTACCATCAGGAGTAACAAACGAGTTTTCACTTGAACCACCATACTTCATACCTTCTTTTAACACTGAGTGAATTGCTTCATACAAAGCGTTCTTCTCATCAACTGTTAGTGAACTTGATGGTCTTGTAGGTGCAATCTTTGAAAGCCACAAGGCATCGTTAGCATAAATGTTCCCAACCCCTGCAATTTTTTCTTGATCCATTAAAACAACTTTAATTGGTCTTCTTGTTTTTGAAGTTATCAAAGTAAAGTATTCCTTTGTTAGACCTTTAAATGGTTCTGGTCCCATTTTGCCAACTAACCCGGTGTGTTCAACTTCTGTAGTAGGAACAATCTTAATCCATCCAAACTGACGAAAATCATTAAAATAAAGAACACCGCCTTGGTCAAGATTAAACACGATATGTGTATGTGGTCCAGGAACACCACCAGTAACTTTCTTAGACAGTGGTACCGGATTAAGGAGATGAGGTCCTCTATAAATAAATTGCCCAGTCATTTTAACGTGAGCCATAATGGAAGTATTCCCTTCAAGATCGATAACAAGAACTTTCCCATAACGACGAACTGACAAAACTTTTCGTTTTAAAATACTTTCTCGCTCTCCTGAGAGAATACGAGGATTTTTAACAACTACATCATTGATAATGTGACCAACAAGAAAGCGTTCTAGTTGTAAACGGATTGATTCTACTTCTGGAAGTTCAGGCATGTGGTTACTCTACGACAAGTAAAGATTAAACACAACAATGAAGACGATTGATTATTGGAAGAGACTTCTAACAAATGTCGTGATTGCATTGATTATTCCACCACTTGCAGCTGTTGTACTTGGTGCCGAGTAGGTAATCTTCAACTTTGGACCATAGGTTGAATCAGTTGCGATGAACTTTCGTGCAAATGCCTTCCCTTCACCTTGAGCGATGAAACTCACAACTGTTTGGTTTTGTGCATTAGCCATAACTTCTTTCAATGGATTTGTTACATCATAGTTATAGAAGTTCTTTGTTACCCACTTCACGTTGTCACTATACTTAATTAAGAGTGAACGCTGTCTTGTTGAAAGCTTGTTTGTACTTGTATAGGCAAGAGGTGACAAGTTCTTCTCGGCTCCAATGTTAAATGATGTGGCAATCCAAGCATCAGCTTGTGGTGAGAATGTTACTACAGCTGAAACTATTTTTGCACCTTGTGGTAGAGCTGCACCGGTAAACTTCATTCCAAGGTAACTTTGTGCTGGAGTCTTTCCACTTCCAACAAACATATCTTTACCAGATTTAACTGCGCCTGATTCTTCATTTGCAATGTCTGCGGCACTTGCGATTGACCAAACAACTTGCTTTGTCACAATTGGGCCAGCTGTTGGTGCAATTGTAGGAGTAGCAGTCGCTACTGGTGTTTTGGTAGGTGTAACAGTTGCAACAGGAGTTACAGTTGGGCGAGTTGTAGGTGATGCAGTTGGAACACTTGTTACAATCGGTGTTGCAGTAGGAAGAACAGTCACAATTGGTGTTGCAGTTGGCGCGACAGTTACGATAGGTGTAGCTGTTGGTGCAAGTGTTGGTGGAACAGGGTTACCAATACCAGGGTCAGTCGTTCTGATTACGATAGGTGATGCAGAAGGAGCCACAGTTGCGGCTACTGGGTTAAAACTAACAGTACTTGAGACTGAAGTAACTGCATAGTTTTGTGGAGTTAAATCAACGATTTGAGTATTTGCTTCATCAATAGCAAGAACAGTTGTATCAGGTGCAGTTGGAACGAGAGTTTGGAAAGGAATAACCATAACTGGAATTACCCCAGTTGGTGCGTTTGCTTTGTCAGCAACTGCCAAACCTAATGAAACTTCGATCTGACCTGTTGCATTAGCATCTGCTTTGGTTGTTTGAGAGACTATTGTTTTAAGACTTGCTGCAGGTGTTATCTCCCCTGACAATGCAAGCTTTGATTTGTCAAAAAGTACAACAACTTTTGTAAAACCAACTTTATTTGCACCAACATTTACATTAACAGTAACGTTTTGTTGTTTTGTTGTTGCATTAAAAATTGGTGCTGGAGGGAAAAAACTAATCTGAGCAGTTGGAGCAGCAGCATTTGAAACAAGTGACGTAACTGCTTTAGCCATACCAAAAATAACAACCAAAGAAACTGCGATCGTTAAGATAGATAAGACACCGGCAAAACCTTTGACTCTATTTATTTTCATAGTTCGTATACATTATTTATATAAACGGGACACAATTGCAATTACCAAAATTAGTTATTGATTTGGATTTGGCTTGGTTCAGTCACAACAATCTCTGGTGAAGTAAGTTCTGGCCAATACAAACTTACCATCCCCGTTACTGTTACGTTCTTCCCCTTAAGTGTTGAAAGCTTGTATGAAAACTTTTGTATATCTTTGTTAAAGATACGGATAAGAATAGATTTTGGATCATGGATACTTTGTGTTGAAAAATTAAAGTACATTGCCTTTGGCAAGTGATCTTCCATCAAGTTTAAGGTGCCTGTAACCTTTACATTCTGACCAACTGAAACGAGACCTTCTGTTGTTGAGATAGTTTTAATTTCAGTGTTAGTACCAAGAACTTTGTCACTGGCTTTATATGCAATCGTCTTGTTGCCTCCCGCGTCAGCTGTTGGGTTCCCTGAAGCAAGTGCTATTAAGGCACCATCGTTTGTCTTAACAAGGACAAGGCCATTACTCACGACTGTGTATGGCGAGGAGCCAGAATTATTGTCGTTGTAGTACTCATAAAATCCGGCAGGGAACGCTCGCTGATCTCCATATGAGTAAAGCTTCGTACAATAGCGTGTTGCAGCGTTAAAAATACAATCAGATGGACCATATGAAGTTCCCGTTCCTCCAGGGAATATTTGAGGGTTACAACTTGAATTTCCAGGAGCGCAATAGACTTGTCTCCAAATGACAAATGGTGCATCAACCGTCTTTATTGGATTGGTGAATGTTGCACCAAGAGATGCACTTCTGTCTGTAATTTGAGCTGCCTCACTTGAGAGCCAATGGCTGTGGAATAAAACATTTCCTGCCATGGTAATGTTCACCATTTCATCAGTTTGAATATCGATAAACTTTACAAAGCGTACATCCCCTGCGTTATACCCAGGTACTGTTGTACTATCGAGTACCATTTCCCCCATCGTTGCATCTTCTCGTCCGTCACACCAACCACCAGCACAGGTGAGTCCATTTCTCCAAATGATATAGACCACTTCTTTTCCTTCAATATTTGAAACAATTGGCTGTGGTCCCATTGGCAAGAAACCACCATCACCTTGTCCACCATTCCCTACTGCAGGAATAAAGGCAATGTTTCCTGTAGCCATATCTAGTGCATAGAGAGCCTGTTGTGAAGGTTTTGTTTTGTCAGTAAGCAGCGTTCGAATTGCAGCGTTTGTTGTTGGGAACGGATTTCCTCCCCACAAGGTATCCCAATCAAGTCGATATCTAACAAAGACGATGCCATGCTGTTCAGCAACAACTGGCCAACCTTCTTCAAATTGGGCACCTGCACTTGTTGGGTTCCCTGACATATACACGCGATCTGTAACAGGTTTTGTTTTCCAAATAAGAGCACCTGTTTGGGCATTAATTGCATGAACATTTAAGTCCTGAGCATTTACAAACACCATGTTTTTGTTCAGTGAATACGTTGCAGGTGAAACGATTGGAGAGTTTGATGTATATTGCCACTTCTTTGTTAAGTTTGTTGGATCAAGAGAATATACAATTCCTGAGGAGCTTCCAATAACAAGAGCAGATGACGTTAATAGTGGTGCATTATTTAGTTGCCCGCCAAGAACTGCATTTGTAACAACCTGACCATTATCAGAACGAAGTTGATATAAGGTACCGTTTCCAGAACCTACATAGAGATACCCATTTGCATACGCAGGAGTTGCAGACAAAGTTCCAATACCTGCCTTTGTCCACACAACAGATCCAGATTGATTTAATGCATAGACAGTATCAGCTGCAACCATATAGATCATACCTCCCCCGGTAATTGGTTGTACAAGATCTGGAACAGACAAATGTCCTGCTTGTTTCTTTCCATCTGCACCTGCTCCATTCCATTGCCACAAGTATTTCCATGGTGTAGTTACACCATTAGGAGTGTAGCTTGTTCTTTGTGCATTCCCGGCAAACTGTGACCACTCAGTTGAAGACGTAGTTGGAGGCACTGGCGGTGGAGCAACAGGAGTTGGTGTTGCGACAGTACCATAATTAGATAGCCACATCAAATAGTCCAAACCATCAACCTTAGCGTCGCCATTAAAATTACCATTTTGTGCGCCAGAAACAGTTAATCCGTAATTACTTAACCACACGAGATAATCAAGACCATCGACTTTGTAATCACTATTGGCGTCACCAACAGGGAAAGCCTTCGCAGTTTTTGAAGTTACAACAAACAGTGAAGCCACAATCACAACAATTCCTAAAATAGTTTTCACCTTACTTCTCATTTGTAGTTATTTAACCAATAGATATAGTCAAGTCCATCAACTTTTCCATTCCCATCAAAGTCACCGGAGGCTGCTTTTTGTGTCGTCGTAGTGCCGTAGTTATTAAACCAAAAGATATAATCGATTCCATCAACTTTTGAGTCTCCATTTGCATCCCCTACAACAGCAACAGGTACTGGTGTAGACGTTGGAATTGTTTGAGTTGCTGAAATAATTTTAATAGCAACGTCCTTTGATAAAGAATTCACTGGAATTGTGATTGAACCTGCAGTACTTGTTGCAGTGGACTTAGTTATCTGTCCATTTGCAGTGTCCCAGGTCTCAACATTGTACGAACCGTCCTTTAAGCCTGGAATAACAAAGCTCCCTGATACTGGAGCAGGACTTGCAACACCTTGCCATCGTGCATCTTTATTTTGCACCCAAGCATATGCAACAAGTGCATTTTGTGCACGCATTCCTAATACTCTGAGTTTTGCATTAGTTGCAGTTAAGGTTGTAATTTCAGGTCGGAGGATAACGTCACTCGTGGCCATAAATTGGAAATTAGATCCTGCGTAGTCAACTCCCTTAAAGAAATTACTTGCCACTTTGCGGTCACTTCTAATGAGGGCTTTGTCTGAAGCAGTTTGCACTGACTGATTCCAATCAATTGGACTTGAACCAGCTACTGAAAATAATCCTGCCCACAATCCATTGTGTTGAATTCTTGAATCTGAAATTCCAGGATCACTCCAGAGTGGTCCGTTTGCATCAAACTCTCCCCAATAAATAGGCTTTTGTGCACCTGTCCACTTTGATCCATCACCAAAGAAACAACCAGATGTTCCTGGAAAACGAAGACATTGTGCTGCACGATACAAGAAGTTTGCTTCATCTCCATATAAGTCTGCTGCATAGCGAGACGACATTAAATAGTCATGGTAACTGACGTAATCCATATATGACTGAGAATACAAACCAGGACTATATGCTTGTGAACCTTGAGAAGTAGTAAACATGTGGCGATTTGTGTCAATTGTCGTTAAGTACGTTCTCATTCTTTGCAAGAAGTTGGCAGTTGCAGAGCCAACTGCAACGTGTCCCATTTCGTTCCAGTTTTCGTAAGCAAGAAGTGATGTGGAGTATCCCCAACGAGCAACACGATATCGATATGTTCTGTACCAATATTTGTCACGAAGAGGATCAGTAAAGTTCTCTCGAGTGATGTCCCAAATCCACCATGGGTCATTGTGTTGACTCATGATAATTTTGACACCATTCTTTTCTGCGGCTTCAAAGGTCTTATCGAGTTCATATCCCCCCCGTTGATTCATCTGCGTTCCTTTTGGAATAGTATCAAGTGGAATACGATTTTCAGGGTTAGAATCGTCTGGCCATTTATAATTATCGAAATGACCTTCAACTGTTAAACTGTATCCATCATTTTGATCCCAGATACGTGTTAAATTAATACCGTTTGCTCCAAATTCGTTATAGATTCTTTCAAATCCATAACTACGACTATTATCTGGCCACCACTGTTGTCCTGCAGCAACAGGAATAAAACTTTCTCCATTATCAAATTCTAAGAATCGAGAATCTTTTGTTGAGACACGAACAAACCCTGCGAGTGATGATTGTGTAACAGTCAAAGAGTCTCCACCACTTGCTGGATATCGAGATGTTCCAGTCTTGTCTTCAGTTGTTATCCAATAGCTATATGTGCCTACTTCAGTTGGGGTAAAACGTACTTTCCAAGAATACGTTGATAATGGGGTCATGACTTCATCACCGTTCCCTGCCTGTGTGCGTGTATAGTCTTGAAAGTAGAAGGCTGGAACTACAGATTCTTTGCCAGAAGGTGCAACAAAGTGTGCGTTAACGGTAATACCATCTACTTCGTAGGGAGACTGTCTTCCTGGAAAAGCAGTTGGATTGTCAGAAGGATCGTATGGATAGTATGGAAGAAAAGAACCAGCAGGAAACGTTCTTGATAACTGGAAAGTTAATTCAAACTTTTGAAATTTACCAACTGAGGTTGCGTTTCTCGTTACTGAACTAACATCTGCTGCAGCAAGAGCTGGTTTATATGCAAAAAGAAAGAGAAAGACAGTAAGAATAAACACTTTTCGTGAAAACATATATACAGGTTACAAGAAGTTGCAAAAAAAACAAAGGGTTATTTTTCAAAAGAATGTACTATCTTTTTTATCTGAGTAACAAATCGTTCTTTAGAAAATCGCTCAGCATTTTTTGTAAGCTCAACTCTTGACCATTTTGTTTTTTGAAAACGGGTAAGCGCTTTTTCAATCGTATCTATATCAGTGTCCTCAATTAAGAGTCCCGTCTTCCCATCTCGAACTGACTCTTTAAAGCCACCACCATTAAATGCAATTACTGGGGTACCTGCCGCCTGTGCCTCAACGACTGTCATTCCAAAATCTTCATCACGAGCAAGGGCAAGAAACCCTCGAGCTTCAGCATAGAGCTTCCACAACTTCTGGTCAGACACTCGACCCAAAAAGGTTACATCTTCTCCCCCACGTCGTCTCAATTCATTTTCAACACTGGTAAAACCATCTGCTTTACCAACAATTGTTAACGGAATATGCAAACTGTTTGCAGCAGTAATTGCTTCGAGAAGCCCTTTTGCACCAACGAGTCTCGCCACGATTAAGAATGATTCTTTCTTTTGTATATTCTTTGTTGCAGCACTAATTTTTCTTGTATCAATTGGAGGGTAGATAACAACAGAATCTTTTCCATAGTACTTTTTGATGCGAGCAGCCACATTGTGAGAATTTGCAATCCACACGTTAACCGACTGTGCAGATTGATAATCAAAGATGCGCAAAAAATGCGCAATTATCTTTCCATAGACTCTAACAGGCCAATATTTTTGCCAATCCATTCCAGTTTTTAATCCATATAAAAATCGTGGAGGTGTGTGGCAGTAGCAGATAACTTTAGTTTTTTTAGATACACGAAAACCTCTCGCAATATAATTACTTGAAGAAGTAATAACAACGTCATAGCTTGTAAGATCAATACTTTTCCACACTAAAGGCAGCAAAAAACGGAGTGGACTATACAGTCGCCATGGGCGAAGTAAAAAAGCATACGAGCTTTCAATTATTGTGCGGTCAGTAAAGAGTAAATCTGCGGCCGAACCCTTCACACGGAATGACGTATAAATAGGTGCAGTCGGATACATATCCGAGAGCGTTCGTAAAACACGCTCTGCTCCACCGGCGTCTTTAATATAGTCGTGAACAAGTGCAATTTTCATTTAGGTAGTACTCTTCCCCATGATATCAGACAAGAACCCCAAACAGGTATTAAAGGAGTGTTTGTTGTTTTGAAAGCTGAATACTGTTTGCAACTTCATAGGCGCGTCTTGTCAGTGTTTTAAAACCATAATTTGTAAATAATTCAATCACCTCAGGGCGATCAGTCTTCCAATTACTCATTTTCTCCAATTCAAAGTCAACGGGAACATCATTCACAATAGTTGCAAGCTTGTGTGACAGATATGCTGAGTCTTTATGTGTGACAAGCTTTTCTTTTAATTTGGTAGCCAGTGAATCCACGTGTTCATAAATCGAATCGAGATGTCCATACGTCTCAATTAAGGAGATGGCTGTTTTTGGTCCAATGCCGGGTACCCCTTTGTAATTATCTGATGGGTCCCCCACAAGTGCTTTGTAATCAACAATAAATTCAGGGTAGACTCCCATTCGTTCTTTTGTTTCTTCTTTTCCAAATCGTTTTGCATTTTGAAATCCACCTTGTGGCATATAGAGCGTCACCTTAGGTGTGACTAACTGCAACATATCACGGTCCCCTGTCACAACAATCATTTCATCAACAGAGTCATCAGTTGCAAAGGTTTTGGTAATTGTTCCAATGACATCATCTGCCTCGTATCCTGGCTTTTCATAGAAGGGAATATTAAATGCCGTCACACAATCTCTCGCTTTATCAAATTGTCCAATCAACTCAGAAGCTGTTTCACTTCTGTTTGTCTGATACTCAACGTAGAGTTCATTTCGAAATGTTGGTTCTTTTGTGTCAAAAGCAAAACAGACATGACTTGGGGACAGATCAAGAATAACTTTAAAAAGCATTCCGACTAATCCGTATATCGCGTTAATAGGTTCTTCTGTTGGGGTATACATCGGAGGAAGAGCATGAAATGCACGATGAAGAATTGCATTACCATCAAAAATAATCAGTCGGCTCATGAGAAAATAGTTCGTTATGCCTTGGCTCCTACAATCTTTTCAAAATCTTCTTTTGTGAGTGTCTCTTCTTTTAAGAGTGCAGCTGTCACAAGATCCAATTCTTTTCGATACTTTTTAACAAGACTAATCGCTTTCTTTCTTCCTGTTTCCAAAAACTTTTGGACTTCAATATCAACTTTCTCAAGAGTTGCTTGTGAGACTGAAGCCGTTTGCCACGGAGACTCTGCATCTGCTCCATTTGATGACAAATTAACTGGACCTAAAACACTCATTCCAAAATCCGTCACCATTGCTCGTGCAAGAGCGGTTGCGTGCTCAATATCATTTGAGGCACCTGCAGTCATTTCATTGTAGACAACCTCTTCTGCTGCTCGTCCACCAAGCATAGCGGCAATTTGATCAATTAAACGGCTGCGTGTTTCGTGTGTTCGATCGTTTGCAGGTGGAATCAAGGTGTGCCCTAAACTCATACCACGAGCAACAATTGAGATTCGATGTACTGGATCCATGTTTGGCAAAAAGTGAGTTACGATCGCATGTCCTGCTTCATGATACGCAGTAATCTTTCGATCCTCTTCTCTCTGGAGTCGTCGCTTCTGCGGACCAAGCTTTACTTTTGTAGCGGCTTCTTCCAAGTCCTTCATACGTACCAATTGAACGTTTTCTCGTGCAGCAAGAATGGCAGCTTCGTTTAGCATGTTCTCAAGATCTGCACCTGAAAAACCAACTGTGCGATCTGCAACCTTTTCCCAATTCACAGATGTTTCAAATTTCTTTCCCTTTGCATGAATTTTAAGAATTGACAATCGTCCGTCTTTGTCTGGCATATCAAGAACTACTCGTCGATCAAATCGACCAGGACGAAGAAGTGCAGGGTCCAGGAGATCTCCTCTATTCGTTGCAGCAATTACGATCACATTGTCGTTTTGTGTAAACCCGTCCATTTCAACCAAAATTTGATTCAAGGTTTGTTCACGTTCATCGTGACCACCCATGAATCCTCGACTTCTTGATCGACCGATTGCATCGATTTCATCGATAAAAATAATTGCAGGAGCTTGTGCCTTTGCTGTTGCAAACAAGTCGCGAACACGTGAGGCACCAACACCCACAAGCATTTCCATAAATTCACTACCTGCCATACTAAAGAAGGTAACCCCTGCTTCACCTGCAACGGCACGAGCAAGAAGTGTTTTTCCTACTCCAGCTGGTCCAACAAGCAAAACACCCTTTGGAGTACGTGCACCAATCTTTCGATACTTTAAAGGATTTTTCAAAAAGTCCACAACTTCTTCTAACTCTTTCTTTGCATCGTCAACTCCAGCAACATCAGCAAAATTAGTTGACTGTTTTCCCTTTGCAAAAAGTTTTGCCTTGCTTCGTCCAAAACTAAATATGTCTTGTGCACCTTTACTTTGGGCCCGAAGCAAGAAGAAGAACAAAGCTGCCATAAAAACGAGTGGGAGCAAAACACCAACTAAGTCACCAACAAGCTTCCCCATCGACTGATCAACTACGGTGTAATTTACCTTGTCTGCAGAGATATCTGACTTTTGAAGAAGATCAGCAAAACTTGTTTGTGTTTCCCTCAATGCATATTTTTCTGAATCGTCCTTGTACTTTAAAACGACACGATCTTCTTGAACATCAACTTTTTCTACCTTTTCAGCTTTTATATCTGATAATGCAGTAGACAAATCAATTTTTGATGCAGAGAGAGAGTTTTGTCCTAAACTAACGAGGAAAGGCAAAAACAAAAGAACAAGCATTAAGCCGAGCAATAGTCGACTTAAATTAATTTTTATTTTTAATTCAAAACGTTTTTTTTGTTTCATGAAGTAATTTAACGAGCCAGTATATCACTCACACAGAGTCACTGCTAGCGGACCTTTGTACCGTTTGGAACAGCAGCTGAGAGATGAAAGAACACTGGTGCGACGTCTTCTGATGGCTCTTCCCCTGGTGCTGCCATAATCATCATCCCTTCGCTGAATTCATACTCACCATTTTCGTCCTTTGGTCCAATTCTCTTTGGTGCAAGATTAACAACGAACGGAAATTGTTTGCCTAACACATCTTCTGGAGTATAAAACTTCATAATGCCAGAAAATATTTTTCTTGTTTTTATCTCATCCCCAAAGTCTACGGTTAGTCGCATAACCCAATGACTCCAGGTAGGCACGTCTGCCGCAATAACAGTACCGATGCGAATATCAACATTTGCAAAATCTTCAATTGAAATCATAGGAATTGTTTAATTAAGGAAACCGATTTTATCAAATACAGCTGAGAGTTTCTTGTGAGAAATGTCGTAAGCCTTCTCTCGTCCTTCAGTAAGTATTGGAGATAACACATCTTCACTCATAAAGTGCTCATACTTTTCCTGAAGCTCACTTAAGAATGCGCCAACCTGGTCAGCCACTGCAATTTTAAAGTCTTTGTACCCTACTCCAGTAAAATCTTTTTCAAGTTCTTGTACAGCCTTTCCTGAAAGAGATGAGAGTATTGATAACAAATTGGAAACACCAGGACGAGACTCATCAAAAGATACTCGATTTTCACTGTCAGTCGTTGCATGCAATATTTTTTCTCGAGCAGCCTCTGGAGCATCGAGTAAATCAATTGTCCCTTTTGGATCAGTGATGCTTTTACTCATCTTCTTTTCTGGATTGGTTAAACTCATAACTCTTCCACCAACAGAAAGGATTTTTGGTTCTGGTAATACAAATGTCTCACCGAGACGTGAATTAAAACGCTCTGCAACATCTCGAGCCAACTCTACATGTTGTTTTTGATCTTCACCGACAGGAACATGGGTTGTGTCATAAAGCAAAATATCAGCAGCCATTAATGCTGGGTAATCAAACAGACCGACACTAACTGATTCTTTTCCATCTGACTTCTCCTTGTACTGTGTCATTCGATTCATCTGCCCCATCGTCAAAAAACAATTTAATACCCAACCGAGGTTTGCATGATCTGGGTTTTGTGATTGCACAAAAAGAAGTGATTTTTTTGGATCAATCCCTGCAGCCAAAAGAAATGCAACCAATTGCAACGACTGAAGATGTAACTCTTTCGGATCTTGATCAACTGTTATTGCATGAAGATCCACGACACAAAAGATATTCAAACCATCTGACTGTGAATCGACCCACTGATTAATGGCGCCAATATAATTTCCCAAGTGGAGACGACCTGAAGGTTTAATTCCTGAAAAAACTCGCTTATCCATGAGGAGATAATAACACAAATAAGCAAACAGACTCATCTGACAAACACAAAACTCCTTGTCCTTTGAGCTTGTCACAAATATGGGGTATAATAGACATCTGGAAGGTAAGTTTTTAAGGAGCAGAAATTGAATACTACTGTCACAGATGTCCTAGCTGCACTAATTAAAATATGTGTATATCTGGCAGGGCTCGGTTTGTTTTGGATCTTTGTGTATATTGGATACAACTTCCTCAAATGGGTGTGTAACGGAATTTTGTCGTTATTTCGCTTTGTAGTTGAGGAAGATGAGGTTGTTATTGCTACCAATCGTATTGGACCACTGACAACAACGGTCTTTTTTGAGGGAACATATTTTCGCTTTCGGTTCTTGTACAACCTGTTTTCAATGGATAACCCTCTTTCCTATACCGTGTATTCCACGATAACAACTAGTGAGGGCATCACAGTAAAAAGACGGTTGTTCTCAGAAATAACAGTGATGGACATCGCAACAGCCCAAACCATCGAGTTTCTCAAGGGTACTCAGTTAGAAAACACACAAAGAGAAATTCTGGAAGACGAATCAAAATCAGTCGGAATTATTAATGTGTGCACTACAACGGCCCCCTCTAATGAAAATAGAGAGAAGCTGTCTACCTTACTTGGAGCCAATGGGTTAAGCCTTGTTTTTCTCGAGTATGGTGAGGTTAAGATCACGCCCAAAAAACGTCAATTGTAGGAGTGGGTTGCCGGTACATAATGTACCGGTCTTTTTGTCCGTAAAAAACGGCATTTAGCCTCAAATTCCCCGATTATTTCTTGACAAATAAAGAAATATGGGGTATAATTTATCATTATTTTGTGATCCTTTAGGAGGGATTGGAATGAATGAGATTTTAGTACTCAACGGGCGGGCCTTTCCAGTATGGTTTTGGATTGTTTCGGCAATCAGTATCCCAGTGTTTTTTTGGTTCGTGATTGGCTGGATCAAGGAATTTCTTGAACTCTCGATAAAGCTGTTTAGCCACAGCGACACGGAGATCTGTCAGGAACTAGATAGATCTTTTGAGTTAGAAGTTGAAGCATCTGGGCGTAACGGCTCGGGTATTTTGACCAAAGTTGTCGTCACATTTAGAGGTACAGACCTCGGTGGTAGTCTTAATAAGGAAGCTTTCGCTACTGAAGTTGAGACAGAAATCTCAAAAATCGCTCGTTCTGTTCTCATCCAGAAGGTTGAAGACCAGATAAACCAGACCATCGGAACAAGCGATAAGCTGGTTTTGTCGAGAATTGCACGGAAGTACTCAGTGCAAATGAATGAGGTTACATGCCTGGTCACACATGAGCATGTGTATTCTCGTTAAGAAAATTTTGAAACCGCCGTCACTGGCGGTTTTATTGTGTGAAGAAAACAGTGTGTCAAGGGAGAGGATCGAACTCTCGACCGCAGGTTTATGAATCCTGTGCTCTACCATCTGAGCTACCTTGACGTAGTTATTGGGTATTTTAGCATATTCTCAAGAAAAACACGCTCATTTGCGTGTTTTCAATGAAACAAAGAAGCCCTCGACTTCTCGAGAGCTGCCTTTGTACTTGTTGCGATGCCGGGAATTGAACCCGGTCAAAGAGATTATGCAATTTTTTTCTCCAATTTCTTGAAGGATCGGACTATGTCATATCCCCTTACCTAAAAGTTGGGATTTTCGCGTGTAGTCTCTACGGAGTCCTCATTCATATGATTGAGGTTCCCTCGGCATTGCCTTGCTTAAAAAATAAGTTTAGGTTTCACCGATATAGCGAAATTCTCATTAGACATTACTGTTTAATGGGCCCATTTTGAGCCTCCTGTGCGCCGTACACCACACCGCATGTTTCAAACGAGCCATATTGTAGCATTTTTAGCCTACAAAAACAATTTTGCCCACTTCTTCCAGTTTGGATCAGGCAAGGCAATTTCAGCTTTCTGCTTTTTACGAGGAGACAGCGCAATCAAGGTTTGGTCTTCTGGAAGAAAAATGACCTGCTCCCCTTCCTTGGCTAAACCAAGCTTGTCACGCATGATTGTCTCCTGATAGGTGTCAGTGCTCATCTGAGCAACTGTTTCTTGAAGATGGTCGAACTCAGACTGCTGAGTTGAAAGCTTTTTTTGGGCACTGTTGAGCTCATTTTGAGATTTAACCAAAAGTGTGGCATTCCTGAAAATCGAAATAGTGACAATTGTTGCTCCGATAAGTAAGCCCCATCGCTGCCCAATTTCCCATATTCTATTGTTATTGACTTGTTTCGTCCTATGCATATATACTGTTTGCGATCCTATACTTTAAGGTCAACACATATATAGTGTAGTCTCATAGTGTTGACAATGTGTTTTACCTGTGTTATTATACCTGCTTGAGTCACATTACACATATGAATTCGCAAAAAGAAACAGTTAAAAATTGGGTACCTCAATTCGTTGAGAGTCTCAGAGAAAAACACCGATCTCCAGCAACGGTGCTAGCTTATCGTGCTGACTTGGAACAACTCGTCGCTTTCCTTTCTGAACAAAAGAAAGAAACTGTTGATGAAGTCACCCAAGAAAGTATTGAAGCTTTCCGTGACTACCTCATTAACCAAAAGTACACTGCAAAGTCAGTTTCTCGAAAATTGAATGCTATTAAGACCTTCTTCCGATGGCTTAAAGAGAACAATGCATTAAGTACTGATCCTTCTCGAGAAGTAAGTCATCCAAAAATCGAAGCAAGTGCACCTAAGTTCTTAACTGAAGCACAATATCGATATTTGAGAGATATTGTCCGATCAGACTTAAGAATTGCAGCTATCATTGAGCTTATTTTGCAAACAGGAATGCGAATTTCTGAAGTTGCCAACTTAAAGCTTGAGCACGTTGCTCATGACGAGATCACAATTGAAGCTTATGCAACACAACCAGGTCGAACTGTTGTCCTAAACAGTGCAGCTCGATTCTTAATTGAGGATTACCTCCGAGTACGCCCTACTGCAAATGCATCTATCTTCCTTTTTGTCAGTAAAAACGGAAAACAATTGGCAGTACGTAACATCCGTGC
>CAZMSJ010000014.1:0-12954 GCA_964568925.1 uncultured Gammaproteobacteria bacterium
CAACAGGATTTGATGAGACACAAGCTCGTATTTCAAAGATGAGACCAGCTGAATCAGTACGACTTGAAGGAGTTATTAGTTCAACCCCACGAGAAGAAGTTGTGCAAGAGCAACAGCAACAACGAAGTGAGGAACAACAACCACGAGAGATTCCAAATGATCCAAACAAAGATGAATTTGGAGAAGATTTTGAAATCCCAGCATTCCTCAGAAAAATCCACTAACTGTTCATTCCATATATTGGAGGTTGTGTGAAACGATTCGCGAAATGGTTAACGATTGTGAGTCTCTTTTCAATTGTCGTATCAATTTTGGCAGCCATCTACTGGTTACTGGCTGGATCAAAATGAAATTTTCTCTTGGCACTTTCGAAACAATGTGAAAGTGCCTTCTTTTTTACCTCATTCCTGATTGCTCCCTTGACAGTGTTTCATTAATAATCTGATACTGATATGTAATGAAAAGACAAAGAGGTATTGTTCAGGTTTTTACTGCAGTTTTAATTCTTTTACTTGGAGCTTTTGTCATCTTCTTCGGAAGTCGCCTCCCTTCAGTTACATCAATACTCTTCCCTCAAGCCGCAGCTGCACCAAAGCCAATTAATGTTCTTGAAATTCGTTATTTTCCAAGAGATCCAAATTACAAACCAACTCCTACGGACAAATCTCAGTTAGAAAAAACTAATGCACTAAGTCTTGCACTTCCTACGTGGATTTCTGATTCATCAAAGGCTAAGGGATACAAAAATGCAACCGCTACAGCTTTCTCCGTTCCTGTTATTAAGAGATCTATAACAAGACTGAAGAACTCTCCCTACACAACAGGTTCAAATGAACTTTGGTATGACTCAATGAACACAATGTTAACGGCAGATGGTGAAGATTTGTGTGCATATATCGTTGCAAACAATATTGATCAGGTGTGGTTCTGGAAAGATGTGGATTTTGATAACGGTGGATACTCTCAAGAGTACACAACTGTGTGGTCAAACAACATTTTGCCAAAGCAAAGTAAGTCTCTTTGTGCAGGGAAGCGCACATTTACCATCTTAGGTCTTGATCAGAACCGCGGTATTGGTGAGGCACTTCACATCTTTGGTCATTCACTCGATGGGATCATCTCTTCAATCCAAGGATCTGATTTATATTGGACAAAATGGACAGGTACAAATGCACCGAAGAGAATCTGCGGGGACGTTCATTTCCCACCAAATGCTGAAACTGAATATGATTACATGTATCGTGGTGACGGAGTAACTCCTTGTGAAGATTGGAAACCAGATGGAACTGGAGTGGTCTCAGTCTTTGGCTGTACTCGATGGGGTTGTTCTCAAGAAGGGTATATGAAGTGGTGGCTCCAGAATGCTCCAAATGCAAATAATGGATTGGCATACGGAGGAAAAGTGTTACCAAATTGGTGGGACCTTTTGTCTGATACAGACAAGGCACTTTCTACTGCTGCTACAAGTGGACAGTTCCTCTATGGGGACTATGCAGATTTTGCAAAACCAACATACATTGATGCCGTTACCCGAGGATCACAAAACAGTGGAACATCAATTACCTTAAACCACACAGTTAGTGGATTAAACAGATTCTTAGTAGTATCTGCCTCTTATCGTTCAGTTAATCAAAGTACAAGTGACAAGATATCTTTGGCGACGGCTAAGGGAGTAACTGGAACGATTAAAAATCTCACCTATATCAATCGTATTAATAGCGGTGAGTATACAACTGAAATGTGGTATTTAATTGCACCTGAACTTGGTGTAAATAGTATTGTTGTTAACTTCACAGGCAACGTACAAGACCAAGTTGTTGCGTCCGTTTCAATGGTTGGTATCCATCAGTCCTCACCACTTGCGAATCCAACAGGGTATGTAAAATCTGGATCAGGAACGACTCCTTCAATTTCTGTTCCTTCAAACTCAGCGCAGGTTCTTCTTGGTGCTACAGCAATGTACACTGGCGGTTCCAATGAAGTAACAACCAATGGAACTGCTCTTGGTGTATGGGGACAAAAGACTTCAAATATGATTGGTAAAGGAGCAACCGTTGTTGGTGGTGCCACAGCAACTCTTTCATGGAATTCAAAGGTTTCTTGGCCATGGTCAATCACTGCCGTTGCACTTAATTTGACGACTGCAAGTGTTACCCCAACTCCGAAACCGACTCCTACGCCACTTACTGGTCCAAAACCAACAGTAAACATTAAGGCAAATAATTTGGATGTTGTAGATATGACTGCAGCAGCCCCAGTAACTTTGTCATGGACCACAACAAACGCTACATCATGTACGTCATCGATGGTAACCGGTGGTGAGGGCGGACTTGGAAAAGTAACTCCAACACCATTTACTACTCCTGGTTGGAGCACGACAACAAGAGGTACATCAGGAACATTTGTAACAAATTCAATTACAACTACTTCAGTTGCATATTTTGTCTCTTGTACAGGACCTGGTGGATTTGCTGAAGATGCCGTAACTATTCACATGACTTCTGGTAAGCCAATTGGTCCTGTTTTGTATGTTTTCGTAAACGGTGTTGCATCAGGTTATTATCCAAACAAGTACACACCAGTCTTCTCTTATGTTAAATCTGGAACGGCACCTGTTGTTAATTGGATCGCATCTGGAATGAGAAGTTGTACTGGTTCAAACGGTTGGAGTGGAGCAAAGTCAGTAACAGGTGGCTCTCAGCTAGCATCAATCATCACTACAACTACTTTGTACACAATTACCTGCACAACGACAGCTGGAGCAACAGTCTCAGCGGGTGCAAGTGCTATTATCTACTAATTGATCTTCTTTAATCGATCACAATCTGTTGTGGTAGACTCAATCAGAAATGTCCAGAACTGAACTAGAAAGAATTTATAAACAAGACCAACACTCGATTTCTTTTAAACTTCAAACAGATACAGATAGTACTTTTTATCTAGACGGCCCTACTGTTAGTGATCTTGATCCTCATACCTCAGGTTTGTTTGTAACTCATTTACACAAAGATCACTGCCCTCAGGAAACGGGTTCTCATGAAGTTGATTATCCAGTTTATATGAATCAAGACACAGAAATTCTTCTGAGGCATCTTCATGTAAGCATTGAGGACTTTAAAGATATTCGGTATTTAGTACCGAATACAAAAGTTGATATAGATGGCCTCGGACAATTGACACCAATTTCAGTCTCACATAGTAGTGTTGATGCGCTTGCCTTTTTTATTGAATTAAAGAGTGGAGATACTATTTTCTATACAGGGGACATTCGAGATGGCAATCGAACTTCGCGTGCTGTTGCTTCTGTAAAAAAACTAGTTGGAAGTGAAGGAGTGACTCTTTTTATTGGGGATGCGACAAATGTGGGTAAACAAATGCTTTCACTTTCTGAACATGAAGAACGAATGAAATCTGCATTATTCTTTGCAAAACGAGAGAAAGTGCCTGCCTCAATATACATTAAACCAGGCGACTATGGCAGTATCGCGTATTGGTTTGAGCAGGGGATTTTGGATAGCTGTGATGTCTATGTAACTGAATCAGTAATGAGGGTTTTAGGCCCACAAGGTCTAAATTGGAGCAATTTTTTAAAATCGAGGTATGGATATCAGATACAAACACTGTTTGATCCTAAAGATCTTAATCCCAAGCATGAGAGTGTTCTGTTATATGACCAGTATTTTGATGATTCTTTTCGCAAAAGTATTGCACACGTTTTAATCAATTCTTCTCGAAATGAGGAATTACCCTACAAAACTGAAAGTTTAATTGCCTTGTTTCCCGTTGGGCTTTCCGGTCATTCCCAAGATGCCTATTTCTCTTTGCTTGAGGCTGCCAATCCACGTTATTTAACATATAGCCATGCTCCGAAGACTAACAAAAATGATTTCAAAAGGCACAATGAGGAGCAGCTTGTATTAAAGAAACATGGAGTAAAGTTCACGTTTTGAGCCTTAGATTCATCACTACTTCAAAATAAGACGTTTTTTTGCCAACTTAAGTTCGCCAAATGATCGGTTTTACTTGACATTTGGCGTGATTTGTATATAATGTTCTTACTTAATCGGCGATCCCAAAGATCACCCTTAGGGTGAATAGGCCCTGGATCACAGGGCGCCCGCTCAATTTCATTTTGCGAGAAGACAGCGAGCAACAAACCCAGTTTTACAGGGCCTTTCAAATATATATAAATAACCTTACCTCTCTTTTTGAGAGAATTTTTGTCCCACCTGAGGCTGAATAATCCGATAGTTGACAAAAAAGGGTTATTGTTATATACTACTATAGTCGCTTAGAGAGCGTCGATGAGGAGATTTAAAACAGTCTCTTGATCGGCTCTCTCCATAAGCTCCTGATCACACGCGGTGATTCAGCGCGAGCTTGTTGGGATATAGCCTTACGAAAAGGGGCACGAAAAGTGCCATTAATTCACTTAGGGGTATGTAAGCAAAGTGGTGTGTTTCATACCGTAACCTTAGCTGGGGGAAGGCGAAATTTTTCGCTAACCCCCTTACACATTTACAGTTTAAACAGTCTTTGACTTTCTTAAATGGTACACAACATGTGTTGTGTACTTATTAGGAAAGCCAAATCAACTCGTCATTGATCTCATTGGCTTCTTGTCAGTGAATATTCACTGGCCTATGAACACGTTTCTGCATTACAGCTACGGCAGAAAATTATCAATAAACTTATTGAAATTATTACCGCCGTTTAAGCACGCAGGATGTGTTTCATAGTAGATGGTCGCCCGCCTATTGGGCATTTCAGGCTTGCTTTGCAAGCGTTTCACTGTTCTTGGAAGGTGTTCAAGAGTTATTTTTATAGAACACCTTCCCTTCCTTTTCTTTCCGGCGGACTCGCAATCGAGTCCGCCGTTTTTCTTTCCCAAAAATCTTCATTTCGTGTACAATAGCCTCACAGATGGATAATGAATCTTCAGTACAAACAGCCGCTACTTTCTTTGATCCAGTTGATTTACAAATGGATTTTCCTTTGATGGAAAGAAATCTTGTGAACCGTTGGTATGAACAAGGAATTGTAGAGAAATACCTTCATAAAAATGATGCTTCAGATAAGTACTTTTCTTTTCAAGATGGTCCAATCACAGCTAACAATCCAATGGGTGTTCACCATGCATGGGGGAGAACATACAAGGATTTGTGGCAAAGATATAAGAACATGCAAGGATACAAAGAACGATTCCAAAATGGTTTTGACTGTCAGGGGTTGTGGGTAGAAGTAGAAGTTGAAAAAGAATTAGGTTTACACAACAAAAAAGATATCGAAAATTTGGTACCTGGTGATAAACAGGCGAGTATCGCTAAATTTATAGAACTTTGTCGTGCTCGAGTAATGAAATTTTCTGGCATTCAAACGGAGCAAACGAAGCGGTTAGGTAACTTTATGGATTGGGAGAATTCATACTTCACGATGTCTTCAGAGAACAATTTCATGATCTGGCATTTCTTGAAAAAGTGTTTTGATCGAGGCTTAATCTATAAAGGACATGACTCAGTACCGTGGTGTCCTCGTTGTGGAACTGCGATTTCACAGCATGAAATGTTGACTGAAGACTATAAAGATGCAGTGCATGAATCAGTATTTTTTGCACTTCCTGTAACGAATGAAGACTATTCATTGCTTGTTTGGACAACAACGCCATGGACTGTTCCAGCAAACGTCGCTGTTGCTGTTCACCCAGACTGGACATATGCAATTTGGAAAAATGAGGAAACAAATCAGTCTTTTGTAATTCTTGATAAAGGGGACTGGGAAGGGGAGGCAAACCCATCCGAACGAGTATTTACGTTTGTAAAAGGCACCATGACAAAGGTGAGAGAGATACAAGGAAGTGAGCTCCTTGGAAAGAAATACACTGGTCCATATGATGGTCTTGACGCTGTTGTTGCTGCGAAAGAGGCAAAGCCAGATACATTCCACATGGTTATCGCAGCAAAAGATTTGGTAACTCCACACGAAGGAACTGGGCTTGTCCACATTGCACCAGGAGCCGGTACTGAAGACTTTAGTCTTGGCAAGGTGAACAATTTACCTGTGATTGCTCCAATTGATGATGAGGCAAATTATTTTGAAGGATTCGGTGAATTAAGTTTGAAAAATGCAAAAAAGCATCCAGAACTAATTATTGATCACTTAAAGACAACCAACTTCTTTGTTGCCAGTCATATGTTTAAACATCGATATCCAGCATGTTGGCGATGTAAAACTGAACTTGTTTGGCGTGTTGTTGACGAGTGGTATATCGGAATGGATATTGGTACCCCAACACTTCGTTCTGAAATGATTGAAGTCGCAAAAAAGATTAGTTGGATGCCAGAATTTGGTCTAAAGCGTGAACTTGATTGGTTAGAGAATATGCATGATTGGTTGATATCTAAAAAGCGATACTGGGGTCTAGCACTTCCAATTTGGGTTTGTAGTGATTGTGGTGAGTTTGAAGTACTTGGTGGAGAGAAGGAGCTAAAAGAACGAGCAGTTGAAGGACTTGACGCATTTGAAGGGAAAACACCACACAAGCCATATATTGATGGAATTAAAATTAGTTGTTCAAAGTGTGGCGGTGTTTCACATCGAATTCCTGATGTTGGAAACCCATGGCTTGATGCTGGTATCGTTCCATTCTCAACTGTAAGTGAGAATAATGATGGAAAACCACTCTATTTATCAAACAGAGAAGAGTGGCAGAAATGGTTCCCAGTTGATTTTATTACAGAAAGTTTCCCTGGACAGTTTAAGAACTGGTTTTATTCAATGATTGCAATGAGCACAGTTCTTGAAAACAAACAGCCGTTTGATCGGGTATTAGGGTTTGGAACACTTTTGGCCGAAGACGGTCGAGCTATGCACAAAAGTTGGGGAAATTCAATCGAGTTTAGTGAAGGTGCTGACAAAATCGGAGCTGACGTCATGCGCTGGATGTATGCTGCCACAAATCCAGCTGACAATATGCTCTTTGGCTATAAAAAAGGGGACGAAGCTAGACGCCAAGTATTAATTAAGCTTTGGAATTCATATAACTTTTTTGTTGTTAACGCCAATGCATCTGGCTTTAGCCCAGAAAAGACCATGGCCAGTACTGATACATTGGATGTCTGGATTAAAACAAGAATGCAGGAGCTTATTGTCTCTGTTACCGATGCTCTTGATTCCTTTGACGCAACAAGTGCAACCGCGGCCATCGAAACCTTTATTGATGACCTTTCAAATTGGTATATACGACGATCTCGAGAGCGTATTACACCGGAATTTTTATCTACTCTTCATGGGGTATTAGTTGATCTTTGTCGCTTAATGGCACCAATCATGCCGTTTGTAACCGAAACAATGTACACAAACTTAACAAAGGAAACATCAGTACATTTGGCTTCATGGCCAGAAAAGGCAACTGAGATAGATAGTCGTTTGACTGAACAAATGGCCTATGTACGTGAAGTTACTGAGGTTGCGCACAGCAAACGAAAGGATGAAAAGATTCCAGTAAGACAGCCACTTCGACTGTTGACGGTTATTTCAGAAAGGGAAAAGCCTTCAGAGGAGTTACTTCTTATTTTAGCTGATGAATTGAACGTGAAAAATATAGATTGGCAGAAAGGGGAGACCCTTGAAACTCAGTTTGATACAACAATCACCCCTGAACTGTTGGCTGAGGCACAAGCACGGGAGCTTGTTCGTATGATTCAAGGTGCGAGAAAAGAAATTGGCACAGCCTTGACTGATGAAATTGTCGTGAGTCTCCCCTCTTGGCCAAAAGAGCATGAGGAATTCATTATGAAAAAGACACTTATTCAGTCGCTCACGGTTGGTGATTTTTCTGTACGAAAGGTTTCATGAAACGTACTGATCGATTTTCAAAAGTCTTTTCTATTCTTTCTCGTGATTGGGGTGTAACCCTGGGAATTTTTTTCGCCATTTTAGTGAGCCTTATTGTTCTTCGCTCAATTGCTCCGTTTGTGTTTCCCCTCTATTTCATTTTTATCGTGGGCTCGACAATCGCATTTTTTGTGATTTCAATGATTGAGTTTGATATCCTTGCCATTTTCTCCCCTATTTTCTACATAGGTTCACTCGCCTTTTTAGTTTTGCCAATTATTTTTGGACAGGTAACTCGTGGTGCCGTGCGGTGGATTCCCTTAGGTCCTATTAGTCTTCAACCAGCTGAGATCGTTCGGCCCTTTTTGCTGCTCTTTTTTAGTTTTTATGTTCATGCTGAGCCAATGACTGCTCCTCGGTTTGTGAAAACCTTGGCGCTTATGGCAGTTCCTTTGTTTTTAATCCTGTTTCAGCCATCCTTGGGGGTAACGATCCTTACGACCTTTGCTTTCCTTGGTATTCTTTTTACTGTTCCTTACACAAAGCGTTTAATACTGCCCGGCATCCTTGTTATATTGCTTGTTTCACCGCTTGTATGGAACTTTATGGCACCATATCAGAAAACGCGTGTGGAGAGCCTTATCGCCCCTCACAACGACCCAAGTGGGGCAGGGTATAACTCAATCCAATCGATGATTGCAGTTGGTTCAGGAAAACTCACCGGAAGAGGGTTGGGTCAAGGCGTTCAAACACAATTATCCTTCCTTCCAGAGCGTCACACTGACTTTATTTTCGCCTCAGTAAGTGAAGAACTTGGGTTTATCGGTGCAACACTCTTACTAATTATTTCGTTTTTCCTCCTTTCACGCTTTATTTCCATCGGTTCCCAGTCAAAACGCAAAGTAGTCACGGCCTTCGCTACCGGTGCATTTGCAACACTCACCTTGCAAACGGTGGTCCACGTTGGCATGAACATGGGCCTCTTTCCAATCACTGGTTTACCCCTACCTTTGATCTCATATGGGGGGTCTTCTTTGCTCTCAACAATGATCATCTACGCGGTTCTTCTCTCAGGAAAGCACTCTCGCTTGTAATATTGTCTAATTCACGGTAGAATACGAGTCATGAAATACGCAGTTATTCGATTGCAGGGCCACCAGTACAAAGTCTCCGAAGGAGACGAGATTCTCGTGGACAAAATTACTGGAGAAGTTGCTCCAGAAACACTCCTCGTTGTTGATGGAGATGAGGTCAAAGTTGGAGCTCCTGTTCTTGATAGCAAAGTTACCGTCAAGGTTTTGTCAGAGGAAAAGGGGGAAAAGATTCGAGGATACAAATTCCGAGCAAAGTCACGATACCACAAGAGTTGGGGACATCGATCACAATTGACTCGACTTTCAGTCGAGAAAATTGCTGCTTAATGTATCACACTGATACTCTCTCGATCTCTTGACAGCCGTGATAAAGCCGCAGGTAAAACAAAACAGCACACAAGTCCAGCAGGAAAACGCCTTGGAACCAAGGTTTCTCATGGTGAACCAGTAACAACTGGTTCTATTTTGGTTCGACAGCGAGGAACTCACTTCCATGCTGGAAAGAATGTTGGAATTGGCCGAGATCACACCTTGTTTGCTTTAATCGAAGGTACAGTTAACTTTGGAAAGAAACTTGGTAGAAATTTGGTATCTGTGGTGTAAACCGTAAGAGCCTTGCCCTAGTATCGTTTTTGATACGTCTTACTTTTTGAAAATGGCCGAAGAAATTATTCAGTTTAATGTTCATGAACTCCAGCCCAACCCGCTGCAACCTCGCGGCGTTATTACTCCCGAAAGCCTCGTAGATCTTGTCGACTCTATTAAAGAACATGGCGTCCTTGAACCACTTGTTATTGCAAAGACTCCTGCTGGTTTCCAAATTATTGCAGGGGAGAGACGATGGAGAGCTAGTAAACTCGCTGGTTTAACCCATGTTCCTGCTGTTATTCGTGAAACAACTCCAAAGGGAATGCTTGAAATGGCATTGGTTGAAAACGTACAACGTGTAGACTTGAACCCACTGGACCGGGCAAAGGGATTTGAGCGCTTGATGAACGAATTTGGATTAACTACTTCTGAAATTGCAGTACGTGTTGGTAAATCAGTTGCATATGTTTCAAACTCAATGAGACTTCTTATCCTCCCTGATGCCTTAAAAGATGGACTCTTGTCCGGTTTGATCAGTGAAGGTCACGCAAGAGCTTTGTCATCAATCGATGATCCACAGCTCATGGTTGAAGCGTACAAAATCATCTTGAGAGAGTCAGGTTCAGTCAGAAGAGCTGAAGAGCTTGCTCGACGTATGAAAGCTCGCAGTCAGCAATCGGTGAAGCCAAAGACTCGTGTTAATGATATGCAGCTTGTCTCAGATGTTATTGATCAAATGCAAGCAAGTCTCCGTGCTGCACTTAAACTTAATGCTGAGGAGTCAGATGACAGAACTCAGGTGAAGCTTATTCGTTCAAAACGAGAAACAAAAGTTACCTTTGTATTTAAGGGAGATATGATTGATACCGAGAAAAAGCTTCAAAAGGTATATAAATCATTGGTTGGGGAACAGAACTAATTTATAACGCTTCTTCTTTTCAACAAAACCGTTTTAAAAGATTGCACTTATTCGTTGAATTACTCTTCTGAAGGCAACACTTAATATGTAGGGTTTTTAATGACTCCTGCGTTCTTTGCTGGCCAATACACCACCCATGCTCGTCCAGTAATCTTGTCTTTTGGTATAAAACCAATGTTTCTTGAATCAAGTGAATGTTCACGATTATCACCTAATACAAAGTACTCACCTTCTGGTACTACTAAATCTTGTCCCTCTGCTGTTACTCTTCCTGCGAAAATTTGTGTGCCAGGTGCAAGATATCCTTCATCAATTGGCTTTTGATTAACATAGACCTTATTGTTCTCAACTTTAACGTGGTCTCCTGGTACTCCAATAATTCTCTTAATAAATTCATCTTCAAATGTTGGTGGTGCTTTGAAAACAACAACATCACCAATTTTTGGTGTTCCAAAACGATATGAGACTTTGTCTGTCAGTAAATATTCACCATCATGAAAAGTTGGTTCCATTGAGCTCCCTTTAATTTTGTGTGGTTGTAAAATGAGGAGATAGATAAAAAGGAATATTGAAATCGCAAAAACTACAGTCTGAGCTATTTCAAAGATAAATGAAGTCAACTTCCTAAACATAAAGTCATTATATGGTGATAAATGTATGGGGAGCAAGTGATAATATGCTAAAATAGCCGCAATCCTGGATCCGTAGCTCAGTTGGTTAGAGCGTTCGATTCACATTCGAGAGGTCAGAGGTTCGAATCCTCTCGGATCCACCAAAATTAGGGAAAATATAGTATACTATTTGAAATTATGGACTCACTTACACCAAGCAATACATTTGGAGCTGGCGGACTAAAAGAAAACCAGTATATGAAGACGACTGAATATCAGGTTGTCAAAATCCTTCGTGGAATCATCAGATTACTTGGAATCGGTATTGGAGCAATTGTTATTCTTGTTCGAGACGTTCTGAAAGGTCTCGTAGGTCGCTAATCTTCCTTCATTACAAACTTTCTTTTAGAATTTGTATTGTATTTATTAGCTCAGTGCTGGTTTCAGCTACAATATATTTTCGAGAGAGTTTAATCTCAAATATCATCACATCAAGGAGTACTTTTGCTAATTTCGTGTTTTGTTTCTGTGTTGCCTTTTCAGCTGCGATTACGGTGCTGTATAACGCTTGATACACTCCTTTGTTTTTTATTTTATTGCCACTATATGCATTTGTGAGGAGTTCTTTTAAATATGCAAAGTCAACCTTTTTTAAGGACGTTTGTTCGCCAATTGTTAGAAAATAGGTATCTGTTGTGTTTGTCGATTTGCCTTGGACATCCTTCTTTTCTAGATTTGCAAGACTATCGTAGTATCTTGTTTCAAGTGAATATGCTCCATTCCCAGTGACCTGTATCTTGTATTTTCCGATCGTAGGTTTGGCCCATTCAAAAGTAGTTAATTGTTTCTTTTTTAGTACTGTATGGTCTACCTGATCTTCATATGTTGCTTCTTCATCAATTCCATCAAGTTCTGTTCCAGAAGGCGAGAATACTTTTAACGTATGTGTAGGGGATAGATAGGAATATAGATACGATAGATCAGTATTAGATGGGACAAAGCTATTTATTCGGTTGTACCTTTCACTTGGGTAGAAAGATAGATCTTCATTCTCTGTTGCAGGATCACTCATTTTATATGTGGATTGATCCTTGTTTGTAACAACTACAAAGTGAGTTCCCCCTGTATCATTATTCTTGAGCTTTAAAATTGCAGGTCTTGTTGCTGTCAACTCCTCATCTAGTTTTTCTGTAGTGAAAGAATATCTTTTATATTCAAGTTTTTTTGCATCTGGATTACTTTCATTTGATTCCTTTGCCCATTTTGTAACTGCACTCCAGTTAAGTAACCCTTCACCGACATATCCATCATTATCAATTAGCCAACTATTAAGAGTTTCAGGTGTAACGCTATGACCATAATTTTGAAGAATCATTGCAGCTGATGTAACCGCACATCCATATCTTTCAATAGTACTTTTGCCAGGTGACCAGATATCAGCTGAATCGTACGTAACATCCTTCCATTTTGGATCGTATTGCTTCATGTCGAACTTGTTTTCGAGACTCGTCACAAGAACTTCATCATATGATATTTTTGTAATTAGTCCGATTGGGTTCCCTGGCATATACCCCCCAGGAACGACCTCTAAGCCAATTTTTCCGTTCAGAATAGGATTATCATTATCCAAATAATTAATCTCTTCATTCTCATTAATATATACAACAATATTCGTACCTATTTGTGTGTTTTTTACCTGTATTTTGACTTTGTAATCTGTATTTTGTGAGTTGATGAACTGTTTAATTAATAAGAGCGAAGCTTTTTCTGTACCTAAAGGTGATCTTTTTGCAAGAATAATATCATTGCCACCATTAAAATATGAGGAACGCATATTTAGAATATATGCTCTGTTTTGTGAAGTATTGACTCTAAAGCAGCAAGGCGTGCACCTAAGCTACGTGTGCTG
>CAZMSJ010000014.1:12964-24120 GCA_964568925.1 uncultured Gammaproteobacteria bacterium
CTAAATAGAATTTGTTTATCTATACCGAGTAGACTTTTGATATTGACACTAAATTCATAATCTTGCCATTTTTCATCTCCAATCGTTGATATTGAAGGCAATGCTGGTGATTGAATCAACTGCGCTTGTCCGATATATGAGTTGTTTTGTACTGTCCAACTTCCCCATGGGCTAGTTTCAAACCAACCGTTTGAATTACCATCATTAAAGTTATCTTGGAACAGTATATCTTTTGCAAATATTTTTTTAGGGGAAGAAAACAGAAGTAATAGGAGTAAAATAGCAAAAATGTGCTTAATACGTAACATATTTCAAATGCTCGTAAATATAGAATAGGTATATTAATAAAATTATGTCAACTACGAAAAAAATAATTATTATAACTCCGAGATTTTTACCTAGTATTGGTGGAGTAGAAAAACACGTCAAGCAAATTAACTTCTATTTATCTAAACAAAATAAGGTTGTTGTTGTGACAGAAAAATACAATAATGAGCTCGCTTCAGTGGAAGTATTGAATAATGTGACTATTCACAGATTTACTTTTCCTAAAATCAAATATTTAGGTATCTTTGTAATATGGGTAAAATTACTAACGAAGTTTAAGCTTTTTTACCAAGCTGATGTAATACATATTCATGATGTGTATATTTGGTATCTACCAATACGAATTCTTCTTTTTTGGAAAAAGAATTACATAACGTTTCATGGATGGGAAGGTATATGGCCAATACCTAAAAAAAGTATATTTCAAAAGAGGATTGCTTCGATATTGTCTTCAGGATCAGTTTCTGTAGGTAGGTATGTTACAGAGATATATTCTATAAAAACAAATTCGGTCGTTTATGGCGCAGTTGATCACGAAGGACTACATCAGCTCGTCCCTAAAAAAGATTTAATAATTTTCATTGGTAGATTGTCAGAAGATACAGGGTTGCAGGTTTTTCTAGACTTACTTCATAACAATAAATTGTTTTTGAGAAAGTATCAAATTATTTTTTGTGGTGATGGAGAATTACGGGCTAAATGTGAGAAATTCGGAACAGTAACCGGTTTTGTTTCCCCAGGAGAATATTTAGGACAAGCTAAATTATCTATTGCATCTGGTTATTTGTCCGTTTTTGAGTCGCTTTACTCAAAATGTCATACGATTGTTATTTCTCAAAATAAGATACGACGTAAAATATTTAGAAATACTCCTTTTATTGGCCGTGTAAGTATAGCGAATTCTTCTAAAGATCTTGCAAAGTATATTAACGATTTTACTAAGAGCAATGAGAATAGAGAACTTAGTACAAGTGATAATCAGATTTGGGCATCCAAATTTACTTGGGAAAAAATTTATTTTCAATATAAATCTCTCTGGAGAATTTAGATATTTATGAGGTTCACTTTAATTTTTACATTATTAAATGAAGTTGGAACTTGTGCTCCCTTGTTTAGATCTATAGACAGATTGAATGAAAAGCGGCGAATGTCGGAAATTATAATTGTTGATGGTGGTAGTTCTGATGGAACATATGAAGCTATAAAAAACTATTCTTCTGAAAATAAAGGTATTTCAATTTATCGAAAAGTCGGAAATATCTCAGTAGGCAGAAATTATGGTGTAAAGAAATCAAAAGGGCAAATAGTTGTGTTTATTGATGGTGGCTGTATCGCACACAAAAATTGGCTGAAAGAGATAACCGAACCGTTCAAAAACAGAAATGTTCAGGTCGTAGCTGGTTACTACACAATGACTACTTCTAATGCTGTCTCAAGGATTGCTGCCGCTTTTCATGGTGTTACGAAGAATAAGTATAAGTCAAAGACATTTATGCCTTCTGCACGTTCACTCGCTATTAGAAAAAGTACATTCTTAAAAATTGGAGGATTCAATGAACAACTATATAGAGCGGGGGAGGACACACTTCTTAATTATATTTTGGTGAAGAACAACATACCTATTGTTCGCGCCCCCAAAGCTATTGTGTATTGGAAGGCACCAGAGAGAATTACGAGCTTCATGAAAAAATCATATTATTATGCGCTTGGTGATGCCCAAACGGGAATATGGTGGGATCCAGTGAAAAAGCTTCGTTCACATAACATAAAAATACTATCTCTCTATTTCAGGTATTCGCTTTTTATAACCCTTTTACTTCTATCATTTCTATCGAGTGTATTTGTACCCGCTTTTATAGCTACTATTTTTCTCTATTTTATGTGGTCGATTTGGAAAATGAGAGATGATATTCATGGCCAAACAAGGTTGTTAATCCCTTTTATGCAAGTATGTTCTGATATGTCAGTTATGTTTGGGTTTGCAATGGGGTTGCTCCGTTACCCCAAAATATCAGTATAATGATTCATGGGGTATTCAAAAGACGCTTATCGTGGGGTAGCTTGGATAGGAGGATACAGAGGAATTACTCGTGTTTTTTCAGTAATTAGAACAATTGTTCTCGCTAGAATTTTAACCCCAGATCAATTTGGAATATATGCCATCTCTGTTACAGTACTTTCCTTTTTAGAAATATTTACTGAGACGGGGATAAATACGGTACTTGTTCAACAAAAAAGTAAAATTGACTCCTACATTAGTACAGCCTGGGTTGTCTCACTCGGGAGAGGTCTATTGATATCAGTCTTGTTGTTTCTAACTGCTCCAATTATTGGTGGCTTTTTTAATAATGAAGGTTCAGTCTCTTTAATACAATTAATAGCTCTTGTTCCTCTTATTCGAGGATTTTTAAATCCTTCAATTGTTAAATTACAAACAGAATTGCGTTTTAAACAGGAATTCTTTATTCGAACTGCAATTTTTATTTTGGATTCTTCAATCGCCGTTGGCTTAGCAGTTTTATTACAATCACCATTTGCATTAGTTTATGGTTTGCTGTCAGGAGCATTACTTGAAATGATCCTGTCTTATCTCTTTTTCCGTCCTGTGCCTCGGTTTGAATTCCATAGGAAAAAACTTCTCTACATTTTAAGTCATGGTAAATGGCTCACTTTAACTGGTATGTTTGACTATTTGTATCAAAACAGTGACAACATTTTAGTTGGGCGCATGCTTGGAGCTGGTTCCTTGGGGTTATATCAAACCGCGTATCAATTTGCGACTGCTCCGGTAACTGAAGTGAGTAACATACTCTCACGAGTTACATTTCCAATTTTAGTTCGTATAAATGATAACCAACAGCGCTTATTTAGTGCATACGTTAAAACGCTTATTGTAACTATTTTAGTTGTTAGTCCCATTTCACTCCTTTTTATCCTTTTTCCAGAGTTTGTAATAAAAGTTTTAGGGGACAAATGGGTTGGAATAACTGATTCATTACGAATTTTAGGAGCGCTCGGTATCATTCGATCTGTTGCCTTGTCATCCTACGCGCCACTGCTTGCTAACAAACGACAGGATGCTGTTACTGTGATTAGTATGACTGGAGCAATATCTCTTCTCATTTCTCTTCCAATACTTATTCCAATATTCGGTATTACAGGGACGGCTTATGCTGCTGTTGGTTCAAGTGTCTTAAGCTTAATTCCTGCTGCATTTTACGTGAGACAAATATATACTCGTAGCTAGTATGATTGACTTCAATGAACGAGCGGTACCTGGGGTAACGTCTAATTTTCTGATGAGCGAAGCTTATGCTCGGTATCAATTTGCAAGAAAATACATAACAAAGGATGCAAACGTATTAGATATAGCTTGCGGGGTAGGGTACGGCTCTGATTATCTTTCACAAAAATCAAAACAAATAATAGGTATAGATGTCGATGAAGAATCTATAGCCTATGCAAAACATCAATTTGGGAAAAAAGCTTCATTTTTGTTAGGAAATGCAACTGACACCCCTTTTAAAGATCATTTTTTCGATATGGTTGTTGCCTTCGAGATGATTGAACATTTAAAAGAGCCAAATAAATTTTTAAAGGAAGTCTCGAGAATACTTAAAAAAGGAGGAAAGCTCTGTATCTCTACACCAAACAGCGCGATCCATTCGCCTGACGGAAATTTGATGAGCCCCTATCATGTAAAAGAATATACCTATGAAGAATTACACAAACTCCTTGCAAAGCATTTCAGTAGAGTTGAATTTTACGCACAAAATAAGTCAGATACTGCAACCAAGGCTTGGAAAAGCTTTTTGACTTCACAAACAGCAAGAAGAGGTTTGGTTTCTGTTGATTTCTTAGGGCTAAGAAAGCTCTTCCCTAGGGAAAAACGAGAATCGCTCTGGCGCTTTTTGGGTAATTTTGTCGGGAGACAAAAACAAGAAACACTAACAACAAAAGACTTTCCAATCCGTTCATATAGTGGGTCTGCTGAATACTTCATCGTCGTATGCACACGGTAGAACTATCTATTATCATCGTTGCATACAAGGCACAAAAGGAACTAGAAGCATGCCTTACTTCAATATATCGAAATAAGCCAAATGTTAATTTCGAAGTAATTATTGTTGATAATAATGAACTAAGACAAAAATATAATTTTCTTTCCAAGTTCAAAAATATTAAATATTTTAAGACTTCCAGTAATTTGGGTTACGGTGCAGGCGTAAATTATGGACTAATCCACTCGATTGGAGATTATATTATGATTCTGAACTCAGATATTTCTATAAGTGAAAATGCCATCAATATTTTGATTGATAAACTTTCAGTAAAAAAAGTAGGTATAGTTGCTCCAAAGTTGCTAGATATGAACAGCAACGAATATTCATTGACTGGTTCATCAAAACTGACACCACTAAGTGCTATTTTTGCATTATCTATTATTAACAAGATTCTTCCTTACAATCCTATTTCAAACAATTACTATTTAAGAGGTAAAGATAGAAAATCACCCTACTCCCTAGATGTAGTCCCAGGTTCAGCAATGATGATAAAAAGGGATGTGTTTGAGCAAGTAGGAGGGTTTGATGAGAAGTTTTTTTTGTATTTTGAGGAGAGTGATTTGTGTAAAAGAGTGCGGGAAGCGGGATATGAAATTTGGATATTACCTGAGGCCAAGGTATACCATGGTTGGGAAAAAAGTACTACAAGAGGGGAGAAGACAGACAGAATATTTCGAGAAAGCCGTATGCATTATTTTAGGAAGCACTCCGGTATATTTTGGATGGTTGTAGTTGAGGCTTTTACCCGTTTTTCAAAATATACAGCAATATTGTTGTTTATCACGCTTGTTGGGGCAATTCTACGGTTCTCAGACTTCTCATATCACATCGCGTTTCATGGAGAGCTTGGACACAATTATTTAGCAGCCCGTGACTTCTTTGAATTTGGAAAATTTCCACTGATAGGTCCACCTACTTCTCATCCCTGGTTGTCTTTTAGTCCCTTATTCTATTGGATTATTATCCCCGTACTACTCATTTCTCAATGGAGTCCAATTGGTGCTGCCCTTTTTATGACAACACTTCATTGTCTCCTTCCCGTAATTTCTTATCTTTCGTTAAGAAACTCCTTTAACAAAAAGGTTGCACTGATTACTGCAGGCTTACTTTCAATCTCACCTTTTATGGTTACGCTCTCAAGAGAAGCGCGCTTTTTTTCTCTGAGCATGTTCCCTATTTTTCCCTTTATTTACTTTTTGCATAAAAAACGGTTTGTTGCGAGTTCATTTCTATTATCGCTTTCACTTTCATTCCATTACACCCCACTTACTCTTGTCCCTGCCTTTCTATATCTTTTCATAAAAAGTAAACCAAGCAGTCAAATTACATACAAAGTACTTGTAGCTGCACTTATTCCACATATACCGTACCTAATTCATTTAGTAATCTTTGATCCAAGTACACTCGTTAAGATTGTAAGTTGGATACCATATCGTTTTGCACGATTTGGAGGACTGATTGAAAAGGATGCTGTTGTTGATCCCGGAGTAAACTTCTTTCAATTGGTTAGTTTGTTATTTAGCCGATTTGCTTCAAGTATGGTTGGAATTGCTCTGTCTCTATCTCTCTTTGTTACAAAAAGAAATCGATTTTTACTTCTGTTTATTACCACAGCACTCATCGGGTTATTTGTTCATGGAAATCCTCCAGTTCATTACTTTATTCCAATTGTTCCATTTATCTTTTCTTACGCTGCTTATGTATTGCAGAGCCGTAATACTTTTGTTGTCATAACTATTTTTGTTCTCATTTTTCTCCTTAACTCCTCCTTTTTCTTTGGAAAAGATGATCGATTCGAGAGGGGATTAGTTTCGTTTTCTGTTCAATCGACTATAATGCGTGAAATAACACAGAACACCAATGGCCAACCATATCAATTAAAAAGAGTTGGTCCTAATGATCAGTTTGAAGGTACTTACGCACAAAATTACTGGTATTTGGGTTGGCTATATGGAAATAGGCCAACCACCGATGCCGCAAAAGTAGTAACGATCTATGAAAATGGAGAACACATTTCTTATGAAATCAAATGATATTACAGCCGTCGTTCTTACAAAAAATGAAGAGATAAACATTTCTACTTGTTTAGAAAGTCTTTCCTTTTGTAAAAAAAGAATTGTAATAGATGATTATTCTACTGATGAAACGGCTAACCGCGCAAAAGAATCAGGTGCGACAGTTTACAGAAGACATCTCGACAACAACTTTGCAAAACAGAGGAACTTCGCACTCACAAAAGTGAAAACCCCATGGATCTTCTTCGTAGATGCTGACGAAATTGTTCCAGAAGCTCTAAAGAAGGAAATTATTACATGTATAGGTACAAAAGATGTTTCTGGATATTATGTTTTACGCAGAGATGTTTTTAATAAGAAAATATTATTTCATGGAGAATGGGGGAATGCTCGTCTTTTACGTTTAGGGCGTGTTAAATCCGGTAAATGGTTAAATGCGGTGCATGAGGAGTGGAACATAAAGGGGAACACATCAAATCTTTCTAATCCGCTGTACCACTATTCACATAAAACGATTGAAAGCTTTTTGCTTTCCATTCTTACCTATTCACGTATTCATGGTACTCAAAAAAGAAACAAAAACAAGCCTATTATTCATGCTTTTGGGTTTCCTTTTGCGAAGTTTATGTATAACTATTTTGTTCGATTTGGGTTTCTAGATGGCGTTGAGGGTTTAATTTACTCATCATTTATGTCTCTACACTCATTTTTGGCGTGGAACAAGTACTATGAAAACAAATAATATTGTAAAAAGAATGAATGGGGTGCTTGTCCTATTATATTGTGCACTTTTTGTGTTTGGACAAATCCCAACGCTTCTCGGTCAAATGATGTCTATTCCCTTTAAGCCGACGGATTTAATTCTAGCCTTGTTAGTGATTCTTAACATTAAGGAACTGTTTGTTTTTAAAAAACTTGTTCCACTTCTTTTTTCCTCCTGTCTTGCCTTTGCCTTTTTCCCTGCCACTAGTTTAGTAGTAGGTTTCGCATATCTGTTACGGCTTATTGGGATCTTTATCTTAGGCAAAATTCTTTTTACTCAAAAGGAAATTATTACAAAAAGAAATGGCCTAGTTGTGTTACTGACTCTGCTATTTCTTGTTGCCATTTTAGGATGGTTTCAATATTTCTTGTTTCCAGATTTACGACAGCTTTCAGTATTGGGGTGGGATGACCACTACTATCGATTGACCTCTACCTTTCTCGATCCTGCCTTTACCGGGCTTTTAATGGTCTTTGGGGTACTTCTATCTTTGATACACCTGAAGTCTACACCTCGATATCTGTTGATCCTATTCTTCTTCCTTACCTTACTTTTAACGTACTCAAGGGCAAGCTATTTGGCCCTTTCGATCGCATTGTTGTTTTATTTCTATAAAAAACTGACTGTTAAGAGAATCTTTTATGCATTGGCTGTGTTTGCTGTCGTGCTCCTTTTATTACCACGGCCAGGAGGCGAAGGAGTGAAACTTGAAAGACTCTATTCAATCTCATATAAAATACAAAACGCATCCTTTGGAGTTTCCCTCATTAAGAAGTCACCCTTGTTTGGGTTTGGATATAACAATGTTTGTTTGGTTTCGACAAAATATAATAGTGTTGTCGACTCCCAATCAAATTCCTGTCATGGTCTTGATAACAGTTTTGAAACAATCCTTGTTTCGTTCGGTGTTGTTGGGGCAATAGTACTTATTCGTGAAGGATTATCTTTCTATAAAAAATATCCTCAGCTATCTGCCGGACTCCCTGTTTTTATAGCTTTTCTCGTTCATGCTCAATTTACCAATACTCTCTTTTATCCATATTGCCTGGGTTTTGTTGTGATGTACGTTTCAACAGTTATTCTAAAGAAGAGTTAAGGAGTGTAAATAACGCTCATTGTTGTTTCTGTTTTGTTTCCTGCTTGGTCAGTTGCTTGGACAACAAGATCATTTTGTCCTTCATTGAGGCTTACAATAAGTGAGAATTTACCATTTCCGTCTATTACTGCAATTCGATCATTTACCGTTACCCGTTCAGCATCTGTAATTCCTTCCACTCGAATTGGTGCATCTTTCGCTGTGAATGATTGCCCTGGACTTGGCTTGGTAATCGTCAGTGTCGGTACAGTCTTATCTAAAGTTATCACAACCACGTCAGATTGATTACTTACGTTACCTGTCGCATCTGTGGCCTTAGCAGTGATAGTGTTCTCCCCGTCTGATAACGTGACATCCATTGTAAAGTTTCCACCAGCGTCAGCTCTTGTGGAGGTCACCGACCCGTTAACTGTAATCTGTACAATAGATTCAGGTTCAGATTCACCAGATATTGTTTGTGTATCTTTGTTTGTCTTCTGTTGAACAAAATCAAGTTGTGGAGGTGGAGGAGGAACATTGTCTGTAATCTCGACAGATTGTTTTTGTGCAGGTTGAATAAATCCTGCAATGGCCGTTAATATTCGAACACCAAAAAACAATAGGAATAATATGATTCCAAGTGTTAGAAGAGAGTAGATAATGACTGTTTTACGAGCCTTTGCTTCTTCTATCCTAGCTAATCGAGAATATTGTTGAGCAGCCATGAGCCTGCGATCGGGATTGAACCGATGACCTACGGTTTACGATACCGTCGCTCTACCAGCTGAGCTACGCAGGCGATACTAACTTTGTGTAGTATACCAAATACGAAAACAGAGATTCCTTTTTGTATTACCGTGTATGACTCCAGAGGATAGCATCCTTTTTATAGAAGATTACTTAACTTGGAATGAGAAAGTATTTGTGCAAGATACTGGTGTAGGTGTTGGTGTACTACAAGCAGTAGATGCTTCTACAACTCCTCCCCAATCCCATCCACCATCTGTTCGACCTGACCAGTTGATATCTAGCTGCCACTTTGAACATGGACTTCCAAGACCAAGCTTAACTGTTTCCCCAGCTTTAAGAGTAATGGTCGCAGCCTTATCTGCACACTTTGTCTGATCCCAACAATCAAGAAGATAACTAATTGCAACAGGATTTGCTGTAACATTTTTAACATTAAAACAGGTAGTTGTTGTCCATGTTCCATCGCACTTAGTGATATCAAGATATGGTCCATAGTTGCCGGCTGCACCAGTTCTTGTCAATTGATTGTAAAGAGACTTGTTACTTAATACGAGTACTGTAGCGACTGTCAAAAGCGCTACTAAAATGATGCCTAATACTTGTACGTAATTGATAGTTGGTTTGTTTGTTTTCTTAGCCATATTTATATTATTATACTGACCACTTAGAACAGGTTATCACACCGTTTGTCGCCTTTTGACAATATCTGAATGAACAATCAACTCTTGTTACTCCTGTTGCAATCTTGAAAGCAGCGAATGTACCAGTTACTGAGTTGAGTGCGATTTGCTTTTGAGCAACTGATCCAGCATAAGGATTACATTTTAATTCATAAGATGGTGTTCCGAGTGTTGAGTTTGTTGGTTTTGGCATACTGCAAGTTACTAGTGAATTGGCTGAGAAATTAGCTGTATTACTTACACACTTTGCACCAGGAACACATGCTAATGGTGTTGCTACATCTTTAACTGTAATAGTAGATGCACCTTTGCATACAAACTTCGTTTGATCACTGCTAAAGGTTGTTACAACCATAGAACCACCTTGAGCAAGAGCTGTAACACGAAGTGGAATTGCAGGATTTGAATATCCATAGGTCCATCCACAACATACGTTTCGTACTGCTGGCGTTACTGAAAGTACCGTAGGTGCAGTTGATACGGCACTGACACTAGTAATAAGGAAGAATGCTGGATTATATGCATTAGTAACCATATCAAACTCTTGACCTTGTTTTAGTGTGAGTGACTGTGGACTTACAGCTGCATATCGGCAAAGATCACTATCATTTGCTGAAACTCCTCCGCTACAGGTGTTCGATACTAAGTTCCCTCCACAACTTATACAAGATGACGAAGTTGAACCTGCTGGACATTCATTTCTACTTTTTGTTTCAACACTGCAACAACCGTTTACACAACTACTTCCACTTACTTTTCCACAATCGGATGATGCTGAACCATCTGCATTAGGTGTACAACATGTCCAACCAGCGAGAACAGAAGTGGCGAAAAACATTGTGAGGACGAAGAAGCTAAATGAAATGCCTATCGAAGCAAACGTGTTTGTTTTCATATAATTACTTAACTACATAAACACTATTCCTTGTCAGATATTGATGTCAATACCCCAATTTGCAATATGTTTATCCTTAAACTCGGAATAAATTGATAAATAACTCTTTTACAAATATGATCTCATGGCAATAACTGACTTTTTGTTAGAGCTAGTTAGAGGAGTGAAGTATGAGTTTCCCATTAAAGTAGTATCTCTGTAGAAATACAATTATCAGCTAGTGAAGTGCTTGAACTTGTTAGACATATTTTAGAAGAGTTGTCTCGTGTGAAAGATTGGAAGGAATCACACCCCACCAGCGACATCTCGATAGGTTGTAACGATGGTGATACCTCTGCACAATCTCTTTGTCTCAATTTTCGTCTTGGTGAGAATGCAGCGTTGGTTATTCTTCCCGACTTACCTTCACCTCATTCAAGTGCATATGGAATCTATTCAACGCCTGTTTCACCTTACTATATAAATGTAAAAGAGAATGGTGTTCCACCAATAACTGAGTGATTAACAAATAAATGGCGCTTTCATAGCGCCATTTTTGTTCAAGAGGAAACCCCGGACGCCAGTCCGGGGATGAATCGTTTTGCGCG
>CAZMSJ010000015.1:0-21442 GCA_964568925.1 uncultured Gammaproteobacteria bacterium
CACTTCGCAAGGCCTTCGCCAAGCTCCGTACGGGGTTTCCTTTTGCAACAAAAAAATTATGTGATGGTGTAGATAACGGCCCACACCACCACATAAAAAAGGAGGGCAGGTGCCGTGTCCGTACCTGCAGTCAGGAGTATACCATGTTATAGTTAGAAAATGAAAATAGATATTTTGACTCTCTTTCCAGAAATGTTTAAAGGTCCCTTTGGCGACTCGCTTATGGCCCGTGCTCAGAAGCAAAAGCTTGTGACAATCAAAACCCACGATTTACGTCAATTTGGCCTGTCTTGGAGAAAAACAATTGATGACAGACCTTATGGCGGTGGCGTTGGGATGATTATGATGGTTGAGCCTATTGAGAAAGCGCTAAAGAAGCTTTCAAGACGTACATTCTTTTCATTTAATAAAAAGAAGCCTGTTGTGATACTTCTTACTCCTCGTGGCGAAAAGTTTACACAGGCGAAAGCACAAGAACTCTCTAAAATTGATCATTTGATTTTAATTTGTGGTAGATATGAAGGATTTGATGAACGTATTCATGAACACTTAGTAGATATGGAATTGTCAGTTGGTGACTATGTAATGATGGGCGGAGAAATTCCAGCAATGGTTGTGACTGAGACAGTAACCCGGCTTATCCCTGGTGTAATTGTAAAAGAAGACGCAACAAAGTATGAAAGTTTCTCTGACCCTTCCCTCCTTGAAGCACCACAGTACACACGACCTGAGAAGTATAAAGATTGGACGGTGCCAAAGGTATTATTGTCAGGTGATCCTAAAAAAATAAATGAATGGAAAACCGTTGAAGCATTAAAAAAGACCAAGCAAAACAGACCTGACTTGGTAAAATAACCTACCAATATTCTTCACATTTAACCCCAAAACATCGGGCAATTTATATCTTGTAGTTGTAGTTTGCTGAATTTAAGTATATAAATAGTTTCGTAGTCGTTTGTATCAGGTAAGTTAACTACACGATATCTTTTATGCCCAAGATAGCGTTTTATCAGTTACTTCAAATAAACCAGCCTTATTCTTATTTTATTAATACAAAATGGGGAAAGGAGGTGAGAAATTTATGAGAAAAATTTTATCAGGAATGCTTGGTATCGTTATGACTGCTTCAGTTGTAGGAGGTGTTGCTTACGCAGCATTTACAACAACAGGAACCGTTAGTGGTATCAACATCACCGCTGGAAATGCTGCAATTGAAATTGGGCCAAACTTGGCCGGAGCAACTACAAATTCATTTGTCACTGGTCTTACCATAACTGGAGTCTATCCAGGATTTGGTATTTCTAATGACCAATTCACAACTTTTGTTGTTGAAAACACAGGATCTGTAAGTTTGGCTATCAGTGCTCAATTAACTGCAGCAACTGGTTGGGGAACAACAGGTGCAAATCTTAAAAACTACGTTGAAGTCGCAGTCAACACTGCGGACGATTCTGGAACAACAGGATGGCACACGTTGGCCGACTGGAACGCAGGATCATTTAATTTTCCAGGTGCGGCGATTGCCTCTCTCGGTAACACTACGTACAAAGTATATGTACGAGTACCAGCAGATGCACCAAACGCAATTCAAAGTGAACATTTAGAAGATATTACGTTTACTTTGACAGGTACACAACAATAATTTTTTGTTGTTAGATCTGATAGATCTGCGGAGTCACTCCGCAGATCGAATGAGATATGAACAAACGAATACTCCACGGAATAGGGAAAGTGCTTGAAGTTGTCTTGTATCTGGTTTTAGTTTTAACCATCTTTGTAATTCTCTCCCCACGGCTACCCACCAAAGGCCAATTTCAAACCTATGTTGTTCCAACGGGTTCAATGGTGCCAGTTATCTACCCAGGGGCTGTTGCAGTTGTGAAACCAACTGCTGATATTCAAATAGGCGACATCATCGCATTTGAAAACCCGAACGACAAATATCAACTGGTACTCCACAGAGCAGTTGAACAGACAAACCTCGGTTGGATAACAAAGGGAGATGCAAATCAAACCCGTGATAATTGGAAAGTACAAACAACAAATATAAAAGGAAAACTCTTGTTTAGTATTCCCCTTGTCGGACACATCGTTGTATTTGCTCGAACAAAACTAGGATTTGCTGTCATGGTACTTTTCCCAAGTAGTATTCTAATGTTCTTAAATTTTCGGGATATTTATTTAGGGATTAAAGAAGAGCACCATAAAAGAAAACATAAAAATATTGTTGTGAGTATCGTCGCAGCAACTATTCTTTTGGCTTCCTTTTCTTCTCTTAAGGTTAAATCTGTACTCGCACAATTTTCAACAACGGCAGTACTTTCAGGAATATCTATTTCTGCTGCAGCTGCAACTCCTACACCTACAGGGACACCTACCCCAAGCCAAACACCACAACCTACAGCAACACCTGTCGCAACTGAAACACCTACGCCGACACCGACACAAACAGCAGCCCCTACAAGCACTCCAAAACCTCATCACGATGATGATAAATGTGAAGATGTTGATGTAGAGATTTCAGATGACGAAGATGAAGGTGAGAGGAAAATCGAAGTTGAATGCGAAGACACTCATGTACATGTTCATGTTAAACATCACAAGGAAAAACGGGATATTCACATAGAAACAGAATATGACGAGGACAATGAACATAAGCACATTTCCAAAGACATTGATGACAAAAATGAGGAGGACTCAGTTATTCAAATTGATTTATGCGATAGAAGTGAGTGTCAAAAAGACAAACTAAAAAACAAAAAGACACGAATTTTTATTAGAAAATTGATAGAAAAACAGAGTGACCAAAACGTTATTACGAGTAAGTTTATAGAGACACTTATTCAAACAGAAGAAAAACCCCATGATGTCATGGATAGTTTCGTAATTGGAACTATCTATTAATTTAAGGAGACAGCCTCCTCTACGAGTGCAGAACTTATCGAACGAATATCACCAGGCTTTACTTTACTTTCATCCAGGTAATAAAAGACTTTTCTTGTAGCACCGTTCAGGTTGATACTATTCATTTCAATGTTATGTATTGAAGCATACTCTTTAACGATCTTTTCAGACAAACTCCAGCGACTATCCCCACTTATGGCAATAACCATAATTTCTGTATACACATTTTCTTGAACTTCAGCATTTATTGTCTCGGTTACTTCTACTGCGGCATTTTCATTTACAGGTAATTCAACAACAGATTCATAACTTGAAGTTACGATTAAAAATGATGCATAAAGTGCACTTATGAACAACACAAAAACGCTAGCAAAAAGTGCGCCAAGAGCCCTAGTGTGTGTTTGCATAAATCGATAATCATCGTTCTTTAAACCTCTTCCTAATACTTTAGTAAATCTACGGTAGAAGAAAACGGACATAGCTAAAATGCGAGTAATAAAGTTAAAGATGCCATAGACAGGAAAAATGAAAATTACCCAAATAGGTTCATTTCTACCAATGCGTAAGTATGTCACTAACTCGAGTAAAAAATATGTAATATAAAAAAACAGTAAATAGACTGGTTCAAAAATAAGAATCGGTAATGAGAGTAACCGGATAGGATCTAATACTGTTAATACAAAAGTTCCATAAAAGGCTTCAAATCGTAGTTTCAAAGGAATATTTTTCATAAAAAGAAGTTTTACGTACAAATGAAAATTTGCCAAAAATCCAGGATTCCAACCATACACGCGTTGCTTAAAAAGAGTTTTAATATCTGAAGGTGCCAATGTCTTAACTACTGAGCTAGACATAACGACTCCATTTAATTTTTCACTCGCAAGATGAACTAAAAGTGTTCTTTGCAAATCTTCACCTGAAAATTCGCCGGAATGCAGCTCAATTTGTCTGACTAGTTCTTGTGTATTAAATAAACCAATAGCTCCTGATATGTTTTGCACTGTTGCAGATAATTATGGTACCGGGCACCAACCTCCATACTCTTTCTATATTCATGACTTTGAAGTTCAGAAAGGAAACCATTCTTTATTGGTAGAACAGTAAAGGCTACCCCTCCTCTACCTGCGACCAGTTCGCTTGTAGGTATAAGTGCATCCCCAACCAACGTATCATCATCCATGATTAAAACGTATGGAGTTTTAACTAACTTCAGTGCAACGTTAATGGCGCCTACTTTTCCAATTGGTTCTTTTGTTTCATATACAGTAACACCAAATGATTTCGCGATTTCACAGGTACGATCAGTTGATCCGTTTGAAGAAATAATAATCCGAGATGGTTCAAATCTACGAAGGAGGTCTTTAATCGTTGCAGAAATATGATTTGCTCCATTATAAGTAGGAATAACTACCGTTACCTTAGAAATGTCTTCGTCTGCAGCGATATCTTTCTTTGAGGGAATAGACTCAATAAGTGTCTTAATTCCATCAAGTAAGAATACTGGAATTAACATAACTGCAAGGTTTGGACCAAAAATCACGCCACTTCGTTTTAAAAAAGCAACATAACCAGTCCATACTAAATACGCCAAAATTGATAAAAAGAAGATATTTGCACTCCACTTTTCATTGGGTTTAATTTTTGATAACAGTTCAGATATTTTTTTCATAGGGGGGTATTATATACAAAATAAGCGACGAGGTCAACTTATAGTAGTTAAGCCTTATGTGCAACAACAACAAGTCGTTTTGAATCAAAGAAACCAGTACAGGTATAAATTGTAATTCTCTTGTCTGTCGTTTGAGAAAGCACAGAAATATCCTTTGGAGAAACTTCTTGAACAGTACTTACAATAAATGTCTTTGTTTGACCATCAACACTAATAATTTGAATAGAGTCTCCAGGCTTTACCCCTCCTAAATTCCCTAGCAAATTGGGCCAATTATGTCCATAGAAAATTGCGTTCCCTGTCTCGCCAGGTTTGGCTGCAGATGACAGAAAAGAAACTCCCTTTCTACTCGTTTCCCATTTCCCATTCGTGATTTTACTTGGGTATACCGGTAACCAAACTTTTATGGATGGAATAATCAAACCAGATGGAGTTTTAGCATATGTATCAGTAGTGTCGCCGTTACGTACCTCTTGATGAGTAAATTGTGGCATTTGAGAGAAGGCTAACCGTTGTGGGGCATTCTGTTCATATGCTAAAGCTAAAAAGAAGACAAAGAAAATAACGGAAAGAGAAAAGAAGAAACGGGAGAGTTTCATGATTAATTATTCAACCGTCGGCTTGCGACACCAAGAATAAATGAAGTACCTGAAAGGAGAGCCAAAAGACCTACCATCCAAGTATCACCTGTTGCAGCTAACCCAAGAACACTTGGATCAGAAGAGGTTGATGCAGCTGAACTTGTTGTAGAACCAGTAGATGTAGTTGTTGTATTTCCTCCACCACCTGTTCCACCACAAGAATAGTTTGTGTTTTGGGCCATGTATGGACCTTGATCTAGTCCCCAGTCAGCACCATTTGGTACAAACACCCAACCTAAATTCTTTAAGGTTTGAATTTCTTCTTGAGAAAGAGAACTTACCTTCCACCAGTTTGTTTGTATTCCTTTACCATCGGTACTACAAAAACACTGAATTTCCTGTGCATCATTTACAGAATAAACCTTATCAGATCCAGTAAACTCTCCAGGGTTACCAACAATTCCATGAATACCAGCATCGAAAGAAACTTGAAGAACTCCTTGAGGATTACTACATGTAGGAAAGTCTGGCACGTTTGCTGCCCGTACGAGACGGACTGGCATTGCCACTAAAAGTAGGACGAGAGTGAACAATATTTTGTTCATAATTATTTGATATGGGATTATATCACTCCCCATAATAAATGTCAAACGAGGCTATTTTTGAAGGTTTTTAAGATACTTAGCGAAACGAAACAGAACATTTTCCCGACTCTTAACAAGCACAATATGGTCCCCTATCTGACTTGCGTCTAACACCTGAGTATCGTACCCGGCAGCACGTACTGTTACTGTTTTGTCAGCTGGTGTAAAGGTAAGGCTAAATCGACCTCTTGAGTCAGATCGAGCCTGGCTTAATGCAGTTTTAATCTCAACACCCTCAATCATATTGTCTATTTCGTTTACCACTGAGCCTGAAACAACAACCGGCTTGTAGTACCCAGTAAGTTGGGTAACGGCAGGTCTCGCCTCACCTCGTGAGGTCCAAATGGCCGTTGAACTACCATATCCTGTCCAGTAGTTAAGTCCCACGAGTCCCTTCACTTGTGAAAGGTTTGATAGTGCCGCACTAATCCAATCTGCCTGTTCTTGGTCAGTCATTTTTCCGTTGATGTCAGGGATAGGAGCGCCCCATTCTCCCAACACGACTTTCCCTCCACTTGATTTGACCAGTGCTTCAATATCAGCAGAAAGTTGTTCAGGAGTAAGAACATAGTGATCAACTGAAACGTAGCCTCCGAGAGCTTTTGTTGTCTCAGGGTCCATTGTAAGCTTTGCCACATCTCCATTCATCGAATACAAACCAACGAGTACATTCTTGTTTGATCGCTTAAAAGCGGCAACAACAGAGTTATGTTCACTAATAAGGAAGCTTCTGAAAGAGGCAACATCATTGGTCATTCTCGGGTCCCCTGGTCCTCCGTTTTCACACTCAGGACAGGAAGTGAAAATGTCCCCATCGCTAAAAAGCTCCGGATGTTTTGAAATAAAGGAAACGACATCTGCGGTGTGTTCATTGGTTGATATTTTTGGGTATGAGAACCATCCTTCCCATCCAGCCAAATTTCCACGGAACCAAACCTTAAGATTGTTTTGTCGGGCTGCTTCTACCCATTTGGCAAGAAATGGCACAAACTCTTCTTCATATGGTGTACCTACGGCCACATGAGTTGCCCCGGTTTCAGCAATTTGTTTTACTTGTGTTGCAATGGTTGCTTCAAATGCTTTGTCATTTAGTTTCTCTCGAGCAAGATCTCTTGAAAATTTCATCGTATCAACGGATTGGATATTCCAGAGGAGTTTACTGCTTGCTTGTCCTGGAACATCAGGCTTTCTATTAAGAACTTTATAAGCGACAAAAAAAGCAACAAACACAATAAGGACGATAAATATTTTTGATAGGTATTTCATATGAGTATGTGACCGGTGTTTTGGCATTACTTTTGATGACCAAACACAGGTGTAGTGGTTAACTGTGGAATGTATTCTGGTTTAAGTTCATAGATATCCGCAAATGGATATGAGTTGACAAGTATATACTGCTCTTGCCATTCTGGCGAATTTTCATTCAATTCTTTAAATGTTAAATCATTTAAATCATGTGTTCGTAAGACAATCCATCGTGCCCATCGATCTGGTGTCGAAACAGCACTTTCCCAGTAAGCTCCAGTTCCTTCATGAATAAATTTCTTCAAAGGAAGATCAGAACTAAAGATAATAGCATCATGTGAAGCGGCTGAAATCAACACAAAGCCATCTTTATCGGCGGCGTTTGCCTTTAGCCATCCACTTACTTCTGAGACATTCTTCTGACTAGATCCAACACGTGCATCATCAATGGTTACAGCGTCATTGTTTGCGAAAGCAAAAAAGGTAACAAAAAGAAGAAGACCGACAAGAACATATCTCATATCTTTTGCTCGATCTATTAAAAATCCAATAAAGATGGCAAGAGCCGGCATCATCATTAATCCATACCGTACGTTAAACCACGTGTCCCCTGACAAACCTTGAATAAACAAAACAGAGAATCCGAAATATAGTGCAAGAACATTAAACATAATTGGTGCTAACAATGCGGAACAAGCTAACTTCACAGGAAGAGATAACTTGCGGTCGAAAGCCATGACAAACATTCCAATTAATCCTAGTAAAAACACAAAAGCATATGAGTTATAAGCCAACGAATACAGATAAATCTTAAACGAGAAAATGAGGTTTCCTTTTGTAAGCAATTGTCCGGCTGCATCAAGTTGTGCTTGTTGAGCATGAGCAGAAAATGGCCCCAAGATAAAGTAGAGTGCATCTTTAAAGATAAGTTGATTCCAAATCACCCACAAGCCAATTCCAACTCCAGCCAAGGTTCCAAACAAGAGAATTGCTCCTTCAGCAGATTTGTACCCTTTCTTGCGAAAAGAAGTTATGGCCAAAATACCAACGGCATATAGCACCAAGAACCATCCTTCATATCGAATAAGAGTAGAGAGCATTATGTAGAAAGCAGACTTCACTAAATCAAGAACTCGTTCTGTTTTGTGCCAAGCAACAAAGTAATAAATACCTGCCATAAGTGTGGCGAGAAGCAGAAGCTCAGTCATAGCTGTTGACTGCATGTACAAAACATTTATGTTTGCAATAAAGACAAATACAGCAATAACTCGAGCAAAAAGTTTCACTCGAAGCATATCCAGGAATTTATAGATAAAAACTCCAGTCGCGACAAAAGCTATCATAGATTGAATAGCCCCTGATAAGCCGGTATGCCACATAAAATCGTTCCAAATCGTTGGAGTCATTAATAAGTGAGGTAGTGGTAACCAAACAGACCCAATCTGAGCCAAACCTGGCTTTAACCCTTCAACGACACGACGTCCAATGTCTAAGTGAGAACGTGCGTCATTGTAGGCTAAACCTAATCCATTGTTGTAATAAAAAACAAAACTTGCAACAGAGATTACACACATCAAAACAGTCAAAATTAAAAGCATGTATTTTTCACAAAATTTATGAAGATCACTAATAATTTTAATTGGTATTTTAATTGTCATGATTGTTTATTTTTTGTAAATGGAATTGAAACGAGTAATACCGTTAAAAATAGTGTCAAGAATCCGGTAAGAATGAAATAGTAATTCAATGCAGAAACATGATTACGAGCAATTGACTGAAAAACTATAGATTTTGAATTGTTGTTTTGTAAGAATTCATAGTTGCGATCATAACTGTAATGTTCAACTTTACCTGAAAGTTTTTCAAGACCAAGTACTTCAACTGCAGGAGGGTTTTTACTTGTTGTGATTGCACCTAACGTATTAACTGCAAGTGAATAAACGAGTACTATCCATACAAACAACAGCAATGCCTTTGAGTTGGAAAACTTAGTTAAAAGAGTTCCAATAAATATAGATAAGACTGCGTAAGTAGGGATCATGTAACGAGACCCAAAAGCCCAACCACCCCAAGGATCACCCCACATTGAATACAACAACACGTTTGCTCCAATTACTGCCACAAATACAGATATCACCTGAGGATATTTTTTCTTTGCAAAAAGTATTCCAGCAACTCCAAATAAAACAATTGGGGCAAAGAATAGTGTTCCACGATCAGGACTAATAGAATGGATATAAAATCCGTTCAAAAGACTTCGTGTATTAAAGAAAGCAACAGCAGATTTATTCTGTGCATCAGGATTTAAAAAATATTCTGCACTTTTTACATCTGCAGCCTTGGGGGCAGCTGGTTTACCAGCTTCGTCTATCGCACTAACACTTGGAACGGTACCTGAGAATTGAAATGGATTTCCATAGGCCGCTGAATTAAACCAGAAGAAGAATAACAAAGGAGGAATAACAGCAATGAGTGTTAATACTTTCTTGGGGAAAAATTTAATCTGATAAACGAATTTAGATTTTTCCATGTTGAACAATCTAAAAGTAGCCCACAATCCAATCGGGAACATAAGGAATAAATTTGGATAATCAATGGGGATTGATGCAGCACAGAGTAACCATGTTACTAAAAGACTAAATCTATTATTCCATCGTAAAAGTGCATACATACTACCTAAGATTAGAAATGTTGAAATGTGGTGTTGATATAAGTCAACAGCGTATGTAAATCCCGGGGTTGCAAATAAAAATATTAGACCTGATAAAACAGCAGGAATATATGAGGCACCCAAGCGTTTAGCAATTGCAGAGATTAAGATGGCATTACTCAACGCAAATAGTGAAATAACGGCAAAGGTACCAACTTGTGATGATCCCAAAGCTTTACCTACAAGATATCCAGGAGCGATGATATACGAGACACCTGGAGCGAATAAAGAGACATACTTACCATCCTTTATACCTAAGTCAGGAACGACGAAACGAGCTAACTCTGTTGAGAAAAAAACAGAACTATTCTCAATAATTGAGTAGGTTAGTGCAAAACGGCCTCTTTCAGGAGATAACTCAAAAATTCCAGAATCTCGCCACTGAGGTTGATTAATCGTTTCTTCAGTCGGATTTTGTGGTAAACCTCGAATTGACATAACAATTACTAGAATTGTCGAAACAAGAATGAGGACTGAGGATATTATTTTTTTAATTGACATAGTTTATTTTATTATTTATTTAGTAAGAATGCTTGTGCAGATTAAATTGACTTCGTACTTATATCAGTTTCCCAATATCCGTAATCAGAGTACATAACTTTATGCAAACCTAAATTTATCATCAGTCGCGCATATAAAAAGACCAACACGTATAAGCCAACAAATATTGGATTTCTTAACAACTCTTTCAAATTAGAAATAGCGATAAGCTTTTTACTAATAAAATATTTAGGCTTTAAAAATTTTTGACTAAAATATTTTGAATTTTCTTGAAACGAAATTTGGAACTTATGGACTTGGTTCAAGTGCTCAGACAAAGTAGATGGCTCTCGATAATAGCATTGAATTTTATCGATATAGCTTTTTTTAAGCTTTTTGGAAACTGTATAAAAATATATATATGCGTCACTGTTAATAATATTTTTGGGTAATTCAAGGTCTTTGTATATTTCTTTAGATATGCAGATATAACGGCCGTTTGTAGTTAGATAAGTTTCATTTTTAGGGATACTTCTAATTATCCTATGTTTTATATCAGTACTTGCACTAAGAATTCTTTCGAGAACTGTTTTTGGCTTCATGGGATATATGCCACCACTTATAAGTGAGCTGTGTGACCTTTTGTATTCTTCAACAAGTGATGAAATGGAATCTTTAGAAAAAACAACATCATCGTTTGTCAGTAGTAACAAATCTGTCTTTGTCAGTTTCACAATGTTATTTATCCTTTGTGACTGGCCGGCTCTTGATTTATAAGAAGTAACTGTTAGTTTCGGATGCTTAATACGACTATATATTTGTTTCCTAATTTTCTTTCCATCTACTGCAACAATAATATGATCAATAAGTTCGATATTTTGACTGTTATATATTGAATTGAGTGTTTGTACTAAATGCTTTTCAGCTAGAAATGTAGGAATTCCTACTGTGATTGTAAGTTTCTTTGTCATATTAGTGAGATAGCATTATTTGGTTGAAAAACTCCATTCTTCGTCTTTTATATTCTCTTAATGATTGACCCTGACATTCAAGTTTTACCTTTTTATAACCCTCAAGCAGCGATTTATCAGATTTGAACAGATAGTAAACTTTCATAAGATCTTTGAATGTACGGTGTTTAGGATCAATAAGCATAAATTGAACATCACTCCCCTTGTACGTCGTATGCCACTCTACAAATTGCGGACGTCTTTTGAAGTCAGCTCCAAATATTTTTTTGAGTGCAGGTATATATTTATCAAAAGATTCTGGGGTACATTCAGCAAGCAAATCGATATCACTGTGACCAGGTATTTCTAATGAAGCAGAACCGACAAAGTGAACTACAAGTTTTGGGTGTGCTTTATGAATTTTTCTAACAAGACTATGACCACTTAGATTAATTTTTGGATTAAAAGGCAATATGTGTACATACTCATCAGTCGGAAAAGTAAAACTATACAAAAAGGCTTTAGGATCTCTATATAGTAATTTAATGTCCCGTATCAGGTTTGGGTATAGCTTAAAATGAATATTTTTCATAAAAAAATTCGTTTGATTAATCCACGTACAGTTATGACTGTTGGAGAAAACAATACTTTAAATTCTTGAAAGCTATGTGTGCGATCAACTCCAATTCGAGGAACTGCAAAGATATTCGTATTTGTATTAATTACTCCATCGTCCATTGAAAGTGCCATTTTGTAACCAGCCTCTTTAACAAGTTCTATAATTTCTGGAGAATAGCCTCCTTTCGGATATGCAATGTACTTTGTCAAAATACCAAAGTCCTTTTTAATCTTCTTTTTTGAGTTAGCAATCTCATACGATAAATTATTCGACTTAGGAAGATAGTTATGTGTCATTGTATGGCACTGAATGTCCCAACCTAACTTTTTAATTTTAACAATATCTCTGTCTGATAGAAATTCTCGTACATTTTCAAGCTCGTGCCTATCTGCATTCAATTTGTCACCTAAAATAAATACAGTAGGATTTAGTTTTAATGAAGAGATGATATCTTGTACTTCCCTAATATCTCTATATCCATCGTCAAAAGTGATAGCGAAAGATGGTTTAAAAATAGTCTTATCACCACGGATATGCTTTTCGATATCTTGTAGACTTACATTTTGATAAGTTTGTAACAACAACTTCATCTGTAACTCAAAGTCTTCCTTTGATATACCAAATCTCCATGAGTCATTTCCAATAGCGTGATAGCATAAAACGAACAAATTACTTTTACGACCAAGTAAATTGTCAATGGCACCTAGGCTTGTAAAGATTGCTCTACGAATGAGAGAGAATGTATTTATTGTTTGCATCATATATGAATTGATTTTGAAGAAGAAACATTCCACGATTCTTTAGTTTTTATACGCAAAAGATTTGCGACCATTACAGCAAAATAAATAACTATATATGAAAAAACGAATAATGCGTGTGTCATTAAATAAGGAAATGCCTTATATGCACCAGTTAAATATGCCTTTTTAGGGATAGCTACCTCATTCATCATTAGATCTTGTCCAAAAAAAGCTTGATTGTATTCTAGTGCATCCAGATACCGCTTACTTTGTTTGTAGTGATCGATTGGGCTTGATGGTAACTGGTAACCAACAAAAGCATTTTTAACATACCTAAATTCTTTATTTAGTCTTATGCAATACAAATATGAAAACATATCTTCTCCTTCACTTTGTTCAAATCGAAGAACTGAATACATATCTTTACCGAAAGCTCTTGCAGGACCGTGACAATTGTATACATTGTTTCCATTTTTAAAATTTTCGAAAAGAATTGATTTGAGCTTCATACTGACATCAAGTGATTTTTCAAAGAATGTTCTTGCTGGTAATTCTGATAACCCTGATGAAGTCATATCACACTTCCCTTCAAGAATAGGTGTGACCATTTTCTCTAAAAATGTTTTGTCACTAATAACGATATCCGCATCTAAAAGTACAAGAACATCTGACTTTACACGCGACATAATCTCATTTTGTCTAGCACTTTTTCCTAATCGTTGCTTACCATCAATGATTTGGATACGTACATCCTTGAATGAACGAACTTTATTGACTGTTTCGTCGGTGCTTCCATCAGAAGCAACTATAATTTTCGTTAATTTAAAATTGGTAATTTTTTGAGACAAAATATCTCGAATAAGAAATCCAATATTAGACTCCTCGTTATACGCTGGAATTCCGATTGTTACTGTGTTTGTTTTCATAATTATGTATTTATTTGATTTGAACTAAATACTTATATAGACGCTCCATACCCTCAGATGTCTTTTTCCATGTGTGATTTTTTGAAAAGTTAATATTATCTTTTGATATTTTTGCAACTGAGGCTTTGTTTTTTGGAGAAAGTATCCAGTTAATCTTTTCGGCAACCATCTTTTCGTTCTTAGTGTCGATACAAAAACCATTCACACCATCTTTGACAAGATAGGGTAATGCTGTATTGTCTGCAGCAATAATTGGTAACCCTTGACTCATACCTTCATGAATGACGTTACAAAAACTTTCCCACATAGCCATATGCACCATCATTACGGCATTCTTAATTACATGGAATTTGTCTCCTCCACGAATGACACCTGCAAAGATTACTCTTTTCTCTAGACCGAGTGATGAGATTAGTTCTTCAAGCTTTGCTTTATAAGAAACATCTGAAAGTGGTCCAACAATAACATAATTAATATTTTTAGGTAAATAAACCATGGATTTAATCGTTGTTTCATAGTTTTTGATCGGATAGATACGACCAACCTGAATTAGGTATTTTCCCCACTTAGCAACTTGTTTCCGTATTTCAGGACTCGGTTTAGAAGTTTTAAAACCCTCTACTTCAACACCATTTGATATCACGCAAATTTTTTTGTTTTTTATTCCAGCCTTAATCATTTCAAGTTTTTCCCATTCTGACACTGCACGTACAGCATCTGTGGCAGAATTGATAAGTAAAACACCGAGTGTGAAATGATAAGGACGTTTTAGTATTCGTGATACTAAACTAAACGTACGCCATTCAGGATTGAAACCACCATGAGGAGTTAACATTATTTTCGGAGTTTTAAGACCAAACGCTCTTCGCAATAATACTTGCATCAAAATAAACATGTGTGGAAATACATCAAAATTGTGCAATGCCAATATGTCTGTTTTTTCCCAAGGTATATCTAGATTAAACAGATACTTAAGCGTGTTGAATCTTGTTACTGCGATTCCCTTTACTAACTCGGACGTAGATAAGACGCCTTTATCAATATGAGTATTGTTTGTTGTTAGTAAATTTACTTTCCAACCCTTTTTAACAAGATGCGAATACGTTTCCATAATGTTTGTTTCAATTCCAGCAGCAACTGGCCAAAAGAATTTAACAATGATTGTAATTGTTTTTTGTTTATTCATATTATTTTTGTGCAACAAGTGTAGCCACGCATGGAAAGTCTGGATCATTGAAGTTGAAATATTTTTCTGGTACATCCTGTTTTGACATTCCGATCCAAAAGGCTAAACCAACGTACACATTTCCAATATCTTTAACCTCAATTTTGTTCTTTTTGAATGATTGCTCAAATAGTTTCTTCACGCCTTTTGAAGTGTATCTTGTATAACCTTTATTACTTGCTTCCTGTGGTGCAAGAGAAGCAGTCGTGAGAAGGACATGTCCTCCAGGTTTAAGAATTCGATACACCTCAGCGATCGCTTCACGTTGCTTTTCAACCAAATTAATTACATGAGTTAAAAGCACTGTATCAAAAGAATTTGATGGAACCATTGACATGTCGGCCAAATCCGCGTAGACAGTAGCTTTTCTGTTATTTCTGTTTATATCCAAAATCTCAGATTTAGTTACATTACTTCCAAATCGACTTGTGTATACATTGTCACCGATTTCCAAGACTCTACCCAATATGAGGTGCGAATTTTCCGAAAGAAATTTTTCAATCAATACTCGATCTACGGGTGTTCCGCGGTCAAATCCAAACTTTCTACTAAGTGGTAGATCTAGCTCCCATATTGTTTTAGGAGCTGGATATAGAAAACGCATTACTAAAGCTCTTATTTGGAAAATAATAGATAATATAATATTTTTCATTAATTTTGATTTGGTAAAATATCTGTATTTAATAATTCAGTTGCACTGTTTTTCTTTACTTCTGAATCAACTAGTTGATAGAAATGTGTAGAACATTCATTCCAATCGAATTTGCGTGACCAAACATATGCATTATTTGATAACGTTCGTAGATACTTTTTATTTTTAATAAGTTCAATCATAGTGCTTGACATCATTTCGACGTTTTTAACGGGAACAAGAATACCTGTTTTCCCGTCTACCACTGAATCTCTCAGTCCGTTCGTGTCAGACGCAATTACAGGAGTTCCACAAGCATTCGCTTCAATTACAGTAATACCCCACCCTTCAAAAGATGAAGGCTGTACAGAAACCCAACTCTTAGCGAGTAATTTTACTTTTTCACGGTCTGTTACTTTATTCGTAAAAATTACATTTGACTCAATTTCCAACTCAGAGACAAGTTTAGCTAAGGAACCACTCGTGTCGCCTTCTCCAACGATGTACAACACTGAATTAGGGTAAAACTTCACCACATTCGCAAATGCTTTGACGGCTACGTCAACATTTTTGTATCTTTTAAGTCTCCCGAGATAAATGAATGTCGGTTTATTGCTTTTCTTTAATTTCTTGTAAGACTTTGTATTTACACCCGGTGAAATAACTTCAATTTCATTCTTCTTACTACATCCAAGTTTAATAATATCTTTCTTAGAAGATTCTGAAACGGTTATCACCTTAATATTTTTATACACACGTGGCATGATTTGTTTCTCGATAAACATTGCGATAGTAGAAAGTGGAAATATTAAATTATCTCGAAATACTTCCTGGTGCACATGATGAATTAGAAGAAAAATTGGCTTGCGTACATATAAAGGAGTAAAGAAAGGTACTCCATTTTCACTGTCAATAATAACATCGAATGAACCTCTAAATCTAAAAATATAGTAGAGGAACCCCCACACATATACAGTGTATGTTCCACCTCTTCTCACAACTCGAACACCATCAAGAACTTCATGACGTTTCTGGAAGGTATCATTTCCACAAAATAGAGTAACTTGGTTTCCATCTTCTACCCAACGCTTCGCGATTTCATGCATATAGGTTTCAGCTCCACCAGCCCATACATGTTTTGTATCCCTCCAGTTAAAAAACAATATTTTAAGTTTTCCATTTTCAAGATTTTTTTTGTTTTTTGGAATAGAACCAAATAGCCCCAAAAAATCTACGATGTTCTTGAGAAAAACTATTGTTTGAAGATAAAAGTAGTGAAGTAGAAGTAAAACAATGAGATGAATTGCACTAACAATAGACATTACATAAGCTACCTCTTCAAAATTCGCATGGAACATAGCTAGTGCTACAACTTGAAGAACTGATACGATAAAGCTAACAACAGGAAATATATTGTGTCTTTTAATTTGATGGTAAGAAACAATATTAACAGCTACAGTAGTCAAGACCATTGCTCCTGTATAGATCGTTAGGAGAGGAAGAATTGGTAAGGTATTCTTTCCAAAAAGGAATGGAACCGTGATATTTCCAAAAACACCCAAGAATACAAATCCGACCATGCTCGCAGCGGTTGTCGCAAATATAAGCTTTACAAAGACTCTATCGCTACTATTGCCTGAGCCTTCAGCCTTGCTAACCAACGGGATAATAAACTGTGCAAAAAGTGAACCAAGGAAATAAATCATCTTTCCTACGAGTGATAGTAACGTGTACAAACCAGCATCACGCGGAGATAGAAATATTTTTGCTAAAATTACATCGAACGTTAAAAAGGCAACGGAGGATATTTTTGTTAATAGTGAAGTTGAAAAAAACTTCATAGGAAAGTTCATATCAGATCTTGCTGCTTTAGATACCGGCTCTGACTTAAGTCGAAGAATAACAATCCACGAGACGGCGAAGATAATAGTCATTGATAACGGGGTTGCAGAATATACAAGTTCAGGTTTGCCTATTTCTACAAGTACAAATGCCAACACAAATTTTGCGATTGCTTCAATTAGAGCTGTTATCGCAATAACCATAAACTGTAAATTTCCACCCAAAAAACCACTATCAACGGCACTAAGAATACCGATGATCCACACAGGGGCGAACAGTATAAACGGGATCGGATCCGTTGAATTAAAAAGGTGCATTAAGAGTGGAGTTAATAAAAGCCAAATTCCTGATAGAAGAAATGCCACTATAGTCCAACTTTTACGGGTATTTACCCAAAATTCTTTTACAGTTGTTTTGTGTTTACCAAGAAGATATGCACTTTTGTAGGTAACTGTACGTGCCAATCCTGCAGTCAATATTTGTGATAAAGACAAGAAACTACCAATTAATCCAATCACACCAAACATTTCAGGTGCAAGGACTCTACCAAGGTAGGCATTGTATAAAAATCCAAAAACATTACCGAGGAAACCAGCTAAGATAAGAAAACCTCCTGATATGGTGCTATTTCCCAACAATCTCTTTGCAAAATTCTTCGAACGAATTGGTTGAACCATTGCCTCTACCTCATCAGCGATCTCCTCATTGGTATCTACAATCTTTTTTAAGGTTTGATTTAATCCATGGTTTGTCTTTTCCCAATAATGAGGCTTGGTGATCAATTGCCACAAAGCCATAACTGCCGCAATACTGGTGATAATCCAATAGAGTGGGACAAGGAATACAAACTTGATTAAGCCCCAATGACCTCGTTTTGCACAACCAATCATGTAGTTATACAAGTACATGAAGTTTCCAATAATTAAGGCAAAACCTGCCATGTAGAAAACAAGTGGAGGAAACAGCGCTTCAATGGTTGGACCAACGAACTTGTAAGCGACGAAGTAAGCGACAGTGATTAACCACAATAGAGGGTTAATGAGCATGAAGGTCATACGCATTCCAATAACTAGTTGAAAAACGAGTGCTTGAAAACCAAAAGCACGGAAGAGTTCAATTGGGTTTCGCATGTGCACCAAATACGTTTGGAAGTATCCTTTGATCCAGCGTGAGCGTTGGCGAATCCAGTTCCAGACTCTACTGTTAGCTTCTTCAAGAGTTGTTGAGTCAACAATTGCTGTCTTGTATCCGTTTTTAAACAAACGCATTCCAAGGTCAGCATCTTCTGTAACGTTAAACGGATCCCATGCGTTTAGAGCAATCAAATCGTCTCGTCTAAAGTGGTTACTTGTTCCTCCGAGCGGAATAATACCGTCAATTGACTGCAAACCAGGCAAAATAATATCAAACCAAAGACTGTACTCAGCCGTAAACAAACGGGTCAATAAATTGTCTGTAGAGTTAAAGTAATTCAACTTACACTGAATACAACCGTACTTTTTACCGAGCTTAAGGAAGGAAAGATACACTTTCTTTAACTGAAGTGGATCTGGTTTATCCTCTGCATCATAAATAACGACATACTCCCCTGTCGCAACTGACAAACCGTAGTTACATGCCTTTGGCTTAGACTTTGGGAATGAATGAGGAACAACAACAATAGTAAAGTGACTTGGAAGATTCATTGAACGAGCTGCCTCAATAGTCTTTGTGTCGTCTTCTTCAAGAAGCAGTAATACTTCAAGTTTCTTTTTAGGCCAATCAAGTGTTTCCATAGCCTCAACGAACTGTGGCAAAATGTGTGCTTCTTTATAGAGTGGGCACAAAACTGAGTAGACAGGTAGATCTCTATCTTTCAGTTCATTAATCTTTTCGTCAGCAACAACAATTTCTGGAGGGAAATGAAGACTCTTTAATAGTACATATCCACTAAACAATACGTCGATAAAGTAGATTAATGACAAAACGGCAGTGAAGGCCAAAGCTGTGGCAAAAGGATTTAAAACGATTCCAAACACAATTGCAGCTACGATACTACTAATGACTATCCGCTGGTTTGCAGTCGTGGTCATGATGGCTGAATCCTTCGGATGTAGCTTTGTGTGAGTGATGTAGCGCTTCTTTTTAAAGGCCAATCCTGACCCCATCATTTGATCATCTTCTGAAACAATTGGATAGACTTTTCGTCGTGACATACGGAGCTGCAAAGCTCTGGCTCCAATTTCAGTAGATGCTCTGAGGACTCGAACGTTTGATTGTCCGTTCGCTCGCTCTAAAAATTCCATATCTACAGAAGCTGCTGTGTAGCCTAATTCTCGTGCTGTATGAAGGAGTGGCATATCAAGGGTCCATGGAGTAACGTCTTTCTCAGACAAGTGGGTAATGATCTCTCTTCGGAATACTTTGATACCAGACTGGACATCAGTATCCATTCCCATGAGAACTTTTCCAAACAGATATCGGTATGATTTTGAAAGGAATTTACGAATGAAGTTTGTGTGTCTCTTTGTTCTGTTTCCTACAGCAACACCGTGTGTTACCGCCAAATCGTACATTTCAGGAAGTAATTCTGGGGGGTATTGGAGGTCTCCATCGATCATCGCCACAAATTCACTCTTTGCGAGTTTGCTTCCTTCAAGGATTGAATAAGCCTTCCCTGGTTTGCCTCTTTTTGTACGGGTAGTTATTGGGTATTTTTCCCTAAGTTCTCTCAGGATTTTCACAGTATCGTCTGAAGAGTGATCGTCGATAAAGATAATATCGTAAACGATATTCGCCTTTTTGAGGGCAGCATGGATCCTTCTCACTAAAGGAGTGACATTTTTAGCCTCATTTTTAACTGGGACAACGACAGATAATCTCTTCATGGATAGGTACAGGGTATCTCCAGAAGGGGCATCATCTGAAGGTATAGTATTATACTAGGGGATTACTATTTTGACAAGTAAACCTTTAACAATGAGGGATTATAACCTAGCACTTAACATAAAAGCACTAGGCAAAAAACACGATTACTAAAGGATGTGTTACAATCACGTTCGTTTTTAGTGTTGAATTGAAGAATCAAACAAAAGGAATCTTATAACATGAAGGATCTTTTGAAAGAATTGTTAGTTCACTTTCCAAAAATGGATCGTGCTGAAATAGAAGTAGCTGGTGCTCTACCAAAAGTTTCACGATATATCATGGCAGTACTCGGGATATGCCTCACAACGGAACAAGAGATGCTCTTAGCAAGATCATTAAAGGCTACTAGCTATCAAATGCATGGATATATTTCTGATACAAAAGTTGGTTGGATCAGTCTCGCTCTAACTGTAAACGGAGATATCACGATAGTGCAAGTCAAAGGCACGGAAGGCTATTCGGCAACTATGTTTGCTCAAACTGACCGATATCATCCAAAGTTATCGATGGATATACGAACGTATAGCAAAGGAGTCAAGAAGAGCGATAGACAATCCTACGTGTGTCAGCAATCAGCTCGCTTTTCACCCGAAGATATATGGTACAAAAGAGCTTCTGAGGTATTTTTGATGTTGCTTGCAAATGAAGCAAGCGAAACTCACAAGTTTAAACAAATTGTGACAGTTGAAGCATTTCGAAAATAAAGGGAGCCAGCTCATACGTGAGCTGGCTATTTCTATTCGACAAGTAATTCACCTAAGACAGGTATCAGCCCATCTCCAAACTTTACCGGTACAAACTGCATATCAAATGACCGAATGATAGGCCCAAGGGCCGCACTATCATCAATCAACAAGCACTCATGTGGTAAAACATCATGCTCCCTCATAAAGCGAGAGAAAAATATGTTATCCCCATCTTTGGAACAGTCACGTTTTAAGACACGTGAGACAGCTGAGTTCAAAATGTAGTCAAATTTGAGCTTCAAATTCAAACTGGGAATTGTCCATCTGTAAAAAGAATCCATGTTGTCTGTGGCTATCCCAACATGTATCCCTTTTGAACGGATTTGATGAATTAGAGGAAGAGCACCAGGAATAACTGTATGTGTCTCAGCGCTTTTCACAAATTCATCAAACAACGTACTGTAGGAAAGATTCGTTGCTTTCGCAATTCTCCGAACAACTTCCTCTGAACTAATGGAACCTCTCATCCAGGAATCCAAAAACTGTGGTTTTTGGTCGGACATCTCACCTTCAATTACTGACCAATAATGATGGTGTGGATGTTTTGTATCTTCGAGCTGGTGCCAGAACTTTGTTACTGACAATGTTCCATACCAATCGATAAAGACAACCTTAATGCCTTT
>CAZMSJ010000016.1:0-4062 GCA_964568925.1 uncultured Gammaproteobacteria bacterium
ACCCGATCAACCTATTGGGAAACCTTAGCCGCCATATACCGATCAGTCATTCCACTCGCAAAGGATGCTGATCAATTTGCAATTCAAAGTTACATCCAAGCAATTGCATTGGATCCAACCAATCCAAACTTGAGAGTCGCGTTAGGTGGAATTTTCTATAACGCAAAACGATATGACGACGCAATTGATATCTACAAGCTCGCAGTTGTTGCCCATCCAAAGCACTCAAACTCATTGTATAACCTTGCTATCGCCTATCGTGAAGCAGGTCAGTATGACAAGGCGGTAGAAAGACTCACACAATTACAGACAATTGTGGCAAAGGATAGTGAAGACTACAAACTGGTAGCTAAGGAACTAGAAAATGTGAAGAGTAAGCAACCAAAGAAAGAAACAACTGAGCAAACTCAAAACTTAACGACTCCTGACACGAAACAAAATGTTCTCGAGCCAAAGATTGAGTTACCAACAGACGCAACACCACCTGCAACACAAGCACCTGCTGCAAATCAATAACTTCCGCCACAAAAAGAGGGTGACTGAAGTATCTTCAATCACCCATGTAAGTCTTTACGCTTTAGCTAGATCTTGTTCTGGCTCAAGTGGTAGTACTGTTTTCCAGTTTTGCCAATTCATACGGAGTTTGGCTGACGAATCTTTGTTGTATGGAGCATCATACACAACATGCCTCCACAACGGTTGATAAATCCCCGTTATCTCTGGTTTGTCATCAATCAAGTAGTCGCCTCTCACCATCGTTTTGTCTTGTACAATCATTAATCGTCTGACAAAATCTGGCCCCAGATGGTGTTGTACCCATGCTACCTTTTCATCATGACAATAGGGATTGTCGCTCACGGGACTGGTCAAAATAAAAACTTCTGCCCCCGTTTCAAGCAGCTCATTTATTCCAACCAAAGCTTCTGGAATGGGTGGCATATCAAGGAAGAAATTCTTCCGACGAATAAGCTTCCGAATGTCCTTTTTGTACCTTTCGGGCAGATCATCATGCACAAAAAAGTGTTTGCGCTGTGAAACAGGAATGTTCGGAGCATCGGGGCGCGTTTCACCCCACAACGTATGAAAATGACCTGAAAAATCAGCAAGTACTCCATCTTGATCTACCAAATAGATCATCTGACCTCTCCTTGAAAACTACGGTGCCAGGTTCCTGGCACCAGTAAAACAATTACTCTACAAACTGATCGACCGGTGGATCAGACTTCCCTTTTTCGTTCATGTATCCATCAATGATATTGTCACTCAGAGATGAAAAACGCTAAAGGTACCTTCAAACACACGGTGCATTGTTTTACCTAACCAAGTTAGGAATCTACTCATGAGATGTGCGCCTCGCTCTATCTTCTTCCGTCAGTCGTTTTGCGACTGGATCGTTAGATATTGCGGCGTCCCACATCCGTTCGAGAAACTGAATATTGGATTGGCTAAATCGATCGATAACGTTTCCAATCACTCTAAAAAACCAATAAAACACGAGATTCCTCCTTATCTTTTCAAGAAACCTTGGGGCAATTATACCTTATAAATATAAAAATGTGGACCGTGGCGGAATCGAACCCCCGTTTCTGCAATGCGAATGCAGTGTATTACCACTGTACGAACGGCCCTTGAAGCTAACCGTTATCTTAATACTCCAAGAGGATTAATGCGAGTTCCACCTTTGTAGATTTCAAAATGTAAATGAATTCCAGTTGAATGCCCAGTTGTTCCCATCTGTCCCAAGGCTGCACCACGAGCAACTGACTGGCCGATCTTTACATAGATCTTTTGTAAATGTCCATATCGCGTTCTAAAGCCATTCCCATGATCAATCATGACCATGTTCCCATATCCAGTGTTGTCCCATCCAGCAGCGATAATACGGCCGCTATCTGCAGCTACAACAGTTGGGGCTGCTCTGTTTGCGATATCAACACCTGGGTGGTACCAATAGAACTTTTGAGAGATGATTCCCTGTGTTGGCCATACAAAACTTCCGGATGCAACAACGGTTCCAGCGTCAGGGGTAATCTGCTTTGTTCGTGGTGTTGAACTTGGGTTATTATCATCTTTCTTTACACCTTCTGGAACGATGACAATCTGACCAATCGCCAGTTCAAATGTCTCGTCATTTACAAAGGTGTTAAATGGAAAATCGACGATTGCTTGTGGATCTGCATCGTACTTTTTGGAGATAGAATAAATAGTGTCACCTTTGGTTACCTTGTGGCTAATACCAGTAATTGGCAAAATCTGGAGCTTCTGACCAACCTTAATAGCGTTTTTAGATTCCAAATCATTTTGCCACCTAATGGTGTCATCTGAGATATCAAATTTCTTGGCAATTGTGCTTACCGTGTCACCTTCAGCAACAGTGTATTCAATGGTCTGATCACGGTATCCTTTGTCAGAGAAGTCAGTTCCCAATTCACTTGCTTGGGCTGAAGCTGAAAGAACTTGTGACGGAGAGGCTGCGTCCCACGGGTTTAATCGGTGTGAACCTAATTCATCTGCAACAACAGGAGCAATGATTATTCCTAAAGCCGTGATTCCTGCCATACCTGAATGGATAAATCGTTTGGCCAAGCGACCTCTCTTTCGATACAGTGCCGTTGCAAAAACAGTCTTCCCTGCTTCGAACTTCAAAACGTTGCCATGCAAAATATTTTTAACAAACAAAAAGAAGGCGCGGTTAAATTGATTGAGTTCGCGAAGAAGGACACGTATCTGGTAATGTAGGCGCGACATGTGCAGCAGAGACAGGATACCAGATTGTTAGATAGTCTTCAAACTATCGAGAAACTCTTTATTGGTCTCTGTCTTTGACAGTTTACCCAAGAGTGTTTCTGTTCTTTCGTCGTCATGCATCATGTCTAACATGCGGCGAAGAGTCAAAATTTGTGCCATGGTTTCTTTTCCATACAACAATTCTTCTTGTCGTGTTCCACTTCGAGTTACATTAATTGCTGGGAAGATGCGTCGTTCTGCAAATCGTCGATCAAGATGAAGTTCCATGTTTCCTGTTCCCTTAAATTCTTCATAAATTAAGTCATCCATACGTGAACCAGTTTCAACTAAACAGGTACCGATGATTGTGAGTGAGCCTCCACCTTCAATTTTTCGAGCTGCACCAAAGAACTTCTTTGCAGGTTGTAATGCTCCGGTGTCAAAACCTCCAGAAAGTGTTCTTCCTGAATTAGGCAATGCCAAGTTGTATGCTCGAGCAAGTCGAGTAATTGAGTCCAAAACGATAACAACGTCTTTTCCACTTTCAACCAAGCGCTTTGCTCGATCTAATGCGAGTTCTCCTGCTCGAGTTTGATCGTGTGGATCATCGTCAAAGTTAGAAGCTGCAACCATTCCATTTCCATTGGTTGTACTCTTAATCAAACGAGTTAAGTCCGTGACTTCTTCTGGTCGTTCTCCAATAAGAACTGCAATAAGGAATGTTTCAGGGTGGTTTTTAGCAATACCATTGATGATGTCTTTAATAAGCCATGTTTTACCTGCTTTTGGAGGAGCAACAATTAATCCTCGTTGTCCAAAACCAATTGGAGCAATCAAATCGATCATTCTTGTTGTGATGGTTTCTCGATCAGTAGAAAGTGTAATTTGGCGATCTGGGTAGATAGCAGTCAATGATTCAAAGTCTGCTCTCTCTTGCATTTCTTTTGCCTCATCTCCATTAACAGTTTCAACTTTCAAAAGTCCCCAATATCGTTCGTTTTCCTTTGGTCGTCGTGCATGTCCACCAACCATGTCACCGTTTTTTAAATTGAATCGTCGAATTTGAGAAGCTGAGATATAGACATCTTTATCTGAAGGACTGAAATTTGGACGCAACAAACCAGAGCCCTCGGTAGCAATATCTAGGACTCCTTCAACGAATTCCGTTGGAAGCGCAGAATCGGGAATTACCCGATCATCAACGATCAACGTCTTATTATCGAAAGCATTATCTGACATAAATGGATTAACAGTATATAGAAGACTTATACCCTTCTCGGCAAACCTAGAAGAAGTAGTTAAACGTATTCTAGCAGCCCCAAGATAAAAGTCAAA
>CAZMSJ010000016.1:4162-12548 GCA_964568925.1 uncultured Gammaproteobacteria bacterium
CTGGCAAAAACCAAGAGTCGTTTCCATGTTGTTCCTGGTGGATCACAGGTCTGCAAAATCATGGTTGGCCCCTCCTCTGGGGTTAAAAAAGAAACGTCTGATGCAGAGACAATCTTTTTGTCTGTGACTTCATAGGTGTACTTCACATCTTGGTAATAGATATAGATATCGTCACCTACAACTAACTTTCTTAAGTCGTAGAAAATAGCATTATATTTTGAAAAGTTAACTAATGAATCAGTTGAATGGGCAAAGAGGAATATTCGCTTATTTTCACCGGGATATCCGGTTCCTTGGGCATGCGCAACACCTTTTGTTAGGGCATCTTTATATATAGCTTCATTTGATACATCAACATTGTCGACAATATCAGCGTAGGCATAAATCTTAGGGATAGATAATGAAAAGGAAGCTGAAAGACCTAATGCCTGTGCCTCGTCTTTTGCACTTCCCCCTGTTGCTGCTTGAGCAACCGGCACCTGTGTTTGGTACTCGTCAGGTAACTCTATATAGTTACTGGGTGCAAAGGTGGTTAAAAGTGACGTTAAGGCAAAGCTAACGAGTAAGGCACTTATAAAAAAGGAGATCTGTTGAGCTCTTCCCCGTTTTGGCTCAATCAAAATAACTTCTCCATACGACAAACCAGATCCAGCATAATAGAGATGACCAAATTTATGAATTGGTCGTTTAGGAGTTCTTAATTTTGTCGCCCAGGTAAAGTCCATATACTCCAATTGCACCAATAACAATACTCACCCAGAGCTCTACTCCAGTTTTTGGAAGCGTTTTAACTGTAGCTGACGGTGTTGCCGTTGGCAGGGTTACCTTTGGTGTTCCACTTGGGCTTGCAGTTGCCACAGCCTTAACAGTAGGTGTTGGTGTAGAACTTGGTGCCGTGCTTTCTGATGCAAAGGTTGGCTTTGATGCTTTATAGAGGGAACAGTTGTTTGTATTCTCTTTTACTCTGATTCCACACTGAGCACTGTTGTTTGCACTAAAATAGAGCACTTCACCACAACCACTTAATGGGTTAGCGCAAAATGCATCATTTTTTGATTCTTGGAACTTGGCATCAGTGTCTTGCAGTGTGCATCTTCCATCGTTATTTGTGTCTCCCTGAGGACAGTCATAGGTTTCACAGCGAACAATAGAATTTCCACCTCCACACTGATTCCAATAGGCATCAGCAGCAGACACGGAAGAAACTGACACAGAAAGTGCCGAGACAAAAACAAAGGCTGATAAAAGCTTTTTCATATAAGTGTAACGGTTTGAGACCTTAAAAAACGGTTGGTTCGGGGCTCGTTTGTGATTCAACCAAAAAGTGAAGAATCGAGTAGGATAACACGACTGAAGAGCTAATGCAAGCGAACTCCGTGCCTCGACGAAAAATCACCTTTGAACTCAAAACAGCCTATGTAAACAAAAAGTACCCATATGGACTTTTTGACAAAAAACTCTCCCTTTCACTCTTTTCAAAGATTTTTATAAAAAAGAACAGAAACAAAAACATATCCCAAAGTAATCAATCGTTTTTTATATCAATTGGCCAAGATTTTTGTGATTTGAATGACAACAAAAGAAGTACTGATACGAATTTTGCACTTATAACGAATTACTACAGTGCAAATTACTACCGTAAAAAACAAGAACATTTTTTGACAAAAAAAGTTTCGAAAAGAAAAAGTAAATTTCTCTTGCGAAAAATTTGCGAGCGGCGCGTAAAAAAATTTCAGTTGCGAAAATAATAGAAAAAAGAAAGGCGTTTGAACACACTAAAATGAGGCTAAAACGACACTTAAACACCGACTGAATACAAAAACACCGCATCACGTTTTTTTGACTTCAGTGCGTTATATATTCTCAGACTCAATTCATACTTGCAAAGTTTCTCCTTTCAAGTTAGCTTTAATTATGCCTGCTAAAAACCTGCTTAGAGTATCTGATAAAGGGACGTATTCTCACATATATAACAAGGGTGTTGAGAATAGATTGATATTTAATGAGGCTAGTGACTATGAAGTGTTCTTAGGGTACCTAAAAGAGTATCTTGGCTCACCTGCTGACCCTACCAGTACAAAGAAGATGTTCACTGTAAATGGGAGGACATTCCATGGTACTCCACACCAGCCTAAAAACTACTTTAACAAGGTCGAATTGATAGGTTACACACTCCTTCCAAATCACTTTCATTTAGTGCTCCATCAAGCTGAACAAGGAGCAATTGAAAACTTCTTACGATCTCTTTCGACACGATACTCTATGTACTTTAATAAAAAGTATCAAAGACAAGGATCTTTGTTTGAAGGTCCATATAAATCAACACAGATTCCAGACATCAACAAACTCGTAGACTTTATCGTCTATATGGACCAGAAACATACAACTGCAAAATACTCTTCACACAACGATTATATTGCGCATTCAGACGAGTCAGTTGTCAAAACAGCAATCTTAGCTCGATTTTTGGCTGATGCGGAAAATAACAGACCCCATACGGAGAAAAATTATGCAGAGCTTGTAAAGAATCATACTTATTCTCCGGAGGAAAAAAGTGTCTTAGACAAATTAATGCTTGAGACGAAGCAGGAACCACTGATAATGCCACAAGTTGTTCTGCCACAACCAACACAAGAGATACCAAAAAGAGCTGCTTCACACACCTATATAAAGGATGACTCTGCCCGATTGCCTGAATACTTTGGTCTTGCCTTGGGATTTGTTCTGTTATTAGGAGTTGGTATGTGGAACGTAAGCGTTTCAACAACACAAGCCAAAGGTACGACATCAGCTATGCCAGATGTTTCAGCTCTTGTTCGAGCTAAGGCTTCACCGACACCTGCAATTGTAGTGAGTAACCTCTTCTCTGACACCCAAAAGGAACAAGATGCTGTACTCTCGGCCACACAAAGTGCCACAGCAGCCCTTACTGAGACAACAAACGACCCTGCAGACCTTCTCTTTACCCCCATTCAAGTTATGGAAGGTTCTGTCATTGTAAATATCTATAGCAAGCCAAAGGTAGGCTCACCAGTTCATAGAACAGCCAAGGAAGGTGAGAACTTTACCGGAGCTCCCGTTGACCTTGATTGGTATGAGGTGAGGCTCGATGCAACAACAACTGGTTTCATTCAATCTGAATATATTAAGTTAAGACAAACCCAATAATATGAAAAAAGCCCTTACATACGCCATTTTCGCTGTCGCATTGTTTGGTGTCGTACTCCTCTTTGTAACGGCAAAGAGCTACACACAGCTTGCGCTAGCAGTCTTTGTATACCCTGCCTTTGCCTACCTTGTCTTAACCTTGTTTCCTCGCAGAGCAAACGAAGAACATGAGATTACATTGCAGCTTCCACAGAGCTTGAACCCAGTGCAAGCAATGCAAAACATAACAACAGCAGGAACAACGGTTGATGAGAAGACGAGTTTCGGAATCGATGATGCCGACAAACGGGCATTTTTAAAGCTTATTGGAGTTGCAGGTGTTTCATATTTCCTCTTCTCTATCTTTAGTAAACGTGCACAGATTCCATTCTTTGGAAAGATGGGTGCCGCTGAAAGTGTCACCTTCAAGGACTCGAAGGGCGTTGCAATTGATCCTGCTGAAAAGCAGCCACTCGATGGATTCCAGATTTCTGAGATAGATGACAGTATCATCGCCTACTATGGCTTTACAAACAAAAATGGAGAGTGGTTTATTATGAAAGAAGATACTGAATCAAGCTCATTTAGATATGCAAAGGGTGAGAAGGGCTTCCCAGAAAGTTGGAGTAGTAGAACAAAACTTCGATACGATTACTTCTATAACTTGTAAAGAAAACGGGTACCGTATTTACGGACAAATATTCTCGTATATTTAATTTTCTTGTGCTATGATTGCCCCATGAAGCACGATATGTTTTCTTCTTCAACATACTTTGACCTGGTTACCAAAGCGGTAGAAGCAGTTAAGAATTCTTCAGAATACAATAAAGCCGTTACCCTCTTACTTGATTGCTACAAACAAGGTGGAACCGTATTTGTCATGGGCTGTGGTGGATCAGCTTCAACTGCTACTCACTTTGCAGCAGACCTTGCTAAAACAACCATGAGTGAAGGGCGCCTTGGGTTTAAGGCTATGGCATTAGTAGATAACATTCCTCTTGTAAGTGCTTGGACTAATGACAAAGGATGGAACACTGTATTTGAAGGTCAACTCCGTCCATGGATAACTGAGAAAGATGTCTTGGTTGGCTTCTCGGTTCATGGTGGAAATAAGCGAGGCGACGAGGCAGGACCATGGTCACAAAACTTAGTTGCAGCTGTAGCATTAGCCAAGGAGAGAAATGCAAAAACAATTGGCTTTTCTGGTTTTGATGGTGGAGCTTTAGGTGAGTTAACTGATGCATGTTTAACGGTTGCAACCACAGATGAGGCTTTTGGTACTCCCCTTGTTGAGGCAATGCACGTCGTTATCTTTCATGGACTTGTCTTTGAATTAAAAGAAAAAATGAAAGCACTCTCTCTATGAATTCATCAGGCATCTTCTTTGACTCAGCAGACCTTACTGAATTTAAAAAGTGGTTTCAAGCTCATGTTTTAGGTGGAGCAACAACTAACCCCGTTATTCTTCAAAAAGAAGGTATCTTTGATATTCCGACACACGTTGCAAAGATGATAGATATCTGTGGCAAAAACTTTCCGATTTCAATTGAAATTCCTGACACGGATATGACAGTCAAAGAAATGCTTGAGCTTGGAAAAAGATATTACGCTCGTTTTCCAGATAATGCAGTTGTTAAAGTACCGATGCATCCAAGTAACCCTGAGAAAGCATTTGAGGTCATATATAAGCTTGGGCAAGAAGGTATACGAGTAAACGCGACACTTGGGTTGTCCGTCGGTCAGTTAATTGGCGCGGCTGAAGCACTACGAGACAGCAAAGCAAAAGGAGACAATTATATTAGCCTCTTCTGGGCACGAAGAGATGAAGCTCAAGTTCAAATTATTGATCAAATGGTTGAGAAAGGAATTGAGCGACACGTTGCAGAAAGTCGTGTTCCTGATGCCAAGGCAAGCCTGGCTATGACGAAGACATATTTAGAAAACCACGGACTAAGTGCAAAAATAATTGTAGGCAGTGTCAGAAGTATTGACCAGATTGAAACAGCATTTGCGTACGGGGCTGATATTGTAACCATTCCACCAAAGCTTATCCGTGAATGGATGTACACCAAACGTGGTATTGAATCAGTTGATCAATTCAATGAAGCGTATAGAAGTATCAAAGACAAAACAACTCTTATTTAGAACCTTATAATATACATCTAGGCAAAAACGGTGTATAATTCCCTTCAAGTTTCATAATCTTTCTTGTCATTCAGCGGAGTAAGAAAATGTCGAACAATCAGAGCTTACAATCTGAACCTAATCAAATTGTAGAAACAGATACAGCCGTGCCCTACGAAAATAAACTGGTCGTTGATATAAACATACATTTCTCAGAATATCTTGCAGCACGGGAACCGTTGCATATCAGATTTCGCGATTATATAGGAGACGATCGTTATGATGGGTACTTGTATGAAGAATTAACAAAACCAGGTAGAGCTAGCATAATAACACGGCTGTTTGGTTTTATTCCCAAGATCGCAACACCGACTGAAGTAACAGAAATAAGGGATAAAGAACTCGTCCTGATTATTCGGGAGCGGGATAAAAAAAATGGCGGGATGAACCTGTATTTAGACATTACCGTCTATGAAGGTGATGAAAAGGATATGTTTGCAGACCTCTATGACCGAATCGTTGAACATGCAACGACATATATCGGACTGTATAACCAGTATGTTCAGGACTGGATCTCTTTAAGCATCACCAAACATATTAGCCTGAAGAAGAAAAAATAAAGATAGGTAACAAATGAGCACTTGTTTCAAACAACAAGTGCTCTTATTTTAAAAAGAACTCCTCAAATATAGAGAGTGCTTCTTTTAAATTCTGTATTTTGTAATCTGCTTGAGCCTTCTGCGCCAATCGTGTTTTATCCAACTCATCCTCAGAATGCATATATAAAATGGTTTTTACTCCAGCGGCCGTTCCGGCTTCTACATCAGTTGCCTTGTCTCCTAAAAACAATGACTGTGAAAAATCGATATCCATATCCTCTGCTGCCATTTCAAGTAATCCAGGGCTCGGTTTCCGACAGCGACAAACAGATTGCAATGAAGGAACAACTGCATTGGGGTGATGCGGGCAAATGTATTCTTTATCAATTCTTGCCCCAGCGGCAAGTAGCTTATTAAAGATGCTCTGGTGAATATGGTCTGCAATCTTTTGTGTCATCTTGCCCTTTGCAACTCCTGGTTGATTAGTTATCAACACAACCGGGATCTGTCGTTTATTTGCCCACAGGACGATTGTTTCAATATCAGGAACAAGGTATACATCAGAAGCACGTTGAGGTGAATCCCAACCATGAGGATAGTGAACCATACGGTTAATTACCCCATCACGATCAAGAAACAATACGTTCATGGTGTTTAGAGATGGGCAACAATCTTTGCCCCTTCCATATCAAAGTTAAAAAACAATTCAGTAAGTCCCTCTGCCTCCATTGCAGCTCGTAGTCGCTTTGGGCTCTCAGGACAGCAAAAAAGAAGGAATCCACCCCCGCCTGCCCCCATTATCTTTCCGCCAATTGCACCGTTTTTAATACCTAATTCGTATAAATAATCTATCCGAGATGACGTCACTGCATTTGAAAGAGTACGTTTTGTCATCCAATGGGTATGCATCAAGCTTCCGAAGGAGTTGATGTCTTGTTTTTGCAGAGCTTTTTCAATTTCTCTCCCAATTTCTTTAATCTTGTGGAGATTTTCAGTGACCTGTTTGTCGTGCTGTGCTGTTTTAGTACTCTGCCCTTTTAGTATCTGCTTTTCTTCTCGGGTAATACCGGTATAGAAGATAAAAAGACTTCCCTCAAGTTCTTTTAAAAACGATTGAGGAAGAATAAACGGGCTAACATCTACCTTTCCTTTTTTGTTTATTTTAAATTTTGTAATGCCTCCAAAGGCTGCGATATATTGGTCTTGCTTGCCTACAAATCCTTTGAGCTTGTCAATTTCAATCGTGCAGGCCTCTTCAGCCAGCATCTGAGTTGATATATCTTCTCTCTTTAAGGTGTGCAGAGCTTTCAAAAGTGCCACTAAATAACTGCCAGACGAGCCCATACCAACCCCAGCTGGTAAATCTGCAAAAGAATTAATTTCAATCTGATCAGTTATGTTAGTTAACCGAAGTGCTTCACGAACTAAGTTATTTTGTACGTCATCAACATGTTCAACGACTTCAGTTTGAGCATACTTAACGCGAATAAGTCGATCTACAACCGGACGATTAATGGTGACGTACATATATCGGTTAATTGCAGCTGAAATAAATTGACCACCAAATTGAGAGTAATATGAAGGCAGGTCTGTTCCACCGCCACCAATGGGGACACGAAAAGGAGCTCGTACTAAAATCATCCCCTATGATAGACATTTAAAGCTACACTTGCAATGTAGGTCAGCTGGCGCAAAAATATGCATCTTACCTATGAATAAAATTGCGATTGTTGGTTTAGGTCACACTGGTTCTGTCTATACGGCATGTCTCTCTGAATTAGGGTTTGAGGTGATAGGCATCGACCCACAACAAAACGTAATCGCCAATTTACATAAAAACATTCCCCCGTTTAATGAAATAGGTGTGGCAAGTCTCCTTGAAAAAAACAGGAAGAAAATCACCTTCTCAACTGACCATACAAAGGTTTCTGAAGCTTCAATTGTCTGGGTAACTGTTGACACTCCCCTCGATGGAAAAGCACAGGGAAACACAAAAGTAGTGTTTAAGACAATTGAGCGTATCGCACCACACATCTCGAAAGATTCACTCCTTATCGTGACGAGCCAAATACCGGTGGGCACTTCAAAAGAAATCATTACCTATTTAGGGGAAGTAAATACAAACAACATCTCCTACGCATATATCCCTGAGAACTTACGGATTGGGCAAGCAATAGATTCCTTCTTAAGCCCTTCTCGAATTGTCATTGGAATAGATGATGCAACAAAAAGGCAAGAGCTCACACATCTGTTTGAAAAGATTCATACTCACATTCTTTTTGTTCATGTAGCCTCAGCTGAAATGATTAAGCACGCAACGAACGCATATCTTGCGACATCGATGAGTTTTATATATGACATAGCTGATGTATGTGAACAGGTTGGGGCTGACGTCACAGAAGTGTCAAAAGGACTTCGGGCTGATGCTCGTATCGGAGAGAAAGCATACGTTGACGCGAGTGTGGGTTTCTCAGGCGGACACCTTGAACGTGATCTTCAGTACTTAAAAAAACTGG
>CAZMSJ010000016.1:12648-14041 GCA_964568925.1 uncultured Gammaproteobacteria bacterium
ACGCCAAAAATACTTTTCGATGCACGAAATTTCTTCTTGTCAGACGAAACGAGCCTGACTCAGAGTGGAATGATGTACGTTGGAATTGGTCGAAAAATAGGAACAAAAACAACGGTATGAATAAAAAGAAATACACAACTCGTCCCCTTCGCTTTGCACACATTGGTGCAGGTCGAATGGCCAAGCGCTGGGTACAGGTTATTCAAGAATGTGATCAGGCGAAACTAATCTGGATCGTTGACTCAGGTTCAGGACGGGCAAAAGAGCTTGCAGAGACAATTCCCGGTTGCTTCGGAACAAGTGAAATTGAGGATGTACTGCGTGATGAAACTATTGATGCTGTGATTGTATCGACCTCACACAAGTATCTTTCTGAGATAACAAATAAGGCTCTTAAGGCAAATAAACATGTACTCTGCGAAAAGCCTGGTGCACTTAACGCCAAAGATATTAAAAAAACAATTGAGCTTGCAAAGAAGATGAAGCGAACGTATATGGTTGGATATAACCACCGGTTTCATGATGGGTTTTTGAAAGCACGAGAGCTCTTTGATAAAGGGCATATCGGTGAACTTCTTTTCATTCGTGCCAGCTACGGTTTTGGAGGAAGAAAAGGATATGATACCGAATGGCGTCTTGACCCAAAGACAAGCGGTGGCGGTCATTTAATCGATCAAGGAGTACATATGATTGACCTCTGCCTTTCCTACCTTGGTGAGCCACAACAAATAAAGGGCATGATTAGTGACCTCTACTGGAAACAAGGTGCAGAAGACAATGCGTTTGTACTTCTTCAGGGAGAAAACAAAACGATTGCCTCTATTCACACCAGTCTCACGCAATGGGACCCACTACATCGATTTGAAATTTACGGTACATTGGGGTATCTTGTGGTCCACGGATTGGGAAAAAAGTATGGTGGAGATGAAAAGCTTTTGGTAGGCATACGACGTGATGACTATTCGAGCGCAAACGAGACAGTCATCGAATGCGACAGTAATGCAGATCACTCACTTTCCCTTGAACTTGAAGAATTTATATCTGCAATTAGTCAAGAGCGTCAGGTATCACCATCCCCGCTTGAGGCGTATAAGACACTAATGGTCGTTGAATCAGTATATAAAAATAAATAAACACCTATGACACAACCACTCGTTTTGGTAACTGGAGGAGCAGGCTTTATTGGGAGTCATCTTGTTGATGCACTTCTTGAAAAAGGATATCGAGTAAGAATTCTTGATAACCTTTCTGAGCCAACTCACGATGGCACGAAGCCTGATTGGGTAAACCCTGAAGCTGAATTTATTAACGGCGATGTGCGAGAAAAAAATGACTGGATACGTGCATTAGCTGATGTTAGCTATGTATTTCATCTTGCAGCATACATGGATTA
>CAZMSJ010000016.1:14141-19670 GCA_964568925.1 uncultured Gammaproteobacteria bacterium
CAAATCCCCTACGGTATAACCAAAGCTGCATCAGAGAAGTTGTGCTTAACGCTGGGAGAAACATACAAAATCCCTTCAGTTGTCATTCGGCCATCGATTGTTCAAGGTGCACGACAATCAATCAGAAGCTTTTCTGGGGCACTCAAAGATTTTAGTATCAAAGCACTTTCCGGTAAGCCAATCATGATGTATGAAGACGGTCAAGGAATACGTGATTTTGTAAATGTATTTGATGTTGTTGATGCCTATCTCTTGGTGATGACAAGTGAGCAAGCTAATTACCAGATTTTTAATGTGGGACTGGGGAAAACGATTTCATTAATGGACTTTGCTCAGCTGGTTTTTACTATAACAAACTCAAAACAAACACCAACTGCAACCGGAGAGTTTCGTATCAATTCACCTCGAAGCTCGGTCATGAATATCGAAAAGCTCGTTGCTCTTGGATGGAAACCAAAACGAGGACTTGAGGACAATATCAGGCAATATGTTGAATGGGTACAAGGCTACCCTGACGCGATTAGCGCTTGGAGAAAAACATACGAGAGCATGCAAAAAAGTGGAATACTTCGAAAATGAAGGCAGTCATCTTAGCCGCTGGCGAAGGAAGACGAATGCGGCCACTGACACTCACTACTCCCAAGCCCCTCGTGCCGGTCAATGGAAAACCAATTCTTGAATATATTTTTGACTCCTTGCCTCACGAGATAACTGAAGTAATTATCGTTGTCCTGTACCTGGGTGACAAAATAAGAGAACACTTTGGTGAAGAACGTAATGGAATAAAGATAACCTATGTAGAGGGTTCAACCCAAGGTACGGCATATAGCTTTTTGGCAACAAAAGAGTATCTCCATAATGAGAGATTTTTATTAATTCAAGGTGACGAGCTAACAGACAAGGTTGATATTGATAATTGTCTTAAGAATGAATGTAGTCTCTTAACATTTGAACCGGAAAACCCTACAACGTGTGGAATGGCATATGTAAGGACTGATGGAACAATAAAGCGTATTATTGAAAAGCCAAAAAAAACTATTTCAAAAATAGCGGTCAATGGTGTTATGGTGATAAACACCGACATTTTTTGGTATATCCCAACACTCACCAAGGGAGAATTCTACTTTAGTAGTATGGTTGATAAATTTACACGCACGCACAAAGTTGTACCTGTTCTCCTTCAAAAAACAATCATTGGGATTACAGAACCAGAAGACATTGAACGTGCGACAAAGATTGTTCTATCGCGTTCAAAAGACAGATGATTTGTAAAAAAAGATATGCTATTGTTAATCTATGAACAAGGCGTATATAAATACCGTACTCGACAAGTACACTCTTGGAAACGTTGCCGGTATGGGTTATCAAGTTGCTGCTAAAGAAACTCCACTTTGCCAGGTTGCGTTTAAGTATCGTGTTGATAAGTGTGAAAAAATTAAGCATCCATTCACTCCGTTTTATTACGACCTTTTAAATTCACAGCGAAGATCAATTCGAAAAGTAGTTCAAATCGGTGTTGAGATGAAAAGAAAAGGATCTCACTCAGATAACCAAAATGGTGCAAGTTTGCGTCTTTGGCAAGAATTCTTCCCTGGTGCTCAGATTTTTGGAGCCTCAGCAGATCCACTTGTTATGTTCCGTGAAGGAAAAATAAAAACAGTGTTGTGTGATCAATCAAAAAAGGAAGATCTTATGTCACTCCTCGAGTCTACTGGCACTGATATTGATCTCTTTATCGATGACGGAACGCACACGACTGAAGATCAAGTACAAACCTGCTTGACGGTAATGCCACAACTACAAAAAGAAGCACTCTACATAATCGAAGATGTGAAAGACCTTGATGTAGAAAGAAGACTGATGCAGTTTGATACACGCCTTATTTCACTTCGTGCAAGCAACGGAAGAAGATACTCTGACGACAAGATAATTGTCGTTCGACACAAATCAGTTTGGAGCTGACGGCTCTAGCTTTCCCTTCAAAGGCATATATAATTGTGCCATGCCAGTACTCTCTGTAATTATCCCGAGCAGAAATAGTCCGCTACTAAACAAAACAATCACAGATATCTTAGCCAAGGCAGTGCTTGATATTGAGATTATTGTGAACGTTGATGAAAACTGGCCAGAACCAGTCCTTGATGACAAACGAGTGGTATACATTCATCCAGGACAACCAAAGGGTATGAAATGGGGCATTAACGCATGTGTAAGCCTTGCACAAGGAACATACCTCATGAAGACAGATGATCACTGCATGTTTGCAGAGGGCTTCGATAAAACGCTTGTTGAAAACCACAAAGAAAATAATTGGGTGCAAATCCCTCGCCGCTACTCCTTAGACGGTGAAAATTGGCTCAGAAACGATAGCCGCCCGTATGTTGACTATGCATACTTGTGTTTCCCAGAGCGTGGAAAAGATCATGATGATGGAATGCATGATGTTCCCTGGAGTGAGCGTCAAAGAGAGCGAACTAGTCCTGAGTACGATATTGATGATGTAATGACAATGCAAGGATCCTGCTGGTTCATGACTAAAAATCATTTCGAAGGATTTTTAGGAGGATTAAATGAAAATGATTTTGGAAATATTGCACAGGAAGCACAAGAGATTAGTAACAAAACATGGCTTGGTGGTGGGCGTGTCGTAATTAACAAAAAAACCTGGTATGCTCACCTGCACAAAGGCAGACACTGGGGGCGAATGTATCGCCTAAACGACAAAACAGAAGTTGAAGCACATAACAAAGCGGCTCGATTCTGGATGGATAACCAGTGGGGCAAACGAGTACATGACATCGATTGGCTTATTGAAAAATTTGCACCAGTTCCCTCTTGGCCAGATAATTGGAAAGAAGTGTGGGCTTCATATACGTAACGATGAATACTGAAAACGAACTATCACGAATAGCAAAATCGTTTGGATCTGAAAAAATTCCTCTGTATGAGAATTTTTATTTTGAACTTCTTAAAAACAGACGAGACAAAATAACAAAAGTAATTGAAGTTGGAATCGGCAACGCTTCAGGACTTTTAACGTGGCGAGAATTCTTCCCTCAAGCAAAAATATATGGAGTCGACAACAGAGGAAGACTCTTATTGCGAAAAATCCGTTTAGAGTCAATTCATGCTGATCAGTCAGTTCGAGAAGATCTTGTTCGAGTGATTGAGCGTACTGGAACAGATATTGATTTATTTATCGATGATGGCTCACACAACCCAAATGATCAATTGTTAACCTTCATGACAATTATGCCACTTCTAAAAAGGAGTGTTCTCTACGTTATTGAAGGGGTGCAAAGTGAAACAGTAGCCCAGCAACTTTCCGAATATGAGGTCGAAACGTTTATCGTTGAAAATCCTGAGACAGGATATGAAAATAATCTACTTCTTATTAAGAACAAAAAGAAAAATGAAAAAGTTTCTATTATTATCTCAGCCCGTGGTGAGACAAAAGAAACGACCCCAGGAGTTACGTACTTGCAGAGAACTGTTCAAGACATTTATGAAAATGCGACAGGAAACTTTGAAGTTCTGGTTGGCTTTAACGGACCACCATATCAAGAGTTTCCAGATTACCCAAACTTGAAAGTTATTAAACTTCCAGAATCAATTGGATTAAAGATGATGATCAATGTTTTGGCAGCAACCGCTACCGGAAAGTATCTGTATAAAACAGATGCACACTGCAAATTTGGGTATGGGTTTGATGAAATACTCACAGCTGATATGGAAGACAATTGGCTCGTTACTCCCCGTTTCTATGTCTTAGACCCAGCAACATGGGAATGGCAAGACGATCGCCACTATGACTACTTCTACCTTTGTTGCCCATTTACCGATCCAAAAGGATTTCGATTTAAAGCTGGTGGACACTGGCCACAAAGAACTTTGGAGCGAGAGGTTGACTCCCGTTTTGATATTGATGAAACACCACAATTTCATGGATCAGGATGGCTTGTAGAACGAGATTTCTTTTTAAATAAAATTGGTGGATTTCCAAACCAAGATCCAACGGGACACGCACAAGAGCCACCAAATATTGGATTAAAGTACTGGCTTGGTCCTTGGAATGGAAAAGTAATGGTGAATAAAAAAACCTGGTATGCACACGTGCATCAAGATAACTCAGTCAAAGACTTTAAGTACACCAAACAAGAAGAAAAACATGCCTATGATTTCTGGGCACGATATTGGATGGCTGATAAATGGGAAGAGAGAGTGCATAATATGGATTGGTTTATCGAAAAATTCATGCCAATGCCAACTTGGCCAGACAATTGGAGAGAACTTTTAGCGACATGGAAGAGTGAACAAAAATAACTGGTACTCGACTTTTTGCGAATAACAATATAAACAATAGGAACAAATATGGCATATCACATGACCTTATCAGGAAACTACGGGACCCACTTGGCTCCCCTTATTCAGGCCGTTAATAAGACGGACGGTGACATTCTAGAAATTGGTCTCGGTATTTTTAGTACTCCCTATTTGCACTACCAATCATTCCTTTCCAAACGAAATTTAACTTCAATAGATAATGTTGAAGGCTGGGTAAATCGATTTAAATCATCACATGTTTCTGGTCATATGTATGAAGGACCATATCACAAGTTAATTACAGTTAATAATTGGGATGAGGCTGACATAGAAAAACCTTGGGATGTCGTTTTAATTGACCATTCCCCTTCTGAAAGAAGAATTGAAGAGGTAAAGCGTTTGGCAAATCTTGCAAAATACATCATTATTCATGATTCAAATCCTCGAAAAGATCGTGAATATCATTATTCACAAATTTACCCTCTATTTAAATACAGAACCGATTGGACTGGTGACGCGAACCCTGCAACTGTATTAAGTAACTTTGTTGATCTAAAAGATTTCTGGGAATGAACAGTTACGAATACATTTTAGATAAATATCAGATAACTCCAGGAAGACAGTATAGTATTGAGCTCCCCAATATGGGTAGGAATGAACTCGCTGCACTTTTTTTTGAGCTTGGGTTTACCAAAGGAGTAGAAATTGGTGTCGATCGTGGTCAATACTCTGAAATCTTGTGCAACGCCAATCCCAATCTCACATTAACCGGTATAGACCCATACCGTGCTGACTCATATGATCCGTCTCTATCTCGGGTTTCAGATAGCCAGAATTACCTTAACGAAATTTATGAGAGTACACAAAAAAGGTTAGAACATTTGCCAGTAACACTCATAAGAAAAACTTCAATGGAAGCGGTCAATGAATTTGAAGACAATTCACTGGATTTTGTATATATTGATGGGCACCATGACTTTGTACATGTAACAAATGATATCCATCATTGGCTCCCAAAAATTAAGAGTGGTGGAATTTTGTCTGGGCATGATTATGCAAAGTTTCCAACAGGAAAAGAAAATCATGTCAAAAGCGTTGTTGATGCATATTTTACCTCCTATCGTATGATTCCCTATTTTATCGTTGGACTTTTTGAAATGAAGCCTGGCTTCATACGAGACAAATACCGTTCTTGGGTCTATATAA
>CAZMSJ010000017.1:0-17996 GCA_964568925.1 uncultured Gammaproteobacteria bacterium
TCTGTTAAACTACCGATAATCCTAAATTAGTTGTTGAGGTGATACAGGTGAATTCAATTTCAGATGCAACAATTAGTGCTTCTGTTGATCAATTGTTTTTTCGTTCAACACGAGTACTTGCTCACGTCTTGGGGTGGGAGGAACGCCTTGGAGGGAATCATCCATTTGGTCGCTTGTGGGGATCCTTGGACGCGCTCTTTGGAATTAATGCATTCCCTTGTTTGAGGAAAGAGCATCCTCGTGAGATTTTAGCAATTGCACTGTCAGTTGCTCTTCACGACGAGCCATACACAAGGTACCGAGCCAAAAAATATGATCTTGAGGTACTTCAGGTAAATAGATGGAGTATTCGGGTAAGTTTCCCTCTAAATACGTGGTACACCTCTATTCGTGTTTCAAAGCTTGAACGAATTGTACCTCCTGATTTTTGGGAGAAAATCTATTACGTATCGATGCTAAACGCAGACATAATTAGCCAAGAGTCTTATGCACCGATCTACATTGAAAACATGCGTGAGTATTTGCAAACAGCAGGTGTGGGGTAACCCACACCTTTCTTTTTTGCCCGATAGTTTGATTTTTGTGAAAGAGAGGTCTAGAATTCCTTCTTAAGATGCTTCACGAAAGAGAAAAACTCGAGGGTACTTCAGAAATTGTCTACAAAAACGCCTTTGTACGGGCAGCGTATAACCATGGAAAAGAATCTCATCGTGGCCAGTTAAGAAAAGATGGGAAAGATTACTTTTTTGACCATTGCGTAGGGGTACAAACTATTATTGCCGAGGAGTGGGGAATTGATGAGGACTTGGACCCTGAACTGAATGCTGCGGCACTTCTTCATGATGAACTGGAAGACACAGATGTAACATATGAAGATTTAGTAGCGCTCTTTGGTGTGTCTGTGGCAAACATTGTTGAAGGTGTTTCAAAGTTTAAGTCAGACAATGAGATGGGGGCAAAGTTTCAAACCTTTGAAACTCGTCGCAAGGTTCTTGCAACGGGATATGAAGATCCACGAGTGCTCCTCATTAAACTTGCTGACAGACTGCACAACCTTCGTAACATGGAACATATGCCTGTTGAGTCACAGAAGAGAAAATCGGAAGAAACAATTGAAATATATGCAAAAGTAGCTCGTGCCTTGGGTATGTGGAGAGTTAAAACAGAATTGGAAGATTGGAGTTTCAAATATTTGTTTCCTGAAGAGTTTCGTGATTTCACTTCAATAATTGATGCAGACCCAAGAAGAAGTGAAGATTTTATCGCATACAACAAAACACATCTTGAGTCCCTTCTTATTCAAAATGGATTAGTTGGCCATGTTGAGGTTCGAAAAAATGGATACTGGGCACTATACAAGAAAACAGAGAGATATGCGCGTCTAGCCAAGGGAGATCTTGAAGACATTAATGATGTAGTAAGTTTCAGAATTGTCGTTCCAACGGTTAATGATTGTTATCGTACCTTAGGGGTTATTCATCAATTTGGTATGCCAAACAGCTCTGTTGCTGTTGAGCGGTTTGACGAGTTTATTGCGTCCCCTCGTCCAAATAACTATCGAGCAATTCAAACCACTCTTGAGTGGCATGGTGGGGGAGCACGACACGCGGTAGAAGTGGCAATTGCGACTGAGGAAATGGAGAACTTCAATAACAATGGTATCGTTTCAAAGATGAGAGATGGGGAGACAGATCTTGATGAATATTTAATGAAATCAGTATTTGTACAAAATAGTGATCCTCATAAAGTAAAACTGAAACTGTTAATGAAAGATGCAACGGGCGTTGACCTTGCATATGAAATGTTAGGGGACTTTGGTGGTGCTCGTGCAGATCACTTGGAAACTCCTGAAGGGGAAGTTCTTCCACTCACTACAATTTTTCAAAACGCCAGTGTTTTAAAAGTTGTAACAACAGAAACAAGACAAACACCAAAAGCTTCATGGCTGCCTTACGTTCTTCCGGAAACTGCCCAAATTATTCGCAATCAATTAAAAATTCATGATCGAGAGGTAGCCATTGCCTCACGCCAAGCAGAGCTTGATCGAGTACTTAATAAACGTGGAATTATTGATATCGCTGACCTTGGGGACCTAACCAAGAAACTCTTGTTTGATTATGGATGTGAGTCAGTTGCCGAGCTTTCGTTCCTGGTGACCCGTTCACAAACGACTTTAAAAGACTTTGAACAAGCATTAGACAATTGCAAGATAACAAAGGGAGATCTCGCTTGGACCAGTATTTATCTCTCAGGCAAACAAGATGAGCCAGGAATTTTAAGTGATGTTGTTGAGTGGGCACAGGCAATGAACAAAACAATTGTCAAAGATGAGAGTCATGTTGCAGTCACCGGAGAGTTTACGATCGCCATGATTGTGAAAGGCTTAACCGCAGCTGAAGAAGAACACATTAAAGAGAAGTTAACAGCAGACTCACGCTTCACAAGTGTTACTGTGGTTTAGGAGTACTGGTTGGCTTAGCTGTCTTTGTACTATCACTTTTTGGTAACTTCTGACCGGCACAGGCTTCACCCCACAACCCTTTTTTATCAAATCGTGCTTGTCTCTCAGCCTCTCGAAGTTCTGTTTGCTGCCTAATGTCAGGAGGGTAACTTCGAGCAACTGCATAGCCATCCCATACAAGAAGTTTATTGATAAATTGATCTTCAACATATACATAGCGCAACAGTCTGCCAAAGTGATCTGTGTTACTTACATCACGCAGAAGCTTAACCCGTTTTCCTTCAAGTAATTCTTTTGTGTGTTCACTTGCTTGTTTGCCAAAGCACCCATCTACTCGTCGCGGGTCCACTGTCTCTGGGGTATCTATCCCAATCATCCGTACTTTTCTTCCGTCTTCAATTTCAAATGTGTCCCCATCAATTACTTTAGTTACAAGGACTTGTTCTTCATTTGTACCAAGCACTTCAGTTTGAACTTTGGTTTCAGGCGCTTTTGCGATTTTTAATGGGGAAGAAGTATTTGCTGAAGACAAAATGGTGAAGGTTAAAACAAAGATTGCTGATAGATATGCAGCCAGTCCTCGTTTTGTCCTTGGTATTTTCATACAGATTTAGGATACCATGAGGGGTAAAATAAGAAATATATGAAAAAGATCTTTTTCTCTGCATTTTTAGCAGTATTCCTTTTTCTTCTGTTTCCAACTACGAGTCTTGCCAAAGATTACTCAATACCAGATGCAGAGATTATTGTTCACCTGACAAAAGAGGGAAGTGCTTTAGTTTCTGAGAAGCGAACCTATGACTTTGATGGTTCTTTCACTTGGGCTGATATAAACATTCCACTTGCCGCCAAGTGTGGTGGCTGTGTTGACTACAAAATTAAAAATATTGCAGTGTTTGATGGTGATACGCCAATTGCACCAAGTAATATTACTACCTCATATAATGGACAAGGAATAAATATCAGGTGGAACTACCAGGCAGTTGACCAAAAGAAAGTATTTACGATTACATACACCATTGAAAACGCCATAACAACTCACTCTGATATCTCTGAATTTTATTGGCAATTAATTGGAGACAAGTGGGACAAGGGAGTGGGGATTGTGCACGCTGAAGTGTTTTTCCCCTTTGTCGTCCCTTCTGACGCTGTCTGGGCATGGGGGCATGGACCTCTAAACGGAAAGGTAGTTATTCCTGACAACACGAAAGCAGTTTTTGATGCAACAAACTTACTGAAAAAGACTTTTTTTGAAGTGAGAGTTCTCTTTCCTCGTACCGTTGGTGCTTTTACTCAAAAAGGAGTTCTCTCAAAATCGACAATTATTTCAGAGGAAACACAAAACGAAACAAATACCCGTAACAGTAGAACTGTCACAACCGGTATTACCGTTGTTGTTTCTTTGGTCTTCCTTCTCTTTACCATTCTTGCCTTAAAAGGTGTGATCTATTGGGGATACCGTTGGTATAAATATGGAAATGACAATACACCACCAGAGGTGAATTTGGCTGGAACACTTCATGAACCACCATCTGATTTGTCACCAACACTCGTTGAGGCACTTCTGTCTTGGAGTCACTCAGTAACAGGTGCCTCGATCGTTGCAACTGTTATCGAATTATCTAGACGAAAAGTGATTCGAATCACGAAAGAAAAAGAATCAACGATATTAGGTTTTATCGTTTTAGAGGCACCAATTTTACTTGAATACATTGATCGGAAAGCCCATGTTTCAAAGCTTGAGAAAAAATTACTTGAGTATCTCTTTCAAGGGGAACAGTCAGTTCATGTCTCAGAGATTAAACAATATGGAAGGAAAAAGACTGATATAGCTCAGAAGTTTTGGAAGGAGTGGAAAGAAGATGTTATTCATGAACTTGTTTCAGAAGGGCTCTTGGAGGCGGGGAGTGTTGTTGACCATGAGGAATCAAAGAGGCTACAAACACTTCTGTATATATTGGGGTTTGTCGGTTTCTTTATTGGACTTCGTATGGTGAAAGACTTCCCAAACCTCTTTGTGTATGAATTTGTTATCACTTCATTTGTTCTCTTTATCTGTGGAATTGTATTAAGTGTCATTTCAACAGCCTTATACAAACGAACGGCAAAAGGGGACCAGGAATTGGCAAACTGGAAAGCATTCAAAAAATTTATGAAGGACTATTCAGTTACCAAAAATTATGCAATTGATTCAGTTGTTTTGTGGGAAAAGTATCTGGTGTATGGAGCTGCACTTGGTATTTCAGTTAAAGCCTTGGCCAGTATGCCAGTTACCTTTAATGAATCGTTTACCCACTCAGGTCTCTATATATACAACAGTGATGGGAGTGCCTCAGGTATTGGAAACATGAGTAGCGACTTTGAATCAGCATTTAGTGGAATCAGCAGCTCAGTTGGCTCTTTTGGTGCATCAGGTGTTGGTGGAAGTGGGGGATTCTCCGGAGGTGGAGGAGGCGGTGGTGGTGGAGGTGGCGGAGGAGCAGGATAAACAAAATACCCAACCTTTCGATTGGGTATAGTTATAAACTTACATCACTGGCCATTGTATTCCTGCCAGTTTTTCTTTTGGGCCAACCGTAAAAATAATATCGTTTTCAATGTCAACCCAGAAGTCTTCAATGAACATATTTCTGACACGGATACCAGCGGCGACTTTCACAGCGTCGTCATATCGATTCCATTCTTTAAAATAGAACCAAGGCTCAATCATTTGTTGAAAGAAACCTGCGTAGGCATCAAACTGTCCTTCAGTCGCGGTCATACCGCAAATTACCACTTCTTTACTGTTCTTTGCGATAATTGTATGTTCCTTCAGAACAGACGTGGGGTTAACTATCCGAGCAAGAGAAGCACCAATCCTGCCGAATTCAAACTGCGAACTCCCCATATAATCAAACACTACTTTAGAAGAGTGAACTCTTCCCCTTGCAATAAGCCAAGGTTTTTTAGCCATAATAATCTCCTTTTGTGAATGGCTCTATCGATACACGTATAGTACCAGCTATAAGCCGCTTAGTCAAGTTATAGGACTACAAATTCTCTAACACTTTATGCAACCCTTTTGATATACTAATAGTCAATGTTCAAAAATAATCGAAATCTTGCCATTATTGCCCTCGTCGCAATCGTAAATGCCTTAGGGTACGGAATCATTATTCCAATTTTATATAGCTACTCTCAAAAGTTTGGATTGTCTGATTTTCAAAACGGTCTTCTGTTTGCTTTGTTCTCAGTTTGCCAATTTATTTCTACTCCTATTATTGGAAGACTCTCTGATAAATATGGTCGAAAGCCTCTCTTAGCTATTTCACTTGCTGGTACTGCTATTTCCTTTTTCACTATGGCATTTGCCCCTAGTGCGATCTTTTTGTTCTTGGCACGTGCACTTGATGGTTTAACTGCAGGAAACTTGCCAGTAGCCCAAGCTGTTATTTCTGACACAACAGACGCAAAAGACAGAGCGAAAGGATTTGGTTTAATTGGTGCAGCCTTTGGTTTTGGCTTTATCTTTGGTCCAGCTATTAGTGCACTTACCGTTGGGTATGGCACACATGTTCCATTTATCATTGCTGGAATGGTCACATTAGTTGCCGTTTTCATGACCACCTTTGTATTACCTGAAACAAACAAGCAGATGGGGAAGGTGAAGAAAGGCAAGTTGTTTGATTTTAAGAAGCTTGTTAATTCAATCTTTGAACCAGCTATAGGAAAAACTCTTGCTATCTCCTTAATTTATTCAACAGCTTTTTCACTCTTTATCTACGGTTACCAGCCATTTACGGTCAAGATCTTGAAACTTACGCCAACTGAAATTGCAGGTGTCTTTACCGCAATTGGAGTGATTGGATTAATTGCACAAGTTGCCTTAATTCCAAAGGTTGTAGCAGCTGTTGGTGACAAAAAAGCACTTCTTGGTGCTTTAACTGTTACTATTTTAACCTTTTTAGGTATGGGATTAACGGTTTCACTTCCTCTTTTTATGTTGTTTATTATCATAAATGCCTTTGCAAACTCATTTGTTATGCCAATGCTTTCAACTCTTCTTTCAAAAGAAGTAGATGCATTAAGTCAGGGAAGTGTTCAGGGACTAAACGCTTCATACATGAGTGTAGGTCAAATTATTGGACCAGTAATTGGTGGAATCGTTGCAACATACTCTCTTTCAGCTCCATTTTTACTTGCAAGTCTCTTGTCAGTCATGTGTGTGTACTTTGGCTATTTAATCGTAAAGACTCATATCCACAAGGAAGCACTTTTTTAACTTTAGAGTAGGTTTGTGCTATTATTCCCCATGGCCGCAAAAAAGAACAAAAACGAAATGTCCATTAATTTGGAACCAGACGTTACTCCAGTGTTATATACCGACAATATTTTAATTACCGTGAATGAAGATGGGGTAGTTTTAGATTTTGGTCAAAATGTTGGTTCAACAAATAGTATCCAAGTAGTTACTCGTGCAGGGATGAGTAAAACCCATGCAAGAAAGCTTGTGAACGAACTCGGAAATCTTCTTTTGATGGCAGAAGGACAAATTTCAACAGGGGAGAGAAACTAACTACTTCATGTCTTTCTCAGTTAGCTCGTAGCTGTTATGCTTTGTCTTGTATTTATGAGAGTTGCATCAACTATTCGCCAAAGAGCATTAACTGCCACCGCACTCACGGTCTTTTTGGATATGCTCAGTTTTGGATTGTTAATTCCAATTTTGCCCCTCGTTTTAATTGACCCACATAATCCTGCTTTTATTCTCTCACCTTCAATTAATCTAGACACCAGATACATTATCTTGGGCATAATTGTTGCCCTCTACCCGTTGATGCAGCTGATTGCGACCCCAATCTTGGGACAGATTTCTGATCGTCATGGAAGGCGCCCTGTTTTAGTTTTCTCACTCATTGGAACACTTTTGTCATATGTCTGTATCATCTCAAGCGTGTTAACACACAATGTGTGGCTCCTTATCCTTGCTCGTATTGTCGATGGTTTAAGTGGGGGAAACCTCTCAGTTGCCCAAGCTATTGTGTCTGACACCACAGATGAAGAAACAAGATCGCGGGGGTTTGGAATTTTAGGAGCTGCCTATGGTGTGGGGCTTATTTTAGGCCCACTTGTTGGAGCTCGAATGACAATGCCATTTTTTATTCATCTCTTTGGTCTTACCGCGCCGTACTTACTTACCCTTACCTTGTCAGCTTTAAATCTCTTTTTTGTTTCAGTGTTCTTACCCGAAACATACATGAAACCAAAAACTACTAAAAAGATAGATTGGTATGCTTCAGTCAAACATTTGTGGAATGCAACACAGGCTCGAGGCATTCGAGTCCTCTTTGGTATTAATTTTCTCTATTACGCTTCATTTAGTTTAATTACCTCATTTGTGAGTTTGTATTTAATAGAGAAGTTCCATTTTGGGGCATATGAAATTGGATTATTTACGTCAGCAATTGGTGTTTCAATAGCGCTCTCTCAAATTTTTGCAACAAAATTTGTTATCTCACGAGCTGGAAGTGAGCAAAGAGCTCTCTGTTACTCATTGCTCGGTGCAGCCGGTGGGGTATTTCTTATTTTTATTCCACATAGCTTACATAGTCTTCTTATTATCACTCCATTGTTTGCAGGGTGTTTGGGCTTGTGCCAAGCATATATTTTAAGCTTAGTAAGTAAATCAACGACGGCTGCTCATCAAGGAGAGTTATTTGGTATGACGAGCTCTGTAACAGCCCTTGCTCAGTTTGCCCCACCAGTCCTGTCAGGCTTTGCTGCAGCGCTTTTTGCATCGTCTACACCACTATTAATTGCTGCCATGCTGTTGGGTATAGCTGGGGGAGGGTATCATATATATCTTTCAAGAAGAGGAAGATAAAATCTGTTACTACTAACTTTAGTAGCTGAGGAAACAGAAGACGGATTATCGTAGACCGATTTTTCGAATATTGAAGGCGTTTGAAGAAGGTTTTGACTCAATTGGCTTCATAATAAGCTTTCGTACTCCAATACTGTCTACCTTTGGGAAGTTCTTCCTTACTTCATTTTGGAACTTTTCAGCGAGTGCTGTTGTGTATCCACCATGTCCGGTCTCTTCACTTCTGCGGCACAAAATATCTTCGTATTTTCGAACGATGTTCATGACTTCTTTGCCAACCTCATTAAACTCATCACGGTTTTTATTTTCATCGAGTGCAAAAGCATCGTGAATTATTTGGAAGCGATCGAAGAGATCTTGGTGATCGTGGATCATTTGGTCGTAAGCCTCACGAAAGCGTGTACTACTCATAAATAGAATTATACATTATTTTTACTCTTTTGTTTTCTGATACCAGGCAAACATATTAGCTGCATATTCATCAGTTGCCTTAAGTTCATGGAGTACACGGTCACGGATTAAGAGAGAAGTAACTGTTTGATTGTCATGAGCTTGTGCCCATGCAACGATATTTGCAACAACTTGGTTTGCTCGTTCTTCATCAAGTCCTGCAGCTATAACTACTCGTTTAATCTTCTCAGGTTCAAATGGTTCAATCGATCCATCTCTCTTTGAAATATGTATATTCATGCAGGTCACATTGTAGATGTTTAGGCAAAACTAAGCAAGCAAAAAAAGGAGGGAAACATCAAAAAACCGACAAGGTACCACTTGTCGGTTTGTTTTTTTTGCCCTACGTTTCATTTGCAATCCTCAGGCATGTTACACCGATGCAATAGCCAAAGAAGTAAAACCAGAGGTTAGAGTTAACCAATACAACGATGGTACTGATTGTTACCCCAACAACGCAAAACAGAATGATATTTAGGTAGCCTTCAGCGTGTGAACTATCTTCACCCTGTACTTTCACAAAAGTGTGCCATGCGTGGGTAAAGAGAAAGCTCACGGCATTCACGATTAATGCTGAGATAACGATTGCAAGTACTTCCTCACCAATTGAGCCATTCTTCCTGAACGAAAACCAAAATCCAGGCAGACTATACAGTAACAAGAATACATACGGCTTTATTCGGTTCATGAGTAACCCTTTCACCTTATTTCGACTGTATGAAAAAACAATGAAGTATACAACACAATGGGGAGGGCCTTTTATTGGAATAAAACAGGGTCATCAACCTTGATTCCATGAGCTTCTACAAAACCTGCATTTACTTCAATTACACCATCAACCCCTTGTGGATTGGTTGGGATAACTAAAGGTAACTTATTGTCTGGGGTATTACGTTCAGGTTTCGGAACATTTGTGTGAATATAAACAACCTTTCCTTTGAGGACCCAAATAAAATCAAGATCAATAAGCATATCTTTCATCCAAAATTGAACGTCAGTTCGTGGTCGACTAAATGGAAAATACATACCTTCTGATTGCCCTAAGTCAGCTTTGCCACTTAAGCCTTTTTGCTGTTCCCATTGTGTTTTTGCAACTGCTGCCGTTACTTGTGTTTCACCAATGGTGATTAATCGTTTCTCTTGTTCAACCGCAATGACCTGTTTCATTGAGTTCTCCGGTGTATATCTCTTGTATAAGAAGAACACAATTACTGAGGCGAAAACGAGTGACGGCAGGAGAAAGGCAATGATACGGAACGTGTCATGTTTAAAACCATTCTTGTGTACATGAATAATTGGAGCTTCTTCCATACTTCATTGTAGCAAAGATTGTGATTTTCACCCAGTGAAATCACACCAAAACCTATAAGCAGACTTTTTAGCTAGATTTTGCTATAATTCGTTGGTTTACGTGTTTAAGGAGGTTGTTTTGAACACAAAAGATGCAATCCTTGCTGATCTTGGCATTTCGGATTCTGGAGGAGGTCTCTTTGGTAAGAGCGCCTATTTCTTTGAAAAGGGGATGCTCAGAGGAACGCTTATTTTGGAACAAGGAGTATCGCTTGGACAGGCTCAAACAATAGTCTCACGGATTGGTCCTAATGAATTTGTGTTAACTGCATCATTTGTACCAGTACCAACTATTAATCCAAGAGATATTACTGAGGATCACTGGAATTTAAAGCAGTTGTATTACCTTCTAGCAAGGGGAATAGCATACCAGCTAGGTGGGCGAGAGCTCCTTGAAATGCCAGAACTGATCAATAAGACTGGATGCCAAATGAAATTGATTTCATCGCTTGCAGCACTCAAAAGCACATTTGTTAATCTTTCAAGACGCTAGTCCACTTATAAGCCGTTGGGGTTAGTAACCCTGACGGCATTTTTTTGTTTCAAAAATGCTTCATCTTCGTCAACAAAAGACTATTAGTGAGGATATACAGTATTGTTGCAAAAAATGCAGTATTTATTAATATCGCAAGTGGATTTATATATGTATCTGCTGGAATGCATTTTGAAGCGGCGATATATTGATATATTTGAAAAGGTAGTCCTTTTGAGTTTGTTCCTAAAAATGGAATACATTGCGTTGCCGTCCTAAACATTCCTGAAGTGGTATCAGCCTTTTCATATAACATCCAACCGTATTGGATATCTATTCCTTGTGTGTAGTGGTTAGAAGGTGAAAGGAGAGTGATTGAGAAAACAATAATAATACTAATAGCTATTGATAAAATTGCTACTGATAACCTTTTCGCAACTGTCATACCAATTAGTGTATCAAAATTAAGTATATCTTGTTTTAACTTTGTTGTGCCGGGGAGAGGACTTGAACCTCCATGAGTTTCCTCGCAGGTTCCTAAAACCTGTGCGTCTGCCATTTCGCCACCCCGGCGCGTACTGTCAATTATACATTTTTTTTAATAAAAAGGTGATTATGTCGAATATTTGGGGAAGAACTATATTCTTCAATAAATCAAGACTTTAAATCATTTGAAATGATGCTTTATAATGATTCTTATAGAAACGAAAAAGCGCCACTTGCGTAGCGCTTTTCCGAATTTGGAAGTCTTTGCGTAAAAATGCATCTTGCGATGCATCAACCCTCTGACGTGCGAATACTATAGCATGCTAATGCTGCTAAGTCAAGCACTACGAGGGCTTTTACGTGCCAGGACAAATATTGAAGGACCGAAGTGAAGCTTCGCGAGTACCTTCTGTAGCCTCATTTCGAGCCCCAAAAGAAGCCACATAGGGAGCATTTGCTTTAAAGTTTCGCTTCGAATGTTAGATACCGATCTTGCCTCAATGATCTCAAAACCGTTGTCTTGAAGCAGCTCAAAGATGACTTCTGGGTGCCAGTTGGTAAAAGCTATCGTTTTGCTGCCTTTGTTCTTTTTGCTTCGTTTGTCGACTGGTCTTCGGTCAAAGGGATACAGAATATTACCCTTACAAATGTGTTCAATTTGGGCTTTTCCATGCAATTTATTTGCAAATTCAAGAATGAAATAACCACCAGGCTTAATTACACTTGAAACATCTGCAATAGACTTCTCGGGTTCACATAAGTGATGCATGACACGGATTAGAATAGCGACATCAACCTTCTGTTTTATCTTTTGTTTCACCTCATCAATCGTTCCTTGCTTTAAAACTAATTCATTTTCTGGAAGTGAAAGACGTTTCTTTGCAATGGATAAGAGTGATTTGCTTGGTTCAAGAAGAGTAATTTTTTTTGTATATGCGGCATACTTTGGAGTAAGTCTGCCAAACCCTGCACCAATATCAAGAATAGAGGTAACTGGCCCAATAATTTCAAAAAACTTCTGTAGGGTAAAACTCTCTGCTAAGTGTTCATAGGTACGACCTTCCCAATACTGTTCGTAGTCGTAGTTGTCATAATGAGCAGGCTTCGTCATAAAAGGAAATTTTATTCTAACCTACTTATTGCATCTCTTCCATAAACATACTGACGCCTCTCGCCCAGGAGCCTGGCGAGCTTGGAGTGTATTTTGTCATAATTTTCTCTGGTGTTGTGTACCCCTTATCAAAGTATTCTTTTTTCAGTCCCTTTGTGACCGTGTCTATTCCTTCTTCATAAGAGGCAAACCCTAAGGTACCTCGTGCATGAATACCCCAACCCCAACAGTTATATGTTTCATCAGGAATCTTTTTACACAAATTGCTTTCTTGTTGAGCAATTGCAGGGATATAACGAAAATCTATTCCGTTTTGGTCTGCAGCCTTCACAATGTACTCAGCTAAGTTAACAATAGGGGAATCATAGCGAGCTAAATAATTCTTCACAATTGCAACACGAGCATCCGCAGCGTTCACTGCAAAGGTAATACTTGAAGCCTCCTTCTGAGTTGAAGCAGCTAAAATTTGTACATGAGGAAGTGAAGCTGTTTGAGTAACGGTCTTGGTATCTTTAGTAAGTGAAACAAGTGAGGCGAGAGACGCCATTACTGTTAATGGAGTAAGGATAAAAAAAGCTCCAAGGAGAAATAAAAATCTCTTGAGCTCGCCAGTTACATTCAGCGTGTTCATAAAATCAGATTTCAGTATAACACCAGGTAAGCGCTTGACAAATAAAGGTTTAGCTACTAAACTATTTAGATACTAAACAAATGGGAAAACAACGTGAACTCCTCCTCAAAGAATTTGTAAAAAAGCTAACTCGTGCAGCTCGAAGTATTGAGAGCGAAACCTGTACTACCTTTGGTGTGAATGATTTAACTCGTCCGCAGGCTGATGTCGTTTTGTTCATTTCTTCTAAAGACGATGGGGTAACGGCAAGCCAAATTGCTTCAGAATTTAAAGTTACTGCTGGTGCTGTGACCCAAGTCATTGATACCTTAGTTGCCAAGGGACTTGTTGAACGTGCTGAAAGTGATCAAGATCGTCGTATTCAGTTAATTACTCTTTCAAAGAAGATGCTCAAACATTTCGTCTCCTTTGAAACAAGTTTCATTGAAACCGTTGATAGCAAACTGCAAAAGGTAACTGACTCTGAAGTAAAACAAATGATTGGTCTCCTTTCAAAAATTGAAGGAAAGTATACCGATTGTGATTTGGTGAAGGGAGGTGAGCAGAAATGAGTAAATGGGAAACACTTGCAACAGATGCACAAATTGAAAAAACAACAGCAGCCTTAAACCAAAATGGTATTCAAACCGTCGTGGTCGCTTCCGTTGAAGAAGCTAAGAAAGCTGTTCTTTCAATGATCCCTGAAAAATCAGAAGTAATGACAATGACGTCAGTAACTCTTGATACAACAGGTATCGCACATGAAATCAACGATAGTGGTAAATTTATAACCGTTCGAGACGAGCTTTCAAAGCTTGATCGAGAAAAAGACGGTCTACTCATGCAAAAACTTGGTGCAGCTCCTGAATGGGTAGTTGGAAGCGTTCATGCAATTACCGAAGATGGTAAAGTCATGATTGCCTCAAACACCGGAAGTCAGCTTGCCGCGTATGTGTATGGGTCATCACACGTTGTGTGGGTTGTCGGAACTCAAAAGATCGTTAAAGATCTGAAAGAGGGTGAAGACAGACTTACTAACCACATTGTTCCTCTCGAAAGTGAACGGGCACGAGAAGCTTATGGCTTGCCTGCCACTTGGGAAACCAATGTGAGTAAACTTTTAATCGTAAGTCGAGAAATTAATCCTTCACGAATTACGGTTGTGTTTGTAAAGGAAGCTTTGGGCTTCTAAGACGAGTGTTTTTCCACAGCAAGGACGCTTGCTGTGGGACTTCGTTTGTACTCTTTTGCATTCTTCACGCGAAAGCCTCATAATCGAGCCTATGCTTATTTTGAAAAATGTCACATTTTCCTATACAGATCGTCCTCTTTTTGAGAACGTGAGCTTTCTTGTGGCCAGAAATCAGAAGGTTGGTTTAGTTGGTACAAACGGTGCCGGTAAGTCAACGCTCTTAGGTCTTATTTTAGGAAAAGGTGAGGTAACCAGTGGAACAATTGAAACACAAGGAACTATTGCCTATGTTCCTCAGGAAATTAAACATGACCCAATTATGGAAGCTGCAACAGATGTTCGCTCCTATGTTGACCCTGATAGCCAGTACCAGGATTTTGAAATAACTAAATTATTTGGTTCACTTGAGTTAACTGTTTCACTTGACGCAAACCCAATTAAGTTTAGTGGAGGACAGAAGACAAAACTTGCGCTTGCTCGAGCACTTCTCATGAAACCTGACATTCTTCTTCTTGATGAGCCAACTAACTTTATGGATACCGCAGGGAAAATCTGGGTTATGAATTTTCTTGCCAATTACGATGGTGCCGTTATCGTTATTTCCCATGATCTTCAATTAATGGATCAGTCTATTGATAAGGTGTTAGCCTTAAATGCTGCAACACGAACGATTGAGGAATACAAGGGAACATACTCAGCATATATTCGTTTGAAGGCTGAAAAGGAAGAGATGCTTCGAAAAGAACGATTGGTTCAAGAAAAACACATTGAAAGAATGGAGAAGGGACTTAAAAAAATGGCTCGTGCAAACCGCTTTACAAAGGCTAAAATTCGACAAATCGGCAGAATTGAAAAAGCACGTGAGGCTCTCCCTGATGCACCGCCTGAGATTCGAAAGATTAAAGTAAATGTTCCAGAACCAGCTAAGGTAGGGGAGTTGCCACTTCGCGCTCGAGGAATTGTAAAGTCATATGGGGACCGACACGTATTGAAAAATGTTAACTTTACGATCCACCGTGGAGAGCGTATTGCTTTAATTGGACCAAACGGTGTTGGAAAAAGTACCTTCATTAAAATTTTAATGGGTATGACACAGCCTGACCAAGGTGAGGTGTTGCGTGATGATTTGCTTTCAATAGGGTACTATTCTCAGGAATTTGAAACCTTTGATTTGTCACGACAAGTGATTGATGTCTTTTGTGAATTATCTAAAAAACCTGAGGGGTTTGCTCGTGCCTTTTTGGGAAGTTACATGCTCACTGGGGAGAAAATTTTCCAACCTGTTCAAACGCTCTCCGGAGGAGAGAAAACTCGTCTTTCAATTGCAATTCTCACTGCAATGAGTTCTAACATGTTAATTTTGGATGAACCAACAACATACCTTGATGTTGTTTCACAACGCATTATTTTGGAAAGTTTAAAGCAATACAAGGGAGCTATCTTAGTTGTGTCCCACACTCCTGAATTTTTAATTGAGTTAGCCCCAAGCAAGGCATACATTTTCCCTGATGAAAAGGAAGTGTATTGGAATGAGTCTTTAGTTGAAGCAGCAGCAGAAATGTAGTCAATGTTTTTGAACAGCCCTCAGTCTGGTAGAGTATGTAATGGCTAAAGCACTTCTTGTTTTAACTCTTGTTCTTGTCACGTTCGTTTTACTTTTTCGTTTCGCAGTTACCCCAGAAAAAACGAAAGCCCCGGTGGTTGTTCGTGAAGAATCTACACAAAAAGAAACAACAGATCCTTTTTTTGATCTCACAATTCCATATCTTCGTTCTCGGTCATATAAAAGTTCCCTTGGACCACTTAAGCCATATAAAGAATATGGTACCTATACTGCGTACCTAACGTCGTATACCTCAGACAACCTAACCATTAACGGATTACTTACAATACCGAAAGGGGATGGGCCTCACCCTGCCATTGTTTTCGTTCATGGCTACATTGCACCAACAATCTATAAAACAACAGAACGCTACGGTGATTATGTTGATGCGTTAGCAAAACAAGGGTTTGTTGTATTTAAAATTGATTTGCGTGGTCATGGCAGTTCCGAAGGTGAACCAGGTGGCGCTTATTATTCTTCTGATTATGTTGTTGATACCTTAAACGCGTATGCAGCACTCAGTGTCAGTGATTTTGTAGACACAAAACACATTGGTTTGTGGGGACACTCAATGGCAGGAAACGTTGTATCTCGTGCACTTGCCGTAAAACCTGAAATACCTGCTACCGTAATTTGGGCAGGAGCCGGGTACACCTATCAGGATTTATTGACATATGGTTTGCAGGACAATAGTTATCGACCGCCAAGCCTCACCTCAGCCAGACAAGAGAGACGAGCAAAGCTTCGTGAACTACATGGTGAATTTTCAGCTGATGATAGCTTTTGGAAAACGGTTGCTATAACTAACTATGTTTCCGATATTGTTGGCAGTGTTGCTCTCCACCACGCTGTTGATGATTCAGTGGTAAGTGTTGAGTATAGTCGTGGGCTCACAAAACTTCTTTCTGACAAGGATGTCCCGCACGAATATTTTGAATATAGTACAGGAGGCCACAATATTTCAGGTTCAAGCTTTTCTCTCGCAATGGAGAGAACTGTAGTCTTTTTCAAGAAGCACTTGGGAGAAGGGGAGTAACAAGTTCTAAAAATTCTTCAGTAAGTTCATCAATCTTTCCATGTCGATTAACAAGAATCATGTGAGCTTGCCCAATATGAGCGAGGTCAGGCATCACTGCTGTTTTTATTCTGTTCTGTGTTTTGTGAAGAGCTTCATCGTACCTGTTTCCATTATCTGAAAGTGTTCTTCTCATGAGTCTTTGATAGAGCTCATATCCATTTGTTGGTACAACAAAGCAATACATGACTGCTGTATCACGAAAGATTGATAGCTTCTCCTCAGATAGTTTCAAAATTGATTCTGCACCATTTGGATCAATCCGAAGTATTGGTGTCTTTCCCATATCAAATATCCGTTCCAGTTCTTTCTTTGGGCTGCCATACCAGCTTCCATGAAAGTCAGTTTCAATAAATTCACCACGTTCTTTTGCTAACAAAAACTCTTCCTCAGTCATTCTGATATACGGATCATTCCCAATCTCACTTTGACGAGGTTCGCGTGTTGTTACTGTCTTTGGCCACCCAAAGGCATCACTTTTTTCAAGAATATGAGAAACAACGGTGTCTTTTCCACTTCCTGGTGGTCCTGACACAATAATGATCTGACGACTATGGCCTTCTTGTTCTGGAATGTTTTTGGGAATTGCGAGAATGTTTTCTGACACACGAGTGATATCTTGTTCAGATAGTAGGCCGCGAAAAATAGGAAGTTCAACCGGAGCATGTTCACGTTCGTAATACATGTTTCAAGGATTATATTCTTCCTTTACACACTTTGCAAAGAACATTTAGAATGAATGTATGCATGTAACTATCAAGGCAGTTGTAATCGTTTTTCTTGCCTTAAGTATTGTTTTGTTTGTCACTAAACAATGGTCACAAGATTATGACGAAGTGAATACCTACTCAACATGCCTCCAGAAGGGATATCAAAAGAAGGGGAGTCGTGATTGTGTGACACCTGATGGAAGACGATTTGTGAGAGAAGAAAATGGATTACCTTCAGGGGGTGTAGCCTGCACAATGGAGGCTCGTGAATGTCCTGATGGTAGCTTTGTTGGAAGAACTGGCCCCAATTGTGAATTTGCAGCTTGCCCAGGAAAGTGATCTTTTTTCTCTGGTTACTAAACCGTTTGTAAAACCTTTGACTATCGTTAATCAAATTTGAATCTAAAAAAATTTCCTCTATTGACACGACGATCGCAAAGGATTCATAGTGATGTATGGCAGTTAAATCAAATCACCAAGAACAGATTAAAAAGCTTCAGCTTCTTCTTTTATTGTTTGCAGCACTTGCAGTATTTTTCTTAGTATCTTTTATTTCAGTATTTAAGGGAGATATTCGTTCAAATGCTGCATATTATCGTTCTGAAGGTTCTGG
>CAZMSJ010000018.1:0-17180 GCA_964568925.1 uncultured Gammaproteobacteria bacterium
AATGAGAATGAGATTCCCAAAAGAAACCACGGACGTGAGTCCGTGGAGTTTCATTCATGGAGAGAAATATAATTTGCATTTGTTTAAAAACACCTATTGACATGTGTTTTCAAAACAAGTCATATTGATGTATGGCAACTAAATCAGCAAAGGCAAGAAAGACAGTTAGAAAGTCAGAAATTGAAGAAACTTCAAACAATTTTATTCTCTTATTAGTCATATTGGCTTTCTTGAGTTTGGCAGCTTACTTTTTGGTAACTTCAGTTCTTCCAACAGACAGTAACGTCGTTTATGCACCAGCAGCAACTATGATGCCAGTCAAAACAGTTCTTAATCCTAATGTGGTTTTGAATGAGCAGAACGGTTCATCTGAATTTGGCAATGTAATGTTTACTGAAAAAGCAGGAAAAGCTGTTGTTCGAATCACTCTACAGAACGCTAAAGGTAAAGTTCAACCTGCACATATCCACGCTGGCAGTTGTATCGGATTAGGCGCAGTCACTTATGCATTGAACAATGTTGTAAATGGAGTTTCTGAAACAACGTTGAAGGTATCTCTTGCAGAACTTAAGGAAAAACTTCCACTCGCAATTAATGTTCACAAATCAGCTTCTGAAGCAAATAAATATGTAGCTTGTGGTAATTTAGAGCTTCTTTAATACTTCGTTCAATTTCACTCTTTTAATACCTGTCTTGTTTTTGTACCTTTATATTTTTGTAGGAGTAGTGGAGCGGCTAGCGAGAATCGAACTCGCGCCTAATCCTTGGGAAGGATTCATTCTACCATTGAACCATAGCCGCTTATTGTGTTTTAAAGATTACAAATAGTACAGGTACTCTCTGAACACCCAAAATTATAACATGAACCTGAGTTGAGTTTGGAAAGATTTGTATCTAAATGCGCACTCTATATTAGAGCGATTTCTTTAGTTAGCGAGGGAGAGTAAGCACGTTGCCAGTATGGATTGTTCCTGGATGTGAAAGCTTATTTGCTTTTGCAATCTTGACCCATGCATGTCCATCTCCATATGCTCGTTCAGCAATTTTCCAGAGACTGTCTCCATGCACAATTGTGTATGATTCACCAGTAATTTTACTCATACCAGTTGTTGCTTTGGTTGTGCTTGTAACAATTGGAAGTCCACCTTTTGTAGTTGCACTTACTGTTGCTTCATCGTCAACTTGTGTGCTTGCTGTTGCCTTTGGTGTTACGACAGGGGCTGTTGTTGCCTTTGCAATCGCACCTGGAGTAACCGTAGCAGTTTTTGCTTGTACGTTTGGAATAATGAGCTCTTGACCTTTGGTGATAACAGATGCATTTGTTAGTTTATTTGCAGTTTGAATATCTACCCAGTTGTATCCTGATTTGAAGTATTTCTCAGCAATTGACCACAATGTTTCACCTGCTGCGACTGTGTGCTTTGTAGGGAGTTTGACCTGATCTGTTGTTTCAGTTGATACTCCGGTTGGAAGTGTGTCTGTTGGCTCTAAGCTTTTAAAGTAGTTAATAACTATTACTCCGATTACAACTAAAATAAGTGCTCCTAAAATCATACTTATGTTGTTTTCGTTTAATTTAATTTTCTTTAAAAATGCTTGTAAATCCATAATTTTTTAATATGGGCCGGTTCGCCTCGTTGCTTACGAATTTAGTGCACTCCTTATGTCTTGTCAATAGCGCAATTTAATTTGTTTATGTTGTTTTTGTTGAAAAATTAATACGAAGTGAAGCTAATTTGAAGATAAAGTTGATTGCCAATTTTGGCGGGGCCGACCGGATTCGAACCGGCGATCTCTTCCGTGACAGGGAAGCGTCATAAACCACTAGACCACGGCCCCAAAATAAAACGTAGGTGTATTATACCTAAGTATTGGCTAACAAACAAATAGCCCTGGATTTTGTGTATTTTTGATGTTTCAATCTGGTACTATTAACCTACAAAATGACATCTAGACCAACGAATACTGAAATCTCTGAACTTCTACGCGATGTCGCAGCTGCATACCAGCTAAGCGACGAAAAAAAATATCGATTTCAAATTATCGCCTATCAACGAGCAGCTGACGCAATAGAACATGCCACAAGTGAGCTCTTTGACCTATGGGAAAACGATGAATTGACTGATATTCCGGGAGTAGGGAAAAGCATATCGGAACATTTAAGTGAGCTTTTTCAAAAAGGGAGTTCCTCTCATTTTGAAAGTTTGCTTGAAAAAATACCAAAGGCTGTTTTTGTACTCATGAAGGTCCCAGGTATTGGCCCTAAAAAAGCATTTCGCCTTGCAACTGAATTCAATTTGTCTGAAAAGAAAGCACTAGACGAAACAGAGGCCGCTGGTAAGGCAGGTAAAATCGCTGAGCTTTCCGGCTTTGGTGTGGAGTCAGAGAAAGCTATTCTTCAAGGTATCGCTGAATATCGAATTAAACCCCCTGAGCGGATGTTAATTTCAACGGCAACTGAGGTGTCAAATGAAATTCTTGAGTGGATGAAAGGTTCACCTGACATAATTAGCATCGACCCTCTTGGGAGTTTACGAAGAAAAACGGCAACGGTTGGAGATTTGGACTTCTCTGTCGCAACGGACAACCCTGAGGCTGTTTTTGATAGATTTGTGCAGTTCCCACAGGTCGCTCGCGTCATTGAGAGAGGGGACCATGGTACTTCAGTTTTGCTTCACGGAAACATCCATGTTGATTTGATGGTTCAACCCAAAGAAGCGTATGGATCACTTCTGCAACACTTTACCGGGAGTAAACACCATAATGTTGCACTTCGTGAATATGCCTTGAAAAAGGGACTGAGCCTTTCAGAGTACGGAATTAAGTCCCTTAACGGTGAAACTGTCACCGGTGGAATATATAACTCTGAAATGAACTTGTACCAGTTTAGCGATGAAGAGGCCTTCTACAACGCTCTTGGACTGTCATTCGTGCCACCTGAACTTCGTGAAGATACCGGTGAAATTGATGCAGGTATTAATTCGTTTCAAAAGCGCGCCGATGGTTTACCAAAGTTAGTTGAGTTACCAGACATAAAGGGAGACCTTCAAATGCACACAAACTTTGATATTGAAACAAGTCATGATGTTGGTGCCTCAAGCATGAAAGAGCTAGTAGAAGCAGCAGTTGACCGTGGTTATGAGTATATTGCGTTTACTGATCACAACCCAAGTCAAAAGGGACATGGCCATGTTGCAATAAACGCCATACTTTCGAAGAGAAAAGAAGAAATCGACGAATTAAATGATAGCCTCGTGAAAACTGTGAAAGGTAGAGTATTTAAGGTGTTCAATAGTCTTGAAATAGACATTCTTCCGGGCGGTAGTCTTCCAGTAAATGACGCAGGCTTATATCTTTTAGATTTTGCACTCGTATCAATCCATTCTAGTTTCAAACTTGAAAGGGCAGAAATGACAAAGCGAGTAATTTCAGCTCTTTCTCATCCAAAAGTGAAAATATTTGCACATCCAACGGGAAGACTCTTAAACGAACGCGAGTCAGTTTCTCTTGACTGGGATCAGATTTTTGATTTTTGTGTTAAGAACAACAAGGTAATTGAAATTAATGCTGATCCTCATCGTCTTGATTTACCTGACATGCTTGTTCGAGAAGGGAAGAAACATGGGGTTAAGTTTAGTTTAGGTACAGATGCACATCACTCGTCTGGTTTGGCTAATATGCCATATGGAGTTTTCGTAGCTCGTCGTGGCTGGTTAACTGCCAGTGATATAATTAACACACGAAGTTTGAAAGAATTTGAAAAGGAGGTGATTTGATTATGCCAATAGTATTACTACTCATTATTGCAATTGTCATTGGTTTTTGGGTGATGTCCACCTACAATTTTTTTGTATCAAGTAAAGCTCGTATCAAAGCATCTATCCAGGAAATTGGAAATCAATTGAAGCGACAAGCTGATTTGATTCCAAATCTTGAAGCTTCAGCGAAAGGTTTCTTGAAACATGAAAAAGGTATTTTTGACGAACTTACGTCTGCAAGAAAAGCAGTTTCCTCTGCTGTAAGTTCTGGTGACATTAATAAAATGGCCGAAGCGGGTAGCCGTATCGGAGCCCTTTTGCCACAAATCCAAGTTGCAGTCGAAGACAATCCTGAAATTAAGGGTACTGAAGTTGTAAAACCTTTAATGGATGAACTACGCGACACGGCTGACAAAGTTATGTATGCACGAAGATTATTAATTGATCTTACTGCTGACTATAACGTCCGCATTGCAACGTTCCCAAGCAGCCTTATTGCGAATGCTTTTAGTTTCAAAGAACTCGATGGACTAAAAACTCCGCTTGATGGCGACCATATTACAGTGAGCGAAATGGACACAAAGACTCCAAAAGTGTCACTGTAAGAAACAAAAACAGATATCCTCAGGAACCCTGAGGATATCCTGTGGTTTCTCTTTCTATGAAAAATATTTACGAAGTTCAACAATCAAACAAAATTAAGTCATTTGTGGTAATTGCGGGGTTTGTCCTCTTTATTACTGCTTCTGTGTATTTAATTACCCAAGCTATGTCAATTTACTTGGGGTATGAACCAGGTGGTCTTGGCTTCTTGGGCACTTCACTCATTATCTCCGGTGTAACGACATTTGTAAGTTACTTTTGGAGTGACAAGATTGTGCTTGGCATCTCAGGTGCACGACCAGCAAATCGAAAGCAAGACTTTCAATTTTTTACGGTGACTGAAAATTTATGCTTGGCGGCTGGACTCCCAATGCCAAAGTTATATGTAATTGAAGACACTGCTCCAAATGCATTTGCAACCGGTCGAGATCCGAAACATGCTTCTATTTGTGCTACCCGCGGTATCTTAGAGAAGCTTACAAGAACTGAGCTTGAAGGGGTTATTGCACATGAGCTTACCCATGTTAAAAATTATGATATACGCTTGATGTCTCTGGTTTCAGTTATGGTTGGTACGTTAGCGCTATTGTCAGATTGGCTCATTCGCATGAGTTGGTGGGGTGGTTCAGGTCGAAAGCGAGATAACGATGAAGGGAATGCACAGGGGATAATTCTGTTACTTGGTATCGTATTTGCGATTCTTTCACCAATTATTGCTCAACTTATTCAACTTGCGATCTCAAGACGTCGAGAATTCATGGCAGACGCTGGTGCCGTTGTTATGACTCGCCAACCAAGTGGCCTTATTTCGGCGTTAAAGAAAATCTCAGGTGATACTGAACCGCTTGAGGCAGCGAACAAAGCTACCGCACACATGTATATTGTGAATCCATTCAGAAACATTTCAGGGGCTCGAGCAAACCTATCGGGCTTGTTTAACACCCATCCACCTATGGCTGATCGAATTAAAGCTCTCGAAGCTATGGCGTAAGTTTTCCTAATTTCCCCATCTGGCACTCTTGACAGGAGACTGCTAAAGTGCAATAAATAAATGTATGAGTAACGATCAGAATTCACCACGAATCATTTTTGAGCCACCACAGGAAGATGGTCCATTTCTTCCAAAGTACACAACAAACCTTACTGAGCGTGCAAAGCAGAACAAGTTGGACCCAGTAATTGGACGAGACAGTGAAGTGCGTCGTGTTATGCAAATATTGTCTCGAAGAACAAAGAATAACCCTGTTTTAATTGGAGATCCTGGAGTGGGGAAAACCGCAATTGTTGAAGGATTGGCACAACGCATTATTGCGGGGGATGTTCCGGAGTCACTTAAAAACCGTGATTTGTTGGTCTTAGATATTGCAACTCTGTTGGCTGGTGCCAAGTATCGTGGTGATTTTGAAGAGAGACTGAAAAATGTAGTCAAAGAAGTAGAAGACGCCGCAGGAAAATATATATTGTTTATTGATGAACTCCACACAATTGTAGGTGCTGGTGCTTCTGAAGGAGCGGTTGATGCAGGAAACATGATGAAACCATCACTTGCTCGAGGTACCTTGCGCGTGATTGGAGCAACCACCATTGATGAATACAGGAAGCATATTGAAAAGGATGCAGCGCTTGAGCGCCGCTTCCAACCAGTACTGGTGAATGAACCTTCAATTGAAGATACCATCGCAATTCTTCGCGGTATTAAGGAGAAGTACGAAGTGCATCATGGAATTCGGATAACTGATGATGCAGTTGTCGCCGCAGCAAAACTTTCAGCACGCTATATTCCAGATCGTTTTCTTCCTGACAAAGCAATCGATTTAATTGATGAAGCAACAAGTGGACTAAAGATTGAAACAGAAAGTAGCCCAGTTTCACTCGACTTAAAGAAGAGAAAAATAACTCAGATGGAGATTGAGTTAGCAGGTTTAAAGCGTGAAAAAGGAGAAGCCGTTCAAATTCGCAAAAATGAATTAGAAGCAAAAGTATCTGACTTGAAAAAGGAAGTAAGTGCTCTTTCAAAGGAATGGGATATCCAGAAGGACATTTTAAAGAAGCTTCAAGAGGGAAGAAAGAAAATGGACTTGTTAAAGACAGATCTTGAACGCGCTGAACGTGATGTTGATTTAAATCATGCAGCTGAAATTAAGTACGGGAAAATGCCACTACTTCTCAAAGAATTACAAGTTCTTGAAGCAGAGTGGAAACAAATTCCTGAGGATAAGCGTGTTCTTCGTGAGGAAGTGACTGATGAAGATATTGCAGAAGTTATTGCTCGATGGACTGGAATTCCAGTTACAAAGCTTCTCTCCACAGAAGTAGAAAAACTTCTACATCTTGAGGATGAGCTCGCCAACCGTGTTGTGGGTCAAGAAGAAGGCATCAGTGCAGTTGCCAAAGCGCTGAAGCGGAATCGTGCAGGCCTCACACGTCGGGAAGGACCAATCGGATCATTCCTCTTCTTAGGACCAACGGGAGTAGGGAAGACTGAAACAGCCAAGGCGCTCGCTGAGTTTATGATGGGATCTGAGGACTTAATCATTCGAATCGATATGAGTGAGTATCAAGAAGATCATAGTATTGCCCGCCTCATTGGTTCTCCACCAGGATATGTTGGCTATGAAGAAGGTGGACAGTTAACGGAAGCGGTGAGACGAAAGCCATATTCAGTTGTTTTGTTAGATGAGATCGAGAAGGCTAACCCGAAAATTTACAACGTCATGCTCCAAGTTCTCGATGATGGCAGACTGACTGATGGCCAAGGGCGTGTTGTTAATTTTAAGAACACAATTATCATCATGACCTCAAATATTGAGCCAGCACTTCTTAAAAAAGCATTCCGTCCTGAATTTTTAAATCGCCTTGATGCAACGGTTGAATATAAGTCATTGTCGCCTCAAATGATGGAGAGAATTGTCGATATTCAGCTTGATGGAGTTCGAAAAACACTGAGTGAACAGAACATGAGTTTGACCGTGACGCAAAAGGCAAAAACCTATTTAGCTCAAAAAGGATATGACCCTGATTTTGGAGCAAGACCACTACGACGCCTTATTCAAAATGAGGTCCTTGATGAGCTCTCGTTACTCCTCATTGAAAATAAACTTGTCGCAGGTGACGGTGTCGAACTTGATATTGTAGGTGGTGTTTTAAAGATTCATACAAAGCTTAAAAATTAACAGAATACGAATTTCTTGTTAATTGGTCTGCTTCACGGTAATATATCCCCATGAGTACCTTGTCTCGAGAAGACGTTCTTCACCTTGCGGTCTTGGCGAACCTCCCACTATCTGACCAAGAAATTGACACCTACACAAATCAACTAGGTCATATTGTTGAGCATTTTACTGAACTAAAGGAAATTGATACAGAACACACCCAACCAACAAGCCAAGTAACAGGGCTTATTGATGTGACTCGCCCTGACGCGATCGATACGACACGTATACTAACTCAAGAAGAAGCATTGTCAGGGACAGAAAACACAGAAAATGGATATATTGTTGTTGATTATGTATTTGAAGATAAACAACCATGAATACCCCTCATACCATATCAGAACTCCACGATAACTTGCGTCAAAACAAGTACACCGTTGTGTCTCTCGTTGAAGAGCATTTGAAAAAGATTACCGAGAAAAATCCTGAACTCAATGCTTTCATTACCGTTTCTGATGAATATGCATATGCACAAGCAAAAGAGGCTGATCGTATTATTGGTGATAACCCACATGCCTTTGAAGAATTTCCTCTTCTTGGTGTTGTAATTGCTTTGAAAGATTTATATTTAACTAAGGGAATACGAACAACTGCTGCTTCAAAACTTTTGTCTGACTATGTTCCAGCGTATTCAGCTACGGTTGTTGAACGACTCGAAAAGGCTGGCGCAATCATTATTGGAAAAACCAACTGTGATGCCTGGGCTCATGGAGCCAGTGGAGAAAACTCAGACTTTGGAGCTTCGCTAAACCCATGGAATACTGAATATGTCCCAGGAGGCTCCTCAAGTGGTTCGGCTGTCGCAGTTTCCTCAGGTATGTCATTGGCTTCAATGGGAACAGATACCGGAGGATCAATTAGACAACCAGCGAGTTTCACAAACCTAGTTGGGTTTAAACCAACCTATGGTGCAGTTCCTCGCTATGGAGTAATCGCGATGGCAAGTTCACTGGACACCATGGGGCACTTTACTCACACCGTTGAAGACAGTGCAAAGATTTTTGCAGTTACAAATGGACAAGATCAGAAAGACTCAACTATTGCTTCAAGTCACAACGAACATCAGGCCGAGAAGCCGTTTCGCATCGGAGTACCAAAAGAATATTTTGCTGAAGGCATCGACCCAGAGGTTTCACAGAAGGTTCATGAAGTTATTACGTTCTATAAAGCACAAGGATGTGAAATTGTTGATATCTCTCTTCCTCATACAAAATATGCTATCTCTGTCTACTATATCGTTCAGCCTGCAGAAGTTTCATCAAATCTAGGCCGATATGATGGTGTCCGATTTGGTACAAAAAGAAATATGTTTGGTGCAGAGGCAAAGCGACGTATTATGCTTGGTACCTATGTCCTTGCAAGCGGATACTACGATGCCTATTACAACAAGGCAATGAAGGTTCGAACAAAAATCTGTGAAGATTTTACTAACGCATTTGGTCAAGTTGATGCCATTCTTTCACCAGTTTCACCTACTCCTCCATTTAAACTTGGACAAAAGGCGAGTGACCCACTTGCCATGTATTTAGCTGATATCTATACCGTTGCCGCTAATCTCGCAGGACTACCAGGGCTCGCTATTCCAGCAGGGTTTAGTGGTGAAGGACTTCCAATCGGATTCCAGTTACTTGCAAACCACCATCAGGAAGATCTGCTTTTTAAACTCGGGATTATGTACCAGAATGAAACGGACTGGCACACAAAACTACCTGGAAGATCATGAACAAAGGGCTACTAAAAAACAGAAACTTCCTTTCCCTCTGGGGATCTCAAATTACGTCACTTCTGACAATTAACCTCTTAAATTTTCTCGTCATTGTAAAAGTGTATGAGCAAACTAACTCAACAATTGCATCGTCTTTCATTTGGGTTGCATACGCTATTCCAGCCATTATTGTTGGTCCATTTGCTGCAGCGGCTGTCGATATGTATGATCGTCGCAAAATTTTAATTGTTTCGAATCTATTGCAGGCAATCATTGTATTTGCCTATGCCTTTCTCTATCAGCGCTTTATTTTTCTCTCCTATGGAGTGATCTCCTTTTATTCACTCGTGAATCAGTTCTACGTTCCTGCTGAAACTGCATTCCTAACTCGAATTGTGCCAAAGCAGTACCTGGCGACCGCTAACAGTCTGTTCTTTGTCTCTCAACAGAGTGCGACGATTATTGCCTTTGGATTAGCAGGTATCGCAAATGAAGCGTTCGGGTTCCAAATTACAGCTTTGATTGCTGCAACATTCCTTTTTGGTGGATTTGTTGCTGTTCTCTTTTTGCCAGCAGATCGCGAGCGCTCAGCACGCCCATCAGGTTCACTTGAAGATCGGATGGTCGACTTTTTGATCAAAATGAAGGAAGGATTTCATTTTATTAGACACACAAATGAAATTTTCTATCCATTCCTGTTTTTAGTTTGGCTTCAGATTGCAATGTCCGTGTTGGTTGTTAACCTTCCGGCAATTGGAATTGAGATCGTTAAAACACGCCCAGCTCTTGCTGGCCCATTAGTTGTTCTTCCTGCCGGACTTGGAGCAGTCACTGCCTCTGTTATGTTAGGTAAATTGTTAACCAAAAAGATTCGTAAACAGAAAATTGTTCATGTATCTCTTATCACCCTTGCCTCTACCTTTATGACCGTTTCACTTCTGTTGCCTGTTCTTCCATTCTGGATTGGTCGAATGGTCTTAATTGTCTCTTTCTTTGGTGCAGGCATGGCGTTTGTTGGAACTCTTGTCCCAACCATTACGTTTTTGCAGGAGAAAACTCCAGAGGCTTTAGCCGGGCGTGTCTTTGGTAACTTCTGGTTTGTAACAACAGCATTAACTGTCTTTCCTGTTATCTTTTCAGCAACCATTACTGAAATACTTGGAGCACGACTCATGTTGTTTTCAATCGGCCTAACCACTATTGTCGTCTATTTTATTTCGAAGTATTATGTCTTTCGTAAAGTTTTAAGCTATATATCATGAAAAAATTAGTACCTATCATTGGTCTTGAAGTGCACATTGAGCTTTCCACAAACTCAAAAATGTTTTGTGGGTGCCCAGCTGACCACTTTGCAAAAGAAGCGAACACTCAGGTGTGTCCTGTGTGTTTAGGTCTTCCAGGAGCTCTTCCGTTTGCAAATACGGAAGCAATTAATCGTGTTGTCTCCTTTGGTCTTGCAATGGATTGTACGATCGCACCATTCTCGAAGTTTGATCGAAAGCACTATTTTTACCCAGATTTACCAAAGAGTTATCAGATTAGCCAGTATGATTTGCCATTTTGTACTAATGGACACTTTGAGATTAAAGACCTAAACGGCAGTATGTTTGTTGCAAACATACGACGAATCCACCTTGAAGAAGATACTGCAAAAATGCAGCACTCAACCATAAATGGGAAACGAGTGAGTCTCGTTGACTACAACAGATCATCAGTCCCGTTGGTTGAAATGGTAACAGAGCCTGATTTCCATGATGCTGAAACGGTCGCACTCTTTTTGAAAGAAGTGCAAAAAGTTGTGAGGTACTTAGGTATTTCTACCGCCGACATGGAAAAGGGTTCCATGCGTCTTGAAGCAAACATCTCAATGGCAGAGGAAGGGTACAGTGAATTGCCTTCATACAAAGTGGAATTAAAGAATATTAATTCTTTCGTGTTTTTGAAAAAAGCACTTGAAGCTGAAATTAGAAGACAAAGTGAAGCTCTCGAAAAGGGAGAAACCTTGATACAGGAAACACGCGGGTATGACGAACTGCATGACAAAACTGTCTCTCAGCGAGTTAAAGAAGAGGCCGCTGATTATCGCTACTTCCCAGAACCAGATTTACCTCCGGTGACATTCACCCCTGAGGCAATTGCAGCACTGAAGGCTAATCTTCCTGAACTTCCTGCACAAAAGCGAGAACGATTTATTTCTGTATATGATCTCTCTTCTGACTATGCAGACATTCTTACTCGAGAGAGAGCTCGAGCTGAATATTTTGAAGCAGCAGTTTCTTCAGGCAAGTCACACAATTTGACTGCAAAACAGATCGCGAACGCAATGATTAATCAGCATCTAGATACAGAACACCCAGAGCCAGCAAGTTTAGTCGCCTTCTTAGCCACGGCTCTTAAGAAAGAATATTCAAATGAGGACGAAGTGACCCATGCAGTAACAGAAGTAATTAATCAAAACCCTGATGTTGTAACAAAGTATAAAAATGGAAAAGTTGAAGTCTTAGGGTTTTTACTTGGCCAAACACAGCGAACACTGAAAGGGAAAGGTGACCCAAAGCATATCCAGGAAATACTTCAAAAGTTGTTATCCTAATGTTTTGACATTGCCCCTCACCTCATCTATTATGAGTCCGTTAATCAGCACAAGGAGTGAATAATGTCTGATGGAACAGTGGAGAGAGAAAATCGGTACAGCGTTCATTGCGAACTTGGTGAAGATTTTGCGTACATTTTCGATCGGAAAAAGTTTTCAACATTTTCCTGGTTCAAACGTTGGTTTGGTAGTGGGACTGCAGATGCAATTGTAAAGTGTGGTCGACGGAGCAAAATGATTGAGGAAGCAAAGAAGCTCAACGAAGCTAACACAAACGAAATTTAGCTTTCCATATTTGGTCGTCTTAACTGAGACGGCCATTTTGTTTGCACAAAAAAAGTGGGGCGATTTGCCCCACCTCCATCACTTCATGTTCGTTTGGCACGTATATCTCGTACCGTAGAACTATGGCCTTTGCACCATTCTAGGAACAATTGTTTGAAACAATCAGGCAATTCTTGAATATCGTTAATTCTTTGATTGTTCTTATAATTTGGAATACCCTTGTACAGAATTGTCATTAAAACTCCGTACGGAGGAGTGTAGTCCGTATTTGTTCTCGCAAGCTGTACGGTTACTTTCATTTCATGTATCTCATACGAAACTGAATGAATCAGATTTGGATCATCAAGAACGCCTATGATATCCACAACCGAAACAACTGAATCAGACGATCCTGGTCGGATTTCATACAACAGTTCTATATCTTCCTTCACTATTTCTGAGGCTTCCACTATCCTTGTTCTAAGCGACGTTCGTCTCTTTTCGGCTTCTCTTATTTGTGTATCAATATCAGCAAGGAAGCTAGTTAGATCGTCAGTCTTTGCACTTCTTATTCCATATTGCATGAAAACACCTCATGTTTTAATGTGACACCTTATAATATCATATTTTTGGTTCTGCAGTCAAAGACTATCATGCTAAAATAGTTGGCAATGGCAGACAAATTTAGTCATATTCATCTTCATACCGAGTATTCACTCCTTGATGGATTAACCAAAATAAAGAAATTAACCAATAGAGTTAAGGAAATGGGCATGAACTCAGTGGCCATGACTGACCACGGTGTTATGTACGGTGCTGTTGAGTTTTATAAGCAGGCCTTAAAAGATGGGGTGAAGCCAATTGTGGGTATGGAGGCATACACAACGACAATTGATCACACCTTGCGTCCTGAAAGATCAAAATTAGAAACATTCCATTTGTTGCTCCTAGCCAAAGACGAAGAGGGGTACAAAAACTTGATGAAGATTACTTCAATTGCTCATCTTGAAGGATATTATTATCGACCACGTATAAATAATGAAGTGTTGGCCAAGTATTCAAAAGGTATTATCGCAACATCAACCTGTCCCGCTGGAGAACTGGCAACACATTTAATTGATGGAGACATGGAGGGTGCACGAAAGACTGTGAAGTGGTTTAAAGATGTATTTGGTGAAGATTATTATCTTGAGGTCCAAAGACACAATTATCATTTGCACATTGATCCAACCTCACCTCCAGAAATACAAGCTGAGCAGCGCAAGATGACTGATTTTGAACGCATAATCACGGCAGGGGTTGTCGATCTTTCAAAAGAATTTAATATCCCGATTGTTGCAACTAATGATGCTCACTACCTAAACAAAGAAGATGCCAGTGCCCAGGATGTTTTGGTATGTGTATCAACGGGTAAGCAAGTATCTGAAACAAAACGTATCCGGTTTATTGATACCCCTGAGTACTATGTAAAGTCACCAGAGGAAATGGCTGACCTGTTTCCTGATATGCCAGAGGCTCTTACAAACACCGTTGAAGTTGCTGACAAATGTAATCTTGAAATTACCACTCTTGGAAAATGGTTCTTTCCAAAGTATGAAGTCCCAAATGGAGAACCTGCTGAAGACTATTTGCGTAAACTTGCATATGAACGATTGCCACAAAAAATACAAAATGTGGATGAAGCAACCAAAACTCGTCTTGATTATGAATTGGGAATAATTATCCAAAAAGGGTACGCTCCATACTTTTTGATCGTTATGAGTATGGTGAATTGGGCAAATTCACAAGACATTATTACAAACACTCGTGGATCGGCTGCAGGAAGTTTAGTGTCCTTTGTCTTGGGGATCACAACCGTTGACCCAATGAAGTATTATCTTCCCTTTGAACGTTTCTTGAATCCATTCCGTCCAACCCCTCCTGATATCGACTTCGACGTTTCCGATGTTCGCCGTGATGACATTATTCACTACATCGCTGATACCTATGGTCATGAAAAAGTTGCACAAATATGTACCTTTGGTCGAATGCTTGCACGCGCTTCTGCTCGTGACGTTGCTCGAGTACTTGGGTATCCGTATGCCACAGGTGATCGGTTAAGTAAGATGATTCCTCCACCAAAGCAAGGGTTTCCAATCGATATTTCAAAAGCGCTTGCCGCAAATCCAGAACTCAAAGCTCTCTATGACTCTGACCGAGATGCAAAGAAGATTCTAGACCTCGCTCGACAAGTTGAAGGAAGTGCTCGGCACATTTCAATTCATGCGGCAGGTGTTGTTGTTGCCCCGACAGACATTCGTGAATTTAGTCCAGTTCAAAACGATGAACCGGGAGGAAGTAAAATTGTCACCCAATATGAATTCCATGCATGTGAAGAAGTTGGGTTAATTAAATTTGATATTTTGGGAATCAGAAATCTTTCTATTTTAGGTTCTGCTATTCAAAATGTGGTGCAAACAAACAACATCAAAGTAAATTTGCAAACAATTCCTTTGGATGACGCGAAAACGTTTGAAATGCTTGGTCGAGGAGAGACGATGGGTGTTTTCCAACTTTCTGGTGGGGGAATGACTAAGTATTTGATGGACTTGAAGCCAACACGAATCGAAGACTTGATGGCAATGGTGGCCCTCTATCGACCTGGACCAATGGCGGTTATTCCTGAGTACATTGAACGCAAGCAAAACCCAGGAAAGGTTCGGTTCCTTGATCCACGAATGGAAAAGTTTTTGTCCGCTTCATATGGTTTGATCGTCTATCAGGATGACTTGCTCTTCTGTGCCATCGATTTGGCAGGTTACACATGGGAAGAAGCTGATAAGTTCCGTAAAGCTGTTGGAAAGAAGATTCCTGAAGAAATGGCAGCACAGAAAGAAAAATTCCAATCAGGAATTGTCGCTAATGGACAAACAGCACAATTTGCAGAAACCTTGTGGACCCTGTTTGAACCATTCCAGTCATATGGATTTAACAAAGCTCATGCGGCTAGTTACGGAATGGTTGCGTATCAAACCGCATACATGAAGGCAAATTATCCTGTGGAGTATATGGCAGCCTTGATGACCGCTGAAAGTGGTGACATTGAAAAAATTTCAGCTGCAATTAACGAATGTCGACGTATGGGTATTGTTGTCTTGGCCCCTGACATTAATGAGAGTTTTGTCGGTTTCACCATTGTTAAAAATGAAGAGTCCTTAAATAACCAGGCGATTCGATTTGGATTGTCTGCAATTAAAAATGTTGGGAAAGCTGCAATTGAAGTGATTATCGAAGCACGCAAAGATGGATTGTTCACATCATTTGTTGATTTTTGCCAACGAGTTGATGCACGAAAGGTCAACAAAAAGGTCGTTGAAAGTTTAATTAAAGTGGGAGCTCTTGAGTCATTTGGAAATCGCGCCTCGTTAATTGATAGCTTGGAAGATATACGGAACAAAACAAAACCTCGAGACAATGGAGCACAAATCGGTTTGTTTGGTGAGGAAGAAGAGGAGCTTGCAAAGGCGGCAACAGTGAGTATTACCCATACCTACACCCATTTGCCTGAATATAATGAAGACACCTTAGTTGGGCTTGAACGGGAATTGATGGGATTTTCTCTTTCAGCTCCGCCAATTCATGAAATGATTAGTGAATTGGCCCCATACAAGACACACCGAATTGATGAGATTTCAGCTGATCATTTACCTAAAGATCCCGTAAAGATTGCAGCAGTTATTAGTGAAGTTCGTGTTGTTATCACTAAAAAGAGTTCTGCTGAAATGGCTTTTGCGAAGGTTGACGACGGAACCGGGACACTCGATGTGGTTGTTTTCCCAAAGCTGTATGCCCAGACTCGATTGATGTGGGTGGAACAAAAACCAGTGCTGTTAACCGGAAAGATTGATTCACGAGACGACAAAGCCAACATGCTCTGCGACGCAATTGAAACGATTGAATCGGTAAAGGGGACACAAGGGAACCTTAAGATTAGTATCCCTGAAGGAACTAACACCAATACCTTGAAAGAACTCAAAGAAATCTTAATGGCTCACCAGGGAGAGCAGAAAGTGACCCTCTCATTTGAAGGAAAAACACGCCGAGAAGTGGAAGTTCCGTTTGGGGTAACCTGGAATCAAGACCTCTCTCGAAAAATCGCAGTCGCGCTTGAGAAAGGGCGCGTTGCCAATTAAATCCCCTTTTAATACACTTGCGCTTGCGAAAGCGATAGTATTTCAGGTACAATACGCACACATATGGCATTACTCGCTACACACAACGAAATTGAGTTCGGAGTCGGAGACGTTATCCGAGTTCATCAGCGTATCTTTGATTCAGCCACAGCTGACTCAAAGTCTCGTGTCCAGATTTTTGAAGGAATGGTCCTTGGAATTGGTGGACAGGGTATGGGAAAGAGTGCACGAGTACGAAAAATGAGTGGAACTGTTGGAGTTGAGCTCATTTTCCCTCTTCATGCTCCAGTTATTGAAAAGGTAGAAGTTGTCAAAAAAGGTGTTGAAGGTTCAACCCATGCAAAGCTCTACTATGTACGAAACAAGAGTAAGCGAGAAATTGATCGAATCTACAGTCGAGTAACCAAGAAAACTGCACCAGTTAAGCCTGTTAAAGCTGCAAAAGCTAAATAAGGTTATTCTTCTTCCCCCTCTTGCATTTTACTTTTCCCTTTACTATACTACCCTTTCAGTTTGCGCCTGAAGCTCAAGGTTGAGCGCTTATTTGTCCACGTAAGAGGTAGAGGTTCGATTCTTCTCAGGCGCTTGTACACTAAAAATTATTTTATTTTGAAAGCAGGTCTAGAAACTTTGATCGCAGTCGCAATCATCGAAATATGACATCTCGCTCCTGTTTCCCCCTTACAGGTGGTCATCAGGGAATCTAGATCTGCAAAAATACTTATTTTGTTAGGTGAGTTATCGGGACGAAGACTTTGGCCTAGTTGACCTACACGCAATTACCTTTTCGGGTCTCGGCAACTCACCAAATATATATTTTTTTTCGTCTGGTTCGGGTTTCAAGGCAGTGCAATACTACGCACTGCCTTTTTT
>CAZMSJ010000019.1:0-16151 GCA_964568925.1 uncultured Gammaproteobacteria bacterium
TTAAGTCATCCAAAGTAAATGAATAAGCAATATTGAGATCACCATTAAATTCTTTAACAAGCGTCCCTTTTATATTAATGCCGGGAAATAAATCGACATCGTCTGCCGCCTCATTAGAGGGTCTTCGTTTACTTAGTAAGCTAGAGTAGAGATTAGAATGGTCGTCATCTGGATGGCTTACAAAAAACAAATCAGCTTGAAGGTTACTAGGGAATTTAAGGCCCAAGAAGTATTCTGGAGTGTCTTTATAGGGATCAACTAAAACTCTGCCTCCCAACTTACTCTCCAATAAAAAGCAAGACAATCCAACATAAGTAACATCCATAAATAGAGTATATCAAATTGAATACAACCACACTCACGACACTTAATACGATCAGGACCGGAGTTGTAACATCGTTTAAGCCAATTGAGCCAACACGTGTTCGCAAGGGATAAGCGCCGGAAGAATCTATTGACAATACTTGAGTCGTTTATATACTCAAATGAATGGAATCAACTGCCCGACGAGCCATACAAGCAGCACTGAATGCTGATTGGGAAACTGCAATAGCTTCAAATATGATGCTTCTTGCGGAAGCACCAGAAGATATCGATGCCTTAACTCGGTTGGCCTATGCTCATCAAGCAGCAGGCACCATAGACAAAGCAAAGAAATATGCAAAGGCTGCATTAAAACTTGATCCAGATCATGTGATTGCTTCACGCATACTTGCCAAATGTGAACTCCTAAAAGACAAAGGTGCAGTTGCAGTAACTGGAAAAGTATCAGTCACGAACTTCCTTGAAACTCCTGGGCGAACCAAAATTACCACATTAAAACTATTGGGTTCCCCAAAAGCACGTGCCGGGTTAGTTGTTGGTGAAGAGCTCAAACTTGAGTGTGTCAAAAGACAAGCAACAGTGCACACAAACAGTGGAAAGTATGTTGGTAAAATTCCAGATGATGTGGCTCTGTGGGTCTTGATGAAAACAAAAATGAAGACTGTTGTTCACGTCTATGTGAAATCAATTATTGATAACAAAATTAGTGTACTTCTCAAAGCTTAATACTGCTGTTCAAACGCTTTTCCAACGGTAACGATTACATCAAATCCTTTCGTTTCTGTTCCTGCAAACCGACAACCAAAGACACGAGAAACAAGTTGTGTCGTTGCCTTCTCTCCCGTTACCTCACATCCAAATTCTTGCTCTGGCTGCTTTTCAACACTAACAACTTTCATTCCCAGTACACTTAAGACCTGTGACAAAAGTGGAACAGCGCGAGTCCCCCCACCGGTTGCATCAACTACCCCAACGGTCACTATTCCCTTTGGCATATTTGTTGTTGCAAAAATAGAAGCCAGAATTGATTCCGTTCCACTCTTTGGCTTTGCTACTCCATTTTGATCAACAGTCACAAGGCCAATTTGTTTTGCATCACGTTTTACAATATCTGCTTGTGAGAGCTGGGACACTTGCCATGCAATTTGCAATTTGTGTGCCAGAGACAAATTAGTTTCAAATGGTGACAAGACAAAGGATAATTTTTGGGCAAGGGTACCAACAATGCCATTTGAAGCTTCAGATCCCCAGGCAGTTACAGGAATTGAAAATGATCGAGTGATTGTGCTTGCTAAAAGTGATCCACCAACACGTTCATCATGACCTAATTTCCAAATACTTTCAGCTGGCCACTCACCAAGTCCACGCCCAGTCACCATAACAACATCTTTAGGGATCGTTAACAGAGTTAAGGACCTGGGGCGAAGTGTGTATACGTTAACTGCCCCACTTATGTCTGGTGCAACAAGAACTAAGTTCCCCCGGTCTGCCCAGCGCGTTGCAACATATGCAACAATCACGACAAAAAAGATAAAGATTCCAACAACAGCTGCAAGAATTTTCTTTGTATGCGCATGATATCTAGAAACCTCATGAGAGGCTCTTAAATGAATGGTACGACGTCTGCGGCGCATAATTAGGTAGTTGTGAGTATTGACTCTAAATGGGCATTTCCGTGCCCCTTGAATTTAGAATACGAGAAACCGTGGGTCTCAAGCAAATGGATAACGTGTTGTGAAGAAACCATGTTTGGAACGATAACGTAACTAGCCCCCAGGTGATAGAGTTCTTTTGCTGAGGCCGCATCATGTGCGACCATAACAATCGGTGTCTTGTTTTTCTCTTTCTTCATGTAGTTTAAAATTGCTGCATTTTCAAATATGGCAGGCGTAGTTGAGATTACCGCTTTGGCATGTTTCATATTTGTTGCATCAAGTACTTCTTCATCAGTAATGTCTCCAAAAATAGTATCTGCTTTGTATCGTGCAGCCTTAAGGATCACCGCTGGATCAAAATCAACTAACAGCACTGGTGTGCCTTGCTTTTGCAAATGTTTCATAATCTCCCAACCAGTTCTGCCTCCACCGATGATAACCACATGGTCAGCAAACTCTTGATCAGAAAGAATCATTTTCTCGTGGGTGTGCTTTCTCTCAAACAACGACAATGGATTCTTAAGAAGTTTATAGAGCCACTCAGATGACAAAATAAGGTAAGTTGATGAAACCATGGTGATTACCCCTACCAACACAACGATTGCGACATGCATTGGAGTCACAACACCTGCGGCCTCCCCCATTGCCATTAAGATAAAAGAAAACTCTGATATTTGAGCTATCGAGAGTCCAACAAAAAATGACGTACGCTTTTTGTAACCCAAGGCGCCTAAAATTCCTAAAACTATTAAAGGATTTCCAATAATGACAAAGAGTGACAAGAAAATAACGGGAACAATAATAGTTCCTAATGCTGGAAGAGCTAACTTTGCCCCAAGGGTTATAAAAAAGAGCATCAAGAAGAAATCTCTCAAAGGTTTTACCTTAACTGATATTTGCAAATGTTCAGGAAGAGCAGACAATGCAAACCCTGCCAGAAACCCACCAATTTCTAAACTTAAGCCAAATACTTTTGAAACAACAACAGCAGTCCCCAATGCCCATGCAATACTTCCGATTAATACAAGTTCACTTGAGGTACCAAGTGCTTTCTCATAAAAAAGTGGCAATATATATTTTGCAAAGATCATGACAAGGAGAAGCAAAATACTTGCTCGAAAAAGGATAGAACCGATCTGATAAACATTCCCCTCACCTGAACTGAGTCCCGTTAAGACAATCATCACAAGCAACGCAAAAAAATCTTGAACAAGGAGAAACCCAACTGCAATTTTTCCATACAAACTCGCCATGTCATTCTTCTCTGACAAAAGTTTTACAACAATAATGGTTGAAGAAAACGTTAAGGCCAATGCAATGTAGATTGCTGGGGTTGCACTGATTCCTAAGAGTCGCGCAATACCATAGCCTGCAGCTGTGGTGATAAGAATCTGTAAAGCACCGGTAATGAGGGAAACTTTCCCAATGGTTTTTACATCAGTGATCGTTAGCTCAATACCAACGGTAAACAGAAGGAGTGTTATTCCTACTTTCCCCAGCTGCTCAAGTGTTGCGGTTGGTGGAAAAAATCCACTTGCTGACAAAATGACACCAGCAATAAGGTACCCAATTAGTGGAGGCTGTTTGACTAGCTTTGCAATTACACCTGCAGCGGCAGCAGAAATAATCAGGAGGGCAAACTGGGCAATGTCCATTCTTAGAGAGTATCGGTTTGGGGATAGGAATTCAAGGAACTAATGATATTGACATTTCAGCAGGACACACCTATAATAGGACATTGGAAAACTAAGTCTAAGGAGTATGCAATGAAACTGAGCAACTATCCTACCACTTGGAAGTCAGATTATGTCGAAGAAGCAGGAGACAATTTGACGCGTTGGGTAAACCTAACGCCAGAGGAAGTAGCTATCGTTCAACAGCTTACTCACGGGTACGATGAGAGCATATATCTCTATCCAAAAATGGAGAATGAATTTGAAATGCTTCTGTCCGAGGTACAAATACAAAATCCTCGTGCAGCTGCCGCCTTTGATCTTCTGATGATCAACCAACGCGCGAGTATCTATTCAAGCTGCCCTGAAGTTGTGTGGGAGGATACTCTACAAAAAGCGATCAAACTCTTGCCGTTATTCCTAGCGGCCCAATAAACAGCCTGAGACTAAAGTGCCGCCTGAATAAGGCGGTTTTTTTGTGACTTAACATCAGAGAATAGCTATCACCTGATACAGGTCTGACGGAAGTGGAGCTTCAATAACTACTTCATCATGAGTAACGGGGTGAATAAAGGTAATCTTTGCTGCATGCAAAAAGAGACGTGGGCACCAGTCCATATCTCTTCTACTGGTTTTGCGTCCTGCATAGAACATATCAGCAACAATCGGGTTTCCTAAAAATTTTGCATGAATGCGAATCTGGTGTGTTCTCCCTGTTTTTGGGAAAAATCGGACAAATGAATATGCTTGTTTGTCTTTTATATATTCCTTCTCAAGTACATATGAAGTTTCTGACATTCGTCCACCAGGCATAATTCCAAAGCGCTCCCTGTTCCATGGAAGTCTCCCTACTTCAGCCTTTACAGTTCCTGAAGGAGTACGGAGTTTCCCATGCAAGAGTGCAACATATTCTTTTTTTACAATTCGATCATGAAACTGTTTCTGAAGAGCAGCAAAGGCTTCAGTTGTTTTTGCCACAAGCAAAATACCAGAAGTATCTTTATCAAGTCGGTGAACGATTCCATTCCGAGAAGAAACATCAGCGAAAATCGGAAACTTAAACTTCTCTCCAAGCCAAGCTTGGATAGTCTTCTGACCTGCGGTTGTTGAGGCTGCTGTAGTTACATAGCCTGCTGGCTTATTTATAGCCACAAAAGCATCATCTTCAAACAAAATTGTAGGTTCCATGAGGGAATTATACTCGAAGATTACCTTTTAAGCTGTGGCGACTCTTCTTTCTCGCTTTTTCTCACACATTACGCACAAGGTGGCTTCAGGGAAAACCATCAATCGATCAGTATCAATCATATTTCCACATTCAGTACATGTTCCATACTTCCCGATCTTAATTCGAGCCAAAGCTCTCTTTGTCTGAATAATTTTTCGTGATAGTTCACGACTAATAGCCGATGACTGGGCATGCCCCATCTGCTCAGCTGCTTCAGCGTCTGGTGCAATGGTATCTGTTATGCGATCAAGATCTCTGAATGGATCTTCCTTTTGAATTTGTTTTCTTTGAAATGTTAAACGGGACAATTGATCTTTCAGAAAAGTAGTTACTGGAGTGAGTACACTTTTTGGAAAAACTGGTGGGGTTGTTTTTTCTTGTGCCATAAAAGGGTTATAAACCAGATTGATTATAAATTAAAAACAAACTTAAAAATGAAATCACTGCTGAAAACAGTATATCAACCTGACCGATTGAGAATAGCATGGGGTGACCCGACAGAGCAAACACAATACGCACTAAAAATAAGAGACCTACTACAGCATAAGCCGCAAAACCTGGTCTCCCTGACTTATACCAATGAATTCGTTTGTATGTTTTATGTAACAGCAGAAACAAGCCTAGCAGTAACAGTAAGACAACAACTGAAATTGTTTCTGCTCGACTCACAACCGCAAGGATGAGGAGTAAACCTGGCACACTTGCTTCAGAGATCATTGCAAAGGAAAGTGAAACAAATCGACGAACGAATAAAACAGAAAGAATAATCCCAACAACAGATAAGTGAAACCAGACATGTGATGGGTTAAAAATGTTTCGTGGAGAAAAGGCAGAACTTAGCAGGAGACCAACACCTGACATCGAGATAGCTGATGCAAGAATAACAAGCTCAGAGACAAAGATTGATTGCTGTGGTGCTTCTTCACGAAGAGACTTCCAGAAAGAAAACAGATAGATGTATGTAGCTATGAAAAAAAGCGGGATAGTCAGGAGGTTTGACATGCTTGGTGTACCGAGTATACCATAATGCCATGCTCTCAACCCCTCATATCGTCACAGGGATCGCCATTGCTACAAAGACAACTAATCCTATTCTCGCCATACCATTGGCCTTCATGAGTCATTTTATTCTTGATATGGTCCCTCACTGGAATCCTCACTTAAATACTGAAATGCGTACCTATGGAAAAATTACAACACGATCAAAAACAATCATTATTATTGATACCGTTGTTGGAACTGGAATAGTACTTGCTGCAGCTCTTACGGCAAAGTCCCCAGACGCGGCGCTTCTCTCCTTTGCCTGTGCATCAGCTGCAATTCTTCCAGATGCAATGGAAGCACCATACTTTTTCTTCCACTGGAAAACTGACTTTATTATGAAGTGGATTCGTTTTCAGAAGGCAATGCAATCAGATGCAAATGTATTTTGGGGTACCCTCACACAAATAATTACGATTTTGGCTGCGGTTTTGTGGATCTCTTGAGCTAGCGCTTAAGCTCGTTCGATGTATTCTGAAGTTCGAGTATCAACTCGGATAAGTTCTCCAACTTTAATGAACAATGGAACTTTAACAGTCATTCCATTCTCCATGATTGCAGATTTATAAATGTTTGTTGCAGAGTTTCCTTTTACACCTGGATCAGTTTCAGCTACTTTCAAGTTAACCTTTGGAGGAAGTTCAACTGACAAAGCTCTCTCTTCCCAGAACAAAACAGTAGCAGTCTCCCCTTCTTTCAAAAACAAGACATCATCTCCTAAGATTTTGAGTGCAACTTCAATTTGTTCATAGGTATCAGGATCCATGAAAAAGACGGTTTCACTATCTTTATACAAATATTGGAGAATTCGCTTGTGTGTGTGAATTTCATCAAAATGAGCAGTAGACTGCCATGTCTTTTCTTCCAATTTGCCATTTTCGAGGTTTCGATAGGAAACAGTAACTGAAGCTCCCCCACGCCCTACCTTCATGTGTGCATACTTCACCACACGGCATGGTTTGCCATCAAGCAAAAAAGTTACGTTGTTTTTGAGGTCTGTTGCAATAAGCATAGGGCTATTTTAGTCCAAAAATAGACTTTTTTCAACTCCGTACTCCCCGACTCTCCCCTTTCAAAACCGAAAAACAAACAACAGATATAGTTTTAGCTCAATTTAAGGTATAATTGTGTTTCATGCCGGGGTGGCGGAATGGCAGACGCGCACGACTCAAAATCGTGTAAGGCTAACACCTTGTGTGGGTTCAAGTCCCACCCTCGGCACAAAGTGAAGTTGATTCAAAACATGTCAAAAGTGTAAAGTTAAATTATGAATCAAAGAGGAAACATCATACTTGTTATTGTTATTCTCATTGGTCTGATCGCAGTAGTTAGTTCAGCTTACCTAGTCGGAACTAAAAACACGAGTTCACTCCAACCTACTCCATCCGTATCTCCTATTTCACAGTTACCTACTCAAGAAACTACAAATTGGAAGAAATATCGTGACAGTACGAATGGTATTGAGTTTAAGTATCCAAATAATTGGTTTGCAGAGCCATCCACAGGTACTATTTCCTTATCGGAGTCGACAGTATTTCTCGATGATCGTTCTTTTCAAATTCCGACTGCAACTGAGTTTTCTACACCGATACAAGTGTATTTAAACCAATATACCGATACAACAACAAATCAAAAAAAATACTCTGATACAACAGTTGAGGATGGTGCCAACCGACTGAAGACATATCTGTATGGTGACTCAGTTAAAGAGGTGTCAAATTTATCAATCGGTGGGCGCAAAGCAATTCAACTATCAGGCCAAGCAGGACCAGGAATGTTAGAGGGCCAAAGTTTCAAACATACGCTTATTCAAATGGATGGACGATTACTAATAGTTAGTCTCAGCAACAATGACAACTTTGAGTCGATATATAACGGGATTCTTTCAACTATTAAATTTAATACTCCCATCGCCACTCGCGATTTTAAAACACTAACTGGGTATCGTAACCAAGGTATTGGATTTGGAATTAAATTTCCAAGTAATAAGGGAGAGATCACACCAGCAGAAACAATTGCGGGAAAAAGAGTGAGTTTTTGTAAGGAAGGCACTAATTTATGTGTGTTATTTATTACTAAGTACCTAAATCGCGATATTCAGTCTGTATATCAGGATGAGATTGATAGTGCGGCTTTAGTATCTTCAACTAAGTTGGAAAATCAAGTAATTGGCACTTATACATTACAAAAAGCGACTATTAAATATATCGATATGGAAAGTGAACATTACTACATTAAAAATGGCTCTAATACTTTTGTTGTCGAGATACCAAGTTTTGTTGAGAATAAGCCTCAAATATTGTCCTCCTTTGAATTATTCAATTAAAAAACTTTACTTGTTAGAGCAACCATTGGTGTATTTTTTCTCTATACTTAAAAGAGAGTTTTAATATACGACAATAATGGTATCCCAAAAGTTGCGGTCGATTAACCCGCACATAGTACTTAGGTGAGATAATTTATCTAGTAAATAGCAATTTATCTGACTGTTCATGCATTTTTTGATTTAACTTCTCCCAATTTAAACGATAGAAATACACTTCATCATCTTCATTTGTTCCATCATCGTAATGAACCAATCCTTGGTTTTCAAAACCAGCGTCAGCAAATGCCTCCATTGAAGAATGGTTTTTAGGATCAATAAATGCAGTTAACACCATGATTGGCTCCATAGATGAACTGTATTTTCCTTCCATACGATCTACTCCCTTGCCTTTCAATTTATTAATCTCAAGCGCTGCCTGTCGTATTCCACTGGCCATTTGTCTGCTTGGTGCATCAGGCCACTTTGCCAAACCAATCTCAACAATCTGTGTTTCTCTGTTTATCTTCGGATCATTTGATATTTTTCTTACCCGATCTCGAGTTTCTTGATCAGTATAGAAATTAATAAACCCTTGTAACTCCCCTACTTCGTCGTGCTTTACATTGTCAGGGGAACCAGAGACTGCATATACAATTTGCCAGTCACGGTTGTCTGCGCGCCTCTCAGGGTGTTTGGTTTGAGATTCAGAAATTGATACCCAATTTCGAACATCGGACTCATCCATCCCTTCCATTCCTTCAACAAATTCGTTTGTCCTTTTTGAATTCGCGATATCAATCATTCTTTTGACATCTTCAGGATCATCCATATTAATCATACGAATCGCTGCCTTTTGTTCACCAATGTATCGATCTTGGTGAAACAGAATTTCTCCGTTATCAATGTCAGACATACCTCTTTATACATGAAGTGAATAAAAGAAAGCAAAAAAAATAACCCTTGAGATTTCTCTCAAGGGTGTAAATCCAAAAACAGATTTAAGTGGTCAAAACGGCATGATAGTTACGTCTGCAACGTCATGCGACATATCATCAACCCGTGTTGAAAGACGATAAAAATCAAGGTCTATGAGAATCCAAGCGTCAGAGGTGACAGATTTCCCGATTTGACTATACTTCTCAATGTTCTGAGAAATCTCACGAGTAAGGTATTTGATGTTAATACCATGTAACACCAATAGAACTTTCTCTTGTACCTGCGACCAGGAAATTTGCACTTTGCCGTTAGGCCGCCTTGTTACGAAATATTTTTCAAGGAATGGCTCTGCAGATATGTTGACCATCTGAATATCAAGCAAATGAGATTCTTTATAACTACCTGCAACTGGTTCAAAATATAAGCGTATCCAACGACCACCAAACGCTTCACTACTTGCCACATCATTCAATCCACTGAGTGACAAACACCGGGCTGTACTTGGCAGATTTTCAGTAACTTTATCTACCAATTCCCGAAATTGTACCTGAACGACATAAGCCGGTTCCTTCGATCTCAACTTTTTCTGGCTTTTGTAGACAGCTTCAATTTCACGACTTCCAATCGTAATCAGGCCTTGATGGACTTCCACACCAGTTTCAATATCCGTCAACTGGTATGTACTGCTTAGATAGAAGCGTGCAAAATACAGTCTACTATCGATCTTCACGATCGCATGCAGCGTTGAAAAAGAGCTGTATGGGGCCAGCGACTTCACGACCCACATAGTCTCATGGTTTAAAACTTTCCGTTTGTTCCACGCATCAGTGCATTCTGAACAACAAGTACCAGTCAAGGTCAAACTAGAACTGTACCTCGTCGGTATTCGAGTACCACACTGAATACAATGGACTCGGCTGTTCGTTAGATGAATCCCGAAGTCTCCAAGGTCTTTCAATCCACTTAACTGCTCAATCTGAGGAAAGTTATAAGAACCTAGCATCATTTTGCTCCTTAAGGCTAATAGTCACAATTTAACTTGAAAAGTATAGCAGAAAAGTGAAGCAATCAATTTTATAGGATGTGGATTGGGTGGTTTATTGAACAATAAGCTTGCCTACCATACCCATTTTGCGGTGTGAACTAACTGAGCAGAAGGTTTCATAGGTACCCTTCTTTGGAGCAACAAACTGAATAACGTCTGCCTGGCCACCATTTACCGTTTTTGTAGCAATGTTTTCACCTTCAACTACCCAGTCATGCATCATCCGTCCTTCGTTCTTAAAGGTAACAGTCACAACGTCTCCTTCATGAACTGTCACGTCTTTCGGTTCAAAAGAAAAATCTTTACCAGTAACCGTAACTTCAACAACAGTCTTCTTTCCTTCTGGGAGTGTTCCTACTTGTCGTACCTCAGGAATAGTAGTGACCATAACTGGCTCTTTCAGTTTGTTCATGAGAACAAAACCAGCAACGCCTAACAGGGCAACCAGTGCGACAACAATTCCAATGATTTTTGTATTCATGTAGATAAATAGTAACACAGAAGAAACGTGGAATTACTAGTGTTTCTGATCAGTACCAAAGAAGCTGATACGATCTCCCTTAAAGAAGAAGGTAATTTGACCAGTTGGTCCGTTTCGATGCTTTGAAATGTCCAAGAAGATGTTTTCCAATTTGTCATCATCTTCACGCCACAAGAACATAACAACGTCAGCATCCTGTTCAATACTTCCTGATTCACGAAGATCAGACAGTTGTGGTCGTTTGCTTCCTCGCTGCTCAACCATACGAGATAACTGGGACAGAGCCAAAACTGGAATTTTAAGTTCTCGAGCAAGGTTTTTGAGTCCTTGTGAAATTTCTGCAACTTCTTGCACACGATTGTCTGTTGTTCTTCCATGAGCAAGCTGCAAATAATCAACGATTAACAAATCTAATCCATGTTCAACTTGCAAGCGACGTGCTTTAGTTCTCATTTCCAAGATACTCATACCAGGAGTATCGTCAATATAGATTGGAGCTTCAGCCAACTCCCCCATGGCGATTGAAAGCTTAGTAAAATCATCTTCTGTTAAGTTTTTTCCAGCCTTCAACTTCCATGCATCGATATCTGCTTGGGCAACAAGCAAACGATCAACCAATTCTTCTTTACTCATTTCAAGAGAAAACATTCCAACTGGTCTCTTGTGTGTAACGGCAACGTAGCGGCCAATGTTTAGGGCGAGCGTTGTTTTACCAACACCAGGACGCGCAGCTAAAATAATTAAGTTAGAACGCTGCATACCAGCCAAAATATTGTCTAAGTCACCAAACCCTGTTGGGACACCACGCAATCCACCATCTTGCTTTGATAATTCATCAAGTCGGTCAAAGGAGTCAGTTAAAACTGTTTTAACCGCCACGAAGCTCTTGCTCATATTCTTTTGAGAAAGTGAGAAGACTTCACTTTCTGCCTTATCTAGTAATTCCTCTGCTGCAACACCTTCATCAGTCGACATTTCAAAGAGACGAGAAGCTGCTGACATTAACTGTCTCTTGGTTGCCAAGTTTTTAACAATCTTTGCATAGTGCAATACATGTGCCGCCGTTGGAACTTTGTTCACCAACTCTGCCAAGTACGACGCTCCACCAATTTGTTTCAAGCTTTTCTGCGTACGAAGTTTTTCAGTTAAGGTAATTGCATCAATTGGGTCACGAGCTTCATACAGCGTTAAGATTGCTTCAAAGATCTTTTTGTGAGAATCGTGATAGAAGTGATCAGGCTCAAGTATTTCTGCAATCTCAATAATTGCATTTTTGTCGAGCAGAATTGATCCTAAGACAGATATTTCTGCTTCGATCGAATGTGGAGCTACTTTGATCGTTGATGTCACTTTGCTGTTAGAATAACTACCTTCTGGTCATCACCAAGGAGATTCGCCGGTTTAACGGTGAGTTTGCTCATGGTTTCTGCCGTTAATGCAAGTTTAGTTACAAATTGAGTTAAAGCTTCAGCATCATCACTATATGGAACAACGAGCGTTGCTTCACTCTTTTTAACGTATTCATCTGATTTCTCAGTAACTGGAACAAGCAAAATATCAGCTTGACCTAAGGTTGCAATCTGTTCGAGCGTTGCATCAGCTTCAGGGGTAATGTAGAGAACATTCATTTCATCGATAATGATTAAGTAGGCTCCAGGACAAGAAAATACTGAAACTTCTTGTACTTCAAATTCCCCAGGACCAACAATATCTTTTTTCATGTCCTCTACCAAAGAAACATTTCCATGCACAGCAATATCTGCATCGATAGGCTTTTGTGGGTTAACAGCAACACTCACTGTTTTTCCAGAGAGTTTGAAGCTACCGTTGTGAAGATAAATGATATCCATAACACACGCATCGTAACAGAGGACAGCTTTCTTGACAAGCCTAGATAGCATTCATATAGTAGGTGGACCAATGAGAAAGGAAGTAATCATCGCAATTGTAATCGGAAGCCTTATTGGTATTTCTGGTGCCTATGTTTCATTAGGACAACGCACCACGCAGAGTGAACCCACAATAACTACATCCCCTGTTGCCCTCGATACTCCTACACCACAAACCAAAAGTATTACCTTTGAGGTTACAACACCGCTTGCTACAAGTGTGGCTAGTGAAACACCAATAACCGTGACTGGAATGGCTCATCAAGAGGCATCGGTCGTGTTAGACACTCCCCTTTCCCCTGTCTTTGCAGAAAGAACTGACTCAACATTTACAGCAAAGATGGCGCTCGAGGAAGGAGTTAACCCGGTTACTGTTTTAGAAATTGATCAAGAAGTGAAAGCAATTACCAGAGACATCTTGTATGTACCTGGCAGCAAAGACTTATTAGTCAAAAGTGGCAGTATCACGGACATTACTGAAGGTGGCATTCAAATCAGACAAGATAATGGTGAAGTTTCAACGGTTAAAACTTCAAACGCCACCAAATATAAAAATGATTCAAAGACACTTAAAGAAATTAAAGCAACTGAAGTTGCAATTGGCGATACCATTTTTCTTGCAGGTCACATGGTAGACAAAATTTATTTTGCTGATTATGTATATGTCACTACTCTTGCAGCCAAAAGAGGTGCACCTGTTAAAGGAACCGTTAGTAAGTCGACCAGTAAAGAAGTCATTGTTTCAGTAGATGGCAAGGACCAAGCCTTTACCCTTGCCAATTACCAAGTATATTCACTCACCAAAACAAACTTAACCAAAGTGAAAGCTCCCGTCACTGGACGAAACGTGATTATTCTACCCGCTTCCATACTTGTTTTAGAAGCTCGTGACTAAGTTATACTATCTTGTATGCGAGCCCGCCCAAAAGCTTTTTTGATTCTCTTTATTGTTGCCATCATCTGGGGACTTGCATCTGTTGTTATTAAAGCAACCCTTGATGGAATTGAACCAGTTAGTTTTCTTGTATATCGCTTTGGTATTTCAAGTCTCTTGGCGCTTTTCTCATACAAAAAGATTTTGTCATTGCGCAAGAAGCCTGCTCAAACAAAAGGATTAGTACTTCTCTACTCCATTATTTCAACACCAGTTGCCCTAGGCCTCTTGTTTGCTGGAATGACTCAAAGTAGTGTCTTAACACTTGCCGTTTTTACAGCAATGGGTCCAATTATCTTAAGTGTCGCAGGTCATATCTTCTTTCATGAACACCTGACACACAAACAAAAACTAGGTGCAGCGATTGCCTTTATTGGATCACTTATCTCAATTGCTCCAGAGTTTTTTCACCACCAAGGGGTTGGCACCTTGTTTGGCTCAATTTTAATTTTCATCTACATCTTGGTTGATGCCTCCTCTGTTTTAGTACTGAAGAAACTGCTTCGCACAGGAATAGATGGAACGGCTCTCACTCATCTCTCCTTTATTTGTGGATTTGTCTGTTTGCTTCCCTTTCTTTTTCTTACAAACAGAGGCTTCTTTGGATCCCTTGTGACTCTCCCCGCCTCTATTCACCTTGGAGTGTTTTATATGGCTGTTTTATCAGGTACCGTTGCCTTTGCCCTCCGTGCCAAGGCACAAAAAACAGTTGGACTTTCAGAAGCAGGATTCATGGGATACCTCGTTCCAATTCTTTCAACGCTCTTTGCGGTCCTGTTTCTCTCTGAGAAAATTACAACTGAGTTCGCCATTGGGGCAATTGTCATTGCCCTTGGGGTATTTTTAATTGAATATCACAAACCTCACAAAAAACCCAAAAACTCTTGATCAAAGAAGTTCGCCGGTATCTGGCTCAACCAGCCTGACCAAATGGCGGGGATATTCTCCCCGCCTTTTTCTTGCCTTGAACACTCTTTTCTGTTATACTCTCCCCTATGAAAGCTCAGATTCACCCAAAATATTTTGACGCAAAAGTTACTTGTTCTTGTGGAAACGAATTCACACTCGGTTCAACCGCACAAACAATTACTGTTGACGTCTGTTCAGCATGCCATCCGTTCTACACAGGACAGATGAAATTCGTTGACACAAAGGGACGTGTTGATGCCTTCTTGGCAAAACAATCAAAAGTAACTGGAAAGCCACTTTCTAAGGCTGATCGACGTGCACAAAAGAAAAACGCTCGAATTGAACAAGAAAACGCTCGACCAGAGACGTTTGCTGAGTTTAAAAAGATCTCCAGTAACTAATGAATCCGACAAGCTCTTCTGCTTTTCTTGAAATCCGTGGTGCAACTGGTGGTGATGAAGCTAAATTGTGGGCAGTTGATCTTCTTCGTATGTACTCCCGTGGAATTCCCTTGATGGGTTTTAAAGTGCTCCAAATTGATGATTTAACCATCCAAATCACAGGTTTTGACGTGTTTAACACCTTTAAGAACGAATCAGGGGTCCACCGCGTACAACGTGTTCCCTCAACTGAGAAACGAGGACGAATTCACACATCAACCGCGACAGTAGCCGTTTTGCCTGAAGTTTCAGAACGTGATGTTGTTATTAACCCTCAGGACCTTGAGATTAGTTTTACCCGCGCTGGTGGCCATGGTGGACAGAACGTAAACAAGGTTTCAACAGCAGTGCGTCTCGTTCACAAACCAACTGGAATTGTCGTTAACAGTCGCACTGAACGGTTCCAAGAGCAAAACAGAAAGATTGCCATGGATATTTTGCGTGCTCGACTCTGGGAAAAGGCAGAAGAAGAAAAGTTAAAGAGTGTAGCAAACTACCGAAGTGTCATTGGAAGTGGAAAAAGAAGTGAAAAGATTCGTACCTACAACTTTCCTCAAGACCGGATTACTGACCACCGAATCAATAAATCATGGGGTAACCTTGAGTCAGCCCTCGACGGAAACATTACGAAAATGGTTACCGCAACCAAAGATATTGTATAAACCTTTTACTGTTGTGGAGAAGAGAGCGTTGTCGTTACTTCAAGTACTTTTCCATCTCTCCAGAGTTTCAAGGTAACCGTGTCAGATGCTTTTAAGGTTGCAATCACTCCAGCCAATCCATCTTTGTTGTCAGCAATCTTTTGTCCATTTAACTCGGTAATAATGTCATCAACTTTAATACCTGCTTTCTCGGCTGGTGACCCTGGTACGACCTCAGCAACATATGCTCCTTGTGGTACTTCATTCATCAAAGCTGACTGCTTAGAAATCATTTGATATTGCACCCCTAAGAATGGTTTGCTGGCAAAAGCACCATTATTATTAAATTGCTCCAGTCCCTTTTTAACAACGTTAATGGGAATAGCAAAACCAATGTTTTGTGCTCCTTGGGCCACCGCAACGTTCACGGCAACTGCTTGGCCGATGGAGTTAAGTAATGGTCCTCCCGAGTTTCCTGGGTTAATTGCAGCATCAGTCTGTATAACGTTGTCCAATCGCTCTACAAAGCCTTCATATGCACTTCCGGCGGTTATACCACGTCCAAGCCCTGAGATGACTCCAGTTGTCACTGTATGACGAAATTCACCCAATGCAGTTCCAATGGCGATAGCAAATTGCCCCACCTTAAT
>CAZMSJ010000020.1:0-15593 GCA_964568925.1 uncultured Gammaproteobacteria bacterium
TTGGATCGTACTCAATTGCATTAACGATTCCTGGAATATCATGTTTGTCTCTCTTAAAGTCGATAATACGGTAGAATCGCTTTTCTCGGCCACCTTGGTGACGAACGGTAATCTTACCTCGAGATCGTCCACTGTGTTTTTGTAAAATTTCCTTTAGTTGTTTCATAGTTATTTCTTATCTGATCCAAATGCTGCGATTGTCTCATTGTCTTTCACGGTAACAATTGCCTTTTTGTAGGCTGGAACGTTCACATATCGACCTTTCATTGTTCGTCGTACACCCTTTTTGTAGTTAACAGTTGTAACTTCAGTTGGATGAACGTTAAAGAGTCGTGCAACTTCTGATGCAATTTGATACTTACTCAAGTTCTTTGGCACACGAAAAGTAAATTTGTGTACTCGAGAAAGAGTTAAGCTTTTTTCAGTTAAAATTGGTTTAATCATAGGTATTATTTAGTTGTTTTCTTAGCAGTAGCTTTCTTTTCTGCCTTTTCTTTGACTTCAGCCTTTTTAGCTTCTTCCATAACGATGTGTCCACCGATCAAGATGTTTCGTGCATTGACGTCTTTTGCATAAAAGACAACAACATTTGCAACGTTTCGAAGTGCTCGGAATGCACTCTTATTTCCATCAATCAAAATAACAGTAACCTTCTTTGCAACAGGCAATAGTTTAACAGCATCTTTTGTCTTTGTAATTCCAGTAAAATCAGCTGAACTTACAAGCTTTTCTGCTTTCATTACTTCAAAAGCAAGTGCTTTAGTATGTGCTCGAAGAGCAGTAGGCAATTGCAATTGTCGCTTCACACCCTTTGGTCCATGAGTGACACCTCCACCAACAAAGATTGGGGCCTTCTTAGATCCATGTCGAGCGCCTCCCGTGTGCTTCTGCTTGTAGAGCTTCTTTGTTGTTCGGTTAACCTCTCCGCGTGTTTTAACGCGTGCAAGACCAGGATGCATTCGGTCATGATAGATATGCATTGCTTGTGCGAGTGTGTTTAGGTTTACTTCTTGTTTACTCATTTGTTTGTCCTCCTTCTACTACAACTTCTACTTCTTGTGATTGAACTTCAACAGGAACAACTTTGTTCTCTGAAAGTCTCTTTACGATAACGATAGATCCCTTTGCACCAGGCACTGGTCCTCGAACATGCAATTCATTGTGTTCAGCATCAACTGCAACAACAACAAGATTCTTAACTGTTACTTGATCAACACCCATGTGTCCTGCCATTCGCTTTCCTTTGTGAACACGACCTGGGGTAGTTCCTTGTCCAATAGATCCAGGAGCTCGAAGTCGATCACTTTGTCCGTGAGTCTTTGGTCCACCTCGGAATCCATGTCGCTTTACACCACCAGCAAATCCTTTACCCTTTGAAATACCAGTTACCTGAATAGTGTCACCAGCAACAAAGATATCTTGAGCTGAAAGCTTTGTTCCAAGATCCATAACTTCGTCTGTGTGAACTTCCTTTAAGTGTCGTGGAGACTTGTTGTCTACTGTTGTTGCTTTTAGATGACCTTGAAGAGCTTTAGAAGTATTTTTGTTTCGTCGAAGACCGAATCCGATTTGAAGAGCGTTATAACCGTCACGCTTTTCATTCTTAACCATAGTAACAACGTTAGGAGTTGCAGCAAGCACAGTAACAGGCACCCGTGCGTTGTTCACAAAGGCCTGTGTCATTCTGATCTTTTTAGTCAATAATGTGTCTATCATTTTGTTTTATTTTTAAGAAAAACAAGCTTAAAACTTGTCTTTTCATGCCATTAAAAAAGGCGCCCGGTGGCGCCAAACCTTCGGCTGTCCACTATCTACGTACTGTGATGATTACCTAACCTCATCGATAGAAGGGATTATATCAGAATGAGCGAGAGCGTGCAAGGAGGCTATATAAGGGAAGGGATTCTTACTCTTGACCGTGTTCCCATAAAACTAGAAACTCGCGATTTTTCCCCTTTTCACCAACTATTGGGGACTCAACCATTTGCTTAACAGTAAGGCCTAACCCAGCCATATCAGAAGTAACTATTTCAAGCACCTCGTCTATTTTCTCGTCGAGTAATCGACCCTTTCTCAGGTATGACTTTGGAGCTTCATAGTGAGGTTTAATTAAGGAAATGAGGATTCCACCTTCTTTTAAGTTCTGTAGAGCATTAGGAAGAACCAATACTTGTTTTGTCCAACTTGTATCAACAGTTAAAAAGTCGACCTTTTGAGGCAAAGTTACATGCATAGCGTTTGTTCTTTCAAGGACAGTAACCCGAGGATCGTTCCGTAATTTCCAAGCTAGTTCCCCATAGGCAGTATCTACTGAATACACATGAGTAGCACCATTTTGAAGCATGCAATCAGTAAACCCTCCGGTTGAGCAACCAAAATCGGCACAAATAAGACCATTTAGGGAAATTGAAAAAGAAGTTAAAGCAAATTGAAGCTTCTCACCAGCTCTTGAGGCAAAAATATCCGTCATTTGAAGTGAGTATACTCATAAATCACAATTATTGCTTGAAGAACTTTAGGAAGCATGTAAACGAGAATTACGGTAATAAGTAAAGATATTACTTGAGACCAAAGCTTCGGAATATAGATTCCATAAGAATGAATAAAGGGAAGGCGAATTGCTTGGTGTTTCTTTTGCAAACGAGATTCAGACTGAAAACCTTTATAAAAGCGGAAAGTGTCCTCGAAAAAGTCGTTATTTCTCCACACAAATGTAACGCCCTGTGACCAACCCTTTAAAAAGGAAACAAGTAAAAATACGCACAGTAAAAAATATCCAATAATAAGAAAAGGGAAATAGAGCATAATTACTACAATAGTAACAATAAAGAAGAAATTAAACAGAAGTGATTACATCTTAACTTCGATAGAAACACCGGCTGGAAGATCGAGGTTAGAAAGAGAATCAATTGTTCGCTCTGATGGATCCATAATATCAACAAGTCGCTTGTGTACTAATACCTCAAAATGATCTCGAGCGTCTTTATCGATAAATGGAGATGCATTAACTGCATACAAAGATCTCTTAGTAGGGAGAGGAATAGGGCCCACAACTTTTGCACCAGAAGCAAGAGCTGTATCGAGAATTTTTCCCGCAGCTTCATCTATGACACGATGGTCATAACTTTTAAGCTTGACACGAATACGTCCTGCTGGCATTTTTGTGAGTTAAAGGGCACGGGGGAACAATAAACTTATTTGGTGATTGTGGTAATAACACCTGCACCAACTGTTTTTCCACCTTCGCGAATTGCAAATCTCATTCCTTCTTCAAGAGCTACTGGAACAATAAGTTTCACTTTCATCTTTGCATTGTCTCCTGGAATAACCATTTCAATTCCTTCTGGAAGAGTAACTTCTCCAGTGATATCACCTGTTCGGATAAAGAATTGTGGCTTGTATCCACTAAAGAATGGTGTATGTCGTCCACCTTCTTCTTTAGAAAGTACATAGACTTCAGAATCAAATTCAGTGTGCGGTGTGATTGAACCAGGCTTTGCAATAACTTGACCTCTTTCGATATCGTCTTTTTCAATACCTCGGAGCAAAATTCCAACGTTGTCTCCTGCCATTGTTGATTCAAGTGACTTTCTGAACATTTCGAGTCCAGTTACAACACTCTTAACAGTTGTCTTGATTCCAACGATTTCGATTTCCTCGTTAACTTTGAGTTCTCCTCGTTCTACACGTCCTGTTACAACTGTTCCTCGACCTTTGATTGAGAAAACATCTTCAACTGGCATTAAGAAAGGCTTATCTGTTTCTCGCTTAGGATCTGGGATGTATGAATCAACCTTTTCCATAAGCTCTAAAATCTTCTTTTCATATTCAGCATCTCCTTCGATAGCCTTCAATGCTGATCCTCGGATTACTGGAATTTCGTCACCAGGGAAATCATATTTCTTCAAGAGATCTCGAACTTCTTCTTCAACCAAGTCAATAAGTTCTGCATCATCAACCATGTCGCATTTGTTCAAGAAAACAACAAGTGCTGGGACGTTAACCTGACGTGCCAAAATAACGTGTTCTCGAGTTTGTGGCATCATTCCGTCTGCAGCTGATACAACGAGGATTGCTCCATCCATTTGTGCAGCACCAGTAATCATGTTTTTGATGTAGTCAGCATGTCCTGGAGCATCAATGTGAGCATAATGTCGCTTTGCTGTTTCGTATTCAACGTGAGTAATGTTAATGGTTACTCCACGAGCTTTTTCTTCAGGAGCGTTATCGATTTGATCATAAGCCATTGGCTTTGTTGCGTTTCCTGGTTGCTTTGCAAGCACTGTTGCAATAGCTGAAGTTAATGTTGTCTTTCCGTGATCAACGTGACCAATAGTCCCAATGTTAACGTGGGGCTTTGTTCGTTCAAATTTTGTTCTTGCTTCTGCTGCCATATGTGTATGTGTTACGTATTGTATTGTATCGGTTGGGTTAGTATTTGCAAGTGTCAATTTGTGTAGGCACTTGCTACTTATTCAACTGCAATGTCGGTATTATTACAGCCAGACATTTTGTTGTCAACAGGGGAATTTCGCCTCAACACGAGTAGCAAATTACAAAAAAACTTTCTACTTTTTCCCTCAAAGGTTCAACTTATTAAAGATATACTAGACATACACATAATTATTGTATAAAATACACTTATTATCTAACATGCTCTTTTACAAGGAAAATAAGATGATTACCTGGTGGATTTTTGTAAGTTTAGTAAGTTTAGTTCTGTTTGCATTACCTCAGACTCTTCCCCTAGTAATCGTCGAATCAATCGCGATGATTACGTCTAGTATCTGTGTCTGGGACGCTGCAAAAAACAGAGAACGTAATTGGCCTATTGGCGCAATTAGTAGTGTTGCCTTTTTTATCATTTTTGCCCACGCAAAACTCTATGGAAACATGGTGTTACAGATTATCTATATTGCACAAGCATTGTGGGGACACTGGGTTTGGCGATTTGGTGGAGAAAGAAAATCTTCATTACCAATAAACAGATTGCCAGTCTTTAGCGTACGACAATATATTGTTCTATTCGTCCTCGTGACAATAGGAACGAACATGTTGTTAACCTCACTTAATGGTTCGGCGCCGTTTTGGGACACCATTACAACTGTTTTAAGTATTGTGGCAAATCAACTACTCATTCGCAGAAGAACTGAAAACTGGTATGTGTGGATCGTAAATGACACCATTTCAGTCGTTCTTTTTGCCTCACAAGGATTGTGGCTCACAACCGCAACCTTTGTTTTGTACCTCATAATCGCTTTTGCAAAAGCACTTCCGACCTGGAAAAAGGAGATTCAAATATGACGAGAGGTCTCGTAATCGGTAAGTTTTACCCACCTCACAAAGGGCATTCTCGACTTATACAAACGGCATTAAATACCTGTGACAGCGTTGTTGTCCTCGTCTGTGATGCACCATGGCAAATAATCTCTGGAAAATTGCGAGCTGAATGGCTTCAGTTGTTGTTTCCACAAGCTCAGGTTATGGTAATTCCAGATATAGGGAAAGATGATGACTCAGTTGCCTGGGGAGCATATACCAAGGAATTTCTCGGATATACTCCAGATTTTGTATTCACTGGAAGTGAAGCATATGGGGATCCCTATGCAAAAGAGCTCAATGCAACACATATTGCAATACCGAGAGCCTTTTCTGCAACACAGGTTAGACAAAACCCGCTTACCTATCTGGATGAATTAGAAGTACCAGTCCGTTCATTTTTTGTACCTCGAATTTGCATACTGGGAGCAGAGTCAACAGGAACGACAACACTCTCTCGAGACTTGGCGACCTATTACCAAACGCATTGGGTTCCGGAATTTGGCAGATTCTATTCGGAAGCCCGAATGCACAGTACCGGTGACTGGACCAGTAGAGAATTTCTATATATTGCACAAATGCAATACAACACCGAGAACTATTTGGCTGGTACAGCAAATCGAATATTAATCTGCGACACAAACCCGTTTGCAACAACTGTTTGGCACGAGCGATATATGGGGAGTCAAGACCAAACACTCGAAGACTTCGCACGAACCTGCCACTATGATATTCATATCGTAACTGATGTTCATGGTGTGGCATTTGAACAGGATGGAACTCGCGATGGCGAGCATATACGAGTATCAATGCACGAGAGGTTTATAGAAAAACTTACCGAATGGCAATTGCCATTTATCGTTGTTTCGGGAAATAGAGATACGAGGATTCAAACATCAGTATCTGCAATCGACTCGATCATTTCGAAAAAGTCCTCCTTTTTTACATAGGAGGATCACCCTGGACAAACGTCCAGGGTTTTTATTGTACATAAAATACCCCAGTCGCATTGACTGGGGCGTGACATTACCTGTTTAAAGATTAATGCCATTCTGCCTGAATCCTTTTCTGGGAATAGCAAGTATGTCAGTCGTGCTAAAAGTAGGTATTAAATTACAATAGTTTCTCCGTGTGATTTTCTTTTGAGAGCCAATATCAATAAGCGAGTACTGTAGCTTCTGAAAATAGTTTAAAAAAAACTCAAAGTTCAACCCTTTTTCTTTAAGCAAGTAGTCCCCAACTTCAAAAACAATAGAAGGTCTATATTTTGCAATCGACTTTGTGGCACCCTTCAGTACCTCTGCTTCATGTCCGTCTGTATCAATTTTGATGAAATCAATTTTTTTAATTCGATTGGCCATGCAGAAGGAATCAAGATTTACTGATGTTACTCCTTTTGTCGCTTTAAAGGTTCCTAAATGCACAGGATGTACTTTTTTGTCCCGATGACTATCGACTTTCCAGCTAGAATATGCCTGTAAATTGGGTTGTTTCAGTTCCTTTTCTGAAACAAACGCTTGTACAGTAGTAACTCGAGAGGCAAGGCCGGGGTTCAATTCCAAGTTTTTCAGTAATTTTTTAAAAGCATAGTGTGTAGGCTCAAATGAGTAAACATGTCCCTTTGTAGCTGCCTTTGCAAAGCAAAGTGACATAACGCCACAATTGGCACCTACGTCAAACACCGTAGCATTTGGCTTAAGTTTAAAGAATTGGTTTGAAATAATATGATGTTGAAACCCTCCAAATAGAAAAAGACTTAGATCAATGCCCTCACGTAAATCTACTTCAAAAAAGATACCATCTCTCTTTATTTTATGTTTATCCTTCTTAAAGAAAATCTTTATAAAACGATAGAGTACTCTGGCAACGCCTATCTTAAGTTTAGTTTTATACCGAAATATTTCTTGCACTTATTTAAAATATATTTGTTTTGTTCTCCGAAAATCCTCTGTTAGATCAATGACTTTTCCTTGAGCTGAACGGGAGACATCCGAATTCGAACCCTCAAAATTATAGTCGATCACTGAAATATTCTCTCTATCAATGTTTTTAAGACGCTCTTCCCAACCATCATATCCAGTATCAATAATAAAGTCTTTACCTTTATAAAAACGATTGACGAATAATCCGGGCCAGGCCAAATGAGAAGGTGCAATGAGAGCCTGTTGACTGTCGGGCATTATTTTAACGTAATTTATAAAGTTTCTCATTTCAGTTGAAACATATTGTATCTGTTCCATTTTAGGCCATATTTGATTCACGTTTAGAAATAAATAAAGAGTGATAAGAACACTCGACACTACTTTGTAACGACGAGGATTATTATTAAAGCACAACCAAATAAGGACTGCCCATATGATACTGGCAAAAATTGAAGGGATAAAATAGATTCTGTCTTCTCCAAAATTTGAAAGTGGGCTTGGGTTACCGTCATAGCTATACATGTTAAAAAAAGAAACAGACAAGAGGGTGAAAATTGAAACTAAGTAAAGTTTAAAAAGGGTCGAATGTTTTTTTGGAAACTTTATAAGTGAAATGAGAAGAATAACACCAACAACCATTAACGATACTTCGAGAAGATGTGTGTAGGGGTAAAACAATGGAGGGCTTGTGTGCTTTGCAATAAAAATGACAAGGTCATAGGGCACGAGAATTGAAGGCAATTGGTATAAAGTTTTCTCAATCACCTGTGGGTGGGTTAATGCAAAAGTAATAACTCCAACGGACGGTTTTAAGATACTAAAAAAAGAAAATACATAGGATGTTGCCATAAAAGGGAGAGGCAATGCCAAATTCAGGATGTGCTTTTGATCATGATCGGAAAAGAAGTAGTCAACAATCGGATAGAGAATAAAAACTGGAAGTAAAAATATACTAAAACGTGCGAGGAAAAGCGACAAGAAAAACAATATATATGAGTAAACAAAAAACTTTAATTTTCGACTTTTCAGAAAAAGCACAAAAAAAACAATTGACACCAGTAACGGAACGAGGTTTGGGACCCGCTGAATAAATCGCTGATAATTTGCAGTACCAACCATCGTGAATGAACCAACATAACTTGCTATAAAAAAGACGGTTGCACTAATACTGAGCAACTTGTTTTTCGTGATGACTAAAAGTGAAAAGTAGTAACAGTAGTAGACCAGTAGAAAGACAATCAGTTGAAAACACATATAGTAAACAATCTGATCTTTAAAGAGCGCAATTAAAAATGGGAATATTAGTTGAGCAAAAAAGTCGAATGCCTTTAAATTATCAAGAGTCAATGTAGATAAAAATATGTTTTGCCTGAGACCAAAGTAGTAATATCCTTCACCGATTGGTATTTGAAATACCACCTTATGCCATACAACCAACGTTATTGCCGTAATTAATAAGATTGCGACTTTGTGTTCAAAGAATAACTCACAAACCATCGAAAGATATCTTTTCATTTTTTGTTTTTTTGAATACTGATAGTTACAAACATCGAAAGAAACGGCAAATACTTAGATAGTTTTTCTTCTACTTTAATAAGGACTGGCATAAGTGAGCTCATTATCATTGCTGGTCGTGACAAGCCTCCCGAGAGAAGATATGAGAATGGAGTATGAGGTCTCACCACCCGAATAGTCAGCTCAGGGAAAAGTGAACAAAACAATGTCCTATCCCGAACAAAAATAATCCAAGGATTCGCACCATTTGCATCAGTCATTCTTTTCTTCCCTTGTATTTTCCAACTCTTTGATTGGGGGTTAAAAACTTCGTGATGAAAATGTGTGTAAACAAAGCGGCTAAAAGGAGAATTCCAAGGCTCAATCATCACGATCTTCCCATTCATTTTTAGTACTCGGCTCATCTCTCTTAAAGCATTTTCTGGGTCTTTGATGTGATGAAACACGTTTAACATAACAAATCCATCTACAGATTGATCCTTAAACGGTATTTCTTCGGCTTGAAAAACAACGTCTACTTCAGGAGCTTTTAATACATCGCTTGTGACAATGTCGGCTCGCAACTGCTTTATAAAACCACCTCCTGAGCCTAACTCGATAATTTTCTGCCGTGAGGAAAACCCAGAGAGAAGCTCTTTATAGAAGGCCTTGTATAAAATATTGAGTTGCTTTTTTTGCAAAATAATGGAGCTGTGCTCTTTGAGAACTTTCAGAGAATCTAGATCCATAAGGTCATATAAATTTAAGCTTTATCGTAGCAAACATTGCCATTTTTAGTAACAAAAAGCCATGTCTAAAACGATTTATATTTGTCGTTCCATAGACACGCTCACGATACCGAACAGGAAGATCAATAATTTTAAGATTCAATCGAGCAGCCCCAAACAATAGATCAAAATCTCCGAATGGATCAAAGTCTCCAAAATACTTTCTCTCGGTAACTATTTTACGGTAATCTTTTTTAAGAAGTACCTTTGTGCCGCATAACGTATCTTTAATATTCTGACCTATTAAAAAAGTGAAAATATGCCCAAAGAGGTAATTTGCAAAATAATTAAGCGTTTGCATCGCCTTGCTTTCCATAGAATATACGAGTCGAGAGCCGTTAATAAAGTCCCCTTTTCCACTTGCAATAGCGTCGTAAAACTTACGAAGATCTTTCGGAGGAACCGTTAGATCTGCGTCTAAAATCATCAAGACGTCATTTTTTGCCTTAGAAAAGCCCAATCTAACAGCATCTCCTTTTCCGACACCTTTTTGTTTAAATAGATGGGACGTGATCTTTGTCTTGTTCTTTTGTATTTCATTTTCAATTGTTAGATATGTGTCGTCTGTTGAGCCACCCTCTACAAAAATTACTTCTGTTTGTGTACCGACTGTAGGGATTTTTTTAAAAATATTTTTCATGTTTCCTGCTTCATTACGGGCCGGGATAATAATACTTACCGAATAGTCATGCCTTGTTTTCTTAGGTTTTGCAAAATAAATCGTATTTAAGGAAAGACGAGAAATTAGAGGGAGGGGAGAAACAAATCGATTAATAAAAGAACTGACTAGAGGAATTGGTATGGGCATCAGAAATCGCCTGGTTACCATAATAAGTTCGTATTCTGCCAAATAAAGAAAATTTTCAATGTCTCGAGCTGAAAGCCAATTTGGTTCGCTGGTTTGCCTTCTTGCAAGTCCGATTAAAGATACAAAATCTAAAACTGGTTTCCATAAGAAATTATATGTAACAATGATAATTTTTGTGTCCGAACCAGTCTTTGCTTTTATCGCTGACAGATCTGATTGCACATCGAGTGTGCGCGAAAGCGTATGTGGAAGAAGAATATAATCAAATTTCTTTAAGGTTGCAGTTGTTTTTGAAGTGTCACGAATTGTGTAAGATCGTTCTGTTTTAGGAACAATTTTTTTGAGATAGTCGTTTAAGTCATCCCAGTATGCCTTTTGAAATATGTTCACCCAGACAATATATCAGTTGACCATGTGTATTGCCATATATACCTAGCGGTTGAAAAGCATGTTTTTTGAAATAAAAAATACCCCAGTCGCATTGACTGGGGCGTGATCCTACCTGTAGAGATGCTCCCTTGAATTTTTGTCTCACTAAATTCTCGGTTCTACACCTTCATATCGGTTATACCCGTCATGTCGGTTTTACCCATCATATCGGATGTCTTTATCAAAAAGTACCTTAATTAAAGGATTGGGCTATTCCCCCTTTAGTCGGCTTTCCCCCGTTAAATATGAATATTCATATTGAGACTGACTGGGTACCGGACGTTCAGATCACTTTGAACGTATTCTACTGGAAGATACAACAAATAACAATAAAAAATGCGTCTACCAACAGTAGACGCATCCAAACAGATTATCCCTTGTGCTTTCGATCAGTAATATCAAACAATTGTCCAAGATTGATCTTATCCATCGCGAGAGACTTAATAAGCCGTGAAAAATCCATCTGAGACCGTTCCTTCAAATGGCGGAAATACGCATCAATGCTTCGCCGATGACGTGCATTTGTGTACATCCAAATTCCGCTGAAACGGGATGTTTGACTATCCTCGGGATAAGAGGAATAAATTTCAGAGGCACAAATGATAGTTCCAACCGGAGGAGGAGAATTTATCCCCGTGACTAACATTCTTTCTCCATCTGCACATGACGTGTGTAAGGCTAACGCTGACTGACGAACTAAGCCCCAGTTTTCTGGCTTCCAAATTTCTGAGAGCAAGTGGTCTGGTCCAGATGATTCCAGCCGGTTTCCAATAACGATTACTTTACTCATAGCTATCGTCCTTCTTTCGTGAAAAGAATATCGTACAGCTCCACTACAACCGACAATATCAGTTGTTTATACTCTGGCTTCGGAGCTCGCAGTGAATTATCATCCGTAGCCTGAAACAACAACGACAATTGATCTGTAACATATTTCTGTCGGATTACTCCAGTCATTAATCCAATAAGAATGTCAGGAATGTTATTCCGATTGATCTGGAATTGCACCCGGATAGCACTACGAAGTGCTTTTTGATCCATATCCACCAATTGAATGCGGGTTTCAACAGATTCTTTAAGAAGATCCCGGTATTCAGGCTTAATCTTCCGAAATCCATCAACTTCTTCAGAAAAGAATCCTGAAAGTGGATAGAATGCACCCTCAAACATGGTTTGAGGGACCAGATCTGATGAAAGTAGCATTAATGCAAATTCTTTCACGGCAGTGTCAGGTAACTTACTTACGGCAAAGTCCACCAAAGAGCTGCCAGTTACAGTTGAAAAATCCATGAAAACCTCCTGTAAAGATGAGATAAGAATTATACCATAATTATAGGTATAATCAAGGATAGAAGGTGTATTAAAGGAAAACTATATGCCCAGAATGACTGGGCAATATACTATTCGGAGTGGTAATTCTCATGAATAAGTAGGGATGCCACAACTCCAATCATCAAGCCAGAAAAAACAAAGGAAAGTGACAGAGAAATACCTAACAGGCTATACAAGAAAAACCCTGCAATAAGCCAGAAAAACAAAAGGCCAAGAATGGTCAACATGCTCACAAAGCAACCAGATACAGACCCACCCATGATCTCCTCCAAGTAACAACTAAGATAGGCACATTAGACACCTCAGAGAGGAAAGAAACAAGTGAAACAAAGGACCAAACGTGAAGGGTTAAACAGTTGCCTTGCCTCGTGCAGCAATAACAGCTTGAGCAATGTTGTTTGGAACTTCCTCATAGTGGCTTGGCTCAACGTATGAACTTGCTCGACCTTGTGAAAGTGATCGGAGCTTGGTTGCATATCCGTTTAATTCAGCCAATGGAACTGTTCCTCTGATAATAGTAAACATTCCTCGTGTTTCTGTTCCTGAGATAGAAGCTCTCTTACTTGAGAGATCTCCAATGACGTCTCCCATAAATTCATCAGGAGTTGTAACTTCAATCTTCATGATTGGCTCAAGAAGAACCATATCTGCACGACCAGCTGCATCTTCAACAGCCATAGAACCAGCGATCTTAAAGGCCATTTCTGATGAGTCAACATCGTGGAAACTTCCATCGTAGACGGCAACCTTCACATCAACCAATGGGTAACCAGCCAAAATACCGTTTTCGAGCTTTTCTTTAATACCCTTTTCAATTGGATTAATGTATTCCTGTGGAATAGCACCTCCACGAATTTCACTGACGAATTCAAAGCCTTCACCTCGAGATCGTGGCTCAATTCTGATTAAGCAGTGTCCATATTGTCCACGGCCTCCAGTTTGTCGGATATACTTTCCTTCTCCATTTGCAATCTTCTTGATAGATTCCTTGTATGCAACCTGTGGTGCACCAGTCTTTGCATCTACATTAAATTCTCGCTTCATACGATCAACCAAAACTTCAAGCTGTAACTCTCCCATTCCAGAGATAATGGTCTGTCCTGTTTCTTGATTCATCTTAATTCGGAAGGTTGGATCTTCATCAGCAAGCTTGTTTAGAGCAAGACCCATCTTTTCCTGATCAACTTTTGTTGCAGGTTCAATAGCCAAAGAAATAACAGGTTCTGGGAACGTAATTGCTTCAAGAAGAATTGGATGCCCTTCGTCAGTAATGGTGTTACCGGTTGTTGTATCTCGAAGTCCAACAACTGCAACGATTTCTCCTGCATAAGCTTCTTCAACGAGTTCTCGTTGGTCGGCATGAAGAAGAACAAGCTTTCCAATACGCTCAGTTAACTTTTTACTTGCGTTATAGACACTCTGTCCAGTTTTGAGCTTTCCAGAATAAATACGTACGTACAAAAGTCGTCCAACGTGTGGATCTGTCATGACTTTAAAAGCAAGTCCTGAGAATGGAGCTTCGTTCTTTCGTTCTCGAGTTTCGATTTCACCTGTTCGTGGGTTAATTCCTTCAACGTCAGTCAAATCGATTGGAGATGGGAGATATTCCACAACAGCATTCAAAAGAAGTTGTGTTGTTGCAGTTCGGTTGTCTCCACCCAAAATTGGGAAGAACTTAACAGTAATACAACCTTTTCGAATGGCTCGCTTGATATCAGCTTCAGTTAATTCTTCTCCATTCAAATACTTGTTCAAAGTTTCATCGTCAAATTCAGCAACCTTTTCAATCAAGTGTGCTCGATAGTGCTCTGCCATTTCTCGAAGATCTTCCGGGATTTCTTCTTCAGTCAATTTAATATCTTCAATTGCTTTATATGTGAAAGCCTTCATTTTAACCAAGTCGATAACACCACGAAGTTGATGTTCGTTTCCAACTGGGATTTGAATCGGAGCAGTGTTTGCACCAAGTCGCTCGTCAATAGACTTTAAACTTCCTTCAAAGTCAGCACCAATCAAGTTCAATTTGTTTAAAATACAAATTCGTGGAACTTTGTATTTGTCAGCTTGTCGCCAGACAGTTTCAGATTGAGATTCAACACCAGTTCGTCCGTCAAAAACCATAACAGCACCATCAAGAACACGGAGTGAACGTTCAACTTCTGCAGTAAAGTCAATGTGACCAGGAGTATCAATAATGTTAATTCGGTATTTAGCAGCTTCAACTGAAGTGTTTTCGTGAATTTCCCAGAAGGTAGTAATTGCAGCAGAAACGATAGTGATACCTCGTTCTCGCTCTTGTTCCATCCAGTCTGTTGCAGTTGTTCCATCGTCAACAGAACCGAGTTTGTAGGTTTTACCTGTTTCATAGAGAATACGTTCTGTAGTTGTTGTTTTACCTGCGTCGATGTGAGCAATAATTCCGATGTTTCGGATTTTGTCATAGGAGACCAACCGATCTTTAGTAACGGTTGAGACAATTGCGCTTTTTTTTGCTGATGCTTGTGCTGCCATAAAGTGTTAAGTAGTTGCGACGATGATTGTATCAATCTTTAGCCCTTTAAGCAATAATGGAACAATATGTTGGGGTTTCTCATAAAAATAACCGTTGGAGTTGTGTTCCTTGGGGTAATCCTTCTTTTTGGGTGGCAGTTGTACCTTTTTCAAAAGGTTGAACCCACAGAAATATCGGCAGCAAGTTGTAGTGAGCTTTTTTGTAAAACAGGGATGGAGTGCAGAGAAAAGGTAGACCCAGAGCGAGATATTACGATTGTGAACAAAAAGCCAGTATTTTCATGCCAATCACAAATCAGTGTCGCCATTCAAGGTAGTTTCCTTCGATAGCAGACGTAGAAATTTCTGATACAGTTACTTATGGCTGCAAAACAACAATCTATTGGATTCGCGAAAGGCGAGAACCTATCCCTAAAGATCCTTCAATTCTTGGCTCTTCTTTCGATGCTTCAGGCAACATATACCTTTATTCATATCGCGTTTCTTACAATTCAGGATGGGTATTTTGTATCAAAACTCCCAATGCTATTTGTGTTTTGGATTGTTGGCTTTTTGATTAATCTGGGGCTTTTGTATAAGAAAAAGGTAGCTTGGTTTCTTAGTATTGGAATAAATGTCTATGTTTTAGCCTCGAACATTGGCACGTTTTCAAGAAGAGATATCTCGTCACTTATTGCAATAATAACCGTGTCCGTCGTTTTAACACTTTTGTTTGCCACAAAAAACGTGTTTTTGAAAAACGAAAAGTAGCCTCGAAGGTAAAAATGAAGAGCTTACCAGCGGAAGTGAGCAAATGCTTTGTTTGCGTCTGCAACCTTTTCAACTTCAGTTCTTTTCTTCATAGCTCCACCTTCATTGTTTAATGCATCAAGCACTTCTGATGCGAGCTTTTCAGCAAATGTGTGGAATTCTGAGTTAGATTTTGCACGAGCAGCTTCAATTAACCATCGGATAGCAAGTGTTTCTTGTCGTCGGCCTCGAACACTCATA
>CAZMSJ010000021.1:0-2104 GCA_964568925.1 uncultured Gammaproteobacteria bacterium
CATAATTCACCTCATATATTGTTAAATCCAGCCTGAAGCTGGACGCGAATTTTCAATCTTGAACCACAGATCTGTGGCTCCAATTTAATGAGGGTATGGTACCAGGAACAGGCTCAAAAGTCAAGATATAGGATGTTTACCTGACAGAGGTAGTGGGCATATACTAGACACGAATGACAGAGCGATTTGTACGGGACCCCTCAATAGACTCAGCTATTGATGTCTTGCCCCCAGGGTTTTATAAAAGTCAGAGGGAAATATACCGGGCAGTAGAAAATTTTTCCCAACACGCAGCTTCCCTTCACTACCAGTACTCCACTCCAGACACCCCTCTCCACCAAATGCTCGCGCCACTATCAGCTCTTGAGACAGAAACAGAAGAAACACATACGGTCATGTCCTTGAGTGATATTGAATTGGCTCTCACCCCACTATCAGAGATCACTCAAAGTGTTACTGAAAAGGAACTCGTTTCAGCGATACAAGGGATCTGTGGACACACCATAACAACACTCATGACCGAAGCGGTATTGTGCGCACGTGCAGGGAGACAGGTAAATTTGGTTCAGCACCAGACAGGTATGGCTGACTATGAAGCTGCATTAATTCAGGGAATTACTGATAACCAGGTACAAACACAACCGATTCGAAAACCATCTGATATTACCCCGTTTGTCTATTCGGTATGGCAGAAATTAAAGACCCACTACTCGTTTTTTAAATTAATTCCCAACTCAACACGAAAGGCACGAATTGAAGGAACCCAATACTCAGCAACAGACATTGCAGACTTTTGGAGGAGTGAACAACTGGCGTGTTTTGAAGAACGATTATTTGAAATGCATAGAAAACGAATTGCACGATTTCTTGAATCAGGATCCCCATTTGATGACAATCCTCCCCTTACCATTGAAAGTAATCCAGACTATCCATTAGAAATTGAAAAACTGGTGATATGCCACAAACACTTTGGTGCATACAAAATACAATTTAAAGGGCAGGCAGATTTTGTAACAACCCACAGAAACAGTGAGACAAACGCTGTCTCACTTGTTGTGATTGATCAGAAATATGGACAAGGAAAAACACTCCACAGTGCACCAAATAGACTTCAGTCACTTCTCTATTCTGATGCCTTGCAACAGAAACAATTTTCCAAAAAAAATTTCACAGAAGTTTCACCGGCTGGCGTTATGTTTCTCTATCATGTTTTTGATACAGACAACACAGACCGCTCATACTACATCGACGCAACCGTCTATCCAGATAAGTTTCCGACAGTTATGAATACGCTTGTGGAAGCAACAGAGGCATGGTGGATGTATGAAAAGGAATACAAAGCAATCAAGTTTGAAAGGCAACATGCTGCGGTTATGCCACACCTTCCCAAACCAAATGAAGAAATAAGACCAGTACAATTTAGTATGTTTTAATTTGCCTCACACCTCGTGTATACTAACCACACAATGGACTTCTTGCATTTTGACTTGATTAGCATGATTCAAACGGTAGGGTATGTTGGACTCTTCGTTATGGTCTTTGGAGAAAGTGGATTTTTCCTGTTCTTCCTTCCTGGAGATAGTTTGCTCTTTACTGCAGGAATTCTTGCTTCACAAGGCATATTTAATATTTGGACCCTCTTAGTTCTCTTTGCTCTTGCAGCAATTCTCGGGGACAGTGCAGGCTACTGGGTAGGCAAAAAGGCAGGAGATTGGCTACTCCGACAAAAAGATACATTCTTCTTCAAAAAAAGTCATATTCACAAAGCACAAGCTTTCTACGATGAACACGGTGGAAAAACACTTATTCTTGCTCGTTTCATTCCTGCTGTTCGAACATTTGTTCCGGTTGTTGCTGGAATGGCAAACATGGATTACAAAAAGTTTTTAAGTTTTAACATCATTGGAGGTCTTATTTGGGGTGTTGGGTTAACAGTTTTAGGTTACGCTTTGGGAAGTCAAATTAAAGACGTAGAGCACTATCTCTTGCCAATCATTGCCTTAATCGTCATGATCTCTTTCCTTCCAGCAGTCTTCCATATGCGTGGAGACATTGCCCGTATGATGAAAAAGAATCCAGTCACCAAAAAACTTATGCAGTTAAA
>CAZMSJ010000021.1:2204-14699 GCA_964568925.1 uncultured Gammaproteobacteria bacterium
ACATTGCCCGTATGATGAAAAAGAATCCAGTCACCAAAAAACTTATGCAGTTAAAGGAAAAGTGGATTGGTGATACTCCTCTCTAACACAAAAAAGAGTACCAGAAGGTGCATAGCTTCGCGTGTGCTTCCTCACGTCGATTTGTCACAAGACCCTCCTTAAAATGAGTAGTTCTGGGCGATTATACCAATTTATGATAAAATAGCTCTGATTTTTGTTTTTGGCGCCATCGTCTATCGGCTAGGACACAGGGTTTTCATCCCTGTAAGCAGGGTTCGATTCCCTGTGGCGTCACAATTCAGCATTTTTGACTTCGAACTTGCCTTGCTGGGCGAATCGTTTCATCATGTCTTGTGGCAAGCGTAAGTCGATTCTAACTTGGTACGGTATTGCCTGGTCTTCCTTCTTCCGACCCGCTATTTTGTCGTTTTTAGTCGCCTTACGTGTATAAACGTGGATTCTATCGACAATAAGGTGAATTAATTCTGATACTTCTTGCCTGTCGGTCATTAAACCGTCAAGGAAAGGCTTATACTTCTTTGCAAATAATTTAAGTGTGCGGGTATATATATCCGACAACTTGCTTTCACCGATTTGCAATTGTATCGCGCCTAAATCTGTCTTATATTCAGCTTCCTTTGCCTTTATACCTTCCATTTCTTCGTCATACTCACTGTCGCCAATATCGCCACGCTTATACATTCGCTTCACATTCTGGCGTCGTCGCGGTAGTTCATTAAGTAACTTGGTAATTTCTGACTGTTTTTTCTCTAATAGCCGTTTCTTTACTTTGGTTGATTGAAGGGAATTAACATGGTTGTAGACGCTTTCAGGGTCACTTAGAAGGTTCTTTACAAAGTCAGTTGCAAACTGTTCGATTTCGTCGGCTGGAAATGGTATGGCCTTACAAACAGTAGAGTATTTTTTAGTATTCTTAGCTCCACATTGGTAGTAGTAAGCACGTTTATTACTTTTCTTTATGACTTTACTCGTACCTGTCCAGTTAAGCGGGTCGCGGTCAGAATGGGGGTCATAGCAAGCATGACATTTTAATAGACCAGACAGTAGGTAAAGGTGGTTATCTGCCGTTTTCATACTGTTACGTATGGCAATATCTTCTTTTATGCGTCTTTGCGCCAGTTCGAAAGTACCCAAGTCGACAATATCACCGTGATGGTATGGTGATTCTTTCCATAAAGACCTATCTAACCGCTTACTTCCCTGGTTTTTATTGTAGTGATAAATTCCTAGATACACTTCGTCTTTGACAATATCTCTAACTGTCGAATCACGCCAGAAATACGGGTCATTAACTTTTGTCCGTCCAGCTTTCCTTTTTTCGTGTTTAATCGCGGAAGGTAGGGGTGTAAGCACCTTTTTATCTGTAAGGCGGTCGGCTATTTGCTGGGTATTTCTTTTTTCAACTACAAACATTTCAAATATACTGCGTACAATATCGGCTTCTGACGGGAAAATTTGCAGTCGCTTATCCTTGTCCTTTACGTACCCATAAGGCGCGCTTGCACCCATATAGACCCCACGTTCGATAGCTTGTTCCTTACCAGCTTGTGTTCTAGCTTTGGTCGTTTCCCTTTCTAGCTCGGCTATTACACCGATAATCCCTAGCATGGCTTTACCGAATGGCGTAGAAGTATCTATGCTCTCATTGGCTGAAATGAACTGAATATCGCGCGCTTCGAAATAGTCGATTACTTCTAGCAAGATTTTTAATTTACGGGCGAATCTGTCGATACGATAGACGGCTACAATATCAAAAGGTTTTACGCCACCTGGCGCGTTTTCAATATCTTCCTTCATTAGTACAAAACCAGGCCGTTCTTCTAGCGGTGTAGTGCCACTAATCCCTTCGTCTTTGTAAATGTATTGTTCGCCAGCTAGAACCATAGCGGGTGAACCGTCGTCTAATTTACCTTTTGAATTAACTACCGCTTCAACAGCCGCCTTCTGTAAGGGTATGCCGTATTTTTCTATCTGGTCGTCAGTAGATACTCGAAGATAAACGGCGGCTCGAAGTGGTGCAGTCTGTTGTTTATTCATTGTCGTTATTAGTTCCTGGAATGCTATCTCTATTCAATTGCTTGTTATTTGCACGAATCCCCGTAGCCAATTTATGAAGTAGCTGTTTGTCTTCGCTTTCAGACGACCGTACAATGACGCTTAGTTTCTGTACGCCCGTTTTTTGCTTGAAGTCGATTGAAAGCCCATTAAGTACTAGAATATCTAACAAAACCCCACCTAGTGCCTCTAAATCTTCGTCTTTGTACGGTTCTTCCATATCCTGAAATCGACTAGATTTATAGATTTTGTAAGGAATTCCCCAAAAATACATGCACCCATTACGCTCTACAAGAACCTTCATTAAATCGTCGGGCATAAATATATCGTCCGCAAATTCGGGAAGCTCGTATTTTTTGTTCTTCTTATTCATAATTCCTATTACTAATTATAGCCTAAAGATGTATAATTTAGTATAAGTTATGTCAGACAAAATAAAACTGTTAAGAATAAGGGAAGCGGCTGAATTGTTAGGGGTAAACCCCGAAACATTAAGGCGCTGGGACAACGAAGGCCGCCTAAAGGCCATTCGGATAGGTAAAAGGCAAGATAGAAGATATAGGCCAGAAGACGTTCAAAAGATTATTGAAGGTAAAACAAACAATGAGTAACGATACAGGAAATACCCAGCCAAAAATACTTTTTTCAGACCACTTCAATGTTGACAAAAAAACACTCGACGAATACGGGGCTTTTGATATTTCATTAGTTGCTGATTTTCCATTATTCATTGACCCTTTCCTTCTTTTTAATAGTAAAAAGCCAGAATACCAGCAGTTGCATGACGGAATGATTGCCTATTTACGATTCTTACGCGACAAGTCGATTTCCCAGCCAATAGATAAAGGATTATTAGCCGCTTGGTATCGTTTCAAAGAAGTAAAACAAAACTGGCTAGGTTTTTCTGTTGATGGAAACAGTGGTAGCGCGCTAGGGGCGGATTTTGCTAAAGCATTAAACGAAAACTTTGCCAAAATCTTTACTGATTACGGCCAAGAAAAGGTAACAAGAAGTTCTCACTTAGAGAAATTATGCCTTATAAAAGACGGTGTCGGTAAAGATAATATAAGCGACTTCACAACTAATCTGACACTCGACTTCTTACTACAATATACCCAGGCATTTGCCAAGAAACATATTGACCCCACACTCTGCCAGGAATTTCGTATCCCGCGCGTTCGCTTTAATTATGAAACTGAATCGTGGGAAGAAGGTACTTACCTACTACCGTCTTACCAAAACGATTTCGTAATCTTGACCCCAAAAGACTTACTAACAAAAGATGAAACCTGGATAAATAAAAATGACTTAGTTGAAGATTTTTACAATATCCCGAACGCTATCTCTAATGATGAACTGCGTGCAAAAGTTAATAACTATTTTAGAAGCGTATTGCCAAAAGACCCTAAAAAGAAGGATGAAAAAGAAGCCGCTGTTAAGACGATACTGGCATTTCCCGAACTTATTGACTACTACATCAAACATAAAGAAGACAATGGTGATAGAGCTACGAGCATTAGCGAACAAAAAGTGGCGCATTCAGAACTAATGTACGTTGACCAATTTACGGCTTTCGCAAAACTACTTGCCGAAAAGACAGACTTTTATAAAACACCTTATGATTCTTACGACGAAGCTATGCAACGCGTACAGTATCTAAAATCAGTGATTGAAAACAACGACGGATACAGATTCTTCTATGTCGATAACGAACCTATACGGCGTGAAGAAGACTTGAAAATTGCCTACCGTCTTACTTGGCGTGGTTCTACGTTTGATTTTAATACCGAAGTAAACAATGGACGTGGCCCAGTGGATGTAAAAGTATCTAAAGGTTCAGCCGATAAAAGCCTTGTTGAACTGAAACTAGCTACAAATACCCAGCTTGAAAGGAACTTACAAAATCAGGTAGGTGTATATGAAGAAGCGAATGACACGAAGAAAAGTATCAAAGTTATTATCTATTTTACCTTTCAAGAACTGCGACGCGTTCAAGGAATACTTAAAAGGCTAGGGCTAGAAGGAAAAGAAAATATCGTTCTGATTGACGCAAGAAAAGACAATAAAACTTCCGCTTCTAAGGTTTAGTTAAGTGAGTTGTGTCATTTACTGTTTTACTTTTAAAATGACTATTTTCTATTTCAAAAATAGTTAACGAAGCATTATCAGGGTCATATTTAAAACTTTCTTCTTTGGGGACATTCAGTAAAAACGGCATTAACGCACGAATTGCGCCGCCATGCGTAACTACTACGACAGCTCCTACATTATCTTTGGTTATACTTTCAATCGCCTGAACTAACCTAGTTTCAAAAGTTCGCCACGACTCGCCACCCGAAGGAACATAATCATAGCGTTCTTCTAGGGTCATAGGGTCTAGTACTTTCTTAACTTCTTCCCACGGCTTTCCTGTGAATGTACCCCAGTTTCGTTCCTGCATTCCTTCTATTTTTTCGACTGGAATTTCTAACAACCTTGAAATTATTTCGCCACTTTCGATTGCCCTAGCCTCATTAGAACAATATATTTTTGTGGGTGAAAGTTTCTTTAACCTTTCAGCAGTTTGCTTTATTTGCTGACGCCCAGTTGCATTTAATAATTCAGGGTCATTAGCAGAATGCAAACTTTTATTTACATTCTTTTCGGTTTCGCCATGTCTTACGAGAATTAAAGTCTTCATATTAAACGATTTATTTCTGAAATTACCTGGCTGTTGTTTGTATACCGAACTGCATGCAACCCTGTTTTTTGGGCGGCTTCAACGTTTACGAGGTTATCGTCTATATAAATCACCTCGGCGGCATTTAGATTTAACTCTGCTAACACTTTATCGTAAGCTTCTGGTTCAGATTTATGTGTACCCATTTTCGAAGCTGAAAAAATACGGTTGATAGTGCCTTTCCAGTAGGATTGTAAATCTGGTGCGTCCTGAATGACGTCGCTTGTCAAAATATGGATACTTAGTTTATCTGATAGAGATTTATAGAATTCTAATAATTCTAAATTTAGTTCAAAGAAATCAAAGAACTTATTGCTAGACTCTATGATTTTTTCCTTATAAAGGGCGTTTAAACTTCCCGTGTAGCCTTTATCTTTGGGAAATAGTAAAACCATTGAAACGTCTGTTATTAGTGCTTTCATAATTGCATATAGTTTATCAAAAACTACGCTAGGTGTCGCTATTGTAAATGTGCTTTCTTGGCTTCTTGTTCTTTCCTTTTAACATAATCGTAATGTCGGTTAAGTAATTCCTCTAATAACCTGGCTTCTTCTTCGTTTCGCGGTGAACCGAGCTGGCTTGAACCCTTTTCTTTTGCCTCGGCTTCTTCCCGTTTTTCAAAATATCGACTTTTATCTAGCCACCACATAGCTACTTTAACGTTTGGCTGGATTGCATTAAGAAGAATATAGGTAGGTTCTTTAGTAATCGGGTGAATATATTCATAATAGCCAGGGTTACGCCCTACCATAGCCCAATACAGTACTTCTAAGGCTACTAGTTCTACGTTTGCTTTCGCCAGGCTAGCGACCCGCCGAAATTCTTCTGACTTTGCCATGTATTTTTGTCGTGTGTTTTCAGGGATTTGCGCCCATTCAGAGGCGTATTTGTAGCTTGCACCCATAGACAAATAGAATAGAAAATTATGTAGTTTTTCGGCGGTTAGTTCTATTTTTCTGCCGCGACCTTTAGGGTCTTCCGCTTCCGACAGTTCCTTAGCGATTTTTCGATAAACACCGTCGGTAACGTGCTGTTTAATGAAGTCGTTATCATGGTTTTTAGTTTTAATCAGTTTGTTATTCATATTTAGGCTGAAATGTACTTATCGCCAGGCGAAAACAAGTTGCCACTGGTCGCATAGTGGAGGATTTTAATATCTATGTCGTCGTAGTAAAATTGAAGCGGAAGGATTTCTTGACGCTTTAGTTCCATGTCAGAAATGCTGTCCCACCAGCTTCTCCAAAAATAACGATGAATGTTAGCCACAAAAGTAGTACGATTTGGCAAAAAATCCCGAAATGGTAATTTAGACTAAAAGCCACGGCTCGATGTCGTGGCTTTTTCTGTTTCATTTATAGCTTTGATTTTTGTATTCGTCCGAATCTTGAGGAGATCCATTCTCTATTTACATCGTAATAGATTCCATTGATAACCTTACCCTTTGGCTGATCATTTTTTCGCTTTTCCTTTGGCTGATTTTTAGGTTTCTCGTATTCTGTTTAGTCAGGTATGCGTGACCAAATGACCTTAATAATCGATGACACCGCTGCAAAGAGAATTGTGAAAAGATGCCACAGATTCATCCAAATGTATGTGCCAAGCGGATAAAATACGAATGTACATATAGCTACAAGCGGTACAAGGGCTACGTCTGTACGAAGATACGAACCTAAAACAATAGTGATCAAAAAAGTCAAGAAAAAACCTACAACCCGGTTAATTGTATCGGCATCATAGTCAATTCCGCCATCAGAAGGATTACAAAAGAACACCTCCTCATTTTGTATCCACAAACCAAAGATCTTACGAATACCCTTTTTATTCATCTCACTCTCCTGTGAAAATTGATAAAAGTAGTATATCAATGTACTTATAGTATGTCAAATCAACACATTAGACAGCAGCGAATCGAATACTATTATTGCATCTATTACGTGTCTTCCGTAAACAAAGACCTAAACAACACTCTTCCCTTTCCTTTTTTATTCCTGTACTATGGCTGTATGGAACCTACAGTTGAAGGACAAAGTTCAGTAACCCAACCAACAAATACGGTTGATTCGACCCCAGTTACAGCTCCAACTGAAACAACATTTGATCCAAATGAGACAATGAGGTTCAAACCACAAGAAATTAACCCTGCGCTCCCTGTAGCAGCACGCTCAGAAAACCCAGTGGCCTCTACGGTCAGTACTGAGACAGTCGCAGATCAAAGTGCTCCTAACATACCTGAACAAGCAGAACAGGTACAGTTTCTGAAACCTGCTCAACTTAACCCAAGTGCACCAGCCTCAGTAGATACTCAAGTTAGCGCATCTGCAACACCAAAGGTGGAAAACAATTCACTCTTTGGAAGAATCAAGTCTTTTTTTAGTAGGTAATTTCATTCCTAATACGATACCCTTCGTCTTCTCTTCTCCTCTTTATCCTCAAAAAGGTACCCTTCCTTTCCCTTTTGGTAAAATTTGAGTATAATTACGTGTTATTTCTTTTGAGCTCGTAGCTCAGCGGCAGAGCAACAGCCTTTTAAGCTGATGGTCGTGGGTTCGATCCCCACCGGGCTCACAAGTAATCTTCGTCAAAAAAAACGGTCAGACTGAGTATTAAAAAACTCAATTTGAAACGATGCGGAATCGTCTAATGGCAGGACACATCCCTTTGGAGGATGGTATCTTGGTTCGAATCCAAGCTCCGCAGCAAAACTTCTATACTTTTATATTTTGGATAATTGATAGGGAGAAAACTCGTGTTGCGTGAACGAATTGCTTCTGTTCAGCATGCTATTTGGGCACATTGGATGAAATATCTGTTTACCTGTGGAACCTTTAATGAGGATGGTACCTGGACAATGCCCAAGGAAAAAGTTGATCGATGGAAAAAACAAATGGACACCTCGTACGACGATCTTTCTGAAGCAGAAAAAGAAAGTGACCGGCATCAAGCAGACAAAATACTTCCGGTTCTTTAGCAATAAACACGTTTTATATAAAGATGAGGGTTTTTTACACCCTCATCTTTTTTTTATAATAGATATTATGTCCACGATCCCCACTGATTCAAACAACTACACAATCACTGCATATCTCTGGCTCTATCCAGGAAACGCAAGCTGGCACTTTTTAACCATTCCAGAAGAGATATCAAATGAAATAAGTACTCGATATGCAGAACACAAACGAGGATGGGGTTCACTTCCGGTGACAGCCACCATTGGAGCAACAAGTTGGGATACTTCAATCTTTCCTGACAAAGAATCACACGGATATCTCCTTCCTGTAAAAGCACTCATTCGAAAAAAAGAGTCTATTCGTGCAGACCAAGAGATACAATTTCAAATTCGCGTTAGGGTGTAATCTTCTTCGCGTTAGTCTCCTTAAAGAGGTTATAAAAAATAAATGTTCTATCAAGAAGAATGATTGCAACAAACCAAATAATTCCAGCCATATACCCTCCCAGGATATCTGACGGATAATGCACCCCAAGGTAAACTCGACTAACTCCGATAAGAAAAACAAGAATAATTGAAATAACACTAACAGCTGCTGTTACTCGCCTGTTTCTTGTGAAGTGAAAGGTAAAGTATGCGATGGTTAGAAAAAAGATCAGAGAATCCATACTGTGTCCTGAAGGAAAACTAAAATCAGTCTCAGTGACTAATGGACTTAACCCAGGTCGTGGTCTCTGAATAATAAGCTTTAGGAGTGCATTAAGTGCTGCCCCCATCAACACAATTGCTGAGTAGATTACTGACTCTCTCCAATGTCTTGTTAGAAAAAGAAAAACAAGAATAACAACTGAACCAAAAATAATACCAGTTGAGCCAATGATACTTAAGACAATCATGATGTTAGTCATTGAGCTACTCCTGAGCCCCACGATAAATTGCATGATTGTTGAATCAAAAAGGAAACGCTGGTTTTCAAGAATTGAATCACTTAACTTTGCAAAAAGCAGAAGAGCAAAAGCGGTAAACAAGATGCCACATACAATTTCAAGAAACAGTATCAAACCCACATTTGATTTAGATAAGAATGACTCAAGTTCGCGAAGAAAAAGAATAGTTTTTTGTTTTCGTTTCATCACACTAAGATTAAGTATAGATGATGTATTTGGGCTAATACACAAAAAAAGATGCAAAGAAAGAAAAAAAATGGCAGACTAGCCTTACGTATGTATTACGTTTATATTCTCCATTGTGCAGACGACACCTATTATGTTGGGAGTACCAACGATATTACCAAACGACTTCATGCACATAATCATTTGAAGTCTGGTGCTCATTACACAAAAATAAGAAGACCAGTTTCCTTGGCCTACCTTCAAACGTGTGACACCTACGGGAAAGCACGGGCACGTGAGGCAGAACTGAAAAGATTAAATAGAAGCCAAAAAATTATGCTTGTGGAGTCGTTTCGCGAGCAGTCTTTAGAGCATTTGCCATCCAAATAAGCTCGGTAAATACTTTTTTAACACGCTCTACGTATGCTTGATCTTTAACTGATCCATCTTCATTAAACAGATCTTGAACAAACGGGAAATGAACATCATGACTTAACGTGACTAATCCCATCTTTCGAGTTGTCATCGTTAATGCTTCAATAGCTCTGGCTCCACCAATCATTCCAGAAGACACTCCTGCGAACGCAACTGGCTTGTGCTTGTAATTATTTAGCTCACTGTCCAAAAGGCGTTTTAAACTGCCAGAGAAGGAATGATTGTATTCAGGAGCAACGATAAAAAAAGCATCAGCTTTGAGTGTTAATTCAGTGTACTTGGGGTCTTTACTTTCAGGGTCATTGCCGTCACCTGGAAGGGTAAAATCATTAGGGTCCACAAGTACTGTTTCAATTCCTGGTATTTCCTTTGAAACTTCAAGGATAAAGCGTGCTGCATGAATTGATTCTCTTTTAACACGAGTTGTTCCTTCGATGATGGGGATAAATAACGTAGACATTATCTCTTTATTGGAGAGCAGATTTAACAGTAGCCTCCATGTCAGTGTAACTGTAAGCGCCTGCGTATCGAGTTCCGTTTACGAAGAAACCTGGGGTACCATTTACACCCAAACTTCCTGCAACTTGTGTGTCTGACGCAAGTCGTGCATCATACTTTCCACTATCCAAACAAGATTTCAAATCTGAAGGATTCATTACGTCTTTCAAGAAATCTACGATTAGTTGAGACTTTGTTTTGTCATTTTTGACAGTGTCATTCATCAATGTGTATCCAGCATTGGTGTAGAGCTTGTCATGAACTGGCCAGAACTTTCCTTTTTCAAATGCACAGTAGAGAGCTTTCTGTCCCATTTCTCCATTTCCATGACCTGGTGTGTAGATATAAACAAATGCTGCTTTGCCTGAATCAACAAGCTTCTTCATTTCAACGACTGGAGCAACATAGGTTCCACCATCAGCAACGAGTGTGAATCGTGGGCCTGCTTGCTTTGAAAGCTCAGGATTCTTCCCAGTAGCAATATGGCAGTATGGGCAAGATGGATCACCTACTTCGACAAACAAAACCTTTGCGTTTTCATTTCCAAACTTAATAAAATCTTGTTTGTATAACGCTTTAATCTGATCAACAGAAACAGGAACATCAGTTGCGGTTGCTGCTGTTGCTTGCTGAGTACCAGTTGTGGTTGTTGCAGTTGTTGTTGTTCCACTTCGGAGATTCTCTACACGTTGATATAACACACCTAACATAAAAGAACCGACAAGAAGAGCGACAAAGGCAACAGGAAGTAATTTTTGAAAGATAACTGGATTAATGGTAATTGGTCGAATAGTACGAGTTGGTGCGTTGAGTGCTGCAACTGGAGTAGCAGTTACTTTTTTAGCTCGTGTCGTTTTTGCCATCTCACAATATCACCATGATGGAGTATTTTTGTCAAGAAAGGAAAGTGTTTCAAGTGCTGCCATAGCCCCGAAACCAGCAGCAGTTATTGCTTGTTTATAGTGATAATCATGTACATCCCCTGCAACAAACACGCCTTCAATGTTAGTACTCATCTGTGTATGGTCAGTAGGTGTACGTTTAATAAAACCAACTTCATCAAGGTGTATTGCGTCACGAACAAGCGTTGTTGCAGGTGTATGACCAATTGCAACAAACAATCCATCAAGTGGAAGTTCCCATTCTCCTTTATCAGTTGTTTTAACCTTTGCCTTCTCCAGTTTTGCCTCTCCTACTAATTCAAGTACTTGGGTATTCCATTCAATACGAATTTTGTTGTTTGCTTTTACTTTCTCTTGCATTGCAGCTGATGCCTTAAATTCATTTCTTCGGTGAATTAAAATAACTTCACGAGCATATTTTGAAATAACGAGGGCCTCTTCCATTGCTGAGTCTCCTCCACCAACAACTGCAACTACTTTGTCTTTAAAAAATGGAGCATCACATGGTGCACAGGAAGAGACACCTCTTCCCCGCAAACGATCTTCTCCGGGAACACCAAGCCACTTTGTTTCTGCTCCTGTTGCAAAAATAATTGCACGAGCTTCAAAAGTCTTGTCACCAGAATGAATCGTAAAAGGTTTTTTATCGAGCAGGAGTCGCTCTGCTTGTTCAGTTAGGAGTTCAGCTCCAAAACGTTCTGCTTGTTTTCGCATCTTGTCCATTAAGTCTGGTCCTTCAATTCCATCAGGAAATCCAGGAAAATTGTCGACTGTAGAAGTGAGCATTAATTGGCCGCCCCAGGCGTCACCGGCAAAAATAAGTGTTGAAGCATTTCCTCGAGTTGTATAAATCGCTGCGGTAAGTGCGGCTGGGCCACCCCCGATAATCGCAACATCCCACGGCTGACCTTGATCTGGTTTTTGAACGACAAATTGTGTTTCCATAATCTTCAAAGACAATTGTAACACCAAACCCAGGGCATACCGTGGAACATTACAAAAACTTACATTGTTCCAGTAGTTGTAGTGTCAGCAGGTGCTGCAGGTGCCATAGGCATCTCAGCAACAGGGGCTGTTGGCATTTCTGGTGCTGCTGGCATAGCTGGTGCCATTGGTTCAGGTTGCGCAACTGGCGCGACAGGAGCCATTGGTTCAGGTTCAACAGGAGCTACAGGTGTTACAGGTTCCATTGGTTCAACGGGTGCCATTGGGGCAACCGGTGTCATTGGTTCAACTGGTGCCATAGGTGCTACAGGAGCCATTGGCTCAACAGGAGCAACTGGTGTTGTTTGATCAGTAGGATTCATTTGTAATCACCTCCTTTAGAAAGTTAATTTAAAATTACAAACCTTTATTAAGTACTTCTTCGAACCCTCGTTTGCCAGCAAAACCAATTTGCCTGGCGAGTTCTTTTCCATCCTTAAAGAGGATTGTTGTAGGGATACTCATTACACCGTAGGTTTGAGACAACTCGTTGTTGTCATCTACGTTTACTTTCATAAAAGAAATCTTACCTTCAAATTGGGTTGAGAGTTCTTCAAGCACTGGCTCAGCCATTTTGCATGGTCCACACCAAGGAGCCCAAAAGTCTACGAATACTGGTGTTGCTGAAGATAATACTTTGTCTTTGAAGTCGCTTCCGTTAACTGACTGAATGGCCATGTGCCCACTATAAATGGTCAAATAGTTTCAGTCAATAGCGTAGATTTGCAGTTTGGACTATAATACACTTCGCGACGGAAAAGATAGTCAGTACAAGGAGATGTGGGTTGAAAGAATTACCACTTCATCCCCGCCCCACGGCAA
>CAZMSJ010000022.1:0-3196 GCA_964568925.1 uncultured Gammaproteobacteria bacterium
TCATTGTACATGATTTTCTTTGAACAAAAAAAGTCGCTGTTTTTTTAGCAGAGTCACAAGGTTCAACACGTCAATTAGCTTTCCGTGTAGTTATCACTTATAATATTGGTTCGCAAGCATATCTGTAAGGAGATAGCCTAATGAGTGAGTGTAAACGAAACCACATTTCTCTTCCAAATTCGTTTTCCTTTTGCCCATACTGTGGAAGCAAAATTGAACGGGCACAGTCACTTTCAGATACTGAAGTGAACGAGGCACTCTTGAAGCTGGCACAGACCTGGGACAAGAAAGACTACAACAGATTTTTTGTTGAAGTTCTGAAGCTGGAAATACGTGTAAAAGATGCACTTATGAGAGCCCGTGTTACCCCTGAAAAAGCTGTTACGATGCAGAGATGTGACTTTCAGAAAGTAAGGATGATCGGTGAAGTAGCAATCGAACAGATAATCAGAAATCGCCTGTCCTATACCGGATAGGCAAAAAAATGAGCCCGGGACAAATATGTCTCGGGCTACTTCGTTTAACTTTGAATCAAGGAACTAAAGTAGGCAATCTTCTCAGGCGTCAAGTGTGCAAGATAGATAATACCTTGTTCACTACCTTTGCCTTCTGCTGCAAAGACTTTGACGTACGGGGAAGTGTACGGCATGGCCTTGTATGCAGGAGCCTCATCGCTCAGGTAAATTCGGTCACCTTCAATTCGGCCAACAAGTGTCCATTGCCCAGAATCAACATTTTCCGTTGGTCCAACCCACACAAGGGCGTATTCAAACGTTATGGATTTTGTCTCAAAGACAACCTTATGCAAAAGATCTACTAGCTGCTTCGCAAGAGTTCCACGCTTTACTGGCGTAAAAACAATCCCAGCAAAGGTCGCATTCAATTCGTTCAATGGCTGCTTTGCTACAGGGATCGGAGCCAGTGCCGGTACATCATTCACATGGTGTGGAGGGACAACTGGTTTCTTCTGAACCTCTCCTACCAACACCCGAATACCCTTCTCACCTTTCACAAGCTTCCCTGACTGGCAGAGTGCCATATAGTTCGGCTTCACAGATTCCTGGCAAACGTCATGTGGAGGATTATCATCGTTAAGTGCATACTGACACACTTGATTATACGTAAGGCCCTTTTGCCCATGACGACGAAAAATCTCAATGATATTCTCTTGAGTCACCGTGATATTCTCTTGAGTCACCGTACTACTTGCCATTTAACTGTTCTCCATTTGTCTGAAAAGTACTGCACACAATTTGTGCGAAGGGTATTATGGGGCTTTTGGACGTGAAATGCAAGTAGATATAGGGTAAAATAGTCAATCTTTTGAGGATTCACCTCAAAAACGTACCTTGAAAGAAAAAAAGGAGCAATCATGCCGACCAGGCAAAAGCAGCAATATGCAGTTAACCTTGCTCACGCACTGAAAGAGTGGAGCAAAAAGACTGGAACTAGCCTTGAAGATTTGCGTTTTGAGATTGACGTTGATCCACGTAGCTGGCGAGATGTTCTCGCCGGCGCTCGAATCATCGAGTCCCGAAAATCGGACCTTTATGCCCAACTTTTTAGAAGAACTGGCCTCATCGAGGCTGATCCCACAGCTATCCCCAATCGGGGTGGAGGTGTACTGGTTGTTCGGCAATGGACGTATGAACAACTTAGCAATTGGTGGCAATCCCGTTATCCAGACGAATGTGAAATGCCTGAAGTAAAACTCTTGTTGTCAAAAACACGGGGGGCCAAAGATTCAGGGGTTCACTTTGAAATGCCTGATGGTGAAGAAAGTCTTGAGCTTGTCGAGTTTAAAGAATTCCTCTCAAGCCTAATGCAAGGTGACAAAGAATTTCGAGATCATTTTTACCGGAATAATCGGACACTGCTGAGAAAGATCATCGAAATGATGAATATTCTCAATTCAAACCCTCAAGTTAGAGAAGAACTTCTAAATCTCAAAGGAGTCGTGAATGAGTAACATTGTCTATAGCGGAAAAACACAGGTTTATTTGCCTAACGTCCTCTGGAACTTAGGCAGTATGTATTCAAATCCAAGAGAAGCGTTATGGGAACCGATTGCAAATGAAATCGATTCACAGAGAAATATTAAACGACCGACAATCTGGGTTGATGTCTATCCCGACAAAATCATTATTACTGGAAATGGTTCAGGAATGCTTCCTGTCATGCCACAAAGTGATGAGAAAATACTCAACCATTTCTTTGAAACAAGTGGAGAAAGCGCTGATATCCGAGATTCATTAACTCCAGTAGCCAAACATTCGCTCGTGTGGCTCTTAAACTACGTTTCCTATTCGCCCAAGAAACAACAGCAAGGAGAGCAACAAAACGGTGTTCGTGGTATTGGTGCACTTGCCTACTTAACGTATGCAAAAGTAGCAAAGGTTGTGACCAAACCATCTCAAGAGCTGATACAGGCACTTCTCAGCTTAGGTATCAAGATGCCCAAAGGAAATTCCTTTGCTATTACGATGCCACAAGTTCAGATCTCCGAAGGTTCGACAATTGATTCAAGAGTTATTGCCCTTGATGATCCACTCACTGATCCATTTGGAAATGTTCTTTCCAGTGGAACGAGAGTAACGATTACTGGGTTTAATGATGATGAGATTACGCAAGGAAAAAATGGTCAACTAACGCCAGGTCGTATCCTTTCATATTTGAAAGGTAAGATTGACCCGGACTCAGTTGCTATTTGGGTTGGTGATCATGTGCGCTATTCTCAACCGCAAAAAGTCTGGACCTTAGTTACGAAAGACGAGATCAAGGGGACCTTAGTTTATGGTGGTACTGGTACGTGTGAAGACAGTGCACTATTTTCCTTAAATCTGTTTTTCGATCCGTTGAAGGAACCCAATTCTCCAGTTGTTCTGAGAGGAAAAACTCCTACGTTTCGGTTAACTCAGATTGAAGAACTCAATCACTCACCTTGGAACAAGCTTGGTGGAGAGATTGGATTCCCACAATATTTGGTTGATGCACATTTATGGAATGCACAGAAAGATATGCTGCAAGAGACGAAAGAGAAACAAAGATGGGTTCGAGCCCTTGTAAAACTTGAACCAACTATTCAAGTACTTTTACGAAAGGCGCAGCAAATCCATACGGAAAAGTCTAATCAAGAATTTATTGATGACTTTCGTCAAGCAACAATGGCAGCACTTTCATCAATTGATGTATTTGC
>CAZMSJ010000022.1:3296-5865 GCA_964568925.1 uncultured Gammaproteobacteria bacterium
ATGACAATTGCAGCAGAGCTCAATGCAAAACTGTTTCCCATTTTTCGTCAGAAACGAGAAGTACGAAAGAGTATGCTAAAAGGCTCGAAGATGAAACAGAATAGAAAGTAGTTAGTTCTCCCCCAATATATGGGGGAGTTTTTTTGTACCTAATACACAAACTTCACTCGTCCCCCGCTAAAGGTTGTAAGGGTTGATGTCTTTGATTTTATTTGAACACGATAATTATTTTGACCAGAAAGGAGAGTCATTTTGGCGGATGTCGCCACACTTGTTTGACCTGACTCACTAGAAACTTCACTGCCAGGAACTGAAACACCATTGGTCACATCAAAAATACGTGCAGATGCTTCCCCACTTCCGGACTCAACCATAAGGTTTGCGTCCCAAGTCACATATGCAGCCACTCCATACTCAACAGAAAGATTAACTTTGAAATCACTTCCGACAACATCAACCCAATCATTCTGGTTTGTTGACATCACAACAACAACTGGAAGAAAGGTTGTTTGGCGTACCTTTCCTGCCTGTGTTTGTGGAAGGGGTGTACTTGTTTTACTTGGCGTTGGGGTTGGTGTTGGCAGAGCTGTTGCCGTAATAGGAGGTGTCACAATGGGTGTACCACTTGGTCCAGCTTCAGGGGTTGTTTCACGAATGAGTGTTTGTACTGGTTTCTTTTCAAGCTCATCAACGCGTACTGCGATTTCTTTCACTTGGTTACCTATACGGAAGGTAACTGCCCCTAAGAGAAAGATAGAAACAAGAAGCAGGAAAAAAAGAAAAATATAGAACGGGCTCACCTTGTGACTTGAAGTGTACATATCACTATTGTATTACATTTTTAACCTAAGTTTTGCGCCACTTGGGGTATCAAAAACATCATAGCCTGCTGACTCAATTTGTTTGCGGAGGTTATCTGCTTCATCAAATTGTTTGTTTTTCCTGGCCTCTTCTCGTTTTGTGAGTAGTGAAATAACTTCCTCTGGGATATCTTCTCTCTTTTTTTCTGTTATATGGATTAAGCCAAACCCTAAGATTTCATCAAAGGTATAGAGTAAGTCTCTCTTATCTGATTCTGGAATATTACTTTTAACCATCTCCCAGACAACAGCAAGTGCTTGTGGTGTATTTAAGTCATTATTCATTGCTTCCATAAATCTGTTCCCAAATACTTGAATCTTTTCCATCTTTTCTGGAGAAAGCGTTGTTCTCTGGTCAGTTGACTCTGTATGGATAAGTGAGGCAACGATTTCTTGTAATTTAGTTAATGCACTTTGGGATGCTTCAAGTGCTTCCCAGGTAAAGTTCATGTGTTTGCTGTAGTGAGCAGTTAGATAAAAATATCGAAGAGCCAATGGATCAATCTCTTTTGCCTTCACGTCATCAATTGTGTAGAAATTACCTAAACTTTTACTCATCTTGCGACCATCAACCAAAAGATGACTGTAGTGCATCCATACTTTTACAAAGGGATGTTTGTTTGTTGCTCCTTCACTCTGTGCAATTTCATTGGGGTGATGAACTGGTAAATGATCCTCACCTCCGGTGTGGATATCAAACTGATCACCCAAGTACTTCATACTCATTGCGGAACACTCAATGTGCCAACCGGGGAAGCCATCTCCCCATGGAGAACTCCAGTGCATGATGTGATCTGCAAATCGACCAACTCGTTTAAACCACAACACAAAGTCAGCAGGGTGCTTTTTCATACTCCCCGTTTGTACTTCTTCTCGAACGGCTTGCTGCTTCTCTGACAAAGACTGACCGAGAAGTTCACCATAGGCTGGAAACGTTTCTACATCAAAGTAGACGGCTTCAGGGGTGTCATATGCATGACCATTGGCAAACAATTTTTGAATTAAGGAAATTTGTTCCGGAATGTGGTCAGTTGCTTTACAAATAACGGTTGGGCGAAGAATTCCCAACTGGTCCATGGTGTCATAGAAGTTTTTGGTAAAAAACTCTGCTACTTCCCAAACGGTTTTCTGTGCCTTTGCTGCACCTTTTTCCATTTTGTCTTCTCCCTCATCCCCATCAGAGGCCAGGTGCCCGACGTCTGTTACATTTTGCACATGGGTAACTTCATATCCATTTGCCGTTAAGGTTCTACGCAAAATGTCATCCATTACATACTTTCTCCCGTGACCAATATGTGCGTAGTCATACACGGTCATACCACAGGTATATAAACCAACCTTCGGTGGAGCTATTGGGTGAAAATCTTCAGTTTGTTTTGTGAGTGAATTATGAAGCTTCATATGAGGCGATTATATCATCCTTTTCCAGTTCCACCTTTACTTTCGCTTTGCTTTTTTGATGTTAAAAAGCTTTGTACTTTTTGCTTGACTTGCCCCATCGCTTTCTTGGCTTTCCCGACGACCCCAACTGACTCAACCGGAGCCGACGTTGTTGCTACCTGCATTTCCTTTTGCACCATTTCATTGTAATTAACAAGTTTTTGTGACTCTTGTCTCCGGACTGATGCAATCATATCTTCCAATTGTTTTATGCGACTCTTCTCCCAGGTAGCAAGTTGTTCACGATTAACTGTCTCTACTCCTTCGTT
>CAZMSJ010000022.1:5965-8407 GCA_964568925.1 uncultured Gammaproteobacteria bacterium
AGAGCACGAATTAAAGTCAAATCATCAGAGAATTCTAGGTATCCACCTGTTGGGATTCCCATTCCAAGACGAGAGATAGTTAAGGTATGACCATTTGGAGGAAATACTTCATGCAATCTGCGACTTAAATACATTGATGTTGCCTCGCCTTCCATTGTTGGGTTTGTTGCAATGATAACTTCATCAACTCGAGAAGTTTCATCGGTTCTCTTCATACGAGTAATCAAGTCTTCCAGATATAACTCGTCTGGACCAATGTTATCCATTGGATTAATTGACCCATGCAACACGTGATATAACCCATGATACTTTCCAGTCTTTTCAAAGACAAAGATATCAAGTGGTTGTTCAACCACCGTTATTACTTTCTGGTCACGACCAGGATCAGTGCAAATAGGACAAGGGTCAGTCTCAGAAATATTTTTGCAGGTACTACAGAGCTTTGTATCAAGCTTAATACGTGCCACAGCATTGGCAAATTGATCGAGTTCTGTCTGAGGAACATGTAACATGTAGTAGGCTAACCGTTGGGCTGTTTTTGGACCAACACCAGGGAGTTTTTGAAACCCATTAATCAAATCAGTCAAAGGTTTTGCAACTTTCATACGAGCTTCATAATAGCAGAAAAGGTGCCTGTGATATAATCCTTTTTCGATCTTTAAGAAAAGATTACTTTTGAAGGGTGGTATCGCAATGCGTAATCGACTGTTCAAACAGGTATCAGGAAAAGACCTTTGGTCAGCCTGGAAGATCTTTTTTAAATTGAATTTTGGCTATGTAGTGATTTCAGCATTCCTCCTCTTTGCAAGCGTAAGTCAGTACATGCAGTACTCAACATACGCACAGCCTTTGGAGGCCGCAAACACAGGAGTCGTACTCGCAATTGTCTTTTTCCTAGTCGCAAATGTCATTGGAGTAAGCTTCTACGTAAGACAGGAAAATCAAAAGGACAATTGAGGCTGCCTCACTCCCCACTTATATGGTGGGGAGTTTTTTTGTACCTGGAAACACCACAAACATCCGATAGCTTGACTATTAGGCGGTAACTACCTACAATATAGGTCGTAATCAAACCATTTGAGGAGGTTTTAGTGAAAAAAGTACTGTTTGTTCTCGTTTTGTTTACACTCTTTGTCGCTCAAGTACAGGCTCAAGATAAAGCGGATTGCCAAGTTGACTGGAACCAAAGTGAGTATATTGGCTATGGTCAATATTTATTTACCTATCACATCAATAACGAAAATAGTGACAATAGTGATTGGGTATATTCGAAAGGAGCTTTGGTCTTTAACGACACAACACAGAGAGTGTCTCTAATCAAGCACGTTACAGACCGCTACATTGAAAACTATTCAGTCTCACCTGATGCAAATACAGTAGCTGGTCTTTCTTGGTATACCCTAGGGGCATCAGATGGATTCAAAATATCAATCTACAAAGATGGCGTAGTGGCGCAGATAATTGACCTTAGTCACGACGACGTAGAATACATTCAATGGACTGGTGAAGGATCTGGGTTCCTTGTTAAGTCTCGAGATCAAGGACAAGGAAATAAACAAAAACAGTTTATTCACTATGTAGGTCTTGATAAGACAAGGGTACTGCTACTTGAAAAGAGCTATCAAGAGACGGTTCTGTTTGATAGTACGAAAGACGGTACCATTTACTACTTGAATCAAACTGAAGATGATCAAGCTAAAGGCGTTGCCACTATCTATAAGCTTGATATAAGCAATAACAGCCAGGTGGTCGCAAGTATCAAATCACCGTTAGAAACTCGGCCCTTTATTTCGATGAGAATCAACACAACAGGAGAAATTTTTGAGTTTACTGTTGGGAGTGGCCGTGTATTCTACGACACGCGAAGTATGAAGTTGCATGTTTACCCAGAGATAATGGGTGGTGACTGGATCGGACACACGTGGGGATACTACCGGAGCGTCAGTTACGGAGATGTGGATGAAACGGAACATTTACATACTGTTGATTTCACAGATCCAAATAACATACTAGAAGAGGATTATCTCCTTAAAGACAGTAATTGGTGGTTTCGATGGATTGATCATGACCACATCATGAGTATGACTTACAATCCACAGATAATTAATATCAGGACGGATGAGCGTCGAAACCTATTAAACGGATTTTGTCCGCTTAATTAAGGGACAATAAGGTGCAGGAACATGTTCCTGCACCGTTTTCTTGAAGAAGATATCAACCCTTGCTCTCTTCTTCTCAATTAAACTAAACTGCTCTGTTCGTGAACTTTCAATTCTTTTGACGATATCGAATACGGAAAGGTAGATACATGATTGCTCGACTTTTTGTAGGGGCAACACGAGATGAAGTGCAAACTGCATTCTCGATGTTTTTGAAAACTGGATTGTGTTGGGTAGTAACAGTCATTTTGGCTGGGTTTTTGGTTGTGGTATCACAAATACC
>CAZMSJ010000022.1:8507-9743 GCA_964568925.1 uncultured Gammaproteobacteria bacterium
ATACCATTTGTGCTAACGGCTGTTTGTAGCCTACTACTGTTTCTTGCGTCAGTTCGGCATATGATTGTCACAATCATTTTGCAATTACGACAAGAACAAGAATTGGTCTACGTTCGAACTCGTGACGAGTAGTCACCACTTCCCTGGGTAACATTTCCCAGGGATTTTTTTGTTTCCAAAGGAATGGTACAATCTGACTTCGTTTACAACAAAAATAAACTGGAGAGAAACATGGCCGCAAGTATGAGACGTCGCCGACTATTTACGACGGAAGACGACGAAAACACTTCAGAACGCAAAAGTCCAAAGGTAAACTGGAGAGGACCAGGGGTCTACAAAGAGGTTGGTGAGGAACTTACCTTTGTAGGCAAAGACTTCCCTACCGAAACAAAAGGGAGAAGTATGTACCGAAAGCTTTTCACAAATCCAGCAGATCGGTAATTTTTGGAGAACGATTTTTGGCCCTAGGAAATCCCTAGGGTCTTTTTTTTGAGCAGTAAGTTGTTTATCGAGATTATTTATGAGTATAAATAAATGGTATGTTAACGATGATGGACGTATATAAAAAGCATGTAAAGGGTACATCGAAAGGTGATCTAGCGCCTGATATTGTAGGTTCAGTCTGCACGTTAGAAACATCTATACGCAAAAAACTCAAAGTTGAGTCTCCAAAAGTTTATATAAAAGCACGTGCCATGAAGCACATATATGAACGAGTCTTTCTTGATGCAAAAAAGCCTGAAGTCTTTACTCTTCTCGTCCAACGAATGCCAAAAGTACTCAGTAAACCAGATAGAATCTGTAAAAATAAAGCAGGGAAAAAGCGTGGTGAATACTGCTTCTTAAAAAATTTTGGTGAGGAAACGTACCTGTGTGTTGTTGAGGTAAAAAACGGGTCTTTATTTGTAGCAACAAGCTTTATACCAAAAGCCAATTACCTGAAAAGGTTTGTATCAATTGTTGAGTTCTGAACTTGTAGGGACCGAGAGGACGGCGTATCCTCTATCGCAATGCATTCGTTCAACCTAAGTTGAACAAGTTACACCCCGCAGTAGAGCCTTTCTGACTTTCAGCCCCTAAAAATTCAGACATTTTCTGCTTGCAGCGACACGTGTCGTCGCACAAGTCAAATACTATAACATATTATCTTCCTTTTCTCAAAGGTTATACCTTAATATATAAAACAATACCGCAGTCTTTCAAGAGTAAAAATGTATCTTTAGGCACATAACCCAC
>CAZMSJ010000022.1:9843-14129 GCA_964568925.1 uncultured Gammaproteobacteria bacterium
GTTAACATTCCCCATCTTCCCCAGTATTGCATTGGCCCTGGTCCATCTTTTAATTCAAAATTAAAAATTTCAGGTGCATCGATATCAGTTACGGCAGCAACACCAATGGTGTGAATTGCAGACAAACGTTTGTCATAGGCTTCATTGTTTGCACTATCTATTCCACTCTCAGTAATTAATAAATCCATATCAGAAAACTCTGGATATGCAGATACCCAGGTACGGGCATTTTTACTGTCTCTCTCAAAATCAGTTAAGTCAGTGCTATATCTGTGCCAGGAAAGAAAATCGAGTCTTAGTTTATTTGTCTGGGCATAGGTAATTAGGCCATCAACCCAATTTTTATACAGTGCTGTGGTTGCTGGTCCTCCAAACTTGAAAGCTTGGGTATTGGTTGCAGCTTGTGCACCACGAGCTGCGGCACCATACAAATCTAGATAGCTTTTTCCCCCACTAATTTTGAAGTTTCCAAATAGATCTGGCTCATTCCACACTTCATACCAAACATCAGAAATGTTACGGGCATTTCGTCCACTTACATGCTCAATCGTTGCCTTCACAACAGCTTGCCAATCAGTAAAGTTTGTTGGTAAATCAGTATTCTCTCCACGACTAATAACACTTGGCATATATGAGAGAGCTAACAGTGGTTTTGCTCCGGTTGCCGTTATATCAGTGATCACCTCATCAAGTTTTGTCCAATTGTAGACAAGTGTTCCATTTGCTCCACGACTTACCACATCATAGAAGTCATAAATGTGATCTATTCGAATATATCGTGGCTTTAAGATCTTCACGTCATTTTTAATGGAGGCAAACATAGATCTTCCATCACGTTCTTCCCCACCTTGGGCAAAACTTCTCCAGTTATCAATTCCTGGGCGCTCTGCTGAGTAATCAACAACAATCGTTGCGGCAACCCCACTGGCACTACTTCGCAAATCAACCTCGTTTTTAATAATGGCGAGACCAGCTGGAATGGCTAAGGTCAGGACCATGACCAAGGCTAACTGGAAAAATCGCTTCATATTACACTCAGAATATCACAATTGTGCCTCACAAAACCTCTGAAATTTGTATAAATATGGGATATGGTGTATAATTTACATACGTAATTAGCCTTTGTGGATTGAGGTAAAAATGGCTCCACCGAAGAAAGAGGATGAAAAAGGTACCGGGTTGTTTCCATTCTGGACAATGCCTTTAACCCGGCTAAATTTAATGGATGAGGCGTTCAAAAAAACGACACAAATGAATCGTGTCGTCACGATTGAACAGAACAAAAGAAACCTAGCCATCGTAGGTTTGGGAATTCTGTTCATTTTCTGCGTTACGGCAGCTGTTCTAATGCTGGGAGACGGCATTGGGCTCGTTCCCCGGTTAGTAGTTGGGGCTGTAATTTTCAGGCTTATTCTTCTCGCAAAGTCAGTCCTCATGCAGTTAGGACTAAAAAGCCGGAAGTAAATAAGTATTCTGTATATTGGCGCTGGGATAACACCTGGCGCTTTTTTTGTGGAGAAATTACTGACCGAGATTGCCTAGAAGACCTTTCAAACCTTCAGTTTCCATCATCTTTTGTGCAGACTTTTTCTGAACGTTTTTGAATGCATCGTTAATTGCATCTTCCAAGTCCTTCATTCGTTCATCACCTTTTGAAATAAAGACTACTTTTTGATCTCCTGAAACTTTGACATGCCAATCCCCTTTGTCTGCGGTTTCAGTAATCAATGCAAGTTCAGCTTGCATTTTCTTTGCCTGATTTCGTAGATCGAGTAGTTGTTTTCCTTGTTTAATTTTATCGAACATATGTGTTACATGCTAAATATTTCTGCTGCAGCATTGATAATATCAGGTGCAGCCACAGGGGTCAAACTTGGTTCACTTGGAACCGTTGGCTCAGTCACTGGTCTATCTGTTAATTCAAATGTTACTTTCACTTTGTGACCAAAGACAGCCTCTGCTGCTTCCTCACATGCGATCTTGTGAAGCGCGACATCAAGCCGTTCTTTGTGGAATCGATAGTACACCCCGACTACTAAGTTTTCTCCATTAATACCAATCGGGTGAGCGGCCCTGAGAAGCGCTTCAATAGGAGCGTTCTTTTGCTTGATTGTTGAAAGGAGTTGTACCCAGGTACCAGAATCAACTGGTTGTTCCCCATCAGAAATTACTCTGGTGTTTTTTTTTATAACTGCCTCCACTGAAACTGGTGTAACAACGTCAGGCGTTATTGGTTTTTCACTTACGACAGGGGCCACCTCAACTGGTTTTTGTGTAACAACTGGAGTAGCAACTATCTTTGGCTCAACAGCAACAACCGGCTCAGGTGAAACAACACCTTTCTTTTGAGTGAACTGAATTAATGCAGATGAAAACACGATTGATGGATCTGCATAGGCAACCTTTCGAGATGCTTCAAGCAAAAGGTCCAAGAGTCTCGTTAATTCTGAAGTTGAAACTGACAAGGTGACATCAGACAAACCAAACTGTCCCAAGAGAACTTCGTGTACGTATTTAACGGTTTGGCTTAACACAAGCTTTACAGAAGCTCCTTGGTTTGAAAGGTCTTTCAGTACACTCAAGGCTGCAGCTGTGTCACCTTTGGTTACCAGGTCAACAATACGAGCTGGTGCCGTTGCCCACAAAAAGCGAGAATCGTTTTCATTTAATGCACCTTCTCGAGAGAGCTGTTCAAGCGTTTTAACAGCATCTCGAAATGCACCATCAGCTGAACGAGCAATTGATTGCAACACCTCATCTGTTACCTCAATCTGCTCTGCTTTGGCGATAGCGGCAAGCTTTTGTGCAATCTCTTTGATTGTTGCACGAGGAAACTCAACCACCGTGAGTCGAGAAATAACCGTTGAGGGTAGTTTCTGTGGATCTGTTGTCGCAAGAACAAAGATGGCATGGCTTGGTGGTTCTTCAAGAGTCTTAAGGAGTGCATTCGCTGCTTCTGTGGTTAACATGTGGGCTTCATCGATGATATACACCTTTTTGCGTGCAACCACAGGACCTAAGTGAACTTGTTCTCGAAGAGCTCGAACATCGTCAATTCCACGATTACTTGCTGCATCCATTTCAATAACATCGATATGGTTGCCGGCAGTAATCGACAGACACGTATCACACTCATTACATGGCTCCCCTTTTCCTCCATTTTTTTCACAGTTAATTGCTTTGGCGAGGATTCTGGCTGAAGATGTTTTTCCTGTTCCCTTTGAACCAGCAAATAGAAATGCCTGTGGCATGTGCTCTGAAGAAACAAGTTCAGTTAACCGATTCCTAACAGAAGTGATGTCTAGGTCTGCAATTTTTTGAGGGCGATACTTTAAGTAGAGTGTCATTATTGTCTCACAGTATCATGAGACGTGGTTGTGGAAAAGATAACAAACGTATACAAAGTAAGACAGACGTTAATCATGGTGTACTCCCATTAAGTGAAGGGCTGCATGTTCAGCAAGTAAAATGGCTTCTTCACTCGCTGTCTTTCCACTTTTGACGGCTTGCTCTTTTGCATGATCAAAACTAACAATAATTTCACCAAGGTGAAGGATATTGTCTGGAGGGAAACTAAATGGTCCTTCAATCTCAGACTGAACAAAAGAAAGGACTGGGTGACTTGCAGCCTCTTCCCCTTTTTCATGCAAGTACTTTTCTACATAGGCAAGCATCGTTGGTGCCGTCACAATGACAACAGAAGCTTCTGCGTCAGAAACAATGCCACCTTCGGTAAAAACTTTTTTTACACGAGAAGCAAGATCTCTTACAGAGACCTGAAATGCTTTTTCTTTTTCGACGGTGACAGTAATCATATATATGTGTTAATCAGACTTTTGGCCGCAAACCGGCTTACTTTTGAAGTTTAGAACGAACGATACCACTTACAACTGAGCCATCAGCACTTCCCTTGGTTTTAGCCATAACCGAACGCATGACCTTTCCGAAATCAGTTTCTCCTGAGGCAATCACCTCATCAACGAGAGCAGCTATTTGGTCTTCCCCCATCTCTTCTGGTAAAAATTCCTTCAAAATAGTGAGTTCTGCTTGCTCACGCTCAGCTCGCTCGATTGCATTTGCCTGGGTATAGGCAACAATTGCATCAGTTCTCTTCTTCGCCTCTTTCTTAATAACAGACAATTCCTCCTCAGGGGTTAACTCTGCCATTTTTTCAATTTGGGCATACTTTAAAGCTGTTGTTAATCCACGCAAGGTATCTAAACGCAATGCGTCATGGGCCTTTAAGGCAACCACGATTTGAGTCTGTAATGTCTGAATAAGCATAC
>CAZMSJ010000023.1:0-13804 GCA_964568925.1 uncultured Gammaproteobacteria bacterium
TACTACTTAAGGAAACGCTCGCGGGGGTTCTCCTTGCTGGGAGAATTGAAAAATTTAGCGATACTAACCGCTAACCCGACAAGAAATGGGAGGGCGACACGGTCGAAACCGCTCCCAATAAAAAAGAAAAAAACGGAAACTCCCAAAAACGGAAGGATAAGGAACCATAAGGCACCGGGTGCAGCGGCCTTGCGACCGCCAACCTTGGCCACTTCAACGGTCTGAGTGGCGAACTTCTTCAAACTGGCCATGTTGGCCTCCCTTTTTAGTCTTCTAAATTACTAAGTAATTATAGCCCAAAAACACCCTTTTGTCAAGTTATAGGGCTTACTGTTAGCCTCATTCCTCTGGCTCAACAAGCTTTGGTGTTTCGGTCCCAACGGTATCAGCAGTTGGCTTTTTCCAACTGGCAAAGTCACATTCTGGATAGCGGCTACAGCCAAAGAAACTTCTCCCTTTTTTGGTCTTTTTCATGACAACATCCCCCTGTTCACACTTTGGGCATTTCATATCAATCTTAAAGACAATCTTTTCTGTGTATTTGCACTCTGGGAACCGGGCACAACTAATAAACTTCCCAAACCTTCCTTGGCGGATAACAAGTTCCCCTTCTTTGCATTCTGGACAGGCTCTTCCAACCTTCTCAGTTGCAATTTTAACTCTCTCTGCGGTTTTATCGACTGAAAGGATTTGTTTCACAAATGGTTTCCAGAAGTTCCCTATTTCTTTGTGCCAATCAAGCTTTCCATCTGCAACCTTGTCCAAGTTGTCTTCCATTGAAGCAGTGAAACTGTATTCAAAGACATCGGTAAAGTTTTTAATTAAAAAGTCATTTACGGCAATACCAACTGAGGTTGGTGAGAACTTTCCTTCATTTTTCTCAATGTAACCTCGTGCTTGAATAGTAGAAATGGTTGGGGCATAAGTTGATGGTCGTCCAATTCCCAACTTTTCAAGAGTCTTAATGATAGAGGCTTCGTTGTATCTAGCTGGTGGTTGGGTGAACTTTTGTTCTGAAAGAACTTTAATTAAGTCTAGATGGTCACTTGTGTTAACCGGAGGCAAAAGAACAACACCATCTTCATTTGTTTTCTGTGGGAACAGTCTTCTCCATCCTTCAAATTTCAATATCTGACCACTTGCACGAAGAAGGTAGTGTCTACCAGACAAGGCAGTTCCCTTTGCAGCAACTTCAATAGAGGTTTCGTCGTAAACTGCCTCTGCCATTTGACAGGCGACAAAGCGTTTCCAAATTAAGCTATACAATTTTTGCTCTTCAGCACTGTCACTCACGGTTTGCATAAGTTCTTTCACATTTGTTGGACGAATAGCTTCGTGGGCTTCTTGTGCCATCTTGCTTTGCTTTTTAAACAAAGCCTCACCCTTTGGTAAATATTCTTTTCCAAATTCTTTTGCAATTAACTCCCTTACTGCACTCACTGCTTCTTTTGAAAGGTTAACGGAGTCAGTACGGTGGTAGGTAATAACACCCTGTTCATACAACTTTTGTGCAATTGTCATAGTGCGTTTTGCTGACCAACCAAACATACGTGCAGCAGCCTGTGACATGGTTGAAGTGGTAAATGGTGGATATGCTTTCTTGTGGACTTCTCGCTTCTTTACATCTGAAACTGAGTACTCAGCAGCCTTTAAGTCAGCAACAATTTTCCCTGCAGTTTCACCATCATGAATTTCAGCTTTCCCATCTTGTACCTTAACGAGTGAAACTAAAAAATTGTGACCTGCGGCAGACACTTCAGATCCAATTTCCCAATACTCTTCTGGTTTAAATGCTTCAATCTCTCGTTCTCTCTCAACAATTAATCGAACTGCAACAGATTGAACACGTCCAGCAGAGAGACCTACTCTCACCTTTTTCCACAAGAGTGGAGACACTTTGTAACCGACAAGTCGATCAAGTACTCGACGAGCTGTTTGTGCATCAACTAAATGCGAGTCAACTTCTCGTGGCTCAGAGATAGCGTGCTCTACTGCTGACTTGGTAATTTCATGGAAAACAATACGTTTCATTGGCTTCACTGATGTTTTCTTGTCTTCAACTAAAATTTCGCGCACATGAGCACTAATTGCTTCTCCTTCTCGGTCAGGATCTGTTGCCAGGAAAATGTTTGTTGCTTTCTTTCCAGCTTGAACAAGTGCCTTAATGGTTGCAGCTTGTTTGGCTACAACTTCAAATGTTGGTTCAAAATTGTTGTCAGTATCAACTCCAAGTTTGGACTTTGGAAGATCTTTAATGTGTCCTTTGGTTGCCAAGACTTCATAGTCTGATCCAAGGAATCGATTTAATGTTTTTGCTTTGGTTGGTGACTCGACGATGATTAAATTCATTTTGTTTTTTTAAAAGTAGTGCTAATGTCTACCCACACTAGATTATCTTGCTAGAAGCGGCTAGTAGCAAAAAGAAGTGTACCAGTATTGTCAACTCCTCTTATAAAAAGAACTTACAAATACGTGTCCGCAAGCTCTGAGGCAACTTCCACTGGGTCTGTTACGATACGTGCCCCCAGAGAGATTAATTTGTTTGGGGCAACTGACAGTGGTGCATCAATGCGACCAGGAACAGCGTACACATCGCGCCCTAAACTCACTGCAAAGTTTGCTGTAGAAAATGTTCCACTCCTGGCTCTTCCTTCAATGACAATTGTTGCAACGGAGATGGCAGCAACAATTCTATTTCGTTTCAAAAAGTCAGCTGGGGCTACGCGATACTCTGGTGGGTTTTCAGAAATGATGGCACCTGTTTGTGTGATGCTTGTGGCCAATTGTGCGTTTTCAGGTGGATAAATATGTGTAATGCCACCTGCAAGTACTGCAACCGTTTTTCCACCATGTTCCAGTGTCACCCGATGAGCATAGGTATCTATTCCCCGTGCCAACCCAGACACTATGACAAAACCATGAGACACAAGAAGTGGCACTAATTTCTTCACCGCCAAAATACCATATGGAGTGGGCTCACGTGTTCCAACAATTGAGATTGAAGGAGTAGACGGAAGAACACCTTTGACATAAAGCCCAGCGAGAGGTGGATCAACGGACAACAAAGAAGATGGAAAATGGGGGCTCTTCTGCAAAATATAATTATCTTTCATGAAACCAGTACTGTAGTATTGCCTTGGCAATAGGCGCTGCAACTTTACTTCCTTCTCCCCCTTTTTCAACTAACACAGTGACAACAATTTCAGGATTAACAGCAGGAGCAAATACCGTAAACCATGCATGTGTTATGTCTTTTTCCCCTGTTTCAGCAGTTCCCGTTTTACAAGCTACAACCGGTTCAAAACCAAAGAATGGATAAGCGGTTCCCCCTGTTGCACATGCTCCTTTCATTCCTTCTGTCACCGTTGTGAGGGTTGCTTCAGAAATAGGAAGTTTATGGCATGACTCGTGAGAAGAAAGAAGAAAGTGTGGGTTACACAAGTAACCACGACTAGCAACAACACTCGTTAATACATTTGCTTGGAGAGGGGTAACTAACATGTCTCCCTGTCCAATCGCCATATGATAGGTATTTCCTAAAAACCATCTCTCTCCAAGAACTCTCTGTTTCCATTCAGGTGTTGCAAGAAGTCCTGATGACTCAGCAGGTAAATCAACATTTGTTTTGTGCCCCACACCGAACGCATCTGCCCACTTTACTAACTCATCTATTCCTACTAACTCTCCCAGTTTGTAATAGAAGGTATCGGTGGACCGGGCAAGTGCTCGAACAACATTAATTTTTCCTTCAGTCTTTCCGTACTGGGTAAAGTACCAAGTACTATATGAGAAGTCATTAATTTTAATTAAACCCGTGTCATCGTACTCATAAGCTGGGGTAATTTCTCCCCCTTCAAGACCTGCAACAGATGTCACGAGTTTAAAAATAGAACCAGGATGGTATGTTCCAGTTGTCGCTCTATTAAAGAGTGGTAGTCGTTTGTCAGTTAACGTTTGTGTTAACTCTTTCTCCTTTTCTTTTTCAGTAAAAATGGCAGGATCAAATGATGGTGATGTATGGAACGCAAGTATCTGGCCATGACCATCAGTAACAACAGCTGCCCCTACTGAGTCTTTCATGTCCAAGGCAACACGCTTTTGTAAACCATAATCAATGGTCGTTGTGACATCTTGCCCTGGGGTGGCTGCGTGCCGACCAACTGTTCGAATCTTTTCTCCTTTAATGTCTACCTCAACGAGTTCCTCTCCTGGTGTTCCTCGAAGAAGACATTCATATTGCTGCTCGATACCAAACTTTCCAACTAGCGTCCCCAAACCACGAACCCCTTTGTCAACGCAGCCTGGATCAGCTTTGCCTACCTCTGCTTGGTTTACTTCACCGATGTAGCCGGTGATGTGACCGGCAACAGAACCCAAGGGGTATGAACGCTTCCACTCAGTTAACACTTCATCTGCAGGTGTGTTTTCTACTACATCTACTTTTTTGTATCCTTCTTTTGCGTCAAACTCAACTGTTTTCTTCTCCTCAATATTGTCAGCCAGTATTTCACCACCTCGTGCTTTTATTTTTCCTCGAGGTGCATCGATTGCAACTCGTCTGATTCTGTTTTCTTCAGCCAGAGCGCGAAAGTATGTTCCTTTAATTAAGGTAAGCTCTGACAATCGGGCAAAGAGAAGTGCTGCGCAGAGAAATAAAACGACACGCAAAATGATGGGCAAATAGAAGGGAGAATGAGATTCATTCAAGGGGATCATAGGTATGAATGTGGCACATTTCTTCTCTTAGTTCAAGCTCTGCTACAATACGGTCGTCAATTCGTTCATTAAAAGAGAAAAGGCAAAACAAAATGGACCTGTCAGAACAGATGGCGTTTCAACGATTGCTTTCGTTTTTCTTAGGTTCAATCTTTGCGTCACTCTTGGCCCTCGGGAGCCAGATTTTGGGGTACACAACGAATCTTGTGCATCCTCAACTCTTGATCGCACTCACCGGACTGGCCGTCGGAGCAGGAATCACAAATTTCCTCTATTCAGAGATTGCAAATGATCGTGGACAAATACGCCAAGTGAAACAAATGGTGTCATGCACAACCATCATGATCATTCTCTTGGTTGTTTTCTCAACAGATCAACGGATGAAAACAGGGGAAGAAAATATACAAGTGTTGTATCTTGTTGTGTGGAGTTTGTTTCCCTTGTATCGATTGGTAAACCGTATTATTTCCTTTTTTGGGAAAGTACAGGCACCAATTGAGTAGGACCAAAGAGGCTTTTTTAAGCCTCTTTTTTTATGAATACTTAAGGCCACTGGTTACTTGGATTTTTTTAAGGAGTGCCTCATTTGAAAGAAGAACTCCACAGCCACGGGCCACTGCAGTGATTGGGTTTTCAGCAATGTGCACTGGAATTTTTGTATAGTCAGAAAGCATCTTATCAATGCCTGCAATCATGGCTCCTCCACCGGCTAGAGTAATTCCTCTTTCACTCACGTCACTGACAAGCTCAGGTGGTGCTTCTTCTAAAATTTCTTTTACTTTGTCGACAATATCTCGAAGGGTGGGGTGAATTGCTTCTCGAATTTCGTCTCCCGTTGCTTTAATTGATTTTGGCAACCCTGTCTCTAAGTCACGTCCACGAATAACCATGGCATTTTCAGTTTTAGTGGCAATTGCAGTACCAATTTGAATTTTTACATTCTCAGCTGTTGGTTGCCCAACCAAAAGAGAATACTTCAATCGAAAATAATTAATGATTGCTTCATCCATTTCATCCCCTGCAACACGAATTGATTCACCAATCACGATTCCACCTAAAGAAATGAGCGCTATATCGGTTGTTCCTCCACCTATGTCTACGATAAAAACTCCTTCAGGTTCCCAAACCGGTAGACCTGCACCAATTGCGGCAGCCATTGGTTCCTCAACTAAATATGCTCGTCTTGCTCCTGCAGAAATAGCTGCGTCAGCAACAGCACGGCGCTCAACTTCAGTCACTCCTGAGGGGATACCAATAATGACACGAGGTCGTGGTACTTTTGAAAAGAAACTTGTTCCTTCATGTACTTTTCGAATGTAGTAGGAAAGCATTGCCTCTGTTGCATCAAAATCTGCAATCACACCATCTTTAAGTGGTCTCACTGCTTCAATTGGTCCTGGGGTACGACCAACCATTTTCTTTGCAGCGGTACCAATTGCCAAGATTTCTTTTGTTTTTTTGTGGCGCGCAACAACAGAAGGCTCACGAATTGCAATACCTTTCCCCGAGACAAACACAAGGGTGTTTGCTGTGCCGAGGTCTATTCCAACATCGTGACTAAAGAGTCCAAAGAAGCGATTGATCATGTGTAAACGGTATATATAAAAAAAACAACAAAGAAGGCAGCTTCAAGCAGTATATCAAATGATATAGTAAGTGCATGACCAAAAAGGAATCATCAATTCTCTCCTTTCTTCACCGAACGATTGGCTTTCTCTATGTGTGCCTTTTTGCAATTACTCCCCTTCTTTTCTATCCCAAGACAAGTGAACTATTTGAATTCAATAAAATGTTGTTTGTGTATTTACTAACAATCAGTCTCATTGTTTCTTGGTCACTCATAATTATCATCCAAAAACGTTTTTTGTTTAAGAGAAGTTTTCTAGATATTCCCTTAGGGATTTTTATAACAAGCCAAGCACTCTCAACTCTTTTTTCAATTGATTCAAGAATCTCTCTTTTAGGCTACTATTCTCGCTGGAACGGAGGACTTCTCTCACTTCTCTCATATGCAGTTCTCTATTGGGGTGCTGTCACTTTTTTACATAAAGTTGACATGAAGAAAAATATCTTAGCCCTCATGTTTTCAACTGCGGTTTCGTCACTATGGGGAATTGGTGAACATTTTGGTGCGAGCGCGAGTTGCCTTGCCATTACAGGAAAGTTTGATGTTGCCTGTTGGGTACAGGAAGTTTCTCTGCGAGTTTATGCCACATTTGGCCAACCTAATTGGATGGCAGCATGGATTAGCGCTCTTATCCCCTTAACCTGGGTTACCCTTTCTGTAAACAAAGGGAAAAACGCCTTACCAAGTAAAACGGGACTCCTCTCAATTGGTGCCACCATACTCTTTACCTTGGCTCTCCTCTACACAAAATCACGATCAGGTATTTTAGCCTTGGGTGTCTCCAGTCTTATCTTTTGGGGAACAACTATTCTCTTTCATTTCCGTGACAAAAGTTCTCGTTGGGTTACTCCCCTAGTTGTGTCCTGCGCAGTCTTGGCACTACTAATCGCTCTTGTCGGAACTCCGTGGACACCACAACTATTTGCTGAAAAAGAGCAGCTACAAGCTGAGAAAATGACACTTCCTGCACTTGAAACAGGTGGAACCGAGTCAGGGGACATTCGAAAAATTGTCTGGACAGGAGCTATTGAAGTGTGGAAAAAGTATCCACTACTGGGGTCAGGGGTAGAAACATTTGCGCTCTCCTATTATCAAGGAAGACCAATGGCACACAACCTGACGTCTGAATGGAATTTTTTATATAACAAAGCACACAATGAATACCTGAATTTTCTAGCAACATCAGGAATAGTAGGACTAGCCAGCTATCTCTTGGTAATTGGGACAACGGTATTTTTTCTTGTAAAAGAGCGTATCTCTAACAAAACAATTGATGAGACAAGTCAAACAAACCTCGCGATCCTGTCAGGACTGGTTAGCATTTATATTACAAACTTTTTTGGCTTTTCAGTTGTTACCACAAACATCCTCTTCTTTTTGCTGCCAGCCTTTGTCGTGGTACTGACAGCTGAAAAACAAAACCGGGAAAGCACAATGGAGACGATAGACACTTGGCAATGGGTATCAGCTGGTTTTGTTTTCTTAGTTGGTGTCTACCTTGTGACTCGTGTTGGAAATTACTTTCTTGCAGACCTCTCGTATGCACAGGCAATCGCACAGAAAGCTGATAACGATTATTCAGCAGCCTTGAAAAGTATTAACCAATCAGTAAGTAGATCAAATGAACCAATTTTCACTGATTTTCGTGCTGACCTCTACGCAACACTCGCCCAAGTAAGTGACGAATCAAAAGAAACGAAACTGACACAAACACTTATTCAACGAACGCTCTTGGATCTTGAATCAGTAAAGGCGGCCTCCCCTGTTAACGTGAAGCTTCTAAAGTCTCGTGCAAACATTTTGTCTGACCTGGTTGATGTAGATCAGAAAAACATTCCCCTGTTAATTGACACGTTAAATCAATTGGCACTACTGGCTCCAACTGATCCATCAGTCATGTATCAACGTGGTCTCTCGTATGCAAAACAAGGTGACATGGACAAGGCAATTCACGATGTAGAACAAGCAGTTTCAATGAAACCTAATTACAAAATTGCCAGAAGACTCTTAGCTCTCTTATACAAAGAAGCAAAGCAAATACAAAAATCAAAAGAACAGCTTTTGTATATCCTTACAAACATCTCTCCAGATGATAAAACAGTTCAAGATGAACTAAATGCCCTATAAAGTGAATCTGAGAGGGATTTTTGATATAATTGCCACATGAATCGAAAAATTGTTACGGTTAAGAACCCAAGTTTGCGAGAAAAAAGTCGTCCTGTTGTCAAAATTGACAAAAAGATTCGAGAACTTATCGAAGATATGCGCGACACCTTGGCCTCCCAAAGTGACCCTGAAGGGGTTGGTCTTGCTGCACCTCAAATTGGAAGAAATGTCCGTGTATTTTTAATGAAACACGAAGGGACAGAGCGAATTGTCATTAACCCAGAAGTAATTGAAGTACATGAAACAAAAACAAAGTCTAAAAAGAAGGCAAAGACAGTTCTTGAAGGCTGTTTGTCACTTCCCCACTACTACGGCCCATTAACCAGAGCAAAAAAGATCACGATCTCCTATTTGTCTGAAACTGGACAGAAAATGACAGAAACATTTGAAGGGTTTTTGGCACAAATTGTGCAACACGAAATTGATCACCTTGATGGCGTGTTATTTATCGATCGCATTGTTGAACAAAAAGCTCCACTGTACCTGTTTCACGGTGAAGAATGGGAAGAAGTTGAACTAGTTTGAGGAAAGAAACTCATGGAGTTTGCTCCAGTTAATTTCAAACATTAACACTCCATCAATTGAAAGGTCTTCATTGGTCTCATCAAGGTCATAATAGACAAGTCCTACGTTCTCAAACCCTGCTTTTTCAAATGCTTTCTTAGATGGTTCATTGGCTGGGTCGATGTAGGCAACAATTAACGTGTACCCAGGCTCTTTGGTCATTAAACGATCTATCTCAACACAGGCTAGACACAATCCATAACTCATCTGGCCTCGTGGAGAAAGTGGCCACTTGGCCATACTTACTTCAACAACTGGAGTTCCATGATCAATTGGTTTGCCTAACCTCTTTGCCTCACGAGTTGCCCGTCTGGTTACCTCACGAGAAGCATAAAAATTAACAAAGCCTTCTAGTTTGTTGTCACGAATGGGGTTTTCTGAGTTAATAGGAGTCACCGCATACACAATTTCCCAATCACTGATTGATGTGTCTTCAGCGGCATCAAGAGAATCTTCTGCCCACTCAGCAATATCATCTTCATCCATCCCATCAATCTCATCCATTGCCTCAGCAGCTGCCTCATCATGCACAATATCAAGCAAGCGAGCGATATCTGTTTCATTTTCTGGGTCAACCAGTCGAACCGTAAGTGATGTCATTTGGATTGATAATACAATAAAAATGGGGCGCAAACGCGCCCCAAAATTTCACTACTCTCTACTGCTTCACTTTGGAAAAGTTGTAGTAGGAATTTTCCAAGGTGATTTTGTATGTTTCACCCAGTGTCTGCAAAACAAACTTCTTCACGGTCGCCGGAGATTGGCTACTGGACTCAAACGTTGAAACCGGAATCGGAACTACGGCACGGCCATCATTATCGACGACTTGCTGCACAAGTCGAATAATGTTCTTTGCAATCGGAAGATCGTGAGGTGAGACCTTCGGTAAAAAACGAACTGTTTCCATTTTTCTTCTCCAATCAAATGGTCTATTCGATTCGAGGATTATCCCAAAAACTGCCGCATGGTACAATACCCGCATGAAAATCATCTTTTTTGGCACCCCACATTTTGTGGTTCCAATCCTCTCTCGCCTGCACAAAGAATATAACCAAGGCAGAGAAAAAAACTTAGTAGCTGTTGTAACTCAACCACCGAAGCCCGTCGGGCGAGAGAAAAAGGTTGAGTATTCTGCTGTGGATACATTCGCGCACAAGCACAATATTGAGATTTGTCACTCAACCGATGACCTTCCACAGGCAGATCTTGGCATTTGTGCTGCCTATGGGGAAATTATCCCTGACGAGGTAATCAAGCTCTTTCGGTATGGAATCTTAAACATTCATCCGTCCATCCTTCCCAAGTTTCGAGGTGCCTCCCCAATCCAGTCTCAAATTGTGACAGGAGTAACTAACACCGGAGTAACAGTCATCAATATGGATTCAGAAATGGACCATGGTGCAATTGTGAGTGTATTCCGAGACGAAATAACACCAGAAGATACCCAAGAAACGTTGCGGGACAGACTCTTTGAAAAAACAGCTGAGGCGCTTCTTGCTTTAATTCCTCCCTACGTAGCTGGCAAAATCACCTTGAAAGAGCAAAATGAAGATGACGCGACATACACAAAAACCATTAAACGAGAGGATGGATTTATTCCAGGCACTATTATTGAATCACTTCTTGCCGGTAAACAGGTTACCGAGCCGTTTTCATTGCGATTTATCCCAGGATTTGAAACGATTCCGACTGCAAGCTTTGTGGCCAACATGGTCAGAGGTCTCGCAAACTGGCCCGGAACGTATACAGAAATAAAATTTAAAGAAGACGCAGGCTACTCAAAACGCTTGAAAATTTTGGCTGCCCACGCAGAAAACGACAAGCTTGTCCTTGATACCGTTCAACTTGAAGGAAAGAACCCAGTCACCTACACCCAGTTTTGTGACGGATATAAAGGGTTTACCTTTTAACTCCACAAAAAATCCACGCCTTTTTACAGCGTGGAAAAATTTCTGCTACTCTGCGTGCTCACTTAAGAGCTCAATAAGTTTTGAATCAATTGATGCAAAGTTACGGGTAAGTCTGCCTTTCCAATACCAAATCCACACGGCACGAACAACTTTTTTAACAACGGTCCGTCGCACCATATGTGTGAGATTTCCTTCCAAAAGTAGTGCCTGGTGAAACAAAGCATATGCCTTGTCACGCATTACATTTCCAAGGAAAGGATGAGAGGCAATAAAATCAGCAGCAATTTCACCTGCGCGGGAAACTCTCGTCATGTTAAAGCTTGTATTGAATGCCTTCACAAATGATGCAAATACCAGTTGGTCATTCAGTACGAGTGCATCTGCCTCGTACTTTGCAAGCGTCTTTAAAGACTCCTCATTTGTTGAATTTGAAACTAAGTTCAAGAACTGGGCAGAACTGACTTGTGCATTCTGTATATTGAGAATTTGATCAAACAGAAAGTTAACTCTCTCACGATCCCGGGCAATCTCCCATTTGTAGTCAAGAGGTGCTCCTGAGGGGTCCACGACAATCACTGAAAGTGCATCCTGAATGATCTGGTTACAGGCAACAAAGTTTTCAAATTCGCGATACTCGGTAACCGCGTCAACAAAAGACCCCATTCGCCAACTCTTTTGGATGTTAGTTTTAAGCTCAGCTAAAATTATGCGAATGTAGCTTAAGACTTCAGCCCGTTCTTTTTCAGATAAATCATCCCACGTACTGATTCGATCACGTACATAATCAATTTTGTGGTCTATATCTGACGGCTTGTTGCGAAGACGATCTTTCTCAAGAGTGAAACTATTCACGAAAATCCTCCTATAAAAAAACGGTACCGGTCGAAATTATAGTGTACCTCTATCTTGAAAGCAAAAAGAATGGCCCTTAGGGAGTTCCCTAAAGGCCAAAAATACGAAATCACTTAACGAAAAAATACTGACTGACGTTGTACAGGTAATATATCCAGCACAAAAAGCCCAGAACAATGCCGAGCGCTCCTTCAAACGAAGGATCGTCATCGTTGTTATACGCCGTCTTGATGTGCATCGCCAACTTATATGTGTATAGCGAAAGTACTCCACCGATCAGTATCGCGATCAAAAGAGCGACAATGTATTTCAAGTTTGGATCTACCATTAAAAATCCCCTTTATCCGTTATATTTAGTGAAATGAAACAAGGTGAAGAAAAACTTAAGCAGCAGTCATTGCCTGCTTGGCATCAAACTTCAAACGTTTGATACATTTAGCACACATGGTGACTTGCTTACTCTGTCCATCAATTTCGATGGTCTTCTTTTGGAGGTTAGCCTTAAATACTCTTCCAATTAAGAAGGTACGATACATCCACCGCTTTCCTGCAACACCGCGTCGATGTTTCTGGGAACGGCCCATCTGGGTTTTCTTTTCACATAGATAACAACTTGCCATAGCGTGTAGTATAATACACCAACGCCTCAATTTCAATGCTTATTGATCTACTTATCCATTCACCAATTATATTTGTACCTGTTTTCGTGGCTTTAGTTACGGCAATCACCGTTCATGAGTTCGCTCATGCCTTTGCAGCCGACAAATTGGGAGACCCAACCCCGAGACTAATGGGACGCCTTACCTTAAATCCATTGAAGCACATGGATCCATTTGGGACTCTTTTGATGCTTATTTTGAACTTTGGCTGGGGCCGACCAGTCGTTTTTGACCCGTATAACCTTAAGAATCCTCGTCGAGATGCTGCAATTATTTCCTTTGCCGGCCCACTTTCAAACCTCCTTTTGGCGAGTGTCCTTTCAATTATCTTAAAAATCATGGCAAATGCCGGCGTCGGAGGACTTTTTGCGGTCGTTGCACCTCTATTTATCAAGTTTAACGTGACCTTGGCCATCTTTAACCTTATTCCCGTCCACCCGCTTGATGGAGGCAAGATCCTTGTAGGACTGCTCCCTCCTCACCAGGCACGCACTGTAGACCGAATTATGAGCCAATACGGCCTTATGATACTGGTATTCATCTTGATTGTTCCTCTGTTTGGAGGAACTTCTTTAGTCAACAGCGTGTTAACCCCAATTGTGAACTTTTTAATGAAGATCTATTTGCCAGGCAGACAATATATTTAAGGCACAAAAAAGAGGTGGAACATGTCCACCTCATCTCTTCTTGACCTACGTTAGAGGCTTACTCATCAACTGAAAGCAAACCTTTCATCAAACTGGATTGTCATCGCCATCCAAGATAATTGAATACCGTTTGTGACGGTGACCTGTATAGTCCTTATTCATACAAAAGACTTGCATCTCTGTTCTGTTTGGACGACCAGTGTCAGGATCATATGACAGAATAGTGAATCTGGTCGTAACTCTCATCTCCCTTCCACACTCGATGCAATGGTGTTTGAATACCTTAGGGTATCTGACATCAATTTGATGAAACAGTTTCGGATAAATTTCTTGAAATTCATCGATAGTTGGGTTCTCTTCCTCGAACAACCTTATATTTGCTAAGAAAAGGGTGACCGAAAGAATAAAGCCACAAAAAGCACATACTATAAAAAGAACAAACACAACTACCAGGCTGACATCTGTATGCACATGGAACAACAAAAAAGAGAAAAAGTCACAAATTACGATACCAATTGAACCTGCTAAAATGCTGAAGATAAAGATCCAGGACCAATTTTCAGCATTAATTTTTCCCCAGTTCTTAAACACGATTCACTCCTTTTGTTACTTGGATGGCTATTCTACCACAAAACACCCTATAAACAAAATATGAGGTGGAAA
>CAZMSJ010000024.1:0-4146 GCA_964568925.1 uncultured Gammaproteobacteria bacterium
CATAAACAGATATGAACTCAAATAAATTGACTTATAGGCTGTTTTGTGGTATACTAACGCATTAGTTTAAGCTCAAAATGCACCTTAAGGAGGGCATGATGCGTACATTAAAAAATGTCTTAAAATTTGGTTTCTTGGCCATCGGGGCCACGGTTCTCCTGTTTCTGCCCTCCTACATGGGTGAGGCAGGAAAATGGGTCATCCCAGGAGCACTGGTTGTGCTCATTGGGATAAAGTATCGAAAAAACGTAGCTATGTATGGGACAAATATTTTTTTATTTGCTCTGACTTGCTATATGGTTGGTGGGGCTCAATATGGACTTCCAAGCCAGATCACAGACATTCTGGCCAGGGCTGATCAGGCCGTCACCAAAATGGAAGCAGTGCGCCAAAGCCAGATTGTAGAGGCACAAACTGTGCTGTTGTCCACCACAGGGATTGTGAAAATTGCAGTTGAACGGTTTCAAAAACCGATCGATATTACCCAAGTTCAGGCTAAAACTGAGCCTGAACCTAAAATTGAGGCTACACCTACTCTGGAACCAACACTGGTTCCACCTCAACCCGAGGTACAAGTCCAAATCACCCTGACTTGGGATGGTACGACATGCCAAGAAGTGGAGATTGAAGTTCAAGCCGAAAGAGCCAATTTGAGGCAAGAGCCCTCCATTTCCGCCAAAATATTGGCAGTCGTCGAGAAGGGCGAAAAGGTCATTCTATCAAAGTCAAACCCAGATGGCTGGGCACAGGTCAACTTTTTCGGTACAGAAGGTTGGATGAATCAATCCACATTAAAAGCCTTCACCTGTAAGGCACCTTAAATTACACTCACGGCGCATCTCACCAATGCGCCGTTTTTATTTGGAAAAAGGCTTGACTTTTATTGTATTATGGGTTATAATATAGCCATATTTACGCTCAAAAAGACACACAAACAGATAAGTGTAAAACTTGACAAAAAGCACCCTTTAGTATATAATATATCTATAAGTTAATTTAGTTCTTCCAGATAACCGATAACTCCCTCTTCCCCAGCAGAAAATAAAGAGTAGAATAGTCAAAATTCAGTTCAAATGCAGGAGTATTTAAACAATAAGTAGTTCTGCATTTGAGCTTCGAAGCTCAAACAATAGAAAGGGACAAGCCCTGTAACTTAACAATTTAAGGATGGAAACTCACAGACATAAGCTGTGAAGTGTGAGAGGGGCTCGAAGTGCTTTCAAAAGCGAAGGCGCGCTTCTAACTTCTCTCGCACTTCACATTGCGAATAGGCTGTGAGTTGACAGTCGCGAAGTCAGGCCATAAGCCAACTCGCTATGTGATGGCATATCGATAATTTTTTGAAGGAGATCAGTATGAAGAAGAATTTAGTAATTATCGTGATCGCCATTATCGTGGCGGTTGTAGCTTTGGTCCCTATGTCGATCGCTTCAGCGAACGACAATGCGACACCAACACCAGGAGGTAGCCAAAGCGGCTACGTGAACCAAGGCACCCCGGTCAACCCAACGACGGCCACTCCACCACCGAACGCGGTGGTAGTTACACCAATCGGAGTAACACCCCCTGCGGGATTTGAGGACAGTAGCAGCTGGCCGCAGAACTATGCGGAACAGCCATTTACAGTCCAAGCGTTCGGTGAAGATGGTCTAGGTGGAGCTAGCTGGACCAATTGGGATTATTTGTTAGTTACCCTGACAGAGGCAATTGAAAATATTGCTACACTCTGGGATAGCTGGCAGGACAATACCCAGGATGCATATGGGGGTTTCGGCGGAAACGTCGGGGACACATTTGTCATTTACGCTCCAGGTGGTGAGGGTACGTCCCAAGTAGACTTTTTTTGGACAACCCCAACACCGACACCGACAGGTTGCCCCAAGAAGGAATGTACACTGATTACATTCCCTCCAGAAAAGTTGGTTTGCCAAACACGGTTTGGCGAAGCAGGAGCTCCGCTTTCAGTTAATGGCCTTCAGACAATTGATGGCCAGACATTGAAACAGGGCACCGAATGGTGGGTCACCTTTGACAGCGTCAAGGGTGATGTGACTCTTCACTTCGCAAGTGGAGATCTCCGCTCAACATTGCTAGTTGCAACTTTGAGTGATGGCTCTCAAAAGAAGGTCCAGATGGACCCGACATTCGGAGCAATCTACAACCAAGGTACCGAAAACGAGTGGTACCAAAGTAATTGTTGGAGAGTGGACGAACAAGTGGGAACGGGCAGTGTAACTGTCCAAACCCATGAAGCGTCGGCCAACCCGACACCGGTTTGTATAAACAAACCGTAACATCCTTAAAAGGATCATATGAGGCAGTTAGTTGCAAAAGATGCTTTAGGCATCAAGTAGCGATTAATGTAATCAGATGATTCCACATACAGATAAGCCCCTACCAATTGGTGGGGGCTTTTTTTGTTGCTAAAGGAAACCCCGTACGTAAGTACGGGGATGAATTTGCCTTCCCTTCACGTTGCGAAGCTTCGTGATTCCCAAGGAAACCACGGACGTAAGTCCGTGGAGGTTCCTTTGTGGCTAAAAAATTACTTAGGGCGTAACTCTGGCGGACAAATGTCAGGAGTTATCCAACAAACAAAACGGGTAATAGGACGGCTATCTGCCCACCTATTTACTGGATCAAGCCATGGATCAATGTAGCGATCTGGATGTGACAACAATTCCAGAGCTACCGTAATGGTTAACCCAACAGGATTAAAGGTAACAACGTTTTTTGCCACATCGAAAGCGAAACAAACAAATCCACTTGTCTCATCTGAGGCCATTGCTGGCACGAGTTTTGTTCCTGCCAACGACGTTGCCATACAGATAATGTGAATAGGACTCCCCCCTAGATTCACATCTTTAACTAGCTCATATGATGAGTCGACAAAACCATAAATGCTGGCTAGGACTCCACTCGCTTCACCTGTAGCAATAGAGCGAGAAAGTTCATCAATATATGGATATTGGCCAGGACCATATAACGTTGCCCCAGACATCTGAGCTAACTTAGAAAGGTTTGTTACCAGATTTTCTGATTGATAGTACGGAACCAATGTCGTTTCTATCCAGCCGACTGGCTCTATATAGGCAACTCCATTTTCACCTTCAGCAATATAACCAGTTGTTCTATATGGTCCAGTTCCTGGATTTTTAGGATGTGCGTCAATAGGCCACCAGGTATACCCATCTGAACAAACAGGATCGCCTGTAACTAAAAACAAAGCGCCCTCATCTAGTCGATCAATAATAACACCAGAAAGTCCGGGGGCGGATCGTACTCGTGAAGGAGTACCGTTTGTATAGGTTACATGGCCATAGGAACCCACAAACATATTGCTTGTGACCGTTGAAGGACAATGGATAAAGCCAAAGGCTGTAAACGTAGTAACCTTAACAAAGTCCTGAACATTACCGCTCTCATAAATGATTCGTAGTTTGTCACCTCTTAACTCATATTCCATTGTTTCGTTCCAATCGCCAATATCTGAATACTCAAAGGTGCCGTCTACAACTAAATATGAGCCATTGGCAACATACCTGCCATAGAAAAGCCCTTCAATATTCTGAAAACCCCAACTCCCGTTGGGTGTAAATATCATAAATACATTGAATTCAGGCGCGGATTGTTCGAAAATCTTCCAGATACCCCACAGGTTTTGATCAGTCTCTTGGGCAAGCGTTTGACTCACCCCACAGATACTCAAAACAATAACAAGCAGCAATCCAAGAATCTTTCGCATGGAACACCTCACTTTGTGTGTGTAAAAGAACAATTACTGATATTTCTGCAGCCAAAGTATATCCTTTTTTTGCAAAAAGACTAGTTATGGGCTAGAATAGCTGGTTCTTTGATTTAAAGGAGTGAAAAAAGAGCATGAAAAAGCTTGTATGGCTTTCTGTCTCAGTGATTGTTCTTGTAAGTCTCATTTTTGCATCAGGTGCCCTCGCGAACGAGAAAAAAGTACCGGTTCCAGACAAACCTGAACTTGTCATGAGAACCAAGCTCTATCCACAGTTCGGATTCTTTATTCATGATTGTGGCATTCGCCGGGTTGAAGCAGATGGGAACACAACAACTAAAGAGCTGGGCCGAAACATGTGGCTTGACCTTGTTTGTGTACAGAAAATGTATGTGGTAGAT
>CAZMSJ010000024.1:4246-12449 GCA_964568925.1 uncultured Gammaproteobacteria bacterium
ACTCCCGTATCTTCCGATTTCTATTCTTGGAAGAATAGAATTGTGGCTTACTTATAGAGATCTTAAAAACGCTTCCTCAATTTCTCTTCGAAAACCATTTGACCTAGAAAGTAGTACAACAAAAAGAACAATACACTGGTTAGCCGATGCGGGCATTTTTTATCAAGTAGATGGCAGAGATTCATCACTTCTTCATGTCGCTAAAACACAAGAACTTGCAAAGAAAATGTCCTTACTTCAATGGTCCAAAAGAGAAGAAGATATTCTTTTTCGTGGAATCCAATATGGCTTTCCTGAAAAAGCAGTTCGGCTGTTTTCAACAAATCACGAAAAATTAACGTCAGTAGATTCAAAAAGCAGCTCATTATCAGATTGTTATTGGAAACCGTATGTTAGATTCATGGTTAGAATTGGTTATGAAAAAGAAGATAGCCTTGTAGCAAAAAACTGGGCAGACATCATCGAAAACGAAGTTCCAATAGTTGGTAGATGGTTTGAAAAGAAATTAAAAGCAAACAGATAAACAATGACAATAAAGAAAGCCAGGAATTACTTCCTGGCTTTTTTGCGACCTACTAGGTGAGAAAATCGCTAAATCGATCAAAATACTTCTGCTGAATGAGAGACTTCACCGATGGGTCAACCGGTTTGACGTACAGCAGTGAAACAATTGCTTCAGCTAATGAGTCTCCTCTGTTTTCAAAAGCTTCAGCCTCAATGAATAGAGTTGCCAAATTTTGTATCTGTAGATACGTCAGTGGCAACGATTTTCCAACGAGTCTACTTGTGTGGTAGGTCCGTATGTACTTCTCTACAAACAGACACATAGACTCAGGTTTGTATAAAGAAAACTTCTCGTCACTCAAGGGTTTCGTTGGAAGACGAAGCCAATTTACAAAGGCGGGAAACCCCAAATACGATTCTTCAAACGGGACCGGTATGAAAGTTATTTCATACTGATCAACGGGAACACGTCCCAAAACTTGTGACCAATCAACAAACCAATCTGGAGAATCTATCCAACAGCGAGCGGTACCATCATCAGTTACCGTTGCAGCTATCGTTCCACCAATATCAAAGGCATTTGATACTTCAAGTGGATCAGTAATATCAATCAGATGGGTAAAGCCCATACGAACTAACGCTAGATATACCTGTGTCCGAATAATCCGCAGTGTCTCTTTCCCTGGATCAGGTTTGTTGTTGTTAGGAATCTCGTGATGCCCAACAAGTCGAGAAATGGGAATGTTGTACGTAGCCAATAGACTGACAGCGAGATAGACAACTTTTGCAATTACGTCTGCCCCAATTTTATTGGGGAAGCCTTCAATTTCAATGTTTAAAGAACTCCAATACTGAATATTGGCTTCGTACGGATTATCCTCTCCTCCCCGTACGGTTCCATTGATGTTAATTTTGTCTGGAAGGAGGTATGACGATTGAATAGAAACAACTTCTTCTTGTACCTTCCCAACAAAAAACTGACAAAACACATTCCGTATCTCAAGGCTTTGAACACTTGAGACAACACTGTTGCCACCATCCGTGTGGATGATTAAAAACACGGGACGGGTTGCAAATCCAAACTGTTCATCATGGGCTCGCTTCCGCGCATAAAACTCTTCATTCGTTGCGGGCTTTGTTCCCACATTTGACAGAGGACTTGGTGCATCTGAATAGAAACTCAAGTAATCAGCAAACACGAGCGTTTCGTATCCAGAAGTCTTCGCTCTCCCCACCTGAAAAACTTTGGTAGGGGCAGTTAAGCCCAAACGGGGCATAAACATCCCGACTGGTGCAGACAAGCACAACTGTAAAAAGGTGCGTCGATTCACAAAAACCTCCTTTACTTTGACTAGCCGCAATTATATAGGATATACACTATGAAGACAAATACGTCAGATATCCCGCCAGATTTCGGAATCCTTATTAAGGCGTTGTATTCAGTGCACGAAATCTCTACTATAAATTCATGAAGGACAAAGGTTTTACTCCTCTTATACTCATTTTTAGCCTTGCTATAATTGGAGTAATAGCAGTTTTTGTTTTTCCTAAAATCTCTTCAATATCCAAGCAAACTCCAATTTCAACCCAAACAAGCCATGATGAAACAGAAGTTCTTACGACGAACCGACTTTACACTAATAGTGAAAAGAGTTTTTCTTTTGAGTATCCAAAGGAGATAGAAGAGTATACGTACTCGAATGGTGTTGTCGCTTTTTTCAAGCAAGAAGACATACAAAACTGCAAAAAGTTCCAGGAAACTCAAAATTCTGGACTGCAAGATGCATGCTACAAGGCAGTGTTTAACTTGTCAGGTTTTGAAGTGCTTTCACAAAATGATTATCAAAAGAAAGTAAGTAGTCAAACATCTGAGGATGTCTATGTTCCAAAAACTGTTGTTGATTCTCAAAACAGAACTTGGAAAACTTTTCAAATGTTAGGTGAATCATATAATTTTGATGCGTATACTACACATAATGGTAAGTATATCGGAATACATTTTCAGTCGTTAACTGATAAAAGAGAGTTTTTTAACCAAACCCTGTCCACCATTAAGATTCTTGAGTAAACAACTTCTTTTCTTAATTTAGGATAAAACTTATTACGACACGTAAAGAGATACCTACCACAAATACCCTCTTGTTTTGCTTAACAATGTGTTTGATTTTTTGCGCTATAATCAAGGTACTAGACTGCCATGACGACTGAAGCTCCACTGACTACGTTATTTTTAAAGGTTCCTCGAAATATTGAGATTAGCCCTGAAAGCGCCAAAACATTTTTGGCCACATTAACCGGTATTGGAAATGTAACGATGTTAAAACGTCTGCAGGGACACAGACCTCAAGTCCTCTCTCTTGAGCTTGTGAGTGCAAACCAACAGATTCGCTTCTCCATTACAACAAACACAGAACTGGTTCCATTTGTTGAAGCACAACTCCAATCAAATTATCCTCTGGTTGTTATTGAAAAAGCTCCTGATGTCTTGGGGAAAGTAACCAGCCCGTTGTTTGTCGTTGACCTAACACTTCGCAAAGGTCCGTATTACCCAATCGCAACATACGGCACATTCAGTGAGATTGATCCGATGAGTTCCATTCTTTCTATTCTTTCAAAGACTGAAGCCAGTGAAACAGCAATTGTTCAAATTGCACTGGAAAGCACCAAGGGAACTTGGCAATCTTCAGGTGCCAAATTTGCTGAAATGGGAAGTCGCAAAGATGATGGTAGTTATTCACCACGAGGGGATGCTGCAATTATTAAAGAGAAAATTTTATTCCCTGGGTTTGCAGCTTCTGTTCGTATTGCATCAACAAACAAGGTAACCTTGTCTGCCCTCTCGAGTGCATTTGGTGTTTTTACCAGATCAGATGGAAACGCATTTGGGAAACTCAAGAAAAGTATCTTTGATTTTGGAAATCCAGTCTTAGACTTGATGCAAAGAAGAGTACGAAATGGAACAATTTTAAATATCCAAGAGATAGCAACCCTGTGGCACCTACCTGGTGAGAAAATTAAAACTACATCTATTGTATGGGGATATGCTGTGTTATCTGATCCTCCAGACTCACTCCCTGTTGCCACTGACAAAACAGATCTAGAAAAGAAAGATATTAATTTCTTTGCAAAAACGATGTTCCGTAACCGAGAACAAGTATTTGGATTAAAAACTGTTGACCGGTTCCGCCACATTTGGGTTGTAGGAAAAACGGGAACAGGTAAATCAACGTTAATTGCCAACATGGTGATTGATGATATTAAAAAGGGACGTGGCGTTGGGGTAATTGATCCACACGGAGAATTATGCGAAACCGTTTTAAACTACATTCCAAGTAACAGAATAAACGATACCGTCTACTTTAACCCAGCTGACCGTGAGTATCCGATGATTATTAATCCACTTGAGGTTGCTAACAAGGAAGAGGCAGAACTGGTTGTCTCTGGTATCGTATCTGTCTTTAACAAAATATTCGGATTCTCCTGGGGTCCTCGTCTTGAATATATCTTGCGTAATACCCTTCTCTCTCTTGCCGCAATTCCAGATACAACACTGGCAAATGTTATCAGTGCACTGACGAATCAAGCATATAGAAATTGGATGATTGATCAGATGAAGGCTTCAGGAACAACTGACCAAGTACTGGTTAACTTCTGGGAAAACGAATTTAATAAAATGCAAGACAAGCAACGTGAAGAGGCTATTTCACCAATTTTAAATAAAGTTGGGCAATTTGTGACATCCCCTTTAATCCGCCGTATCATTGGACAGCCAAAGAGTTCAATTAAAATTGATGACGTCATGAATGGTGAAAAAATCATGCTCGCAAACCTCTCTCAGGGAAAGCTTGGAGAAGACAATGCTGCATTAATTGGTGCAATGCTTATTACCAAATTCCAGCTTGCTGCAATGAGACGTGTTGAAATACCTGAACCAGAACGCAAAAACTTCTTCCTCTACGTAGACGAATTCCAAAACTTTGCGACCCCTTCTTTTATGAAGATTTTGTCAGAAGCTCGTAAATATCGTTTGTCCTTGATGCTTGCCAATCAGTACATGGCTCAGATTCCTGAGGAAGTACAAAAGTCTATTTTAGGAAATGCAGGGTCATTGATCTCCTTTACCGTTGGAGCAGATGATGCAGGTATTATTCACAAAGAATTTGCAGGGGTATTTGCTGAAAATGATTTAGTGAATCTCGCAAACCGACAAGTTGCAACCAGACTGATGGTCGATGGTCATGCCACCCGTCCGTTTTTGGCTCACACATTGCCATTACCTGAAAGTCACAATGAACAAAAAGAAAAAGTCTTGCAGGTGTCTCGTGAGAGATGGACAAAAAAGCTTGAAAAAGCTGAAGACGCGACTGCCCCACTTCCTGACCTTTCGGCCTATGAAGCAAGTATAAAAGCAAATCCAAAACCACAGGGACAATGGGGTAATAAACCGTTTCGTCCACAAGGTGGACAAGACCGCCAAAACTTTAATAATGGACCTCGTCCATTTACACCACCAGCACCTCGTGGTGCGTATTTTCCACCAAAACCAAATGGACCGAAGCCGCCAATGGCTCAGGTTCAACCAGTTGTGCAACAAACTCCTCCAGTCTCAAGTGCACCAGCTCCAATGCCGGTGCCTCATGCAGATCAAGCGCGTCCTAATCAGTAAATTTCTCTCCCAAAAGTGCTTCTGTAGTATAATAACCACCCTAGGGAACAACAGCTGCTTACCTGAAAGAGAAAAAGGAGTGTTCTCGTGAAACTACGATCGTTGATTGTATTAGCCTTTCTGACCCTTTTTGTGGTCAGTGTAGCCATGGCCGAAGACAAAGCCCTGGGACTAAAGCTCGGTGAGCCAATTGCCTTTGGGCAACAACACACCATTCTCGTTAGTTCAGTGGTATTGAATGAATCATCAATCTTGTCCTGTATCTTTATCACAGGAAAAAGTGCCGCAGCACCGTCCATCACGAAGTGTTTTGGTTCTGGCTCTGTCAGCGTATCTGATCCGGTGGTGCTACCCAATTCGCATATAGCGATTTCAATACTTGTCGTGCCGGAGCAAGCCAAACCTGTCTTGTGTATTTTCCAAACGGGTGAAGATGAGAAGGCACCTATTTCATATGACTGCCAGCAGACAAGCTAACAGATAAAAGCAATTAAGTTGTTCCCTAGTAGTTTCCTTAGGGCTGTTTATTTTTTATAAGCAGCCCTTTTTTTGTGTCTAAAAAGGATTATCGAGTGAAGGTGAATGTGGAAAGAATACTATCAATGGTGTCTTGCTCAGGTCGCCCCAAACTATCCTTCCATGACATTTGAATCAGCGTATTTTTGTTCCACAAAACGATATACATCTGCCAAGCTCCTTCAAGTTCTCCTGAAACAATTTGTGTGGCAGAACCTGCAATCGATCTGAAATCAAGCGTTGGGTGTGTTTTCCATCCTGTTAAGTTTTGTAATGAACTAACGAGTTCTGCTGCCGTTAAATCAATCTTTTGTTGCCTCAGATTGTTAGCTGAAATCGTTGTGGCATCAATTAAGAGATTTTGATAGGTGGTGTCTCCACTCGTTTTTCGAATTACCACTCGGGTTGCACTTTCTGTTGCACTCTTTGCCTCAGTTGAAACTTCCCAATCAGCAGGATACTTCACGGTATAAAACGTTGTTGTATTTGTGTATTGCTTCCAATCTTCTGTAATCCCTGGTGACAGCAGTGATACCGTTTTTATAATTTCATCAAACAAGAGTTCTTCACCAAATTTCTTTTCCCCTTTTCCAATAAAAATAAATACTTTGTTGTCTCTCTCAATATATGCTGCTCGAAACGCAAGTCCTTCACCTGCCTCAACAGCAGTTCCCGTTACAAGTACTCCAGAAATTCCTGAAATAGTCATTTGCCCTTCTTCAGTCGGTAGTTGTGCCTTTGGTATCCATGAAGCAATGAGGGAAGCCATTTGAGCTTTAGCTCCAGAGACAACTTCAAATGTGATATTCTTGTCACCCTCATACTCTGAAAAAGATAAATGAGTTGTTTGTTTGTCAGGTTTCTCCTCTTTCAAACTTAACTCTGATGGATACCGGAATGACAATTGAGAATCAACACTTCGATATGATTTCCATGTCGCTTTTGGATCAACATATGCAGTTGGCACCGGTGTTGCTGGGGTTAAGCTTGCGACAGGAGTAGGTGTTGCTTCAGTAACACTTCCCTTATTTCCTGAAATTGAAACAACATAGGCAACAACGCCCATGGTAACTAAAACAAGAATAGCGGGAACAACAAACATAAATTTGTGGTGAGACTTTACATGGACAACTCCTGGTGGTGGAGGCGGAGCAACTGGGATTGGAGGGACCGGTGGAGGTGCAACAGGAGCACTAACAGGCGCAGACACAGGTTTTTGGGCAGAATCAAACATAGTTCATTGTAGCAAAAAAACAAACTTTGAAGTGATACTAAATAAAGAAAAAAACAAACAGACACAAAAACACCCCACTCAAGGGGTTTTTTGCTTTAACAGCTCAATATGCAGTCGGAAGTGATATACAATCCTAAGATTTTTAGCCTTAAGAAGGGTATCGGTTCTTTTAACGCTTTAACCGTGTACTTAAAAGCGGGGTGTACTGAAACACTCCTAAGAAAGGAGGTGATCCATCCCCACCTTCCAGTAGGGATACCTTGTTACGACTTAATCCTCATCGCTGGTGTCAACTTCCCCCGCTCACGCGAGGTTCGGCTGCCCCCAACTTTGCTGACTTGACGGGCGGTGTGTACAAGACCTGAGAACGTATTCACCGCGGTTTAGCTGACCCGCGATTACTACCAACTCCACGTTCATGTGGGCGAGTTGCAGCCCACAATCCCCACTGAGAAGCCGTTTGATGGGATTAGCTCCGCCTTACGGCTTGGCGACCCATTGTCGGCTCCATTGTAGTATGTGTGTAGCCCCAGATATAAGGGCCATGCTGACTTGACGTCGTCCCCGCTTCCTCCGGCCAAAGGCCGACAGTATCGTATGAACAATTCAACATACGAAAGGGGTTGCGCTCGTTACCCCACTTAAGGGAACACCCTACGGCACGAGCTGACGACAGCCATGCAACACCTGTGTAAAGTTCTCTATATTTATAAAGATCAGCATCCATCTCTGGTTGCCTAAATGCCTTACATGTCAAATCTGGGTAAGGTTCTTCGGTTCGTCTCGAATTAAACCACATGCTCCGCTGGTTGTGCAGGTCCCCGTCAATTCCTTTGAGTTTTAATCTTGCGATCGTACTCCCCAGGCGGCTCGCTTCACGCGTTAGCTTACGCCCCCTCTACATTACATAGAGAAAGCTAGCGAGCAACGTTTACGGCTAGGACTACAGGGGTCTCTACATGTATGTTACTTTCACTCAAAGATTAAATGAGTTACTAACCACAAGTTGTCTTGTGGCGGCTCTATATTTCTATAGAACTCTTCGTATTACTACGAAGATCGGACTATATCTTCACCCTGATAAATCAGGGGTTTGGCGTGTAGTCTCTACGGTGTCCTAAAATATAAAATATTAAAGGTTCCCTCGGTATTCTCCTAAAGATTTGTAGTCTTTGTTTAGGAATTTCACCGATATAGCCAAATTTTTCATTAATGTCTCCATTAAAGGGGACTAAATTTAATCCCTTTCGCTCCCCTAGCTGTCGTTCCTCAGCGTCAATATA
>CAZMSJ010000025.1:0-10571 GCA_964568925.1 uncultured Gammaproteobacteria bacterium
CTTTGTAGTTCATCTTCTACCTCCAAACTAATCAAAAATGCCTTCGCCGTAATAACACGACGAAGGCCAACAATGTTGGACATCCAAAGATGTCATCATCCTGCGACTACCTGTCGTACAACACCAATAAAACAGTACGACTACGCAAGTTTACTAGCTTACTAAAAGGAGAGTCAAGCCGCGGCTTATAAAGTTGGCTCTGTGGTTGAAGGAGTCGCTTGAGGAGGTATTGGAGTAGAAATCGGTTTATTTGTAACCGTTGGGGTAGCAGTCGGAGCAATCGTTGCAACAGTCTGTGCCTGCTGTGGCAGGACTTCAAGGTCAGTCGCGTCTGTCACTTCAAGAAACCCGGATACAATATTGTATCGACCTGAGGCAAAGATACGCTTCCCTACATATTTTTCTAGATTTACGTTTGCTGGAATGGTTAAGTTAATCGCCTTTGCATCTGTTGTCTGCAAATAGTACTTCCCGTCTGCAATTTTGCGTAAAATACCTGAATAGGCCTCATCTCGCCAGAGATCAACAACGGGAGCATCAGTTGGTAAAGGCAATACTTCACGCAACACCGGTATATTGTGAACAAGTGCCGTAAGTGCCCCTAAGCTAAAAGTTCCACTAAAAAGGATAAATACTATTAGGAGTGTCGTCAGTGGACGAACCTTTATTTTTACTTCAACTCCTTCATTTCCAATAATTCTCTTCCACCACGATTTAAGATAGGTGACGGGGTTTGTTACAGAGAAGGAAACAAGTGGAGGATCACTTGGTGTTGTCTTTTTCGTGGTTGCCATAATTAAATCTACTCCTTAGGTATGTTTATCTGCAACTGTTGAGGCAGCCCAGGAGTTTGGCTTCGTGCGAGCAGTAAAACCACTTCCCGTTACCATACCAACTACTTCTCGAATCATCTCCCGTGTTTCCCCCACTTGACCTACATCAATATGGATTTCAAGTTCATATTTACTAGGTGAAACTTTTTCAGCAAATAACGGAAGGAGTGTTTGTGCAGTGTCCAGGGACCTCATTGTTTCGGTATAAATCTTTTCTCGAAGAGTAGGAGCTCGGTGTGCTTTCTCACGATTCCAAAAATATCGGGCACCCATTCCCTCTCGATGGACAACTATTGCAGTTACAAAGTCGCACACCTTGTGTCCTTGGTCTCTCTTAATTTGAGAATCAGAACCAATAACCAATCGATATGAACTTGTTGGTTCCTCTTTCATAAACATTGCGATTTCAGTAACGAGGTTACTTAGGGTGAGTCCTCCTTTTGTTGGGCTAATAAAAAGAGTGTCTGGAGTCATAGGGAGTCGATCTTACGACCAATATAAAACGGTGAGCATACCTGACAAACCGATGGCACTTACAAAAATATATTCAAGAATTACTTCTAAGCTTAAATCCCGATCAATTGCGTGATGAACAATTCCCCAGATTGCATATGAGACGGCAAGACCTGTGGCAATTGCAATTTGTAATGCTCGATCATATGGAAAGCTTAAAAAGCCAATAATGCCAACTGCAAAAACTGCAAAAAGCGGTATGTAGTGACGAATATGTTTATGATGCTTCATATACTGTTAGTATACCTCTTTATAAAATTTGACCTGCTTTTGCGATAACCAAAACAACAATCACAATTCCCAAAAAGGTTAAGTGTCCAAAACGCTTTCCCCCATGTCGATAGATATTTCTTCGTGAAATAACAATGGCATCAACAACAAAGATGATAGATAAAAGTATAAGCACAGAAAGAGAAACTACTTTAGAGATATCAAATGAGTTATTTATCTTTGAGGTTGTTGTGTCTTCAGAAATCTTTGAGTCACCAGCAATCTTTGGTTCAGGAACTTCCTTTGGTGCTTGTGCTTGGGCAACCGCAGGTTTTGTCTCATCGTTGTTTTTGGCAGCGGCAACTGGAACGACAGCTGGTTCAGAGGCAAGCGTACCAAACAGTTGAACAACAATAGTCGCGTCTTTCCCATTTAAGCTCCCTTCAACAACCGCAACACCGATATCCTTATACTTTGGTGAAAGCATATTTTCCCGGTGACTTGGGGATGCCATCCATCCTTCGACTGCACCTGAAGCAGAACTAAAGTCACGAGCTAAATTTTCACCGGCATATCGATATTTGTATTGGACACCTCTAAAAAAATCCCAAGGCTCTGTTCCATCTGGAGCCACGTGTGCCCAATACCCCTTCGCAAGCATATCAGCTCCCTTGGCTCGAGCAGCTGCATCGAGTGACGCGTTTTCAGTAACAGGAGCTAATCCATTTTCAGCTCTTTTGGCGTTTGTTAATCGAATAACTTCTGACAAATTAATCTGAGCGGCGTAGCCTAACACATCGCCCTGAGGAAGAGGCACACCAGGGGCATGGGTGATGACAAACTGAACGAGGATCAAGCTAAAGGTTGCGAGAAACAAATATGGAGTATGCAACAATCGTGCTTTGTAATTGTTACTTTCGCGTGGAGCTACATAGTGCAAGATGGCAGTAACGGCAGACATAATTTTTAAGGGGTTAAATACATTCGCACTTTCGTGACTACTTCACTTGGGGTGAAGTTTGCTTTGATTAAATATTCTTTTGCACCCAGGGAGAGTGCCTTCTTTGCCTCTTCCTCTTGAGAGAGATTAGACAAGACAATGACAGGAATATCTTTTCCAGCTTCTGTTGCTCGAAGTCGAGATAACATATCGATTCCGGAGAGTTTTGGCATCATAACATCCAACACAATAAAGTTTGGGTGAACGGTTGTTGCTTTTGCGAGTCCTTCTTCTCCATCAGCTGCGGAATCTACATCAAAACCTTCAGTTATAAACTTGGTTGTGTACATCTTGGTAAGGAGTGGATCATCCTCAACAATTAAGATTTTGTGCTTGGCTGTAGGATTCATATTCACATATTACTCTACCAGCGCGTTCACCACAAGATGCCTCAAAGCGTCGGTGGTGTACGCTTAATGGTAACAGTTGATCTGTCTCTTAATATTTCATTCAAAACGTTATTTAAAATGTTTTTTAACTGACTTGCGCGTGAAGCGTTAAAGTATCCGTTTTGAGTTAAATATGCATTAAAGAGATTAACGACATCTCGAGGAGGTGAAGCAAAAATAGTTACGGCATAGGCATCAACCTCTGGGTCACGAGCACCACTTCTTACTCCTGTTCCTGAAATTGGTGGAATATTTGTATCGGTTGTTGCAATTGAACAGGTTAAAAAGTCCATAGCAAGAGGCTTGCAGATGTCATATGCTGTTTGATTGAAGTTATTCGCTTCCCATGGGCCACTCTGATATTGACCATATTTATAACAAGTCCAGCCTTCACTGTTTTGTTCACAATAATTGTTACCCTCCGCGTCTTTCGGAAAACCTGGACAAAAGACTGATGGACCACAGGCAGGATATGGTATACGAGTATTTGGTTCTCCATCTGTAATTACGATTTCAACTTGTTTCGTCTTTGGTCTCTTGTTTTGTGAGAAATAGTCATGAGACTTTGTGAAAGCAGTACCAATACTCGTTGCATCCATTACACCAGAACACGCAGGTGAAGTTGCACGAGTTGAGCCAAATCCTTGTGCTAGAGCCTCACGAATTTGGTCATAGGTTAGTCCACTCTTTGGGGTAACTTCTTTCTCTTTATATGTCAGCCATTTTGAATCAATTCCAAAGACAACAATGCCTAAGTTAAACCTTCCTTGGTATGTGCCATCTCGAGAAAGTTCCGCGAGTTTACTCACAAAGTTATCAGCTGCTTCGGTCTGTGAATCAAAACGAGATGGTTTGCTGTTACAGTTTTCACAATCAGCACCAGCGTCCATACTTCCCGTACAATCGAGAGATAAAATCATATCGACGTTGTCGACTTCACGTACACTATCAATTTTTCTTGTAGCTTCAATTCGTGAAACAGCATAGGAGCGTTGACTTGTGACAACAATATTTTGTGTTTGATCCTTTTGTGTACCTGAAACAGTAATACTCGTTCCTCCAATATTTTTGGTATATGAGATTGGGAAGGCTGATGACTGAATAAAGTTTCCAGTTAATCGGGCAAGAAGGTCATTAATTTCACTTTCTGCCTCATATGTGGCAACAACGGTATCTGCTTGTGACTGACTTCTTTTAAGAGAACCCATCAATCGAGAAAATGTGATGGCAGAGAGCAAGGTAATGACAACTGCCATTATCATCAAATACAAAATTGTTGCTGCTCCTTCTTGTCTTTTGTTCATTGGTAATTTCATCATATCGTATGCTTATCTCCCCGGCTTTGGTGTAGGTGTCGGCGTTGGCGTAGGTGTAGGAACTGGTGTAGGTTTTGGCGATGGTGTTGGGGTCCGAAACGGTGTTGGTGTTGGCATAACAGTCGGTGTTGGAACAGGTGTTGCTGTAGGAGTTGGTGTTGGTAGTGGCGTTGCTGTCGGTGCAGGGGTTGGGGTCGGAGCTGGCTCAACGGCAGAGATGACTCCACTTCGAGGCGAGATAAACAGTGAGACATGATCGCGAACACTGGCTGAATCTTTATGAATTAAATCAAAATTAATTTCAAGACTCGCGCTTGAAGATGTCTCATGTAAATAGTCACTCGGGATAACTTGTTTGTTAATTCCAGGAGCTGAAGCTGACCACTGCAAACTTATCACAGCATCTCCAAACTTCTGATAGTACTCAAGACGAATATCGTAGAGCTTGCCTTTCTCAAGATTTATTTTTGTAAGATTTTGAGTAAGTGTATGTGATGTCCAATTATCGAGTATGAGTTTGTTATCAATCCACAACCTGACACCATCATCGGAAAGAGTGTAGAATGTATATCTTCCATCAACTGGTGCTTCAATCTGACCAGTCCAACGCACTGAGTAATTGTTTGGCTGCATTTGGGCAAAAGGAGGTGTTGTGCCCCAATCAAAATCAATTTCAAAATCAAGTCTGGTATCAACGAGTGTGGTAAAGTTCACATCGTCAAAATAAGTAGCCGTTAAACCTTGCCCTTGCCCTGCCGCGTTTACAGGCAAGATACTTGACCTTTTTACTACTTCAAAGTTCTCAATAGTGATATTCTCTCCAGTTAACGGAGATCCACCTTTGGTGAGCCTTCCATTAATGACTTCATACTGCAACTGATCGAGAGACAATACTCCTTGTACAAAACTAATGTTCTCGGCAAACCTGGCGTTGTTGCCTATATCTGTCTCAATATCATTCCGAGCAATAGAAACCTCATCAAGCAATCGTGCCTTATTAGTGGAGTTAAGCAGTGTCACTACAAGATTTGTCGCAATGATAAAGACAGCCGCCGACAACGAGAGGCCAACTAATACTTCTATGAGAGTAAACCCTGTGAGTTTTTTATTCATTTTGCATTTGCATTAAAAACCAATAACGTCGCACTGATTGTTTTATCAGCATTTACTTCTTTCCATTTGAGTGACACAGTTACTTCCTTACTCATGATATCTTTCTTTCCAGATTGGCATGCTCCACCTGACAAAAGATCTCTTCTCTCTCCCGTGATGGTGTCCCGACAAACGCTTTTAATCGTGATTGATCGATCAAAGCGAGTTGCTAAACTTGTTTCCTCACCAGGCAAGAGTATCCAACTTTTGCTATCTGCATCAAATGCGGGTGAGTACACGCCGTCTGAGTATCCTTTCCAATTTGTAAGGAGCGCATTGTGTGCAATCTCCATTCCATCTGTTACATATGATGCAGCCTGTGAATCATAGCGAGATCGCTCAGTTCTTCTCTGAAGGAAACTAATTGTTCCAAATAGAGTAATAAATATCATAGAAAAAATGACTAACGAAAGTAGAATTTCCACCATAATAAATCCTTTGTTTTTCATATCTTTATTTTATTTTTATATCGAGCACGCCGGTTTTATACACAATAATCTGGCCCACTTGCCCCTTTTGGCTTTCAAGCAGAATTTCTTGATCAGCCACAGTTTCACCGGTACCTAATGTAAACCACACAGTGAAGGCATTTTTAAATTTGATATCGTTTGGAATAACCTTAGTTGCTTCAACAGTAAATTGCTGAGAAGAACCACGAATAACTTCAAATGTATTCTCATTCACCGTATGAACTCCCCACGCCTCTTGTTTTTGGCCTTCACGAGAATAGACATGAGCGGTGCGAACGGCATCGGCAACATCAGTTACTGCAGATTGAAGATGATATTTATTGGAAACGTTTAAATAATTAAACAGAAGAGGAAGAGATAACATGGTTAAGAGAACTACAACCAAGATAACTTCAATATAGGTAAAGGCAGATCGTGATTTCATTTCAGTGGGCAGGCTACTTAACTACTATTTTTGCTGGTGTAACGAGAATATCTACATCTTGTATCTCAGGGGTAATAACAACTTTGTTCTTAAGAGGTGTGATTACATAGGTTCCAGCTTTAGTTGGTTTTACCGTGAATTTGCCAATCAAGGCCTCACCCTTAAATGGAGTTAGTTTTGTTACGATTGTGGAACCAATAGCTGGAACTCCTTGGGTGTCCATGGCAATACTCACTGAAGGAATAAGTACATTCGAGTGATCATACTGGGCCATTACTGTTAGTTCTATTTCCGTCCCCTTTGAAGCAACAATCTGTGATGGAGTTACCCATACGCGAAGCTCACTTTTCTCATCTGCCTGAGAAATAAAATTGAACGTCTGACCTGAAAAGAAAATAAGTAACAAGAATGGTAGGATTGCGGCAAGAAAAAAAACAGCAAAAAGGACAGGAGAAACAATACTCTTTCTGCGAGTTTTAGGTCTATTTTGTACTACATGAGCGTCCATAAGTTATATACTAGTTTGTTGTATTCCTTCTGTCGAGCGTATCTTTAGGCAGTTTTATGTGTCTTATCCACCGGTAACTCGAACCAGAAGTTACTCCCCTGACCACTTTCCGAGATTAAACCAATCGTTCCACCAAAGCGCTCAATCAACAATTTTGAAATATATAATCCAAGTCCGGTTCCAATTGTTTTTCCAACAACGGACTGAACACGATAAAATTTCTGGAAGAGCTTCTTTTGTTCCTCAGCTGAAACACCTGCACCGGTATCTTTCACTTCAATTCTCACGGTATCTAAGTTTGGATTGGTGAGTGAAATCGTAACAGTTCCCTTTTCTGTGTACTTGATTGCATTACTTACCAGGTTAACTAACACTTCATGAATTTTGTCCTCATCTACAAATACCTGATCAACTGGGTTTGCTGAAATATCTGTAGTGAAATTAAGACCTTTATTCATTGCCTCTCCTTGGAATTCACCATGTACGGCTGTTACCACTTTAGAGATTGAAAACAATGAAGGGGTAAGGGTAAGCCTTCCTTCTTCAATACGTCCGACATCAAGCATGTTATTTACAAGGCGAATCATGCGCTCACTTGAAACCATGGAGTCACGCAAAAACTCAGTTGCCTTTGGAGTAATTGGTCCGGTGTCCCCATCAATAACCATTGAAAGGAACCCTCGAATAGCAGTGAGTGGTGCTCGAAGCTCATGGGCAGCCATACTGATAAATTCATTTTTCTTTTCATCGATTGTTGTCAATTTTCTATTTGTTTCACTTAACTCACGAGTTACTTTTTCAAGCTTCTCTCGCTGTGTAATTTCACCTTTAACAGAGCGCACAAGGAAAATACCCATCAACACTGATACCGCAAAAACAAACGTATCAATTGAGGCTTCTGTCAGTGAATGATTCAGTAAGAAAATGCGAGCAAAAAGCACGCACCAAATCGTAATAATCAAAGCCTCAGATGCAATCAACTTAATATCAAACAACTTGTGTCTGATGATTGCGTATGAAGTGAAGCCAAGGAGGAAGCTCGTTGAGTAATCTCCCAAAAAGTACAAGTACGTTACGCCAAAGAACACCGGGAGTGTAATGTTAAAGATTGCGTTCATGATGTAGAAAATGACAACTCCAATTAAGAAGGATTTTGCACTTGAGTTAATCTTGTTGCGATACATCGGTTGCAACGTTGCAATGATGATAATAATAATTCCAACTAAGAATGGATAAAAAGCTACTCCGTACACAATATCAACGACTCCACTCGTAAACTTTAAATCTTTAATGATTAAATCAGTGAATGCCGTGAGTCCACTGAAAGCTAATGTTAATACCCCCAAGAACAACCTCACACGAGTATGAGTCGTATCCTTTTTCATGAGGATCAAGGAAATTAAATAGACTGAGTAAAACACAACTGGTGTAGCAATCCACGCGATACGAAGAAGCAGGAGTGACAAGTCGTGATGTAAACCAAAGATACGAGCAAGATATGCCCCATCAACCCAAGACAGAATACTCACGCCAAGCAGTAAAAATACTCTACTTTTTGTGTCTTTAAGCCGTGTGTGACTAATAACGGTATAGAGAAGAAGCACCACAATAAAGTTAATGACGATGATCGCAAATTGGTTTAAAAGGGGATATTGAATTTCACTCAACGAAGGCACTACATTAGTCAGATCCATACTTCATCATACGGACTCAAGTCTGTACTGTCACTAGTGAAGCTAAACGAGGAGGCTACTTGCAAGAAAAATAACGAGCCAAATAAAGAGCTTCGCGGCAGCCAATAGATATCCGTTCTTGTCTCCCATTCTGATTCGATAAATCATATAAAAATCAATAAAGAGTGCTGCAAAGGTTAAGAGTCCAAAAGAGAACGGTGCATGGGTAAAAATACTGACCAAGGTACTTGCAGCAGCAAGTGCCACAGCAAGAAAGGCGGCCGTAATCATTGTCTTTGTGTTTCCCACTAAAGCTGGAAGTGTTTTTAAATGAGCCTTACTATCTGATTCTCGATCTTTTGTGTCCAAGATAAGTTGAGCAATAAAGGACTCAACAAAAACAACAATTGGCAAATGAATTGCGAGGATGTCACGGACTGGGGAGGTTGATAAGTAAAGTGCAGGGAAAAATGCCAATGGCATATACACAGCTGAGACATATATGTTTTTAAAGAGTGGAATTTTTTTTGTTAACTTCTTAAAGTAAACGGGATAGAGCATTCCTGCAATACAAACGACAACTGAAACAAGTAACATTTCGATACCAGAGAAATAGTAGAAAAAACTGGTAAAGACAATAACATAGGCTGCAAAAATAAACGGAATTTTATTCCGATACAAAAGAAGATGCTTACTTCTCACCGTATTTGTAAGTGAATCCCAATCAAGGTCATGGTACCGATCAAAAATAAATATCGTTTCAAAAAGAGCATAGGTTGCGATGAAGAACTCAAGTGGAGCCGAGGTATTAAATAATAATTTAGTGGCGATAACAATGAGCCCACCTGCACCCAGTGACTGAAGGTGACCGTTATACAGAAACTCAGTAACTAAAAAGCGAACATACTTGTTCATGTTCATATTTAATATGTCCTATCTATCATAAATTGCGCAAGTGCCACAATTTCGCTGCTATCAAATGTGTTACCTAGTTTCTTTGTTAGTTCACTCATTGCACTTGAAACAAGTGCTCGAGCTTTCTTCTTTGCAAGCGTTGTCCCCTGTCCCTTTACAATCAACTCAATCGCCTTTTTAATTAATCGTTTGTCATGCGTATGCTTGTCTAAGATCAGTAAGAGCTCTTCAGTGTCTTTCTCATCCAAGTGGTGCAGAGCCTCAATCACAGGAAGACTAATCTTTCCTTCAGAGATGTCATTTCCATATGCTTTTCCAAAACGGACATCTGCTTTCTCCAAGTCCAATGTGTCGTCAATTATTTGAAACGCGATTCCAATATTTTCTGCAAACTCAGAGAAGGCACGTTCTGTTGCCTCATCTTGATCTGCAAGAATTGCAGCCATTTTTGCACTCATACGCATCAGGGAACCAGTTTTAAGCATTACCATTTCAAAATACTTTTTGCGCGTAATGTCGTGACGGGCATTTTTGTGCCAATAAATATCAAGTGCTTGCCCAAAACTTACATTGGTTAACTCTTGTGCATATACTTCAAACAGTCGAATTTTCTGTCTGTCAGTTAATCCTGATTGCTCCTTAAGAAGAATCATTAATGGCAATACGTGGAGTGACATTCCAACGTTTGTAGCTGTGTCTAATCCATACTCACGATGGCACGACGGTTTGCCTCTTCTCGTTAATGCATTGTCTTCAATATCGTCTAAGACAAGCGTTCCGTTATGAACTAACTCAATAACTGAAGCCACAGACAGAAGATCTTCTTTTTCTTTTTTGTAAGCTTTAAGAATAGTCCAAAATAAAAGTGGTCTTAATCGTTTGCCACCGCGAAGAAGGAATGAACGGATTGGTTTGTTTAGACTTTTCTGAAGAGCATAGACATCTATTTCATATTTTGATGGGCCAAGAAAAAACTCGATATTCTCTTTTGTCCATCGAGAAGAAAAATAGTGTTGAATATTTTTTTCAAAATCAGAAACAATTTTAGGGTCCATACTGCTAGTGGATCATAATATATACAAATGATATTTAAAAGCACAAAAAAGAACTGTCCTACCTCGACGTCTCGAGCGATCAGACAGTTCTTATTTTTAGTTATCGAGTAACA
>CAZMSJ010000026.1:0-1806 GCA_964568925.1 uncultured Gammaproteobacteria bacterium
CCTTTAAAGATTCCAATTACTGAGAAAAGTGAAAGGAAGGAAAAAATACCACCAGAGATAAGAAGTATTTCTGAAAAGAACTTCTTTTCAGTCTCTTTCACTTGGTTAACTAAAAAGTAGAGAATCGTTCCAATTACCACAAAGCTTGTAACACCTGGCAACCAGAAAGCTTCCATTTTGTTTGGTGTTGCAACAATACTACTTACCACAAAGGAGCCAGCAAAGAAGAGGACTGGAATATCAAAGGTACCAAAGGTAACAGACGGGTTTTTCGTTGCTATCTTTTTAATTCCCTTAACAACTAACACCAGTCCTGTTAAAACTGCAGCGACAATGAGCTTCGGTGTGTTAAAAGGATTTTGAAACGCAGGAAGAAAAAGGATTGGAAGTAACACAACAATACTGGCCAGAAGCCATTTTTCAATAAGTTCAAAATTCTTTGTATTCATTCTTTTATATTGTTGTGTCGTCTAAACTATAAAATAACTTTTATGGAACCGGGTTGTCAACTGCAAACAACCTCAAAAACGTACTTTCTTCTTAAGTGTTCTTCTTTACGATATGCCAGTTAACTACTGTGTCTTGTGTACTTCGAGTTGAAATCTCAATGCGGAAATATCCATTTGTAACTTGAGTTACTGCAATACCTGTACCGGCAACAAGAGTTACTGGGCTTATAAAGACAAGGTCATCTTCTTCAACATTGCCATATACATCTACAAACGTTTGGTTCGCCTTAACTATTGCACGTCCACTTGATTGATCTTCCGTATCAATATTTACCTGAAAAGGAGATTGATCAGTTACCGTTATGACACCGTCTTGTTTGTTGTTTTGTACATCAAGAGCTACACGGTCGATTGTCTTTAATATAGTGTTACCACTTATTCTAACTGGACTGGTCTGTTGAGTAACGAGTACTACAATGAGTGCTGCAAGTGCCGCCCCTGTAATACCTGATGTAATAGCAGTTAAAAGCAGCTGAGGGTTAACTATTCCTGATCCACCTCGTGTTGTTGGCAATAAAAAACCATTTTCAACGAGGAATACCTGGAGATGTTTGAGTGCTGTTGTTTTTCTTTTAATCGTTTGTTTGTTTACATTGTTAACTGAAAGAGAGGCCAGGTATGAACGAATGACTGCTTCGTTAAAAACAAGAGGAGACTGATTAGTAAGGGTGGCCAAAAAAACTCTTGCGTCTGATAGATAGTAGCTGACTGATGGCTTTGAAAAGCCTTTGTTCGTGAGATATTTTTTAAAATCGAGTAGTATTTTGTCAGTTGGAAGATAAAATGTGTCTCGCATATATACAATATATAAGAATATATAGAGTACCTTTTCAAGTGGCAAACCAGATTTTATTGCGTGGGGATTGTGATCAAGGTACAATAGTCGAATGAAAGCTCGATTTGATCACGAAACGATCTCAAAAAAGTGGCAAGATGTGTGGGATAAAGAAGGTTTGTACAGCCCAAACGTACTTACCGCGAAGAACCCATTCTACAATTTGTATATGTTCCCATATCCTTCTGCTGAAGGACTTCATGCGGGGCATGCCTTTTCTTCAACAGGAAGCGATGTCTTTGGTCGCTTTATGCGGATGAACGGCAAAACTGTTTTTCAACCAATGGGCTATGACTCATTTGGTATCCATTCAGAGAACTACGCAATGAAGGTTGGCCAAACTCCACAGGTCATGTTGTCTCGTACAACCAAGCACTTTGAAGAACAATTGCGCTCTTTGGGGCATGGGTATGATTGGACTCGAACAGTCACAACCTCAAATGAAGACTATTACAAATGGAC
>CAZMSJ010000026.1:1906-10323 GCA_964568925.1 uncultured Gammaproteobacteria bacterium
CCGGTGTTGAAATCCGTTACCAAATAAAAGACTCTGATCAGAGTGTTACTTGTTTTACAACTCGACCAGAAACAAACTTTGGTGCAACGTTTGTGGTTGTGTCACCTGAGTATGCACAGAAAAACTTAGTATCACTTGTTTCAAAGGAAAACATATCAGCTGTTAACGACTACATTGAATCCTCACTTCACAAAACAGAGCAAGAACGTATTGTTGAAGAAAAAACAAAGACTGGTGTCTTCACCGGTTTATATGCTGTTAATAACTTAAATGGAGAAGAGATGCCAATCTGGGTTTCTGACTTTGTCCTGTCTGGGTTTGGAACTGGTGCCGTTGTAGGTGTCCCGGGGCACGACACTCGAGATTTTGCATTTGCCTCAACATTTAACCTACCTGTTATCCGTGTTGTTCTCGGTCCAGATAATGCCTCAGGTCCAATCGAGTCTGAATCACAAGTCTATGAAGGTGAAGGGACAATGGTGAATTCAGATTTTCTTGATGGCAAAGGATCGAGTGAGGCAATGAAAGAGATAACTACATTCATGAGTTCAAAAGGATATGGTCAGGCAAAGACCAGTTTCCATCTCCGTGACTGGTTAATCTCGAGACAGAGATATTGGGGCGCACCAATTCCAATGATCTTTTGTGCCAGTTGTAGAGAAAACGGTCGGGGAGAAATTGTTTCTTCAGATTGGGATGCAACTGGATGGTACTCAGTTCCACAAGAATTGTTACCTGTTACGCTTCCACCTGTTGAGGACTATAAACCAAAAGGTGAAGGAAAGGGTCCACTTGCTGATCATCCAGAATTTTTTAATACCGTCTGTCCAGCTTGTGGCAACAGCGCAACCAGAGAAACAGACGTTATGGATACCTTTATGGACTCATCCTGGTACTTTTTAAGATATCCAAGTGTGTTAATGCCAAACAGTAATGAAGTTGCCTTTGATCCTGAGGTAACGGCCAAGTGGTTACCAGTGAACTTGTATTTTGGAGGGGCAGAACACGCGGTGCTTCATTTGTTGTATGCACGATTTATGAACCAAGTATTGTTTGATCAGAAGAAAGTTTCCTTTGAAGAACCATTTCCACGTTTCTTTGCTCACGGCTTGATGATTAAAGATGGTGCAAAGATGAGTAAGTCTCGAGGGAATGTGGTTAACCCTGATGAATACATCAAGAAGTTTGGTGCTGATGCATTGCGCCTCTACGTTATGTTCTTAGGGCCAATGGATGGTAGTCCAGACTTTAGAGATAGTGGTATTGAAGGAATGGAGCGATTTGTAAATCGTGTTTGGGATGTGTTCCAAGAATACGCAAGTAATACCTCTCAAACGATGAGCCCTGCTGTTGAGACCCAAATGCATAAAACAGTTCAAAAGGTAACAAAAGATATCGAAGCGTTCCGGTATAACACCGCAATTGCTACTATCATGGAATACACAAACCTTTTGTCAGCTGCTGTTAAAGAAGGGAAAGCTTCAAAAGAAGCGTTACAAACCCTTGTACAACTGATTGCACCGTTTGCCCCACATATGGCAGAAGAAGTGTGGAGAGAAATCTTTGCTGAAGAGACAAGTGTTCATATTTCACCTTGGCCAACTTTTGATCCAGAAAAGACTGTAGATAGCCAGATTGTTATCCCAGTTCAGGTTAATGGCAAGCTCCGTGCACAACTAACCATTGATGCAGACAACACCAATGAAGAGGAGATTGTTCGCTTTGCCAGGGAACTTGATCAAATACAGAAATGGGTAACTTCTGAACCACGCAAAGTGATCTATATTCAAGGTAAACTCCTCAATTTCGTAGTCTAAGTAGTTTCTCCTTCAGATAAAACAGCGAAAGAACAAATCTCGTACCTTGTGTACCGATGTTATCGGCGAGTAATGATGAAGAGGATGAAGATAACTGCAAAGAGACCTAAGAATGCAATGATTCCACCGGTTAAGAACTTTGCAATACCACTTGCTTGTGCTGCAGGAGTTGGTGTTGGTGACTCAAGAACCTCATCAGCTTTGGTGCCTGCTTCAGGTGCACTGGTTGCTCGTGTTTTTCCTTCAAGGATACTAAATGGTTTAACTGTTCCTTGCATGATCAATTGTCCTGAAGGTGTTCGTACATTTCGATCTCTCTCAACTGTTACAAAGACAGAAGTGAATGCGTTTTGTGTTCGATATTCAAATTTACCAAGTCCTAATTCTCCAATACGGAATGCTGTTCCACTTGCTTCAGGGTTACCCCACAACACATAATTTACAATTTCAGCACCACCAGGGTAGGTAAGGTTTCGACAGGTACCAATGATGTGGTAGTTCAAGTCTTGCATAAAGACTGAACCCATCCAACAGGTTGCTTGTGTCCCAATCTTATTAGTAAGTGTTGCTTCACCTTCTGAGGCATGAGCCACAGCTGGGATACTTAAGAAAGCTATAAGGAGGAAAGTGAATATTGTTTTCTTCATAGTGATTAACTAGTGCCAATTGTATCAGATTTTGCATAATTGCAACAAACGAACTTCAGTTACTAGAATAAGTATGCTGCCTAAATACCTTTTCTCCTTTCAAACAGCTGTTTGTTTGTTTTTAATAGGCACTAGTTTCATTACTGTAGGCTCCTATCTCTTGTCATCCTCTTTTTTTGTTCCCACACAAGTAGAATTTATTGCATCTAATTATCAATCAAATGTTTTGAGTGATCAAAAAATAGCAGGGGAGTTTGGCATCAGTTTAAATGATGCAACGAGCGTAGAACTGGAAACATTACCGCTTGTTGGCCCGACAACTGCCAAAAAGATAATACAGGGTCGGCCATACAGAACTATTGATGAGCTTGTGAGTAGAAAAATAGTTACTGAGCGCGTCTTTACTACAATTCGCGAAAAAATAATTCCTTGAAGCTCCCATGTCACGAATACTTTTTATTATTCTTATTATTGGAATTGCCTCATTTCGCGTGTCTACCGTCTTTTTACAATCAAATCAAGGAAAAGCAGTTCGTACCATTCCTATTGCTCGAGTGCTGCCTGAGAGAAATGGAAAACAGTATGTTGATATAGTGGGTGAACAAGTAGCTCTTCCTCAATCGGTTCAGGTAAAGCTCGGAGATACACTTCGCGTAATAACAGAAACGATTAACGGACGCACAAAAGTAATTGCAGCTTCAGTCATTACGACTACAAACCCAATCTATATAGTTCGTAATCAATTCATTCAATTTATTCTTTCTCATTCACCCTCACCATTGGGGGAAGTAAGTCTTGGTATGGTCGTAGGTTCTCGAGATATTCTCTCTGATCCAGTTTCTTTCTATATAAAGAAGGCGGGGATTACACATCTTCTGATTGCTTCAGGCACAAATATCGCAATTGTGGTGAGTTTCTTCTCCTTTCTTTTGATTCCAATCACAGGGAGACTGAGGGCCATTCCCTTTGTTATCGCTGTCGTGTGGCTCTACACCATGGTTGTTGGTTTTGAGCCTGCAATTGTTCGCTCTGCCTTAACCTTTACAGCTGTTGGTGTTGTTTCGCTCTTTGGTCTTTATATCCCAACCATCGCGATACTCTTTTGGATGTTTTGGTTCTTTATCATCGTCTCTCCATCCGTAATACTGGATGTTGGCTTTTATCTAAGCTTTTTTGCCGTGGCTGGAATCTTATTATTTGATAGTTATTTTTATAGATTGATACGTTTTGTCCCAGTCGTATTTGTCAGAAAATCTATATCAACATCCCTTGCCGCATCTCTTGCCGTTGCTCCCATTAGTCTTTTAGTTTTCAAAAGTTTTCCTGTTGTGACTATTATTTCGACGCTCTTAACCTCTTGGGTATCTCTTCCTATCATTTTTCTGACAGTCAGCGCATATCTCTTGTCATTTGTATCAAATACTCTTGCTACTCTTGTTCTTTTAATTAGTTTTCCATTCAGTCAGTACTTTTTATTTGTCGCGAAACTTGTTGGATCTCTATGAATAAGGTAATTGGTATTCTTATTTTTATTCAAATCCTTTTGTTTTTCGTTTTACATTCACCGCATCAGAAAGACTTAGTGTTAGTAACGTGTGACGTGGGGCAGGGGGATGCTCACATTATTTTGTACCACGATGTCCAAATTCTCGTTGATGCGGGAGAAAAAAAGGATGTGCTAGCGTGTCTCGGAAAATACATGCCGCAAACGGATCATCATATCGAAATTGCAATTATGACACACCCTGAATTTGATCATGCTGGAGGCTTCAATGCCGTACTTGAACGATATGAAATCGGTATGATGTTTGCTAATCGAGTCGACAATAGCACTGACAGTTTTCGATTGCTTAAAAATAAGGTGGGGGATCTGTCGATTCCAGTTATCCAACCAAAAGATCATGATGAGCTCAAAATTGATGATTTAGTCATCCATTTTACTCATCCATCCACTGATTTAGTTGGTACTGGGGGAAAGATTCTTTTAGGAGAAGAGACTCCAGCCTTAAACTTGAATGATTATTCTTTAACCTTTCGTCTGTCTCAAGGTGGGGTAACGGCACTCTACACTGGTGACATTAGCCCTGAACAGATTAGTAATATGCTCGCTCGAGGTCGAATCGGTCATGTAAACTTGCTTAAAATCCCTCATCATGGCTCAAAAAACGGAGTAACAAATCAATTGCTTGCAGATACAACTCCTGATATCTCCATTATCTCGGTAGGGAAAAAGAATAAGTTTGGCCATCCCGACCAGGAAGTGCTTAACCTTTTATCAGAATACGAAACCCAGGTATACAGAACAGACCTACTGGGCGATGTGGCCTTTAAAAACGAAAATGGAAAGCTTGTTTTTCAGCCGTAAGTAAAAAAGTGTTCGTCTTTGCCGTAGAGGACGTCTTTATCCCTAGTAGTCGGTATCAATTTACTGCTTTTGAATAGTTGATCTCGCAGTTTAGCTCAATTTTTGCTAGAATAGCCTATGAATAACCTTCTGTTTGATTCACTTTCTTCTCTCTATCCATCGGCTCAGTTTGAGATATCTACACCTACCCTTGAACACGGAGATTTGACTACAAATATTGCACTAGTTCTTGCTAAACAGGAGAACATGGCACCACGAGACTTGGCGCAAAAAATTATCAATGATCTAAATGCGCTTCCTTCAGTTTCAACTGTTTTTTCTCGATTTGAGATCGCTGGTCCAGGGTTTATAAATGCTTTTTACTCACCAAAATACGTAGCAGAAGAATATCGAAAGATATTGATTGATATAGATTCTTATGGTTTGAATCAGTCTCGTTTGGGGCAGAAAGTGATAGTTGAATACACCGATCCAAACCCTTTTAAAGAGTTTCATATCGGCCACTTATATCCAAACATTGTAGGGGAAACCATTGCAAGGCTTAATGAAGCATCTGGGGCAACTGTCTTCCGCGCCTTATACCAAGGTGACGTAGGTATGCATGTGGCAAAAACGATGTGGGGAATGAAAAAACTCATGGAGACTGAACACTTAACGATTGATTCTCTTGAGGTAATGATACTAAATGACCGTGTGGCATTCATGGGAAGAGCATATGCCTTTGGTGCAACAGCATATAAAGACAATGAAGAAGCTATCTCAGAAATGAAGGTTTTGAACAAAAAAGTGTACGAGAAAGATATAGAAGTGTATGGTTTGTATCAGAAAGGTAAATCCTGGAGTATGGAATACTTTGACAAGATGTATGTGCGTCTTGGTACTCACTTTGATCTGTTCTACCTTGAGAGTGAAGTCGCAGATGATGCAGTTGCTCTTGTTCGAGAAAATCTTAACAAAGGTATTTTTACTGAAAGCCAAGGAGCGATTGTCTATGAAGGAGAGAAAGATGGCCTACACACACGTGTCTTTATAAATAGCCAAGGAATACCAACGTATGAAGCGAAAGATTTAGCTCTTGCTTCAAGAAAAGTGAAAGATGTCCCTTATGATGAATCAATCATTGTGACAGGGAACGAAGTGGATTCTTACTTTAAAGTAATCTTAAAAGTCCTTTCAAAAATTAATCCAGAACTCGCGGCAAAGACGAAGCATATTTCTCATGGAATGATTACCTTGCCTGAAGGAAAGATCTCTAGTCGAACCGGACATATAATTACAGCAGCCTCTCTTCTTGATACCGCCGCAGCTGAAGCTCAAAAACTTGGACAAACGATTGATGCATCTCTTTCTGAAAAAGTTGGATTAGCAGCCGTTAAGTATGCACTGCTAAAAAGTAACCTAGGGGGAGATGTCGAATACTCATTTGCTACCTCAGTAACCTTTAATGGTAATAGTGGTCCGTATTTGCAATACACCTATGCACGTACCCAAAGTTTGAGAGAGAAAAGTAGTGTTACACCAGATGTTGATGGTGTTGTGTTTGATACCCTTCGCACAGAGGAGCAAGAGTTAATGCGATTTTTAGCCCGATATCCTAGGATAATTGTTGATGTACAAAAAAAATACTCACCAAGTATGCTTTGTACATATTTGTATGAGCTCGCTTCAAAATTCAACTTCTACTATAACGTACAACAAATCGTTGGAAGTGATCAAGAGGCATTTCGTGTTCATTTAGCTGCCTCTGTCGGACAGGTCTTAAAGAATGGTTTACATATTTTGGGAATTGAGGCTTTACCAAAAATGTAATTTCAGAGTATATTCCACAGATGAACACAAAAAAGATTACACTTCCAAACGGTCTTCGACTTCTTGTGACCGAGATGCCAAGCTTGCAATCAGTTACTGTAACCGTGTGGGTGCGAGTCGGTTCTCGATATGAGACTCCAGAGATTGCTGGTATCAGTCACTTTTTAGAGCACATGGTCTTTAAGGGTGGTAAAAAATATACGACAGCAAAGGCGGTAAGTGAAGCAGTTGATGCCTTGGGTGGAGAGTTTAATGCTGGTACTTCAAAAGAGTGGACGAACTTCTATATAAAGGCTCGAGCTGGCTCAATGGCAAAGGCCATCGACATTTTGGCTGACATGACAACCTCTCCTAAACTTGCAACTGATGATATTGAGCGAGAACGAGGGGTCATTATTGAAGAGATGAACATGTATGAAGATACTCCGATGTATAGAATCGGCGATATCTTTGACCAGGTAATGTACCCTGACACCAAAATTGGGTTAGACATTATTGGAAACAAGGAAACAATCAAAAAGATTTCTCAACAAGACTTCATTGATTTTAGAAATACCTACTATGATCCAACCAATATTGTCGTAACAATTGCGGGTGGCGTAACAGCTACTGAGGCTGAGGCACTGACAAGCCAGTATTTTGGCCACTTAACTTCACACAACAAAGCTATTAGTCACGATGAGTTTGTAGCGAAAGATGCACCACACGTAAAACTCATAAATAAAAAGAACGAACAAGCACACTTTATTGTTGGGTTTCCTACCTTTGGATATGGTGACGAAACAAATCGCCATGTATTGGAAGTGTTAACAACAGTGCTTGGTGAAGGAATGAGTAGTCGTTTGTTTACTGAAGTGAGAGAAAAGAGAGGCCTGGCATATAGTGTTCGCTCATCAGCAGACTTTTTTATGGATGCCGGAAGTATTGGAACCTATGCTGGAGTGGATCCAAAAAAAGCAGAAGAAGCACTTACTGTAATCCTTAAAGAAACCTATTCATTGGCTCACAAAATAACGCCTATCAGTGATGAAGAGTTATCAAAGGCTAAGGAGTACATTAAAGGGCACATAGCCCTCTCACTTGAAAATACAAAGTCAGTTAATAACTTCTTTGGATATGATGAGCTACTTCTTACAAAGACAACAACACCTGAGGACGAGTACAAAGCAATTGATGCTGTAACGGTTGAGCAAATTTATGCGTTGGCCCAGAAAATTTTTGTACCGGAACAGGTTAAGCTTGCAATAATTGGGCCGTTTGAAGATCAAAAACCGTTTGAAAAAATTCTCACAACTGAAAAATAATTTGTGATATAATCCCTGATATGGAAAGAACACTCGTATTAATTAAGCCAGATGCAATGCAAAGAGGATTGATTGGTGAAATCATGCATCGATTTGAGCGAAAAGGTTTGAAGCTCATTGGGTTAAAGATGTATACCTTGAATGATGAATTGATTGATGAGTGGTATGGACACCACAAAGGCAAAAGCTTCTTTGCTGACTTGAAGTCATATATGCAGTGGACACCAATCGTTGCAATTGTGTGGGAAGGTCTTGATGCAATCACCACTGTTCGAAAAATTGTAGGTATCACTAAAGGTCGGGAAGCTGATACTGGTTCAATTCGAGGCGATTTTGGTATGAGTGGACAACAGAACTTGATTCATGCATCTGACTCAGCTGAGGCAGCTCAAAAAGAAATTGGTTTAATCTTTGATGAGGCTGAATTGTTTACCTACTTAAGTGCTTCTGAGTGTTTAATCTACGGCGAAGAAGA
>CAZMSJ010000027.1:0-10193 GCA_964568925.1 uncultured Gammaproteobacteria bacterium
ATCAGGCGGTGGCATATTGTCTTCCTCAAGAGTAAGAATATATTTCCATTCTGAAAGTACTGGATTTGCAAGTATTTGCTCAATTGCGGCAGAGTAGGCAGCACCAACTTCCATTCCAATCATAAAAACACGAATAAATTTCTGGTTCATTGGAGTCATAAGGCTCCACCAATTCTGAACGACTTTTGCAGAAATCATACCTCGGGTTGGGATAATGCAAATTGTGGAGAGGTCTTTATAAAATTTTTGAGTTTCGAGCCTATTGTTTGTGACATCTAAGTCAGTGTTGTGTACACCTTCGTAATTTTGAAAAACGATTTGTGGTTTGACGGTCATAATTGTATCTTTGTAAGATTCTGGTGATTATAACAAAGTTTAGTTGAGGTTGAAAGTGCAGTATTCGACTATCTGCTCATCAAACGTAACTAACACATCAAAATAATTTGCAAGCTTTTCTTACGTATAGTTAAAAGTAACTGCTGGAAGCAGAGTTACTTTCGAGTTTGCTGCAAATCCTCCAAGTTGGCTTAAGGTAATTGCTGATGGCACTGCGGTCCCTAAAAAGTTTGTGACTGATGTGGCAGTCAAAAATCCAATAATGTGTCGACCCCACCAGCCCGTCACATGAGAATTTGAGAGTGACCATTGTGAATAATGATACCCAATAGGCATAAGTCCTTGGTTTGTACTTGATGTTCCGACTTGATTTAATGTATTAATTGCCTGGCCCAATATTCCTGCATGCGATAATCCAAAAGTAGAAACACTTCCGGTACTTCTTTGGGACATAATTCCTACCCAATATACATTGGGAGTAAGGCTTATGTTTCCTCCAAACTGAAGCCCAACGATTCGCATTCCTGCCACATATGATTGATATTGAGCTGTGGCAGTCAAGTTTCCGGCTGCAAAATTCCCATAGCCATATCCGGTTGTATTCGTTGTGGTGGGAAAGTTCCAAGTAGCACTCGCACTTCTGAGTGTTTCACCAATACTGAAGCTACTTGAGGAGATGAGACTAAGAGTGTTTGCATTCATGCTATAAATTCCATATTTAGAAACGTATGTGTTACTTACTGTGTTATTGCTTGTTACCCATGAGAGTGATTGGGGAACATTGAGCACATTAAACTGAAGATTTGATGGGATAGTGACGGGGAAGACAAGCAGTGAACCAGTACCTGTTGAACCTGTCGCGTTATTAAGTGTTTGCAATCCTGTTCCAGACGAAGACAAAATAAGCGGTGCATACCGGCTGGCAATTGTTTGTACGTCTTCAATCGTGTGTTGTGTAATGGTAGCTGCAATTTGGTCCCCAACGACAATCGTACGTGCAGCTGTGTTTTCTTGTTGGCGCTCAATAGTAAACGTGTCTGAATCGACCGCGATTACTCTACATATTTCTGCATTCGTACTTGTTGGCTGCTCACCAGTTGGCCAAATGGTAACGTTAAAGGGAGCAAGGGGAAATATGTCACCCTGACCAGCCCCTACAACAAGTATTGTTCCCGATGCCGCAGGAGAGGGTGCAGTTACAACTGTTGAGTATGCAAAATTTTTATGCTGTTGTGCCATATGTGTTAATCGAAATTGATAAAGCTTGCTGTTGGCAATATCGACGCGGTAGAGTTTGCAGCTATCGCACCCAGTTGGCTTAATGTAATTGCACTCGGGATTGCAGTTCCCAGCTGATTTGTAACTGAAGTTGCCGTTACAAACCCTACTATATGACGCCCAAACCAAGCAGACGAATGAGAGTTTAGAGCACTCCAGCTTGTAGCAGCAATTCCAAGTGGGTTCATTCCGCTTACTGAACCCACGGAATTAAACTGATTAATTATCTGTCCAACAATTCCTACATTTGAGAGGCCAAAGGTTGAAGAATTTGCAGTACTGCGCTGAGACATAATACCTACCCAATACACCCCTTCATCAAGTCTGACAATTCGATTAAAGTTTAAACCAACAGCTCGTGAACCAGATATGTGTGAAGAGATTTCTCCAGATGTAGTGAGATTTCTCCCTAATGCAAATGATCCATAGCTATAGCCATTTGAGTACGTACTTGTGGGGTAGTACATTGAAAGACTCACGCTTTGGAGGGTGAGTCCAATCGAGAAGGAGTTAGAGGTGATAAGGCTCAAGGTGTTCCCGTTCATGCTATATATTCCGAACTTTGACACGTACGTATTACTAATTGCGCCTGTTGCGCTCGTTACAACTGACAATTGGTTTGCAATAACAATATGTGCAAAATTCACATTATTTCTTGCTGTTACTGGAAATACATATAATGAACCGGTTCCACTTTGAGCGGTGTAGTTACTGGCAAGTGTTTGTACACCAGTTCCCGCAGATTGCAAGATGTACGGTGACCACCTGCTCATAATGTTTTCTGCTTCAACCAGAGTACTGTTTGTGATGGCTGCTGCAATTTGGTCTCCAACAAGAATTGTTCGTGCTCGAGTATCTTCCTGTTCGCGGGTAATGGTAAAGGTATCTGTTGAGATGTTCGTAACACGCACTATTTCAGCATTAGTACTAGTTGGCTGCTCACCTGCAGGCCACACCGTGGCATTGAAAGGTGCTGTCGGGAACAGTGTGCCGTGCCCTGCTGTAACCTCTAGAGAGGTACCTGTTGAAGCAGGGCTTGGGGCCGTAGCAACTGTTGAGTATGCAAAATTTTTATGTGAATCAGCCATTTTTGTATTTGTTTAGACGAACAGAACTTGTTCATGTGAATCAGCCATATATTTTAACGTTGAAAACAGATTAATTATATTAATCATGTAGATACAAATGTTACCGTCGGCAAAATAGACATTGATGCACTTGCAGCTGCTCCTCCAAATTGGCTTATGGTGATGTAAGGTGGAATTGCAGTTCCCATAAAGTTTTCAATTGCATTGTTTGTTACGATTCCCATGACATGTCTTCCTCTCCATCCAGTAAGGTTACTATTGTTTAAGCTCCATTGTGTTGGGTTAACACCAATAGGATTTATTCCACTTTGGGTTCCAGCAGAGTTTACAGGGTTTGCAATAAGGCCAATAATCCCTGCATGTGAGAGGCCAACCACTGATGAAATCGCAGTGCTTCTTAGAGACAAAAGCGCTATCCAATATACATCGGCTGAGAGTGCCATTTCCCCTCCAAATTGCAAGCCAATAGCACGTGAATAAGAAACATAAGACTGCATCTGAACGGTTGTTGTGAGGTTCCCAGCCGGAAAACTTCCATATCCATATCCACTGGTTGCCGTAGTTGTTGGGTAGTTCCAGGTTAAGCTTACGCTGTTTACTGTTTCCCCTATACTAAATGAATTTGAAGAAATTAATTTTAATACGTCCCCTGAAATACTATAAATCCCAAATTTTGAGTAGTATGAATTGCTTGCGCCTCCCATAGCGCTTGTCACAAATGAAAGTGAATTTGCCATAATAATTTGGTTGAATTTAACAAACGTAGGCACGGTAACAGGGAACACAATCATAGACCCGGTGCTTGAGCTTCCAGATGATCTTGCGAGTGTTTGTAGCCCACTCATTGCAGAACCAAGATAGAATGGTGTCCAGCTTCCCAGATAACTATCTTCCACATCAGTGAATGTTTTTGCAGTAATTGATGCCGCTATTTGGTCACCAACAACAATTGTGCGAGCAGTTGTGCCTTCTTGCTCGCGAACGATCGTAAGGGTGTCAGTTGAAATATTCGTAACTCGTACAATTTCAGCGTTTGTAGAGAGTGGCTGTGTTCCGGTGGGCCAAATGGTTGCATTAAAAGGAACAGCAGGGAACAGTACCCCTTCACCACTTGCGACGACTAACGAAGTTCCTGTTGTTGCAGGAGATGGTGCAGTTGCAACTGTTGAATAAGCAAAGTTTTTAAAATTATCAGGCCATGCCATATCTGAATTCTACACTATATTAACGAAACTTTTGAAGCAAGTCATATGTTCTTCCCCAACCATATATCTTTAATTTATTCTTCTTCCAATTCTTGAGTAGTTTTTGATTCCTAAATTGACTTTTATACCAACGTGTACTGGTTAAGTTTCCATCATGCCTAATGTCAATGTTGGGCCTTTCTGACTTCCAACTGTCAGCTTTGTACATATGTTTCCAAGCAATTCGCTTATGAGTCATTGGCTCAAATCCCATCTTTCGACTAAAGCCTTCAGCTAAAACTTTCTCATATCGCTCGGTAAAGTGAGTTAACAATTCCTCTCGGTAACCACACAAACCTGAGAGTTGATTGACATCATAGTGCAAAGCCTCGCCATCAGAGAGACGCAAATACCAAACGTTTTGATTGTAATAGAATGTGTTACGGTCTTCTGGTGTGAAATCAAAGTGTGATGGGTGATAGAGAACATCGTGCTCACAGAAGAAAATAATATCACTCGTTGAGTGTTCTAGTGCTGCCATAATTTGCTTAAACATCGCTGGGTACCCGCGCTTTAAAGATGGGAAACGAATACTCTTGTCTCCAAAATCAAGTTTCTTTAAAGTGGCACTGACGATTGGAATATGTTTCTCTTGGCTAATTTTAGCTAACTGATTTCTAACGGGAACGGCAATATTGTCAGGTAATTGACTGTCACTGTAGTAGATAATTCCTTTGGTTAAGCCTGTGTTTGTTTTTTGTTCAAAAACAGGTGTCGGTGCCGTTAACTCGGGCGCTTGTACTTCTTGCGATTGTGGCTCTTGGGCTTGTGGTTCAACTTCTTCGAGCTTTGCGTTTGCTCTCGTGTCGTTAAAGGTGAAGGTGTTGTTTTTAAGCTTTGCCAGGTCTTCCTCAGTCCATCCTTTAACTGGCCAGAATTTTTCAACAAGCCATGAAAGTGGACGCTTCTGCAGTGGCCATTTGTCATTGAAAAATAAGTCTCGTGCAGCACGTTTGGCTTTTTCTTGGTCACGACCGGAAATTGGATAGGGAAAACTAAAGTCTCCACCTTGTGTTCTAAACATATGTGCATACCAGGTGTTGTGGTGAATCATGACCCGTCCACCAGAGAGCCATGTCTTTGCGGCAACTTCAATTCCTTGTGAACCCCAACTCCCAAATTCTTCATCACAAATCCCCAGTTCCCAATATTTTTCTCTGGTTAACATAAAGCATGATCCTTGCAGTGACATACTTTCGGTGATGTCACCTTGTCCTTCAGGTCGCTTTGAATACTCACCAAAATACTGAAAGTGGGGAGAGCTATCAAAACAATATGAAATACTGTTTGGACTTCGTTTTGCAATCCACACCACATCACGAGTTGTTTCTTTTCCACAATCATTACATGGTCCACTTGGTCCTTGATATCGTCTGTGGCCGTCTGGGCATACCCAATCGAATGCATGGAGGTTTTTCATGGTTGGTGCCATTGTCCAGTCATCCTGCATAGCCTCCATCATCTTTACATCAAAGCCTTTGTCAAAAGCACAGTGTGCATCAACCTTCATGACATACTTTGCTTTTGAAAGACGTGCAGCTTGGTTTGTTGCAGCACGTTGTCCTTTTGATTCAGGGTTATAGATTAAAAGTACTCGAGGATCGGGAAGAAGTGGTGGTTCTGGTTTGTATCCATCAAGGACGGCAATAATTTCAGTCTTTCCTTCAATGTTTTTTAAAATGTCATCAATGGTGTTTGCCAAAAACATTTCATTTCTGGCTGGTATTAATATACTGAGGTCGTATTCTGCCATATGTTGTCTATATGTATCCTAAGTTTGCCTAAAAAGCAATATCATTTGACGTATCTTTTAACTATTTCAGTCACTTTCATCCTGGTTCCTGTCATGTTTATTTCACAATTCCAGTCTGGAATAAGTTCAATCCAGGAGAGAAACTCTTCTTGTTCAATAACAAATCGATAGGTGTCCCACATTTCAAATGGTTCGCCATTTAGCTTCTTTCTTTTAAAGTAGTTAATAAAGGTATGAGGATTAGTGCCCCAGGAGATGTTTCCAATTCGAAGAATGGTGTAGTGAGGAAACGTCTTCTTAACCAGTTCCTCCATATGGCGTTTGTGTTTGGCATAGCGGCTCGTGGGATTTAAGAAAACTGCAAGAGAACTAAAGTACACGAGGTGATTGTCTTTCGGTTGAGAGAGTAAGAGTGCTTCTTCTCGCGCATATTCTGATTCTCGTGACTCTTTACTATTACTGACTCCTGAAGCAAAAAAACAAAAGCCATCGCGGTCGGGAAGTATTGTCGCAATGTCACCGTGACCTATGATCATACGGATTTTTGATAATAGAGTTCTTTCCAATTAGCTGGCCAGGTTGGCATGCCTGGAAACATTTCGTCAACGAGCCAGGCAAAGTCGTGAACTCGACCCTCCCATTTGTTGTTCATCCAGTAGTCAGCTGACCAGTTCGTTCCATTGATCATTTCTTCATTCCATTGTCTGTTTACCCGGTACATGCGCCCATGTTGTTTCCCTTTGTGAAGGTGAGCGTACCAGGTCTTTTTATTTACCTTCATAGCGCCACCACCAAGCCAAGTCTTGTTTCCAATCTCTTGAGCCTCTTGTGCAAAGGTGCCATATCCAACATCACTTAAGCCGCCAAGGAAGGTATCAAAGTGATTCTTCGTCATAAAGTAGCACGAGCCCTGCATACTTGGGGTGTCATCGATGTCATACTCTGGTCCGGTTCGTCTGTATTGTCTGTCCCACCACTCGACACCACGAATGCCACTATTACTCATCCCAGCCACTTTGGGGAAGGAAAGATACAAATAATCACGAAAAGGTCTGTCATGATTAATCTCCCATTTATCAGCATTAAGTGAGTATCTGCGCGGTATTTGTACCCAATTATCTTGCAGGTGGTTTTCAATTAAGACCTTGTCAAAACCAGGGGCAAACATGCAATGGTCATCAGTTTTCATAATATATTTTCCCTTTGCAAGAGCAACCGCCGCGTTAATGCCCCATCTCATTCCTCTTGAGACAGCGGGATGAATGTAGGTGATACGTGGATCATCAATAATAGGGTCTGGCCAATTTTCGTCAACATTAACCACTATCTCAATGTTTGTTGTAGCCTTCTCAAAGATGTCTAAAATCGTTCGAGATGTATAGGGAGAATTTCTATTTGGGATAATGACTGAAAGATCGATTGACATGCTGCGATTATATTCCAGAGTTTCGCCTCTGAACATGGGGAAGTGAGCTTAACCTTCTTTTACAAATGCCCAAGATGAAGATTTGTCACCTGTAAACAAGAACAATGGTTTAATGTTGTGCACGTGTGTATACACGTTTACGGCATTACTCACTTGGAACCCTACTTCATCATACTTAAAGCAGGTGTAGTCATGTCCTGCAACAATGCCCCCTGGGCGAACAATTCTTGTCCATTCGATAATATCTTCCATTACATAGTCAAATTCATGGTTTGCATCGATATAGACAAAATCAACACTTCCTCGTTTAAAATCTTTTACTGCATCCATACTATATTTTCGAATCAAGTCTGCCGAGTACCCAGCTAATAATTCTTTTGTATGGTTATAGCCTCGTCTGTTTTTAAGTCGATAGTTTCCACTATTTATTTCTGTATCTGGTAAATCATCGTATAGTTCCCAGGGATCAACACATGATAAATGAAGGTTGGGGATAGTATCACACAGCATTTTTGAATAATCACCATATAAAACACCGACTTCAACTCCAGTTGTAAAACCTAATTCTTTAAAAATCACTGCAAGTTCTTGTCGTTTGTCTGGGAGAGAAATGGAGGTGTTTGATTGCATGAAATTAGCAATGGAATATTTCTTGAAGATGTGTTCGAGTGTTTCGTTCATGGCGCTTATGTTAGTTGTTGATAGAGTTGTGCAATAGCATCAATGTGATATCTTTTCGCTTTTTCTAGACACGTTTTGCTTATACTATCATACGAAGCTTTGTCCTCTCGTAATGTATCGAGAGCTTTGAAGAAGCCGTCGATATCGTTAACCGGTACATAACAACCAGACATTTCAGCAAATGGAGGTTCATCAAGTGCAATGGTTGGGATACCAAATGAAGAAGTGTTTACGATCTTAAAAGGGTTTGCAAGCATTGTGTAAGGTTTTTTAACATAATGCTGTTGCATATACGGTCTCCATACAATTTGAAGGTCAATTCTTGTATAAAAATGAACAACAGACATCCGTGGATAAAATTCTGATTGTTCAACTAACTCAATATTTCTTGCTTTAAGTCCTTGTTTAATTTCTTCTGGAATATATGGGAAGGCACCAGGAGAACCAATAACCCCAACTTTAGTTATTCCTTCACGATTTCTTATTGTATTTTCAAAATTAACATGATGATGGGGAATACAAATAATTTTATTTTGTACATACCCAGATACTGTTTCAACATCCGCATCAGAAAAAACGATGACAGGAACCTCTGGATGTTTATTTAGGAGGTGAATAAGGTCAAAACCATCTAGAATATCAAGATACGGGTGGCCTTCAAAATTAAAGTCTTCGTTTCTTTTAACGTGTGGTTTTACATATATGCATACATCATTTTCATAGCCACTGGTGGGGTTTAGCCGTGCATTTTGCATGTGAGCAGCCATTTGTTCTCCTCGTATTGTGGTAGAAACACGGCGCAGAGTTCTGCGAACATACGGAGGTTGAGCGAAGATAGAAATATTCACACCGAATCATATCAAATCTTTGTACAGCTTACCAATGCGACTTATATGGTAATTTTCAGAGGTTTGAATTCCCTTTAGTGACATCTCCTGGTACATTGTTGTAGATTCTTTCAAAGCTTTCAGCATGTGCAAAAACTCATGCTCATTTTCAACAGGAATATATGATCCTCTCATTTCTCGAAATGCTATTTCGTCGAGTGCAATTGTTGGAACTCCAAATGAAGCAGAATTCACAATTTTGAGTGGGTTCGACAGTGTTGCACGACCTCTCATATACGGGCGCCATACCATTTGTACATCAATTTTTTTATAGAAATTCACAATATCTTCTCGACTATTAAATTCAGAAAAAGGGAGAAACTCTATACCAAGGGCACGTATCGCATCTATCATTTGTGGGGGAATGTTTATAAATGCAGCTTTTGTTCCGATGCACCCAATGGTGCGAACTTCCCGCAGCGGGTTAACTACTCTTTCAAAATTGCAGTGATGTTGTGGAATTAAGTGTACGGGGTTTGTAACTTCATTGGTAATTGCATTAAAACTTGCATAGGAGCAAGTGATTACTGAGACCTCGGGATGTTTTTGGAGTAGGTGAACAAGGTTATTTCCATCAATGATATCAAGATATGCTTTGCCTGAGAAAGCCATATCCTCACCTGGCTTTACATGTGGCTTAACATAAATACAAATATCGTTTTCAAAGCCATCTAATGGATTAAGTTTCGCCCCAATATATTCTGCTATTTGGTACCCACGGATGATAGATGAAACCCGTTGTAGGTGACCATCCTTCCGAGACCTAAAATGTCTTTTTGCAAAAATTGAAATACTCATATACGGTCACCAGTTTGTCGAACAAACATCCAGCAAGGATTGTCGCGGCCAAAGGTTGGATCTGGTATCTCAGAAAAAATTTCAAACCATGGACGAATAGCTTTTGCATCTCGATATGCGTCAGCAATAATTTTCACATCGACGGCAAAGCGCTGCCTTGGTGGTCTTCCCTGTGACCTTTGTACAAAAGCACGATGAAATTTGTAGTCGTGGCCAAAAACAATACCTCCCGGTTTTACTTTTTTAGACCATTCATAAATGTCACAAGCGACATTTTTAAAGTCGTGTGCACCATCTATAAACACAAAATCGAGTGAATTGTCTGCAAAATAGGTTACCGCTTCCATACTGTATTTTCGAATAAGGAAGCTATTGTAGTCTTTCAGTCTCTCTTTTGCTTCCTTGTAGAGTGCATCTGCATTAGCTAGTTCGTTATATCCAGGATAATTGGCCCAGATATCAATTCCATAATGTTTCAGGTTTGGAATACTTTTAAGTAGTATTTCTGAGTACACTCCCTGTGCCACCCCAACTTCAGCACCTTCAGTAAACCCAAGTTCCGCAAACATCTGAGCTATTATTGTTCTATTTATCTGAGTAATCCGAACTACTGGTTGAGTTACATCAACTTGAAACTTGTTACGAATAAATTCGAGTGTTGTATTCATTTTTTTATATAGAACCAAGAACGGTATTTGTCTC
>CAZMSJ010000028.1:0-9965 GCA_964568925.1 uncultured Gammaproteobacteria bacterium
GAGTTTTTCTTGCAACTCAGTGACGAGTTCAGAAAGTTCAAGCACAGTAAGTGCTGATACTTCCTCAACTAGTTTAGCGACGTTTTTTGATACTGTTTTTTCTTCTGCCATTGTTAGCTCACCTCCTTTAAATTACAAATAATTTATGCGTTTGATTGATCGACTTTCGCCTTCAACAAATACACCAATTTTTGTAAGTTTCCTTGTAATGTCCCAACGATTCCGTACATTGGGGCTGCAACTGCACCAACAACCTGTGCATAAAGCACTTCTTTTGTTGGGAGTTTACTGATTTTTGTAAGACCTGCGACATCTTGGTACACACCTTCTACTACTCCAGCTTTCCACTTTGGAAGCTCACTATCTTTCATGAATTTACCAAGTGCTTGAATTGGAGCAACTGCATCTTCTGTTCCCCAAACAAGTGCTGTTTGGTTAGACAAGACACTGTCAGTTAAAAGTTCTTCTGGAAGGTTAGCTGCTTTACCAGCAACTCGGAGATAGGTGTTTTTTGCAACGATAACATCAGCAGAAGCAGCTTTAAGAGCAGCCTTCAATGCTTGTTGCCCCTTCATGGTCATTCCTCCGTATTCCACAAAAACCAAAGATTTAGCTTCTCCCATTTTCTTTGAAAGAGAAGAAACAATCTCGACTTTGTGTGATTTGATGTCTGGTGTTGATTTCATAGTTGTATTCAATAAAAAAACCTCACGAAGTGAGGCTCATAAAGCACTTCTTAGTGCTTATTTTGTATCCTCGGGAGGACTTCTTGGTTTGCCTCCTGTCTTCGGTAAACGAATAATACCAGGATTGAGCTTGTTTTACAAGTAGGGAGGTGTTCTCTGCCCCTAAATTGATAAAAGTGGGTATTTTTGCTACAATAACAAGCCGAATTACTACAAGACATAAGGAGTCATTTGTGGCTAATAAGTACAAGAATTCAACACAACTTCGCTTATTGATCAGTTTGGGAGGAGAGCCTGTTACTGGTTCTCTGCCAGAAAAGAAGTATCGCGCAGCCTTAATTCGAGTTTTTGAGTCGAATACTCAGTATCACCCGGTCCGTAAATTGCTTCGTCCGTTGGGGGGAACATTTGCAGACAACCGTGTTTTTCGTGAAGGGAGTATCCTTCGGACATTGGAAGAGGCATATTTGAATCACAACGTGGGGCCACTAAATGCCCTTTGTGATGTGTTTCATGCCAATACCTTGATTCACCTGGTACCACTGCTTGAAACGGCAGCAGATCGTGACCATGCTGGACTCTTAATTCGGATGATCAAGGCGAAAAACCGGATGTTGCGATTTGCTCTCTTAGATGAGGTATATGCTCATTATTTAAGTGATCTTGGGTATCCGTTGTCTGTCACTGATCGTACTTACGATGAATCTGAACAAAGCCACCGGGTGACCGTTCAATCTCGTACGATATTGTTCCATCAAGCGATGATAACTAATGTTACCTATCGCCCAGTACGTGCACCACTCATGGCTGATTTGGGCCTTTTAGCCCCACACAAGACATAGGTTGAGAGTTTAAAAGAAAAAAGTAAATACCGGGGAGAACACCTCCCTGGTTCTTTTGTGGGGAAATTAAGCTGCTTGGAGCTTGACTGATGGACCCATTGAAGAAGTCAAATATGCTTTGATGATAATCTTTGGATTAATTGCGGCAACAACTGCAGCCAAGTTTTCAGCAAGTTTCTCACTGTCCATACTCACCTTGCCCAAGGCAACGTGGATAACAGGAGCTTTCTTTTCAGTCTTTACTGAAATCGTATCAGTTGAGAACTTATCGATTGCTGAAGCTTCTTTCACAAGAGTTCCATTCTTTGGGTTTGGCATGAGACCACGTGGACCCAAGAGCTTTGCAAACTTCACGAGCTTTGGCATTGTTTCTGGTGTGGCTAAAATGACATCAAACGTGACTTTCCCCGCTTCCAACTCACTAATTACTTCAGGAGTGACTAACACTACCTTCTTGGTCTTCCCTGTTGAATGTGGAAGAGCAACTTGTACATTCAATGTTTCTCGTCGAATAACTGCGTGAAACTCAATACTTGCATCAAACTTTGCATATGAAGTTTCTTTAACCAAAGCAATTGCATCAGTTGCATTGTAGACTCGTGAAGAATCAACTTTAGCTTTAACAGCTTTGTATTGCTTTCCACGATGACCAAGAGTGTTCTTCTTTGGTGTAGCTAGTGTGTTTTTTGTGTTTTCCATATAAATTACATTTCAACTTTAACGCCCATTGATCGAGCGGTACCTGCAACAACTTTCATTGCTGCTTCGATGTTTGTGGTGTTTAAATCCTTCATTTTCTCTGTAGCAACTTCTTCAAGCTGTTGTCGGTTCATGGTTGCAACGATAGATCGTGGTGTTGCACCAGATCCTTTGGCAATTCCAAGCTTCTTTTTAATGAGTTCAGAAACAGGAGCGAGTTTGAGCTCGAAAGTGAAGGTTCTATCTTCAAAGATAGTAATAACAGCAGGAACGACATTGCCTCTCATTGAACTTGTTCGATCGTTATATTCCTTAACGAAGTCCATGATAGCAACTCCATGTTGACCCAAAAGAGGTCCAAGTGGAGGTGCAGGAGTAGCTGCGCCTGCTTGCAGGTTAACTTTAACTGTTGTTTTGATTTTCTTTGCCATTTTAATAATGAAAATAGGTTTGTGTCTGTTCTAGTTACAAAGAGGTCGCAGAGGCTTGAAGTCAAGTGTGCGATACAATCTTTGTATCTCCCTCAAAGTGAATCGAGGTACGGCTAGTATAGCGCAGTATGAGGCTATTTGCAAAGATCTAAAAACGAAGCAAAAAAAAGGCCGCCCGGGAAGGGGCGACCAGGTGACAACTAACTAGGTTCATAAATCGTACAGAGTGACCACTCAATTGCCTTTGCCTTGTACCAAGGATAGTAGGCAACATGCACTTTTTGATCTGTCGTGATGTATTCGATCTTTGTTTCCTTCCCAATTGTTGCCTTATAGACAACTTTAAGGATTTGGAAAATACCAAATAATACGATGCTTCCGGCCAAACCGACATCTGTTGCAAGGCCAAATAAAACCATGGTACTAACTACTAGTTGGAAAAATAATGGCCAGGTCGACAAGGGCGAGAATATCGGGACTCTCAAGATTACATACAAAAAAACGTTCATACTGATGACAACTACCGTTCCGACTATGATCGGCCCCGGGATACTTATCACCCCTAACTCCACATTGTCTTTAAGGAATGAGTCAAACCATTCCATCGCCTTTGATTTTTGAAAGATCTTCGGCAAAATCGCCAGAAAAAGGATCAACAACAAGAAGGCAGGTGTCGCCCACCAATCACTTGATTGAGCCCTAATGTCTCGTACCGTCAATGCCGTCACAGAAATTATCACGAGCGGAACTGAGACTATTACGGCCAATACTGCCAGCAAAAGTAACAGATTTTTTAATACAGCCGAACGGACGTCACAACTAGTGAGGACTGCGTTTTCCGGCAGAAAATCGGCTCCGAGTCTTTTCATCAAACCACTCAATTTTCCCTTGTTGTAGCTTCGAATATTAGACATTCGTTCTCCTCTTCTTATTCAAGGTAATGAGGTGAGTATTGTATCTTATAATAGGTATTCAGTCAAGATTTCCACAAAAAATACCGCCTCAAAAAAGAGGCGGCAAGCGAAACTAGTTCGCGAAAACAGTACACAGGTGCATTTTGATCGCAAGCCACTTATAGAATGGGTAGGTTTTTTCAACCGTGTCCCCACCTGGCACAACTATCTTGATCTTTTTTGGGACCCCAAGCGTGTGCTTGTATGTAAAGGTGATAACTTTCACTGGAATTCCAATTGAAAGTATTAGAACAAGCGCTGTCGCGAGTGTTAAGCCGGCAGCGGCCATAATTCTTAACACCATGTCGAGGATCGGTGGAAGTGGGATATCTGTTACATCAAGATGAATATACAGATACGAATACCCGATCAAAAGAACGATCCCCAGCATCATACCGAGACCTAGAACTGACATTCGCCTGGATAGTACTCGTATTTCCCAGCTTGCCCAGGAAACAAGTAAATCCATTACCGGTGAATTTAGCAGGTAAAAAAACAAGGAAACAACAAAGATAGCCCCAATGGTGGCGGCTCGACTATTGTTTATATTCAGAACGATAGACCCATATATTACCGCTAGCGAGAAGAAACCTATGATTATGAACGCCAAGGCCGATAACCCCATAAACAAGGGATAGATGAGCTTCATCAAGCCTCGTTCTCCAATCTCGCAACTGCTAATGATCCCACTTGGCATATCATCGCCAATAATCTTCTGTAGCAGCCAGTTCATCGTGCTTTTTGATTTTGCTCGAATTGAATTAGACGTAGCTTCAAAAGACAAGGTATTACCTCCTAAAATAGACGAAACCGACTCTGAATTATATCTCATAACAAGCTTTTTGTCGAGAAACAGGTGGCCACAAAATAAGCCACCTGTTTCCAGGTGGCGTAAACTTCTTACTCAAACTTACTTTCGAAAGTCGTATATCTTGCAGATCTTGAGCTTAATTGCCCAAGCCATGTACTTCGGGACGGATAATGCAATCGTTTTTCCATCGATGTACACATGTACTGCTTCCTGTTGACCGATTGTGGCGAGAAAGATTTCTTTCGTGATACGGTAGAACCCGTAGAACAGAATGTATAGCCCGATACACATCAGAATAGCCACCATCGAGATTCCAATTCCCATACTTGGCAAAAACAAGGTTTTTGTCTCGATTACATCACGGACATATATCACGGATGTCACAACACAGATTGAGAAAAGGGCAATTGCTGCCCAGGAAATAAAGTGTCCTCCAAGCCAAAACCCTCGATTAAATACCTTTGACACCAGCTTCCGGAACGCAACGGTGATTTTGTGTTCATAAAAGGCCGCAAACAACACGAAAAAGATAACTGTTCCAAGAAAGGTGTAACGGGAACCCAAGAGATTTTGGATAACGCTGAGATAGAAAAATTCGGCAAAAATCAGCAACCAAAAGAAAATAACGCCAACATGTGACCAGAGCCACTTAATTTCTTGAGATTTCAAATCACACGAGGTGATAATCCCGTCGCTGGGGATTACCTTTCCCAGCAAAAAGCGCCAAAAACGATTCATTTTTGAACCAGGAATCGGTTCGATGACTTGTTTCATTGAAACACTCCTTAATTATCAAAAATAACCTGTAATAGTATACAGGAAGGCTGTTTTTTGTCAAAAATCACCACAAAAAATGAGCCTCTTTCCGTGTTGAGAAAGAGGCTCGATATTCTTACTTAATGTGACAGATCAAAAAAGGTACACCAGTGCAGCTTCGCTGCTGCATACTTGTACCAAGGGATCGTCACTTCTACTTGCGTTTGATCAAGAAGTTCAACCGTTACAACCATTGATTTCCCTACGGTGCGTTTGTACATCCAGTAGAGCACAATGAGGCTGAGCATGATCCCTAAATAGCCCAAAAACAAAATGGCAAATGAGATACTTGCGCCAACAGCTCCACCTATTATGTCTGTCTTTAACAGGTATGAACGTGTTTCAATAGGTATCATCCATACAATTGCACTCAGAATCAGTGAGATCGTCCCAACAATAATAGTGAATTTGTTGAAATGCCATCGACTATTTTTTGGGTGGAGTAGAGAATGCTTAAAGCATCTTCTACACCCTGATCAGATTTCCAGACTCGGAAAGCCAAGATCGCGAGCATAATACCAACTGTTATGATTACAGGTAGCCTGGTGGCTTCATGCCAGAGGCCAAAGAATATTGATGCGGCTAGCCCGAGAATACACAAGACCAGGATGATAAACTGGAGAAAGTCCTTCACCAGACTTTCTTTCAGTGTACAAGAGCTTACCACTTTTCCTTGTTCCACACGGCTCGCGTTTTTGAGCCAATTCTGTAAAGCTTGAGAACTTTTTGCTTTAATTGTGTTCAAAGTGCACTCCCTTAAGATAATAAACTCTGGGAGATTATACCTCATAGTCTTAATTTGGTCAAAAATTCTTTGGTATACTGAAGGTCTCGTATGACTGAGATTTCTCACGAGCCAGACATTGTTAATGGAGAGCGGGTAACCAAAGAAAGGCAACCCGTTGAGTCTTTTGACTTCCCGGTAACTGGCGTCCCCAAAAGTGAAGCAGGTAATACGTACCCCAAACCAGTAACCTTGGATGAAGAAGCACGTCGAGAACTACCATTCATTGACTCTGATTTTGTGACGAAAGTGTTGCCACCCGACCCTTCATATGAAGGGGACACACTAAAAGTGATTGGCAAAGATGGCCCAGTATTTGCATATCACCAACAAACACCAGATCAGATACAAAAAGATCCAGGTCTCGTGACCTTTACTCGAGTAGCTGACAGTGAAGCAGATTATCTGAATGGAGTACGGTATCCAGTAACAAAGACAGCACCAGAAACAAGTGAAGTTCCGCAAAAGAATAGCCTTATTTCTAAAGTGAAAAAGTTCTTTTCTTGAAAAAAGGGCACAACAAAAAAAGGACTTCAAGTAAAACAGGAATGTGTTACGTCTAATATATGCTTAGACTTTTGTAACTTGGAGGAAATCAAGCTCAACTGGTGTTTCTCGACCAAAGATTGAGACCAATACTTTAATTTTTCCTTTAGCTTCATCAACTTCATGGATTGTTCCAAGGAAGTCAGTGAATGGACCGTCAGTAATTTTGACAGCTTCTCCTGCAGACAACTTTGTCTTGAATCGAGGTGCTGGTGAACTGACGAACTTTTGAATGTTCTTAACTTCAGCTTCTGAAAGTGGTGTTGGTTGATCTCCAATACCAACGAATCCAGTGATTCCTGGAGTTGTTCGAGCTGCGAGCCAAGTTGTGTCATCCAAAATCATCTTAACCAAAATGTATCCTGGAAAAATCTTTTCTTTAACAGTAGCTTTCTTTCCACCACGAACGACAACACGATCTTGTGTAGGAACCAAAATTTCGTAGTATCGGTCTGTTAAGCCCATTGACTCAATACGTTGTTTGAGGGTTTGTGAGACTCGGACTTCATGTCCTGAGTTACTGTGGAGAACGTACCATTTTGCACGGTCGTTTGCTTCAGTACTGATGATAATGTGGCCAGGAATTTTTTTCTTTCCAATACCACGTTCGTCGATCAATGCTTCTTCTGAATTATTAATATTTGCTTTTGTGTCTGCCATATTTTTTATTATACCTTATCTTGTGACTGCATTTGAGAGGAGACTTGTGAATAATACATCAAGGCCACCCAAGTACAATCCAACGATTGCCGATAGTATTATAACCGTTGCAGTTAGTTTTGCAACCTCAGATTTTTTTGGCCAAGTGACCTTCTTTAGTTCAACAACTACTTCACGGAAATAACGGGCAATTTTCATAAGCTTGCGAAATATTATCACACAATTGAAACAGACTCAAACGCGAGCTGAAGCAAAATCACTTTTTATACCGGTTGACAGGGTGTCAAACACGAGTGGTTCTTTGGCAAGAGCAATAAGCTCTTCTTCAGTCAATTTTTGATTTTGATTCACTTTGTTTTCAAGTTCAGTCTGTCCGGACTCTGCAATAAAACCCATTTTACGGTAAAAAACAGGTGCGGCAGTCACTGTTGATTCAATTTGAGGACTATATTGTTGGTTAACAGGAACATTTATTTTATCTGGCAGCTCAAATGTTGAATTCATGAGTGCGGTAGCTAAATGATCTTTGAAGACTTCATCTGCTTTAACTTGGCCTCGCTTTTCAGGCAACATTTTGAATGCAACATATGCACCCCCATCAACTCTATCTTCGGTTAATCCACCATACCCAATCATGTCACCACCTTTATCATAAAAAATTGATAATTCAGTGTGCGTTGGGTCCCCTTCGGGATCTAGATCTGGGACATTTGTTTTACCTTGGATTGTAAAAATTTGACCCCATTCTGTTTGGCTCAGTTTGCCGCTTGTTTGATCAAGTCCTCTAAAGTTGTTCACACTATAACTCTGTCCTTTTTCAGATAATTTTGCGTGAAACCGCAAAAATGCTTTTTTGGATTCTGCTGGATCGATATCAACAAACGAAAGAGCATCTCTCCTTTGCTGTAGATCTTTCCTCATTTGTTGTTCTTTTGAAATTGATTGTTGTTCTCTGTATTCTTGATCTTCCATATAATGCATAGTATCAAATAGATTACAAAAATGAACATAGTAGGTTTAGATGAAGTTGGTCGTGGTGCCTTGGCTGGTTTAGTTGTAACTGGGGGAGTCTGTTTTGATGAAGATGTTCAGGCCTCTATTACGACAAGAGAGAGAAATGGATATCTTGATTTTTTAATTCGTGGAGACGATATCCGTATTGCTGACTCCAAAAAACTGAGCTTAAAAGAGCGGTTAGTTGCTTCAGCCTGGATCATTAAAAACGCCCGTGGGTTTGGAATAGGGAAGTCATCGGTCAAAAGAATCAATGAGTTGGGAATTGTCCCGGCCACGAATCACGCATTCAGAAAGAGTATTAAAGAGATACAACGAAGCCTTTTGACACCAATTGATTCTGTTTTAGTAGATGCCTTTTTTATTCCACGACTTCCGGGAATTCCCAAGGAAAAGCAGAAAGCTATCATACATGGAGATGCAAAAGAGTTTTGCATTGCGGCAGCTTCAATTATTGCAAAAGTATATCGAGACCACGAAATGGAGCGTTTGTCACAAGAGAACAAATATGAGGTCTACTTGTGGGGCAGGAACAAAGGATATGGCACAAGAGAACATTGTGTGGCTATTCAAAAATACGGCACAACACAACAACACCGAAAATTGTTTGTCAGAAAAGTACTTGGAGAGGACAAATAAGGTCTTCACCCATTTCGCTTCTTTTCAAGCTGAATTTGGAAAGCCATTTTGTACTTCTTTTCTTTTCTCTTTTCAGAGTCTTTCTTAAAGCGTTCGCGGTCGCGGTACTCAACCAAGAGGCCACTATCAATGACCTTCTTTCTAAAGCGCGCAATCAAACGATCGTCACTTTCTCCTTTTTGTTTTTTAACTAATACCATAATTAAAATCGCCTCCTTCCCGTGGAAACCATGTAGGTTCTCCACATTAAGCAAACCACATCGTGGTTACTTGTACGCCGAGTGTATCAAAGTTTGGCCCTAATTGCTATCTCTTTTTTCTCTTTCTCTTCATGTGAACCACGAAGTATGAGGTGATAAATGGAACCAGCAGCAACAGGAGGAAGAAGTACCAATACTGGTTAATGTAAGTTTGTATGTTTTGTACACGATCACCAAGAACTGCACCAGCTAGAAGAAGTCCACCAATCCAGAGACTTGCAGCAATGGTTACTTGTACCAAAAACACGCGATACCTCATACCAAGAATTCCAGCCACAGCAGTCCCGAGGACTCTCATTCCAGGTAAAAATCTGACAAAGGCTAAGGTGTAGTGACTACTTGAGTGAAAGTAAGACTCAACAGTTGAAAGTCTCTCTCGTGTTAAGCCAATGTATTTTCCATAACGCAAAACTAACGGGCGACCACCATGTTTAGCAATTGCAAAGAGGATTGTTGATCCAATGAGTACTGAGATAACTGAGAGAATGAAGTAGAGGGGAAACAGAAGGGGATTTTTGGCAATTTGTATGCCGTTAACAAGAAGAAGTACGTCTCCTGGGATAGGCATTGGGACTCCAGATTCTTCAACTAAAAGTATTAGAAATAGAAAAACACCAATGCCTTCTCCCATACGAGAAGTATAGCGGTTTAGTAGCGGCCTTGTCTGCCTCCACCAAATCCTCCATTACCACCTCTTCGATCTCCGCCACCTTGTGGACGATTGTTATCACGTGCCTCCATTGGGCGTGCCTCGTTCACAGTAAGCTTTCGACCGTTAAGTTCGTAACCTTCAAACTGCTTTACAGCAGCATCAGCTTCTTCAT
>CAZMSJ010000029.1:0-7970 GCA_964568925.1 uncultured Gammaproteobacteria bacterium
GATACGTTGCTTGAAAGCACTGTAGTATATCAGTACAATCCTAACTATGGCTGATTATCCAATTGTCTTTGACGGCAAAGAATATGCACGAAAAGAAGAAAAAGAACTTGGTGACAAGTTGTTTGATATTAAAAAACGAGGTGTAGAGTTTTACCCAAAACTTGCAGTGATGTTAATTGGGGATAATGAAGCAAGTAAGTTGTATGTCAAAATGAAAAAGGAGGCCTGTGAGCGAGTAGGCGTTCGTTTTGAACTCTTCAGTGTTCCAACTATCCAGAGAGACAGTAACTACATTATTCAGTTAATTCGAGCCATTAATGCTGACCCTACTATTCATGGTCTTTTGGTACAGCTTCCATTGCCTGAAAAGTATAAAAAGGACAAAGAGAGAATTCTCTCTGCTATTGCCCCTGAGAAAGACGTTGATGGGTTAACTGAAAACTCTCCCTTTTTGCCAGCAACGGCCCAGGCTGTGATGACAATCGTTTCACTTGCAGAAAAACAGGTACAACTTCCAGAGAAACCAACTGCCTTTGTTGTTGGTTCAAAAGGGATGGTAGGGAAGGCAGTTATGAAAGCCTTCAAAGAGCGGGGAATTCAGGTAGATGGTTTTGACATTGAAGACTACCAATACAAGCTCACAAAGGTGTCTGTTAACCTCACTTCAACTGCAGATATCTTGGTAACTGCAACTGGAACCCCATTCCTCATTCGAAATAGACATGTGAAGCCCCATGCCATTGTTATTGATGTTGGGTCACCAAAAGGGGATGTTGAGTTTGAAGGAGCCTCAAAAAGAGCAGATTTTATAACCCCAGTTCCTGGTGGTGTTGGCCCTGTTACCGTTTTGAGCCTCATTCAAAACGTAGTGAAGGCTGCTTCTACCCAAGAAAAGTTGACAATTTAGCCTCAATAGAGTATACTATAAGGTAGTTAATCTGTGGATATTTAAGGAGTTCTTACAAATGACAAGCCAAAATGTTTCGAAAGTAACATTTCCCGCCATTGATTGTTATGAGGTTGTAACAATCTATCGTGAATTGATACAAGCTTTGTCACTTATTGATGTCAGGGTTCGATCTGTCACAGTAAAGTTTGAACCTGCGATGCAAGTAGAATATTGGAGAGGAAATTTGCACATCAAGGGAAAGGGGATGCCGGTATTTTTCACGATATATCCTTTTACCGACCTTCTCCCAAATGGAGAACATTCGCCGAACTTGCGAAATCTGGTAACACTTGAGATGTCCTCTGACGACTCGGTGCCATTTAATCTTTGTAAAGATACCGCTAAGGCTTTCAAAAGCAATATTACTGAAAATTTTCGTCATTTGGCGAAAAGTGCGGTATGGTCATAGGTTTTTTTATCTAGTTATTAGGTGTAAAGGTGGGGAAAAACTCCCCACCTTGTTTTTTTGCTTCACCTCTAATATAATCGTGTCTACACATACGTAAGGGGTACTCCTGATGAGCCTTCAAAAGCTTCTCCCTCACGTAGCGGTTTAAGGAGTACAAACATATAAATCATGTCACAAACAATTTCTCTCGAAAAAATGGTTGAAGCTGGTGCTCACTTTGGTCACCAGATGCGACGATGGAATCCACAAATGCGAGATTACCTTCATTCTGTTAAGGATGGAGTTTTCGTGTTTGATTTAGTTAAAACAGGTGAGCTTCTTGAAGAAGCTTTGAATGTTTTGACTGATGCTTCAAAAAACGGAAAGACAATCTTGATTGTTGGAACAAAGAAACAGGTTAAGGAAGCTACAAAGGCTTTGGCTAAGGAAACTGGAATTTTCTCAGTTACAGAGCGATGGCTTGGTGGAACATTCACTAACTTCGGTCAAATCAAGCGATCTGTCACAAAGCTTACAGACACTAAAGCTAAGCTTGCAACCGGTGGATATGCAGATTTTACTAAAAAAGAAAGACTCTTAATCGCTCGTGATGTTGAAAAGTTAGAGCGAATGTTTGGTGGTCTCGTTGGAATGAACAAACTTCCAGATGTCATGCTTGTTATTGATACTCACCGAGAACAGAGTGCTGTAACTGAAGCTCGACGAATGAAGATCCCAACAATTGGAGTCGTTGATTCAAATGGAGATGCTTCTGACGTTGATTACCCAATCCCAATGAATGATGATGCATCAACTGCACTTGAGTATGTATTAGGACTCTTTGAAGGTGCTATTCTTGAAGGACAGGGACGAACAAAGACAGTTGTCGAAGCACCAAAGACTGCAATCAAGAAAGAGAAAAAGGAAAAGGTAGCTAAAGAAGTAGTAACAGAGGAAAAGACAGAAGTTGTTGAAGAGAAAAAGGCTACAAAAAAGAAAGCAGCTAAAAAGGTTGCTGCAAAATAACTATTTCTATGGCATTTAGTGCAGAACTCATCAAAAAACTACGAGAAGAAACAGGAGCTCCTGTTGTGCGTGTCAAAAAGCTTCTTGATGAAATGAACAACGATGAAAAAAAGGTTCGAGAAATCTTGATGAAAGAAGGTTTTGAGAAGATGGAGAAGAGAAGTGACCGAGAAACTTCAGAAGGACGAGTTGTTGCCTACACCCATCACACTGGTAAAGTTGCTGCAATGGTTGAGCTTCTTTGTGAAACAGATTTCGTTGGACGAAATGAGCTTTTTATGGAACTCGCTAAAAGTATTGCACTTCAAATCGTTTCTATGAACCCATCTGACCGTGATGAACTTTTAGCACAAGAGTTTATTAAAGACACCAGTAAGACAATTGAAGAATTAATTAAAGAAGTTACTTCTAAGACCGGTGAAGTTATTCGCCTTGGTCGCTTTGTCCGAATGGAAATCGGCAAATAAAAAAGAGGGGACAAAGCCCCTCAATCTTGCCTCACACCTTCTATTTAGTCTTTTTCCCAACTGTTTGCATCACAAAAACTGAGATAACTATTAGAATAATGAGTACCCCAAGCCCATTTGCAATCTGCATGTGACACCACAATGTTGACAATGAACACGCTATTATGTCTTATAACGCGTTAAATGTAAAGATAAGCCTTCTCCTATTTGTAATTAGATTTGTTTGCCGTATAATCGGAGGGTAATGAACGAAACTTCAGTAAAGGCAAAAATGCAGGCATCTATCGATGCATTGCTCACAGAAATTGCTTCAGTTAGAACTGGTCGTGCTACAAGTGCAATGGTTGAGTCTATTCCTGTTAAAGCATATGGTGGTGCACAGATTTTAAAGATTATGGAATTGGCTTCAATTACTGTGCCAGATATTGGATTAATTGTTATTGATCCATGGGACAAATCAGTTATTGGTGAAATTAAACAAGGAATTCTTGCAGCCAATGTTGGTATTAACCCATCAATTGACGGAGAGAAGATTCGTATCGTTGTTCCACCAATGACGACCGAAGATCGAGAAAAGTATGTAAAGATTTTGCATGCCAAACTTGAGAATGGTCGCGTTGCTATTCGTCAGATTCGTGGTGACTCAATGCACGAGATTAAGAAAGCATTTGAAACAAAAGAAATTACAGAAGATGACAAATTCTCACAGGAGAAATCACTTCAAGAAATCACTGATTCCTTCATTGCAAAAATCAGTGAAGTTGGCGAGAAAAAGGAAGTAGAACTTCGTCAAATTTAGTCATTTTTATTGTGTTACAATTGTCTACATGGGTATTATCTTCTTAATTATTACAGCCCTTTTTGTCCTCTCCTTCTTGGTTGTTATACATGAATTCGGTCATTTTCTTGCCGCAAAAGCAGTTGGTGTGTGGCCTGAAGAATTTGGTATTGGCCTTCCTCCAAAAGTATGGGGAAAGAAATATAAAGGCACTTTGTGGTCATTAAACGCACTTCCTCTTGGTGGTTTTGTCAGACTTCATGGTGAAGTAGGTACAGACGTTCAAAAGTATCCTGAAAAGGCATTTATGAACAAATCTCGACCAGCTCGTGCATTTGTTGCCGTAGCCGGAGTATTCATGAACTTTTTGTATGCAGTTATTGCGTTTTCTTTCATTTTCTACATCACGGGTATTCCTCAGGGAGTACGAATTAGTGAGATCTCTGAAAACTCTCCAGCTGCCGAGGCAGGCATTACCGTTGGCTCTTTGGTAACTGCTGTTGATGGAAAAGAACTATATAACCCAGCACTGTTTTCCCAAATTATTGCTGACACCAAAGGACGAGAAACGTCCGTTTCTTTTGTTAATGTAAATGGAGAGACAACTGTTAAAACATTTGTAATGAGAAGCACACCACCAGAAGGTGAAGGATTGTTTGGAGTGAAATATAGCTACGGTGCAACTGAAGTACGACAACCACAAGGGTTTTCTCGTTTCACCGAATCAGTCTATTACGGTGCTCGCCAAACCTTTGATTTTAGTAAGCTTATTTTGTCTGAATTTGGAAAGCTCATGAAGACTTTGTTTTCAGGACATGTACCACAAGGATTAGCTGGTCCATTGGGAGTTGTTGGGGTAACGGCAGAGGCTGCACGCAATGGCTTTTTAGATCTGCTTGGATTCTCAGCCTTAATTTCTATTAATTTGGCAGTAATTAACCTCGTTCCGTTCCCACCACTTGATGGCTCACGAGTATTGTTTTTAGTAATTGAAATGATTGTTGGAAAAAAGAGACTTCCTGTTTGGGAAGCACGTATTCATCAGGTCGGAATGTACTTTCTCCTAGGGGTCATGCTTCTCTTAACTATTCGAGAAGTACCAAAGGTGTTTACTGCAGGATCTCTCACAAACTTTGTACAGAGTTTAGTGAAGTAGTCGGCAAATAGACAAGGAAGTTTCCTCCCGTTATACTAGCGCTGTGTTACAAAGTAAACTTTTTCCCAAAACAAAACAGGAAGCACCAAAAGATGCTGAAAGCATTAACCACCAATTGTTGGTTCGTGCTGGTTTCATGGATCAATTGATGGCAGGTTCCTGGACACTTCTTCCACTTGGTCTTCGTGTGGTTCAAAAATTGCAAACAATCATTCGAGAAGAAATGAGTGCAGTGAACGCTCAAGAGCTTTTGATGCCACTTCTTCATCCAAAATCTATTTGGAATGAGTCAGGTCGATGGGACACTGCAAAGGAAGTCATGTATCAATTTAAAGATATCCACGACAGAGAATTTGCTCTGTCTTTCACCCATGAAGAAATCGTCATGGATCTTCTTCGAAAACACGTCGGAAGCTACAAAGATTTTCCTGTTTCTGTCTACCACTTTTCAACAAAGTTTCGAAATGAGCTTCGTGCAAAAAGTGGAATTTTGCGCGGACGAGAGTTTTTAATGAAAGACTTGTATAGTGCCCACACGTCAGAAGAAGACCTGATGCGCTACTACGAAGAGGTGAAAGAGGCATATATAAAGGTCTTTACCCGGTTAGGTTTTAACTTTAAAGTTGCTCGAGCCTCTGGTGGTGTCTTTACAGACAAATTTACTCATGAGTTCCAAGTCTTGTCAGAAGCTGGGGAAGACATCATCTATTGGAAAGAAGGGGACAAAGAAGCCGTGAACGAAGAGGTTTTTACTGGCAACAAGGAAGAATACCAAAGTGCAAAATGTATCGAGGTAGGTAACATATTCCCACTTGGCACATTCTATGCTGAGAAAATGGGAATGCTCTTTACTGACAAAGATGGCAGTAAAAAGCCAGTTTGGTTTGGAAGTTATGGAATTGGCTTAACACGGCTCGTTGGTGTGTTAGCAGAGGTAAACCATGATGACAGAGGATTAATTTGGCCAGAAATCGTTGCACCTTTCCAGGTACACCTTGTTCTCCTTGGAACAGGGGAGGCAGAAGCCAAGCAGGCCATGGAGCTCTACAAAACCTTGAGTAAGGCTCATGTGGAGGTACTCTTTGATGATCGTGAGGTCTCAGCTGGAGCCAAGCTCGCAGACGCTGATTTAATCGGTATTCCAGTTCGCCTCGTAGTTTCCCCTAAAACTGCAGGCAAAGTAGAGTGGAAAAATCGTTCTGAGGCAGAAAGTACCCTCTTAACCACTGAAGAGGTACTCTCAAAACTTCAAAAATAAGCTCCAAAACTTGCCATATTTTGTTATAGGTGGTATAATCTTGTATTCGAAGATAGTCTACATAAGGGGATTTTGATGATCAAATTTTTGCTCCCAGAAGATGAATTCGCGCGTAAGCTAACAGTCATTGTTTTTGTCGTTGTGGCCTCCTACACAATATTTCAATTGTTTGTAGGTGAAAACGCGACCTTTGCAGGGGCGATTCTGCTCACTGTTGTCCTGACGTATCCGGTCTTCCGTCTTTGGGAGAAGAACCCATTTTACGGGACAATTTTCATCTGGCTTTTTTGGCTCGTGGCGTTTATTGACAAACTGCAACGCATTTTGCCGCCCGATGCCGGACAGTTTTTGTATGCATTTGCTATTGCGAGTGCATTTGTTTTTTGGGGCAAATTTTTCTTGTCGATGACTACCATTGATTGGTAAGTTTGCCAGTTTGCTTAATTACAAGGTGAGGAGTTAAAACTCCTCACCTCTTTTTTGTGCCATTTTTTGACTCTTGAGCGGGAGAGCCTTACAATTCGGCACACGCAACAAGTTTAAATGTTTTTTAAGGAGTGTAGATATGAAAGTTGTTGTTGTAGGAGGTGGAACAGGTACAAGCGTTGTTGCCCGTGCACTAAAGAGCTTTCCTAATTTGGAAGTTTCCATGTGTGTAACTACGTTTGATAACGGAGGAAGTGCTGGGGCAGTTCTTGATGAACACGGCGCACTTCCATCATCAGATTTAATTCAGGCAATTTTAGCTTTGATGCCTGAAGGCGACGACGCCAGTCGTGAAAATCTTGAAACGCTGCGGGAGATGCTTTCATTTCGGTTTGATGATCCTCCCATGACTGGAAAACGGTTAGGTAATTACATGAACATTCCTCTTGAGAGGAAGTTTGGATTTGATGCAGCAATTGCGCGATTGTGCAAACTGTTTCAAACAGCTGGACAAGTTATTCCTGTTGCAACGACGGCAGGGACGTTGGTTGCACACTATTCCAATGGTCAAGAGGTGTATGGGGAATCAGAAATAGATGAACCAATTTACCCTTGGCAACGACTGTGTACAATCACGGGATTGCGGATTGAACCGGAAGTAGAAATCAACCCCCGGGCTTTCAATGCGCTTGTTGCGGCTGATGCAATTATCTTTGGCCCTGGGGACATGTTCACCAGTGTCTTGCCAAATGTTGTTGTGAATGGATTCTCACAAGCAATTCATAAAACATCAGCACAGCTTGTTTTTGTCGGTAACCTTGTTACAAAGGTAGGGCAAACAAGTGGTTTTACCACAAGCTACTTTGTAAAGGTTCTTGAAAGCTATTTAGGCAGAAGTGTTGATCGAATTTTGTTGCCAGGTGACTTGGCACAGATTCCACCAGACATTCTGTCTCGGTATGCTCAAGAAGATTCACATCCAGTTGAGGATGATCTGAAAACCGATCAACGAGCAAGTTGGTATCCACTGGTTTCAAGACAGATTCACAAGCAGAGTGCCACTGATCGAGTACGACGAAGTTTGCTTCGTCATGACCCTATTTTGCTTGGTGATGCACTCGATTTCGTGTTAGGAGACAAGTAAACAGTAAAAGGGCTTACCTTCGGGTGAGCCTTCTTTTGTATCTGGTATAGTAGACGTATGGAAGATTGTATTTTTTGTAAACTAATTAAGCACGAAGTACCCAGTAAGATTGTTGCTGAAAATGATCATGTCTTAGTCTTTGAGAATATTGAACCAAAGGCACCCATTCATTGGCTCATTATTCCAAAGGTTCACTACGATGATGCCCGAAGTTTGCCAGATGATATTTGGGTTGCAATTCGTCATATGGCAAGTAGCCTGATGTTAGACCACTCACACACTGGAGCTCGTTTGGTTGCAAATGTAGGGGATGCAGCTGCCGTTCACCATATGCACATGCATTACCTCGCTGGTATTTCTCCACAGACCCACGTCTAA
>CAZMSJ010000030.1:0-7874 GCA_964568925.1 uncultured Gammaproteobacteria bacterium
CCAAGACATACCTGCCTTGTGAGAAACCCTATAAACTATTAACTCTTGTGCTGTGGTTCCCCCAACACCTTACTGTTTAGGAGTAATCACGTTTTCACTTGATTTGGTTCTCGGTCGGAGTAGCAAGAACAGCAAAACAAATATCGCAGAGCTACCGACACACCACAATCCAAAAATGAATACAGACGACAACAGGGACTGGAAAAACGGTACTTGTTGGCTTACCGCGAATTGACCAAGAATTCCCCCTACATTTATCCTCGCAAACCCACTTGATTGAAGCCATGCAAAAGCAATTGCGACAAGGGTCCAAATGATAATCCAAAAAGCAAGAATACGGGAAAAGAAATATCCACAGCCACGGTTACCATTACTCGACATTTTTTCCTCCTTAATTCAACCGGAAACCGTGTGATTATAACAGAAATCGGCACTTTTTCAAATTACAGGATGAGGGTTGCCAGTTTTTTACACAAAAAAAGAGCGCTGAGGGTTAATCAGCGCCCATAAAGGGGTTAAATCACTTGTGCGATTTGTAGAATCCACATCCCCATAAAGAGATTACAAAACAACAAACCTGAAAAGGCCAATGCTGAGCAAATAAGCTCAAACATGTTCGGCTGTTCGGTTTTGCTCCGATTTGCGAAAAGGGCATAATAACATACACCCAAGGCGTTCGCTAAAATGACGATGCCTGTGATAGTTGTCATTCCCAACGCAATCCAAACGAGTGCAAGGCTCATGAGCCAGATCGCCACAAATAGCGCTCGGCTAGCTTGTCGCATTGGCCACAAAACAGCCTTTACAAAATGGCTGCCATCCACAAAGCTCAAAGGAATACTGTTGGTCAGTGCCAACAGCACGTTCAGTATCAACCCGAAAAACACAGCAAAATCAGTACTTCCTGCTCTGAGCAGAATAAAGAAACCGGCACCCATGATGGTATTTATGGAAACACCACCAATCAAAATCAGCGCGGCTTTTTCAGCTGGCAGCTGAGAATACTGCTTCTCATCAAAGTCGACCGCTAGCCCAAAGGGTAGTATCACGAGCTTAGCCGGGACTTTGAAAAGAAGAACACCTGGAATTGCGTGTCCGAGCTCGTGGATCAAAGGAATGACGATAATTTCAATGGCAATCAACAGATTGTTGGTTGCCAAATATATCGAACCAATCATCAAGATCCAACACAAAACGCTCAAGACTTTGAACCACTTCTTATGAATGAGTTTGCTCACTTACGCCTCCTTTGGCTGATTGCCAATACAAATTTTTGTCAACCCAGTAGTCATGTTTTGTAACAAGCAAGGCTTTGCCAACCATGTTTGCAGCAGCAAAGGTATTCTGCCATTCAGTGTTTTTGTAGCCTTCCAGGTACTGGTCGCCAGGTATTACCGTGCCGATCAACCGGTTGTAATGATCGTTTAAGGCCAACAATCCAGTATCACCATTTGAGGCAACAGCTTCACACATACCAGCATCAACAAAATATGCATGCTGATAGGTCAACGCTCCGAAAATCGAAGCAAATTGAGTAAGAACGGTGATCGCATCTGGGCTATCGTCTAAATCCTTAACCGTTTGAAGGACAACATAGGACAGTGAAAGCAGTTGCTTCTGAGTCTCTGCCCCACCCTGAGTAATCGAAGTCAAAAATTCGGGATCCCCCAGAACGTTAAATTCAAATAACCGGAGGGCTAAGGCGAAATATTTTGGATCGATAAAGATTTTCTTGCACAGTGTGTAGTGCAACAGATGACGGCACTCATGGCACCAAACTGACAGTGGATTGGTAAGGTCGGACAGAACTATCATCGGTTTCTGTGTCCAATTCCCGCCATATCCTGGGCTCTTGAATTGAGGTGAAACACTTAAGCCATCACTCGATACACGAACATCATTCAGAGCCTCGGTAATCTCCTTTTTCGTGAGGCCAAAGAATGTGGACATATGATCATCACTCAAAAACTTTTCCAAGACATCATTCAAAATTGTGTGTTTTGGGTCAATCATCGAAACCTCTTTTTATGTAATGTACAGGCGAACGTAGGGAGTATTCTACCTTAAAACAGGCAAAATATCAAGTTATGGGATTGTTTGGGCGCAAAAAAAGCACTGGGGTGAGCCAGCGCTTCAACGGAAATACCGTTATCTATTCATCAACTACTTCAGATTCTTCTCCATCAGCAAAGATGAATCTTTTTGGTTTACCTTTTCGCTTTTCTGCCGAATGAACGGCAACATAGGCTAACAAGACCATCCCAATTGCTATCAAGATGAATATGACTTGAGGCCAAAATATGCCGATGATTACGACAAAGATGGCCAATGCCAATAGACCAAACGCACTAGCAAACCAGCGCAGTGGTTTGTTTGTTACAAGTGTCTCCCAGCGTAGGGCGAAAAAAACAGAAAACAGTCCAAGTAGCATGAGAACTGCTGCTGCAATCAGAATCAGTTTTACAGACACAGAGGTCCCCCTTTGTTATTTAGTGAAAAAACAATGGTACTAACACCACATAGTGGCAAACCAAAGCCGAGTACATGAGCGCACATGCAAAGACAACTGACCAGACTAAACTGGCTATTGTCGAGGCAGTGTCTGGCTCATTTGAGTCAATTCGTTTGATGTAGGTTCCTTGGTCTTCTGGTTCTTCTGGGTCCTCATCAAAGTGCTCTCCATTCCCGTTTGTATAAGAAGGTGAAAGTAAGGCTCCCCAAATCCAGGCCAAAATGCAGAACACAACAATATATTCAAACACGATTACTCCCCTTTCACTTTTAAGTGCAACAAAACAAACAGAAGTGTAACGCAAAAAAAAGGAATATACAATATTATGAGGTTTAACTGAAGAGATACCTGGTAACTTAAATCTAAAATTGCCCTGGCAACGACTTATTTTCACGACCGATTGCTCGATAGCTATCGTCAGCGCTGTTCCGTTTCATGACTCTGTTCGGAATGGGAAGAGATGGGACCAGAACGCTCAGGTCACCAAGACAATTTTAGATTCAAATGTACTGGTACTATACCACAAACGTATTGTTTTATTCTTTGATTACTGAAGAGAAAGGTCCGAAAGCCGATTCGACTGATTCGTACATGGTAACCTTAACACCTTGCGGTGCTTCCAGTTCCTGCCGATCAACCTGGTGGTCTTCCAGGAGTCTAATGACGAGTTCTTATCTCAAGGCATGCTTCCCACTTAGATGCTTTCAGCGGTTATCATATGGGAATGTAGCTACCCGGCGTTGCGACTGACGTCACAACCGGCACACTAGGGATTCCCCCAGCCTGGTCCTCTCGTACTGAGGCCAGCTCCTTTCAAAACTCGAACGATTCCACTGGATAGAGTCCGACATTATCGTTTCATACAAATGTATGAACTAACAAATTTCTTGTTTTCTGTTAGCACCTCATGTCGCCATGAGGATCCGACCATATCATGCATATATATTAAATATGCTCTGGCGTATGGCCTGTGAGGATTCTATCTTTCATATGCACTTAAAATTACTTCTTTAGCAACTCGACGTTTTTTAGTATTCATCTCGTACGCTATTTCGATAATTTTGACAATTCCCTCTTTCGTTAAGTGTTGTCTTAAGTAAACAAGTTCTAAAACCTGTTTAAATTGTTCAAACGCTTCTCGTTTAATAACTAAACGATCTTGAAAGAAAGGAACAATGCGATCCCTTAAACTTGGTAAATCACGGACAACGAATGCCAGTGATTGATCAGTTTTATCAGTTAGACTATTGGCTTTAATATAGCCACAACCAAGTCGTTTTTGTAATTCTTCAAGTACCACGCGACCTCTTGGGTTTTGTGAAACTTTAAAAAAATACACAACTTGCCATCCAGTTTTTGTTTCAGGTGATCGGACAATACCGATATAAAACATTCCTTCACCCTCTACAAACCCGATGAAATAGTCATCACTTAGGGAAATATGAAATCTAGTCTTTCCTGCTGATAATCTCAGGTTTGCCATTTTCACTAGTACACATATTGTATACCAGTAGACAAACATTTTGCGAGACTTCCCAGCATATAGCCAGATTTATATCCTTATATTGATACTCTAAACAGTTACGTTATAGAGACCTCGTTCTATCATTCCGAGGTATTTTGTAGACAAAAAGACTTTTTCAGATACTCGATTTAATTCAGTGTCGATAAGGAGAGACGGCTCATGTCACTCTGATATGTCATCAGAGTCAACTGTCTCACGACGTTCTGAACCCAGCTCACGTAGCACTTTAACGGGCGAACAGACCGACCCTTGGGACCTTCTCCGGCCCCAGGATGTGCTGAGCCGACATCGAGGTAGCGAACCGCGCCGTCGATATGGACTCTCGGGCGCGACTACTCTGTTATCCCCGGAGTAGCTTTTATCCATTAAGCTCCATCCGCAACCATTGCGGAGTGGAGGATCACGAAGACCTACTTTCGTACCTGCTTCACCCATCGGTGTCGCAGTCAAGCCGGCTTAAACCTTTGCGCTTTCCCCACGATTTCCATCCGTGGTAAGCCGACCTTTGTGTCCCTGCGTTACACTTTGGCAGGGTACCGCCCCAGTAAAACTGCCAATCTGACACGTTCCCCGGACCCGTCTAGGGCCCTTGGGTGAGATTCGCATATATCAACGGGAGGTGTTTCAGGATCGTGCAAGCACTCCCTCCTACGCTAAACAATTGAGACATACGACTCAATGCCAGACTACAGTAAAGCTTCACGGGGTCTTTTTGTCCAAGTGGAATTAGGCCGCGTCTTCACAGCCACCGCAATTTCGCCGAGTAGAAGTTTAAGACAGTTATTAGCTCGTGACGCCATTCGTGCGGGTCGGAACTTACCCGACAAGGAACTTCGCTCATTCTATTAACTTTTTAAAGGTTAACGTTGTGTTACATCTTTTAAGGGATGCTTTGTGACTTTCACAAAGCTTCATGTCGCCATGAAGGTCGGACTCTATCATCACTTTCTCTAATAAAGAAAGTGTTTGACGTATTAGTCTCTGAGGATTCCAAAAACACGAATAGGTCTTGTCTTTAAAAATTTCTTTTTGAAATATGCAAGCGCTATTACTAACACCGATTCGAAAAAACGAACTTAATCTACACAATTAGGTAATCCACTAACGCAGTAAACTGCAATTAGCTTCATTTTTCATTGTGAGAAAGGTTCTTTCTTTTCGGAGTCAAACTACTAACAAACTTTTTTTGCGCCTCTGCATGTACATTTCTTTAAGGAAATTGTTTATCGACACTACGCTATTTCTAGTTTTTGATCTTTCCTGCTGATTGGCTCCACTGATCAGATTGTCACGGTTTTAAATTCCTTTAAAACTCGTACTGTCAGATACGCGAGCGTTTCCAGCATTTGGTCAAATTTTACTACGGCGGCGAATATTTATTCACCGTAGAACAGTTATAGTTACTGCTGCCGTTTACTGGAGCTTCATTTCAAAGCATCATGTACCCGAAGGTACAAGCACCCATCCACTTAACTTACCAGCACTGGGCAGGCGTCAGCCCGTATACGTAAGTTTTCACTTTTGCACGGACCTGTGTTTTTGATAAACAGTCGGCTAATAAACTTTGGCTGTGGCCCCAACTCACGTTGAGGCAACCCATCTCCCGAAGTTACGGGTAGCTTTTTTGCCGAGTTCCTTAAACTTCTGTCTCTCGATCACCTTGGTCTACTCGACCAGCCCACCTGTGTCGGTTTGCGGTACGGCTTATGATAAATCTCATAACGAACCTTTTCTTGCAGGCTATTAATACATGTCACCCGGCTCTCGCCAGATTAGCACCATTTCGTTAAACGCACTTGCGGATTTTCCTACAAGCACACACGAAACTTCTGCACTCCACTTCACGAAGGAGTATGTACGCATTTACCCGGTCAGTCCTTTATTGATAACGATTTACCACAAGTACTGGAATATTAACCAGTTGTCCATCGACTACGTCCTTGGGACCTCGTCTTAGGAGCCGACTTACCCGTCGCGGACGAACCTTGCGACGGAAACCTTGGGCATTCGGCGGGAAAGATTCTCACTTTCCTTGTGCGCTACTTATACCGACATCCTCACTTCTTATCGCTCCACCATACTTTACAGTACAGCTTCACTGCAATAAGAACGCTCCCCTACCACGTAATAATAAATTATTACATTCACAGCTTCGGCTTAATGCTTGAGCCCCGCGAAATCTTCGGCGCAGAATCACTTGACCAGTGAGCTGTTACGCTATCTTTAAAAGGTGGCTGCTTCTAAGCCAACTTCCTGGCTGTCTTGGTGATTCCACTTCCTTTACCACTGAGCATTAAATTAGGGGCCTTAGCTGGTGATCTGGGTTGTTTCCCTCTCGTCATATCAGCTTAGCCCGATATGACTTTCTACCGTTGACACTAATGTAATTCGGAGTTTGATTGAGAGACCTCACTTGCGTTCAGCATCTCATCCAGTGCTCTACCTCCATTAATGATAAACACGGCACGGTCCCCAAAGACCTTTCGGGGAGAGCCAGCTATCTCCGGGTTCGATTGGCATTTTACCCCTACTCACAAGTCATCCCATGTTATTGCAACAACAACGGGTTCGGCCCTCCACTTCAATTTCTTGAAGCTTCAGCCTGCTCATGAGTAGATCACCCGGTTTCGGGTCTATACGTAGAAACTTGGTCGGACTATTAATCCTCGCTTTCACTGAGCCTACGCACTTTACAGTGCTTAAGCTAGCTTCTTATACGTATAACTCGTCGGTTCATTCTTCAATAGGCACGAGATCACACTGATAAATCAATGCTCTCTCGGTTTGTCTGCAGACAGTTTCAGGTTCTTTTAACTGTGCGTTCCGCACTTCTTTTCACCTTTCCCTCACGGTACTAGTTCACTATCGGTTCTTGCCACATATTTAGCCTTGGAGGATGGTTCCCCCGGATTCCCACGGTATATGTGTATCGTGGTACTTAGGATACTTCTAGCGGTAAAAAAGATTTCGCTTACGGGATTGTCACCCTCTATGATTAACCTTTCCATGTTATTCTGCTATCTTTTTTACTCACATATTGAAGTCCTGCAACCCCATCTCATGCACCTTGCGGTACACATGATGGTTTAGGCTATTCCGCTTTCGCTCGCCGCTACTGACGGAATCTCATTTGATTTTTCTTCCTGATCTTACTTAGATGTTTCAGTTCAGAGGGTTCCCTCTCATATGGTTAGTATGCTTCGCATGAAACCTGCGACCTTACAATCTCTTGTAATTCGTAAGCTTTATGCGAAGCAATTTGGCCACAGAGCAATTGGGTATAACCCCAACTAGGTTTCCCTATTCGGACACCGACGGATAAACGGATCGTAGCTCCTACCCGGCGCATTTCGCTGCTATGTGCGTCCTTCATCGGTGTGCAAGACCTAGGCATCCACTGTCTGCATTGTGTTTTGACTTTCGGCCTTTCTCTTCAGATGTCAAAGAACAAACAATTAGTAATAAAGAAAAACAAAGAAATAAAAATTCTTTACTTCTCTTTCTCGCTAATTATTTTTGTTAAAGGTGCTTATCTTCCCAAACTACTGTTTGGTGGACCCGGGCGGAATCGAACCGCCTGCCTCCTCATTGCAAATGAGGCGTTCAGCCAGGTAAACTTCGGGCCCTCGTATTACCTTGTCTCGCGCTTCCCACAAAAAAATCCGTACCCTTCGGTCGGATCACACTTTACAGTAGGACTAAGCTAATGTAAATCTCTAGTTCAAAATACAGCAGTTATTAGTTAATCTCATTCGACGGAAAAGGTAAAGCTATTATAGAGCCTGGCGAATTCAAATTCAACAGTAAAACCCTCAGTACAAAACTGAGGGTTAAAAA
>CAZMSJ010000031.1:0-7127 GCA_964568925.1 uncultured Gammaproteobacteria bacterium
AAATTAACCCACAGATATCTGTGGGTTAACTTCTTCATTTCAACACAATTATTTCTTGAGTGTTGATGTACAGAACTTACAGCGCTTTGCACCAATTGGTACAGCACTTAAGCAGTCTGGACAAATCTTTGTACTTGGGTCTACCTTCTGTCCCTTTTTCACTTTCTCCATAATTTTATTCATGGGAGTAACGACAAAGAAGTAAATGACGGCAGCAATGGTTATAAATGAAATAACAGCATTGATGAAGTCTCCAATCATAAATTTACTATTGTTTACCGTAAATGAAATTGCAGAGAAGTCTGGGGTTCCACCAAATGCTCCAATTAATGGAGTAACGATGTCTTTTACTAGTGCTGTCACAACAGCACCAAAAGCACCACCGATGACCACAGCAACTGCGAGGTCAATCACGTTTCCACGAAGTATGTAATCTTTGAATCCTTTCATTATTTGCTCACCTCATTTCTCATTTAAGCCTATCTTACCAGGTGGGTTCACATTCGGTAAGGTTTTCTTAGACAAAAATAGGGGCTAATCGTTTGATTAGCCCCAGCACTTACGCAAATACGCTTTGGTTATCTGGAAGTCTCATCCAGGTTGATACTTCATTTAGGAGTACCAGAGCCCTTTGTAAAAATGCTTCCTCACTTCCACGGTAATTATGTGAAATTTGAATATGACCACCGAGAAATTCGTTGTTTGCATTCCATCGAGTAGAGTCACTTACTTTTTTAGTATCTCTAATGTATTGGATATGCAGAAATGAAATGTCATTGCCTTTTATCCAAGAAAGATGTGCAAATCGAATCGTACCGTCGGGTATATGCTCAAAGTGGCTCAGTTCAACGTGAGTATCATTACTTTCAGTAACAAGGATCTCTTCCTTGTTTGGATGAAAGTCATATGCACTATAGAGTGCGATAAGTTTGTCTAAAATATCTTGAAGATACTTCACACGATTTTCATGCAGCGCATACGTATACTTCATGCAAACACTCCTTGTGTTGTAGATTACAGCCTTATTATATCTAAATTAGTACCTGGAAGCCAATTTAAGGGTGGGGGAGTGTAGAAGAAACTGGAAGGTACTCTTTACTTTTCAAGTACGGGAGGAAGAGGAGAACCTTCTTTAATGAATCGAATTGAAAGAGAATTGACACAATGGCGAGTGTCTTTTTCAGTTAATTTTTCACCTCTAAAAACGTGACCTAAATGGGCTTTGCAGTGGGTGCACGTAATTTCAGTTCTCCCATCAAGGATTGATTCAGGGGTTTCTGTTACTGCTCCAGGAAAGGTATCATCAAATGCAGGCCAGCCACATGCTGCATCATATTTAGCTTTTGCAGAAAAGAGAGGAGTATTGCATCTGCGGCAGATATAGACACCATCTTCAAAAAAAGCATCATATTCACCACTAAATGGACGTTCTGTTCCCTTTGTTTCAATAATACGAGCTTCTTCTGGAGTTAGATTATTAAATGCCATTAATTAAGTACAAAGATTGCGAAGTTTAAGAGCGTCGCAAATGATACCCATGCAAGGTATGGATAGAGAAGATACGCGCTTGTCGTATCAATCTTCTTAAACGCCTTAATTGTTTCAAAAATAAAGTACCACATAATAACAATCTCAACTAAACCTGCTGCAGGGTTTTTGAATGTGAAGAAGAATATTGACCAGAGGAAGTTTAAGAAAAGCTGTTTGAAAAAGAGGCTCATTGCATGTGCCTTCACCTTTTTGTCAATTTTTTTGTTCCAAACGATATAGAGTGAGACACCCATCAATGCAAAGAGAAGTGTCCATACAGGCCCAAATACCCAATTTGGAGGGCTAAAGAATGGTTTGTTTAAGGTTACGTACCAAGTGTTAATTGCGTTCACGGTAAAGAGAGAACCAAAGATCCCTGCACCTTCAGAAACGAGAAGGGAGAGAACAAGCTTTTTTACATTTATCTTTTGAAGATTTATACCCATACATTCACTATACACTCTTCTTAATGGTCAAGGAAATGAATGTTCATTGAATCGATTTGGTATAATCGCAGAATATGTCTCTTTCAATTGGTATCGTAGGTCTTCCAAATGTAGGGAAATCAACTCTCTTTAACGCACTGCTTAAAAAGCAGCAGGCGTATGCTGCCAATTTTCCGTTTGCAACCATTGAACCAAACATTGGTATTGTTCCAGTTCCTGACGAGAGACTTACAAAGCTGGCTGAGGTAACAAAAGAAGCTGACAAGCTTGAAAAGTTGCCACCTGAAGTACAGGCAACCGTTGAGTTTGTGGACATTGCAGGCCTTATCGCTGGTGCACATAAAGGAGAAGGACTTGGAAACAAATTCTTAAGTCATATTCGTGAAGTTGATGCCATTTGCCACGTTGTCCGTCTTTTTACTGATGCAGATATTGTAAAAGAGGGGAGTGTTGACCCAGATGTTGATTTCTCAGTTATTGAGACAGAGTTACTGATGTCAGACCTTGCAACGGTAGAAGGATCTCTTGATAGAAGTAAAAAAGCGACAGAAGTAACTAAATCTGCTTTAACAAAATTAAAAGAGGCTTTGTCCGCAGGCAAGCCTGCTCGCGAAGTTGTCTTTACTGAGCCAGAAGCACTTGAGGCAAGACAGCTTCATTTGCTAACCGCAAAGCCAATCTTAGTTGCATTAAATTGTGATGAGGACTCTCTCAAAGATTCTTTGCAAATTGAAACTACCTTTGCGACACAAAACAACTTGCTTGTTGATCAAGTCGTTGCAATTTCAGCCAGAACAGAAGAGCAGCTCTCAGGATTTACAGATGAAGAAGCAGCTAGTTATTTGGCTGACTTAGGAGTCAACAAGTCAGGTCTTGAACGCTTAATTAAAAAAGGATTTTCAACTCTTGGACTTATTTCATTTTTAACAGCAGGGGAGAAAGAAGTACGTGCTTGGACCATTAAGAATGGGATTACTGCTCAAATGGCAGCAGGGGTAATTCACAATGACTTTGTTAAAAAGTTTATTAAAGCTGATGTTGTTGATTATGAATCCTTTGTTTCACTTGTTGGTTGGAAAGCGTGTCGTGAACAAGGAAAAGTGAGAAGTGAGGGCCGTGACTACATTATGAAAGATGGTGACATTGTTGAGTTTAAGATTGGTGCATAACAAGAAACTTACCTCATTTCTCCTGTACTCTTTGCAAAAATCCCATAATAGTATATACTTCACCTGATTAGCTGATATCTAAGGAGCTTTACGCATGAATGATATATCTGCTGGATTTGTTCTTGTTGCGCTATTTCTGATTCCTGGTCTTCTGGTATATCTTTTCATTATTCCAGAACGAGCCAGATATCGACGTATGAAGGTACGTGCCTATGAAAGCCTTGAGTATGCACAACTTTTGGCAAAACACTTTAAGATGTCTCAGGACAGAATAGAGCAAATTATCTCGATAGAGGCTGATCCTGTACTTGGGAATGAGTATGCCAAACTTGAGCAAGCACTTAATCTGTTTGCAAGCATTTGTCTTCAGAACAACATCGCTGACCCATATGCTGAACGTGAACGGATTGGAGAAGAAGAATGCAGTGAATACGATGATTATCCTGTTTAATCTGCTACCTGTGTGGTAAACAACTGAATTAAAATAAACGTAATGAAAAAGGGCTGACTAGGTCAGCCCTTCACTGTGTCTAAATGTCGGGAGAGCGTATTTGATTCTTGTCCTTCAGTTTTTGAATTTGACTCTTCAGCTTAAAAAACGTAACGGCAATTGCACTAGAATATTTTGACGCCGTTGCGATCTCAATAGCTCTATCTATCCCCACCAAGTCGTTTTGATCAAGCAGTTGCAATACTTTGTTTTGTATCTTGCTTGAAACCTCAGTAATACTGTTGCTGTCAGAACTGATACCGAAGAAGTCAAAAAACTGTTTGTCTTTTTTCTGACTAGAACTGCTTGGTCCTGATAAGATAATCAGTGAAACGTAATAGACGACTATTACGAGAAAAACCACAATACCAATTACTAAACCATCAGGCATGTTTCAACTCCTTTTGCAGTCTTCAGTACTTACGGGTATGTTTCCCTCAGTCATAACATCATTAAGATGTTTTCCAAAAAGGATGAAAAGCATCTGATCGAGAACTTGTTTCCGGCTCTCAGTTAGTGTCAGCGCCTTTTCTCTAATGATCTTGTCATGAATTTCTGGACGATAGTCCTTTGGTGAAAAACCCAATAAGAATGTGAATGTTCCAACATAGAAATCATCATCCGTTTTAAGTGGGAATGGCGATCTCTTTTTTTTGATGTCATCCACCTTGTCCCTTCGAGCCTCCCGTTCTGCTCGTTTTTGGGCACTGGCTATTGCATCCATGATCAGCCAAACACCAGAGATTACAAAGACTACAGAGATCACCGTTCCCAAAATTTCTGCTAGTGTCATTTATATTCTCCCGTGAAACGTGTGCGAGGAGCAAATAGTATCGGGAAACGATGTTAGTGTCAACCTATAGAGGATTATGTGAGTTCATAATAGACCCCTTTGGTGGAGCCTAACTTCCTGATAAACCCACCTTTTTGTAAAGAAAGAAGATCGTACCGCAATGTTCGCTCGTTTACTTGTAGAAATCTTCTTCTAATTTGATCAAAGTTGACCAGTTTGTGATCTTTAATGATTTGTACAATTTCAGCTCTTCTGGGCAGGAGAAAATCCTCAGGTTCAACATTCTTTTTAGAAAGAATCGTCTCTCGTGCAGTTTTTGCCGTTTGTGCTATTGCGGTGAGCATAAAGGCGACATACTCAGTTAAGTCCTTTTCTGGCTCTTCAAGCATGCGGTAGTACTCACTTCGATGGTTTTCGTAATACTCTTCAATTGAGAGCATTCCTTTCATGCCATATCCACCGTGTGACAGTACCTTTTGTATCAAAAGTCTGCCAACTCGACCATTCCCATCTAAAAATGGGTGAATCTTTTCAAATATATAGTGGGCGATAACTGCTTTAATTGGTACAAACCGCTCTTTGTCGCTGTTTATGTATTTAACGAGCCGTGTTACGGCCGCAGGCACTTGGCGGGGAGAGGGTGGCATATAAATGGCAATACCTGCACTATTAAAGATAGCTTCCATGTTTCGTCGGAGTTTGCCTAAATTGTCTGACTCTGTTAACCCCTGCATCGCAAGCTTGTGTATGGTCAAAATATCCTTTTCGACAAAGTCTTTCTGTGCCTTTTCTTGAATCCAGCTCATGGCCTTCAAAATATTCGTGATTTCAGCCTTTTTCTGATCTTTTGAGGCAACATGGGTTAATTCATCAAGGGTTAATGTGTTTCCTTCGATGCGGGCAGAGAAGAGAGAGCTCTTTAGGTGTGACTGGCGACGAAGATTAACCTCTACCGCCTCTGGAACGACTACCGCGTCTATTACATGCTTTGAAGCTTCGATGTCTGACAGTAGCTCTGAAATCTCTGGTGTGAGCGTGTAAATAGGGGGAATGAGCATAATTGACTTTACCAGATACTGCCAATACTTGCCAGATAATTCCTGATATTGCCACAAATTTTAATTGATCCCCTTATATTGCGCCTAGCGTAGAGCGTATGTTATACTCGCCAATATGAAGAAAAATAAGGTTGTCGCCACTCCTAAAGCTGGAGCTCCTGTCGTGGCTCGATATTTGAACCCTACAAAGAAGCAATACGAACTTGTTGCAGTTATGGAAGGAAAGACAACTTCTGCTAAGAAAAAGGCATTTTTAGAGAAAATGGAGAAGCAAGTTGAAGCTTTTGGTGGAAAGATCACTGAAACTATTGACTGGGGAGTACGAGACTTGGCATACCCAATCCTTAAAAATACAACTGGCGTTTACCTTATTTTGTCTATAGAATTGGATGGTAAAGGTGCAAAAGATTTGCATGCTAAATTGCGATTGGATGACACTCTTATCCGATCTCTTTTCATTCAAAAAGAAAAGATTGTTCACATGAAGCGAACCTTTACTCAAAAGCCTGAAAGTACCAATGAAGAGTCTTAACCGTGCGACATTAATCGGAAACGTAACTCGTGATCCAGAAGTAAAATACACGCCCCAAGGGACGGCAGTAGTGAGCTTCTCAATCGCGACCAATCGTTCATGGAAAACTGAAAGTGGTGAAATGAAGGATAATGCTGAATTTCATCGCATTGTGGCTTGGGACAAGTTGGCTGAAATTTGCGGACAACTTTTGAAAAAAGGTACACGTGTCTTTGTCGAAGGTCGAATTCAGACCAGAAAATGGGCTGGAGCCGATGGAGTAGACAAGTATATGACAGAAATTGTCATTACTGACATGATGCTTTTGGACAAACGTGGTGACGGTGAAGGTGAAAGTTATTCAAACGCAGGTGGAATTGAAGTTCCAGATGATTTTGAATCAGCACCAGCAGCCGCTGCACCAGTTAAGGCAGCTAAACCTGCTAAAAAGGTCGCTGAGACACAACCAGATGATGATATTCCGTTCTAATTATATTTAATACTATGGCAAAAAAACAAAAACCAAAGCGAAATCTCGCTGCAGCTAAAATCAGAGTTGGCAGTTTCGATTTTGACGTAACATACAAAAACTATGAAGATTTGGCACGATTTATGAATGATCGTGGAAGAATCTACCCTCGAAAGCGAACAGGGTTAACTGCTCGTGAGCAGAAAATCCTTTCTCAAGAGATTAAAAGAGCACGCCACTTGGCATTGCTTCCATTCCGTCCATTAGTATAGTATCCTTTCTGGATGGTAAAACTTCCCCTAATAACCGCCCGCACTGTTAGACAAATTCTCGTTATTCTTGCTTTCTCTGCAACTTCTTTGTTTGTTGGATATAAACTTCATGATGTTCCTGGTCTTCCTTCGTCTTCGACTCCTGTTACTGTTGATCGATCTGTAAACAAAGGAACTGTTTCATTTAATCAGTTCTGGGATGTGTGGGACATGATTAAACATGAGTACTATGACCAATCAAAGATTAGTGACAAAGATTTAGTCTATGGAGCAATTAAAGGTATGGTTGCAGCCATTGGGGACCCATACACTGTTTTCCTAACACCAACTGAGCAGAAGATTACCTCTGATGATTTGAATGGAAATTTTGATGGAGTTGGTATTCAACT
>CAZMSJ010000032.1:0-6898 GCA_964568925.1 uncultured Gammaproteobacteria bacterium
ATCAGCCATAGTTAGGATTGTACTGATATACTACAGTGCTTTCAAGCAACGTATCCATTTGGTAGGAAAAAGCGAAAGGCACTTTCAAATGAAATTCGTGCAATACCGCACTGGGATGTTTGCAGGTTTACTGCAGAGACAAGCTGTATTTGTTTTTGACCACTTTACTGAAATCTCAAACAACTTGCCTGGAATTTTGAGTATTTGGGCTAGAAAAACCAAAAGTCGTTCGATCTACATCAAGAAAGTTAAGGTAGGAAGACACCTAGGCACAGACCCAGATTTGATTAAAATCACGATTTCTCTCGATGTAACAGCACTCTCGACTTTGGAAGAGATGGTTGAGGTATGGGGCAGGGAGAATATCATCGACTTTCCAGAGGGCTGCCGAGGTGTCATTCGCTTTTATGGTACAGAACCAAACACCGACACGTGTCTTGCCGATGTGGCCATTTGTATAACACGAGATCTAGAGAACATTTGTGTTATCGATATGCTCTCTAAAAAAGTAAATGAATCATCAGTCATGTCGATTCAAGACATATGTTTGTTCATTTTGTATCTGTATACAGATGATAAACACTCACCTGGGCATTAGCCCAGGCCTTTTTTCCCAAAAATGAGAAAAATTGATGCAACTGTAGTAGAATATAGGACTGTTATCTTAAAAAGGAGTGTATATGCGTGTGCAAGTAACATATGCTCTGAATCAGCATATGGCGAAGATACTCGTGCCACTGGTGCAAATTATTCTTGCCCCAGGCACAGCTGAAACTATTCGCCAAAGCGTGAGCAAGCCTTCGCACGACTGGGTGCAAAAGGAAAATGGGCACTATTTTGCTAGATTGTGGTCAAGGGTAAACAAAATGGACATTCTGTATGAGGTTGCCATTTTGGAAACCTCAATTGAGATGAGCCTTCGTAACCCTTTCAATGATTTAGGGAAACAAGTCATCACAATCTATGTCCTGACACTGGAAAATGATTGTGTTCAAGTAACACAACACTTTGACGGTCTTTCAGATGTCGGAATTGATATGGTTTCAATTATCTATATCCTCGGCTCTTTATCAAAACATGCGCGGAAGGAAGAGACAACATGAAGTTCGTTGGGGACGTTTCAGCAGAATATGCCAATGCAATTCGAAAGGGAGTAGTTACTCTCGAGAGCTTCTGGACAAGCCTCACGCTTATTAGAGATTTCACATTCTTAAAGCATGTTCAGGTTGTCCGAATGAAATCTGGAAACTTAGGAATCTCTCATGATCGGGTGTTTGGATCAGAACGAGTAACGTTTGAACTTACGAGTGGGCCCTACGGACACACGCTCGACTACAATCGGTCACGGGTGAATCCAAAGGTATCTAGCGTCAATTTTGTTTTGGTGAATGCGCGGATACATGTATATCTGCAAAATAGTTCGCTTGATCAGATTTGTATTTTGGAACGAGCCACTGGTTTAGATACTGATCAAGTCATTCGAAGGATAGCGATAGATATCGAAGGACTTCTTGAAGCAACAAGCAAGAAGAAATAACAACAAGGGCACTTCGGTGCCCTTCTTTTGTGGGTTAAAAATCAACGGGAAACTTTTGGCACAAGGCAACGACCTTCTTTTTTATTTCGAGAATTATTTTTTCATCTGAAATGTTTGATAAAACAGAATGAATAAAGCCGGCTATTTCCTTCATTTCACTCTCCCCCATATTTCGAGCAGAAAGCGCTGGTGTTCCAAGACGTATTCCATTTGGGGACAGTGGACTGGCAGTATCAAACGGAATACTGTTTGCATTAACAACAATACCGGCTTTCTCCAAAGCAACTGCCGCTTCTTTACCACTTATTTTTCTCTCTCGCAGATCAAGAAGAAGCAAATGATTATCAGTTCCTCCAGTCACAAGGGTGTAGCCATATGAAAGAAGCTCTGCAGACAAAACAGAAGCATTTGAGAGCACTCTTTTTGTGTATTCTTGGTAGCCGCTCTCCTGTGCTTTCTCAAGTGCAATGGCGATGCCAGCAGTCACGTTGTCATGTGGTCCACCCTGCATACCAGGAAAAACTGCTCTGTCTATTTTTTTGCCTAACTCGTGGTCCCGAGCAAGCCCTTTGTCTGTTACAAGAATTATTCCTCCTCGTGGGCCTCGTAACATTTTGTGTGTGGTTGTTGTGATTACATCTACATGCGGCGCTGGGTTTGGGTGTAAACCTGTTACAACAAGCCCTGCAATATGACTAATGTCAGCAACAAGTGTTACGGGGAAGCCTTCACACGCATGCGCAAACAATTCAAAATCAATAACTCTTGGGTATGCAGTTGTTCCAATAAAAATTACCTTTGGTTTCTCCACTTCAATCTGCGTACGTAATTTTTCAAAATCAAAACTGCCGTTCTGTTCGATTGAAAACTGAACAGAACGGAAAAATTTTCCTGAAAAGGTAATGCCAGGGTGTCCGTGTGTTAAGTGACCACCAGAGGCCAAGGACAACCCCATTACGGTGTCACCAGGGTTAGCGAGGGCAAGGAGTACTACAGAGTTTGCAGGTGAACCAGAGAGTGGTTGTACATTTGCATGTGGAGTACCAAACAGTTTTTTTGCAGATTCGACAGCTGCCGTTTCAATCTGATCAATGTAGTCGTTTCCCTGATAGTATCGTCGTCCTGGGTACCCTTCAGAATATTTGTGCATGAGGACACTCCCCACGGCTTCTCGAACCTCAGGGTATGCATAGTTTTCAGAAGGAATCATCATTAACGTTTCCCGCTGCCGCTCTGTTTCTTTTTGTATGAGGGAGAATATATCTGTCATTTGCAAAACCTAGTATACCTTAGTTTTTTCCCCACAAAAAAAGCCGCCGAAGCTATTCGGCGACTGACATTCGACTACTTCTTTCTGGATCGTAACTCCCAATCAAGCCAAAGGGCGGAAAGCATATCTGATGGCTGCCATTTGGCTTTCAATTCGTCAAGATCTTCAACAGTTTGATACTTACCGTTATCAGCATAACTCTGAGTTGGAACGGCAGTCTGTTGAAAGACTATTTGACCTACTCGCATTCCAACAGGTAACAGTATGCGAAAATGAGAGTTATTCGTTATCTCCATTGTCCACCGGTTAATATACCCATGGTCTCCCCACCCGGCACACTTGCAAATTTCTACCTCTACTCGTCCGATTGAACTTCGGGCATGCATACTCGTTATGACACAATTTCGTCCGCCGATAAACTCAACGGTATGAGCAAGTATATTTTCGCCCGGATTTAAGACGATTACCAAATCATCTGCAAATAGATCAAGGCGTTCCCGTTCGTTTCTATTAAAAAGCACATGTGCAGGTTGCGCTTTCTGTGCTGGTCCCCACAAACTTTCAAAGCTCTTCTTGCTCCAAGGGTTGATGACTTGAAGAGGATTGCTTGGCTGCTCAGTGTAGTAATACTCCCCAAGCCGAATATCGTAGCTTCCTGACTTTAACTGACGTGAGTCGAAAGGATCGATTACGATATTCCCGTCTCGCATATGCTTTTCGATTTCCCAATCAACTAGTACTGTCACGGCAAATACTCCTTCACAAGGTTAAAAAAGAATTGATCGGAAAAAGTGTATCACACAAATTTTGAAGAAACACATTCAATGATTGAAGCGTGAACTGCCTCAATTGAACGATTGGCGTCAACAATATCCCATCCAAATTCTGCAGCAAGTTCTCGATGGATTTCTCTTGTTCTCTCCCAATCACCTGACTCAAATCGATGTTCTCGTTCTATACCAGAGACAAAGCGTTCACCATCAAGCAGTATTCCATGGTCCTCCACTAATAAATCTGCATTAATAGAGTCTAAAATCTCTCGAGGTACTTCTTCCAATAGTCCATTTGCAATTCCAGTCTTAATATATGCTTCGCCAACAACTGGACGAGTTAAAAGTATCTCTCGCAAGGTTGGTTCAAAATCACGTCTGTTTTGAGCATACATCGTTTGCAACTCAAGTGGAGTTGCAGGAACACCTAGACGTAAAACTGCATTAATTGCAGGGCCAGTTGGTTCAAGATCATACACAGGATACTTAATATAGTGAGCATGAAGATACTCAGCTAAGAGTTTTGCTTGTACGGTCTTTCCTAAGTTTGGAGCCCCATACAAAACGATAAAGGGATATCTTTCCACGACCAGATAATAGCATACCAATTCTTAAATCACATAGATTAAAACACAGGATGGAACGTGGCTGCTACAATAGGCTCAATGGACTTCAAATTTGAGATAAACAAAGGGTTACTTATCTACGCGGCACTCCTTGGAAATAAAAGTAGAAGTTTTCATTCTCCAAAACTCAAAAACATATTGTATGAAAAGTACATAAATGCGTACCAACTATTGTGGGACCCAAGAAAGATATTTGTTAATCCTGACTATGGAAATGCGATTTCTAAGGCAAGCTCAGATTTAATAAATATGTTTTTGGAATTTGAAAAAGACACGGCATTTGAAAATCTGTTATTTCAAACTGAAAAATATAAGGCTTGGCTTGAGAATCAATGGAGGCAAAATAGATCTGCAGTTAATAAACACCTTAAAGATATACTTAAAATTGATATCCCTGCAGATACAGCGATTGTCAATGTAATTGAACCAACGATTGGAGGAGGGACATATTTAGGTAATAAGACAATCTATTGGGGACATTCAGAAGATTGGCAAAATTATAGCATCGTTTATCTTGTACATGAGTACCTGCATACCTTCATTCCAAATGGTAGCGTTGAACATTCAATTATCGAATTAGCTACTGATAATGAATTACGGTTGCGACTAAATGGTAAGGGGGAATATTTTGAACAAAATGGTAAAGACATCGGACACGAAAATCTAAAAGATTTTGAAAACAATATATTATTGCGTTGGAAAGAGTATTTGAGAGATAAAGAAATGAATATTTTTGAATTTATAGAAGTTATAAAAAATGACAGCCCATTCTAGTATTAAGGCTGTCATTTTGTTTAGTGGAACACTTAGGGAAGGTCAGGATTGCAATCTACAGGCGGATCAGGCGGGTCTGTCACAATCTCATCTGGACTGCATTCTCCGTCTGGGCTACATCCCTGAGGTGAACCGTCAGGCGAACAATAAAAGTCAGGAGCACAACTACCCTGCTCATCAGGGTCGCATGAGCCAGCCGATTGGGACCGTACTACGCTTACTAACACCAGCGTTGGTTCAACATTCTTTGCCATACAAAACTCCTAATAACTAATGACCTTCGGGCTGAATAATAGGAATGGACTTGAGTGATACAACTTCTTGAAGCACAGGTCCAATTGTACGATCATACCAAGCATCACCACCTTCGGACACACGCCAAATACCTTGCGCCCACTCACCTGTATATGGATTGTAGGTGCAACGTGGAAATGGTGCATGTAGAAAGTCAGAATTTCCCATTGCTGCTGCTTCAGACAACGGCCGACAATCAAAACAAACGTATCGATATTCACAATCTTGACAGACTAATACGTTGTCCTTCGTTGTATTCCATATTTGTTGAATAGCAGTGGACAGCACCACCTCCTCTAAATTTTGACTTACGACATTTCCAATAGAATGATTCCTAGAAAAGATACAGGGAAGGACATCACCAGAGTCAGTTATTGTTATTTTCCCGGCCAAACAACTGTGCCCAGTTGAGTAATGCGCAACCTTTGTCTTTTCGGCTGTGAAACTTGGCTTTAACTTATATCCGTACTGGGCGACAATTGCAGTTGAGGGTCGAATAGATTTGTTGTCCCCTCGTCCTTTTGGTCTCAAGGGATCTGGTGACTTACCAGAGAAACCAATATCTTTAATTAAGATTTGCGTGCCGTTAATCGTCTTCTCATTCTGCTTCATAATTACGGTCTCGACTCTTGTTTTTACACCAGCTTGCTTGAGCAATTGTAAGTTTTTTATTGTCTTTAAAAAACTTCCTGGTGTCTGAGTGATTGAATCATGGATATCAGCATCACTAGAATATAGTGAAACTGCCATACGAACACCTAAAGACTTAATCCTAGAAATTTTCTCAGGATTTAAAAGTGTTGCATTGCTGAAAATTTCAACGTATTCAAAGCCCAATCCGACTGCATACTCTGCAAGATCAAGAACTGTTTTATCACCGTCGCGATACAGAAAGGGCTCACCTCCAATAAACTGACATTTGCGACACCCCAGCTGGTATGACTGGTATATGAGATCGCACCAATTGGTAAATGTCAATTTTTGTCTAGTTTCAGTCACTTTGACGTCTAAACCAATTGCTTTACGATGTGCAGTAGGCATACTTTCTGCATAACAATGTATGCATGATTCATTGCAATCATCAGAAAGGATCTCAAACCACACAAATCCCAATGTTATTTTTTTAATCTTAGGCAGAAGATGTGTAGAAGTTGATTCTGTAATCTCCTCTGCAAGATCAGCCTCAAACAACTTGACCCAATAATCTGTATTATCTGTTTCATTTGTCAATACTGAAACAGAAGCTTCATTTACTGAAAAAACATTGCCAGTATTAGTATCCAACAAAGCACCGTTGAAGGCCCCCTTAACTAGATATACGCCTTTTCGCAAAACATATCTTTTCATTTTCTTCACCTGTAATGTGCATTTACGATATAGGATTGTATCACAACTCTAGGTTTGAAAAATAATGAAACTCCACGGACTCACGTCCGTGGTTTCTTTTGGGAATCTTGTTCTTTGAACAAGCAAAGCGTACCAGAAATTTCAAATCTGGTACGCGCAAAACGATTCATCCCCGGACTGACGTCCGGGGTTTCCTCTTGCACAAAAATAAGGATAGCTTCGTAAATAAACGAGCTATCCTTGCTTTCCTACTCTTTCGCAATCTTAATGATTATCCCTG
>CAZMSJ010000033.1:0-6796 GCA_964568925.1 uncultured Gammaproteobacteria bacterium
GGTTTATTTTCGGTCCTGACCATCCGTTATCCAAAGTCGCTGTTAACTTGGTCAGTGAACGGATTCAACCTGTCACTAAGCCAGTTCGCCCGACGTGGGACCACGGTGACTCGCTCTAAGTTACGAGCTTGAGGGTGCATTTACAATGCATCCTCTTTTTTTGTGTTCAAATAGTGAAGAGCTCCCCACAAACCACCTAAGTCACCAAGAGAAGCTTTGGTAATGGTTGGTATTTCAGGATAAATAGTGAGCATCGTTTTTAAGTTCATTTTAATTCTCTCTATAGAGAGTTTCTTTAAAACAGACCCTCCAATGACAACAATCTCAGGTGACCACGCAAGCACTGCATTCGTGACACCAATAGTTGTGAGTCTTGCCATTTCTTCCCAAAACGCTGGATCATCAATGTCTTGTGGTGCTTTTCCATATCGACGTTCAATTGCAGCTCCCCCAATTAAGTCTTCGAGTGTCAACTTGCCACTGCTTTTATCAAAATCAACAATCATGTGTCCGATCTCAAATCCGTAATGAGTGATATCAATTGTGTTGTTTGTAATACGAACTCCATTTACCCCAGTACTAATGGTTATGTATGCAACGATTTTGTGATTTTGTGCTGCACCATAGAAGCTTTCACCAAGTCCCACTAAAGCCGTGTCATTTTCAAGAAATACTCTTGTGCCAAAGGCCAAGGAGAGTTCAGCAGCAAGTGGTTTTTCATTCCACAATGGAAGATGAGGTGAATGGATAATTTTTGTTTTGTCTCGTGATAGCACTCCAGCAAAACCTCCCGCCGCTATGACGGGTTTTTCTTCACCAACCATTTCTCGTGCAGTTTGAGCAATGGCGACAATACCCTCTTCAAATGTCTTTGGGGTTTTAAATATGCGGGTGTCTTTAATCGTACTCCCGTCAATTGAATAACCAATTCGTGTATTAGTACCTCCAATATCAAAAAGGAGGTATGGAAGTTGTTGTAATGCGCTCATGATTTTTGCTCGTGGACAGGATGCCCACCGAACTCACCTCTTATAGCAGACAAAATCTTTCCCGTAAAGCTGGGGTTTTTCATACTTTCTGCGCGATAATCTACAGCTGCCTTAATAGCCCAATCAATTATCCCCTTACTTTCGGCATATTCTACGGTCCAAGCACCTTCACCAAGTGAATCAACTGATCCTTTGACTGGAGACAAATCAGCACCATGCTTTTCAAAAGCTGATGACAACCATTCGAGAAGTTTTGATTCAATAACACTTCCATTATTCATGGCAGATGCAGCTCTCGGTAGGTCAAGAGCAAACGGTGACTCTTTAATAATGGTCATTCCTTCAGCTATCGCCTGCATCATTCCATACTCAATTCCGTTGTGTACCATTTTAACAAAGTGACCGGCACCAACACCTTCAAAGTGTGCAACTCCACCTGGGACAGAAAGATCTGTATAGAGGTGTTCCAAATGTTCAAACAAAACTTGGCTTCCTCCAACTAATATACATACTCCATTGAGTGCTCCTTGTGGACCTCCTGAAACTCCAACATCAACAAACTCTATTCCCTTCTCCCGTAAAATTGCAGCGTGCTTTGCCGCATCAGCAAATGGTGAATTTCCACCATCGATCACAATGTCATCTGGGGTGAGGAGTGTTGAAAGGGTGTTAATTGTATCTGTGGTTGGCTGACCGTGTGGCAACATGAGCCAGATAATTCGTGGAGCTGATAATTTTTCAACGAGTTCCGTAAGGGTATAGCTTGGGGTAAGGCCTGATGGAATTAACTCTTCAGTGGCCTCTGGACTTCTATTCATTCCAACAACTGAGTAGCCCTGTTTCAGTAAATTTTTCGATAGGTTTGCCCCCATCTTTCCTAAACCAACAATACCAATTTCATCAACGTTGCGTGCTTTCTGTGGTTTATCTATCCATTCTTTTGAAAGAGCTCTGACTGTGTCTGTGTTTCTTGGATAGTGATTAAGTGGCACCTCGTGATGTTTGAAACCAGATACAATTGGGTCAGTAACTCTCCACATTTCTTTTATTTCATCGGTTGAAACAAAAAAAGTTTGATCACCTAAAAAGACATCGAGCAATAATTTTTCATACTCTTCGGTGTACTGGGCTTTATGCTTTGATTCACGTTCATTTAAAAAGAATCGTTTGTCATCTACAACCATTTCATATCCTTCACGCTTGGCCCACAGGTCAAGCTGAATACTCTCTTCTGGCTCAAGTTTAAAGAGCATTTTGTTTCTGGCATCAACCTCTTCACCCTTTGGAAACATCGGAGAGATCGCTTTCTTAAAATTAATAACGACTTCCTTTTTTTGTGTTGCAAGTCCTTTTCCAGACTCAAGAATAAATGGAACACCACGCCACTTCGGGTGATCGAGATGAAAGACAACTTTGAAATAGGTTTCCGTTGAAGAGTCAGAAGAAACACCAGGATGCCCAAGATATCCATCGTATTGGGCGCGATAGGTTGAGTCGACAAGCTTGCCGTCATCAATAAGAAGCAGAGATGAAAGGACATCAGCTCGTGACTTTCGTACGCTTTCCGCGTCAAAATGTTCTGGCTTCTCCATCGCAATCATAGCCACAAACTCAAGCAAATGATTTTGCCCCACATCACGAAACGCACCAAGTGCATCATAGAAAGCGCCACGGTGTTCCACATCATTGGTTTCAAGTAACTTTATTTCTACTTTCTCAATATATTTGTTGCTCCAGGCACCATCAAAAAATGTATTACTAAAGCGAAACGCCATAATGTTTTGGAGCATTGCCTTACCCAAGTAATGATCAAGACGATAAATCTGTTGCTCTTTAAAGTGAGTACTTAAAAGTTTGGTTAGTTCATCAGATGTTGCACTATCTGTTCCAAACGGCTTCTCGAGGACGATCCTTGTGTAGCCTTCACTATCTGAACACGGAGTGTTTAAGTTCTTTCGTCCTAAATGAGTAATGATTGGCTCGTAATGCATTTGAGGAACGGCTAGATAGTAGACTTTGTTGCTACACGTTTTCCACGTTGAATCAACTGAGCCAAGCTTTTGGGCTAAGGTGTCATACAAGGCGTCTGAACCGAAGTCACCTGACACATAGTGAAACAAGCTCATGAATGCCTGCATCTGTGGCTCCTCTGTCGTACTCTCTGGGGTTTTCTTGAGGATAGACAAAATCTGTTCACCAAAGGCTTCCTGATCCATTTCACGACGTGAGACAGCTACTATTTGAAAGAGTTTAGGAAGTTTTCCATGAGTATGAAGTCGAAAGAGAGCGGGTACAATTTTTTTCTCCATTAAGTCCCCTGTTGCACCGAAAATGACAAACACTGTAGGAACCGTGGCAGGACTCATATGATTTAAGAATAGCACAGTCTTTTGAGTATGCTTTTAAATAAAAAGCTAATTTCCAAGATCATTCCCCATCACTTCTGGAGGACACACATCACATATACCTAATTCTTCAAGCTTCTCCATATACATTAAAACAGTTGTGACGTATTCTGCATGACTCCACGCAAGAGGGGAAGCAGATCGAGAAGCACCGGTCACGGGATCTACTTGTTCAGGCAGAATACCAGATGGTGCGGCTAAGGTATGAACCCAATGCAAAAGCTCAACAACTTTTGCTAAATCAGCCTCTCCTTTCGCTCTCGAAATAATGTGCTGTGCTTGCCACAATGTCGTTACGATCCACGGGTTCCCCTTTGATGAAGGGTTTGCACGAAAATAGGCATCATCGACAAAACGGATAACTCCCCCAACGCCTTCTCGACTAACAAGCTCCCGTTGAAAAACTTCATACATCTGATCCATTGTTTTCTCATCAAATAATCCAAAGTGGTCAGCTCCATAGAAGGAACTTGCATCAATCGTTTCATCATGCAAAATCTCTCCGTCCTTGAGTTCAATACTTTTATAGAAAAATTCAGTCTTTGGGTTTACTAATTGTTTTGCCGCATCTTTAATTTCTTCTGCAGCATGCAGATACTGTTGTTCGTCATATTCTTTCCCAAGTAGGTTTGCAAAGCGAGCGACACACAACAGGGCCTGGTAGACCGTGGCAGTTGTAAAGGTATGGGTACCCATTTTCATTTCCCACAAATCGTAGGTTGGGTTAGGAAGTTTTGTTTCATTTCTAAAGCCAACCATAAAACCAACAGCCTTTCGAATCAAAGAATTATAGATTTTTTCAATAAACTCAATATTGTGAGTTTTTTCATAGTGGTACCACAGAGCAATTAAAACGAGTGCTGTCTCATCTTCTTGAATTGGCAATTGTGATGATCCATCTGGACCGACCCATGGGTGCCAAGAACTGCCCAGAGACCTGTCTGGACGATATTTATGGAAAAAGTACCCATCCATTGATATAACTTCATTTGCAAATTCAAAGAAACGATGTGCAACCTCAGAATAATTGGCACGATCTAAGGCCATTGCAACAAATGCACCATCTCGTGGCCAGACATAGTTATAGTTGTCTCGCCCCCACTGCAACATATCTGAATCAACAGAGGCAATAATCTCTCCATTGTTTCCGACATGTACGCGAAGAATAAGAAGTGATTTTTTAAACAAGGCAATAGATTCTTCTGTTAATCCATAGAAGCTAAATGGGATTTTATTGACCCATGCTTTCCAGAAGTTTTCTGTTGTTTCAATAAGCCGTGCTGGGGCTCTTTTTTGTACATACTCATTGAGTTTCTTAACCGTCTCAAAATCTTTTCCAAACACAACCCAGGTGTAGACTGACATCTGATCATTTGCATCAACAACTCGTTCAAAACCAATTGTTGAGTCAACGGTTCCATGTTCAACTGCATTTTTAGCAAGAACCCCATCTTCTGCATCTCTCCAGGTTCCTTCTTTACCTTCAATTCCAGAGAGACCTACGGTGTAGTCATTAATTCCTTTGTCTCCACAAAAACCACCAATGATTGCAATACGACGTCCTTTATAGTGAACAATACTTCTGGTTATTGGATCCCAATACACGGTGTCGCCTTTTCGGACCCCATACATACGAAATTCATGATTTAAGAAGAGTCTTATTGTTCTCTGGCGATTTGCCAAATTAATGATGTCGAAGCCACGAATGAAGATGTTTGATTCGTTGTATACACAATCAGTAATGTGTATTTCTAGTTCCAGATTGCGGTTTTTAGCAACAATGTCCCCGATTAGTGTTTCTTTTCTGTAATTAACTGAAATATCCCAACTGCCATCAGCAAACCAGCTAAAGGCACCATCTACCCAGACACCAATTCGATTTATTGAGTCTTCACTTAAATGATTCTCCTGCCCAACATAATCAAAATAACAATCCTTTACCTGTCCATAAAAATCAAAGCCAACGGTAAGTGAACCATTTCCCAAGACTAATGACTTTGCCATACTTCATCATAGCGCATTTTTCAGACATAAAAAAAGGCTGAAGGGGTACCTTCTGCCTTACGACAAAAATCATTCCAGAACAAATATGTCTTTGGGTTCGCATTCAAGGATTTCGCAAATTTTTGCAATTTTCCTTAAATCTGGATTCGTGCATTTCCCTGACTTAATACGATTAAAACTTTGGATAGTTATCCCAGCTCGTAGAGCAAGTTCTGAATAGGTCATTCTTTTACCATGCCTTGCTTGCCAATTAAAGAGTGGGGTATCAATATCCACAAGAATTTTCATATGAACCTCCCTAAAAATTGAAGTAGTTATCGACCAACCACAAATGTGAGGGCTTTTCCTTGTTTTCCTGCACGACCAGTTCGACCAATACGGTGAACATAATCAGCATAGGTTCCAGGCTCGTCATAGTTAATTACCAATGAAACGTCTGGAATATCGATTCCTCGAGCTGCTACGTCAGTTGCGACAAGCATTCGAATTTTACCGTTTTTAAAGTCAGCCAAAGCTCGTGTTCTCTGCCCTTGTGAGCGATCTCCGTGAATGGCTGCCACATGGAAGCCTTCATCATACAAATCGTTTGATAGCTGGTCAGCCCCGCGCTTCGTGCGAACAAAGACGAGGATCTTGTTGTGGGCGCGGTCTCGCGCAATATCAAAGAGTTTCCAAAGCTTCTCTTTTCCGTGTTCAACTTTAACCACATCTTGGTCAATAGTTGCGGCTGTTTCCTGGGTTCGAACAGAAATTTTAACTGGTTCCTTTGCAAAGGTTCGAATAATAGAGTCAATTTCTGGGGTAACAGTTGCTGAGAAGAACAATGACTGTCTCTCCTCTGCCAAATGATCAACAATCATTCGAACGTCTGGCAAAAATCCAATATCTACCATTCGATCCACCTCGTCTAAGACAACAACCTTAAACTGAGCTAAATTAATGGCTCTTCGGTTAATTAAATCTTTCAATCGACCTGGAGTAGCAATAACAAACTGTGGGTTTTTACGCAATAAATGCATTTGTTGGGTGATACTTGCTCCTCCCATGGTTAATACTGATCGAATTTGCATGTTTCGACTAAATCCTCGAAGTTCATCATCTACTTGAACCGCAAGTTCTCGAGTAGGAATCAAAACTAGTGCCTTTAAGGTTCGGTCAGTAAACATCTTTGAAAGGATAGGCAACAAAAATGTTGCTGTTTTTCCGGTTCCAGTGTTTGCGATAGCGACAACGTCGCGACCTTCCATAATTGGGGCAATAGCCTCATCTTGGATTGGAGTTGGTTTGGTATACCCCTTTGCCTCAATTCCTCGGGCAATTATTTCTGGGAATCCAAAATCATTAAAGGTGAGCTTTGGGGTAAATTCTGGCTGTTCATCTACAGGAGCAGCTTTTTTG
>CAZMSJ010000034.1:0-6503 GCA_964568925.1 uncultured Gammaproteobacteria bacterium
TCCAATAATTCCCAAATCAACAGCAACGTCTAAAATTCCACCAACCTTTGAAATACCTTCACTATTCATAATGTCAAACTCGACAACCTTAAGTGGTGGTGCAACTTTGTTTTTAACGATACGTGCTCGGTGTCTTGAACCAATCATATTTTCTCCATCTTTAATTGTTTCAATACGTCGAATATCAATACGGACAGATGCATAAAACTTTAATGCCATTCCACCCGTTGTTGTTTCAGGGTTACCAAACATAACACCAATTTTTTGTCGAAGTTGGTTGGTGAAAATTAAAATCGTTTTTGATTTAGAAATAGCACCAGTTAATTTTCGCAATGCCTGACTCATGAGTCTTGCTTGAAGTCCCATCACAGCGTCACCCATCTCACCTTCAAGTTCTGCTCGTGGAACAAGTGCTGCGACAGAATCAACAACAATGACATCAAGTGCACCTGATCGGATAAGAGTTTCTGTAATTTCAAGAGCTTGTTCTCCAGTATCTGGTTGTGACAAAAGAAGTTCATCAAGGTTTACTCCGATTGCTTCTGCTCTCACTGGGTCCAAGGCATGTTCAGCATCTATGAATGCACATTGACCTCCGCGCTTTTGCGCTTCAGCGATAACATGCAAACACAAGGTTGTTTTTCCAGAAGCCTCTGGGCCATAGATTTCAATAATGCGACCCTTTGGAAGTCCACCAATACCAAGTGCTAAATCAAGAGCAATAGATCCTGTTGGAAGTGCTTCAACTTGTCCACGTGCTTTGTCATTCTCACCAAGACGCATGATGGAACCACGACCATATTGCTTTTCAATTTGATCCATCGCCATTTTAATAGCCGATGTTCTTGCGTCAGCATTCTCTTCACGCACTGGAGCTGTTACTTCACTTTTCTTAGATGCCATAGATAATTGCCTTTATAACATTCAACTGAAGGCGATGCAAGCATCATGATAAAATCACATCAATAACGGAGTATAGTTTAGTAGCAGAATGGGAGGCTGGGGGTCTCTTGGCCTAGGTGCGATTCCTAGTACTCCGACTAGTCTAATTCAGATACGATGCTGGCTGCAGCTTTATTAAATTTTTCAGAAGAGAGTTGATACAAGCCATAATTTCTTAGTTGTTTATCCGAATCAACTGTAAAAACATTCTTTCTGTCAAAAATTGCGACAGGAAAATCAAGATGGTTTTCTGTTAAGAGATATGCATCACTAAACTTAGCTAAGCAGAGAGCAAGTAAAAAATCAGAGAAACTCATCTTCGGTGCAATTTTTTGAAAAATCAAAATATACTCCTTCATTTCTTCAAAATGTCTTTCAATTGGATAAATAGCATCAATAAGAACTGATGGATCAAAAATTTCACTGCGTTTCTTAAATTTACTTATGGAGTCGGCTCCTCTAACGAATTCAAAAAAAACAGCGGGGATTGTAAGTAGTGAATTACCTTGAGTCTTTAGACTAATGATAAATTCTTCTAGTGGCGGGATTGAAACTAAACCAATAAGCACATTCGTATCAAGAAAAATCGTTTTATTTTTGCACTGGTCTAGAAAATCCGTAGAATTGTAAATCTTCATCACTAAATGTTTCACGCACCTTTTTTATTTTCTTTGAAATTGCATCAGAGTTCACTTTCTTGCTTTTTTTTGGCAAAGTATCACTTATCAAACGAATATTCGTCGTTTCTAAACTCTTTCTAAGTAATTGAACGGCATCACCCTTTCCCATACATAAATACTACCACGAAAAAGACCTCAGATGTTTACGTCTGAGGTCTTTCTTGTTTGCAAACGTTTTCGTAAGTCTTAGACTTCGTCAACGCTCAAACTATCCCACATATCCTTTCCAACAAACTTTGTTAAGTTTGTTCCATCGACAGTAGCTCTCACTGCATAACGCACTTGAGTTCCGCCATCTTTAGTTGTGCGAGTATATTTGGTTTTCTTTACAGAAGAGGTGGGCACAGAAACCTTCGCTCTCTTTTTGACATCATAAAATTCAATATTGTCCATTTGTGCTCACCTCCTCTCTCTTTCGCTCAACATACGCGAGCAGGTTGTGGCTTGTCAAGCACGAGTCGATAAAGATATGATGAAATGGTAATGGCAAGGAACAAGAAAACAACCGAGTTATTCGTACGAAACTTCATTTTTGGGGTTGAGGATAGTTTGGTCTCAACTGTTGGTTTTGTTTCGGGTATTGCAACTGGTGGTCTTTCAAAAGGAAACATCTTTTTGGCAGGAATGGTCCTTATTTGTGTGGAAGCTTTCTCAATGGGGGTAGGCAGTTATTTGTCAGAAGACTCAGCAGAACAGTTTGTTGAAAAGAAGAAAGACAAAACAAACAACACCATTTTTGCAGCCATCATTATGTTTATTTCATACTTTATCTGTGGAATGATTCCTCTCTCTCCATACATTTTACTTCCAATTAATCAAGCATTCCCGCTTTCAAATATATTTTCACTCATTGCATTGTTTCTCCTAGGATCATTGAGTGCTCGATACTTTAAAAGAAATTGGTTAATTCATGGAATAAAGATGATGGTCATTGGTGGAATGGCTATTGGTGCAGGTATCGTTGTTGCAACCTTCATTTAAGTTCGGGGCTTCTTTTTCTAGGCAAAATTGTGTAGTCTCTCTCCTGTGAGGAAAATAATTACATATACCCTTCAGTATCCACTTATTCTCATATTTGTTTTTTCTCTCTTTATTAGAACAGTTAACTTACAAGAGATCCCCGTTGGCTTTCATTCAGATGAAGCACGCGTTGCGTGGAATTCACTTTCTCTTTTAAAAACAGGACGAGATGATTGGGGGAACTTACTTCCTCTTTACTACAATACCTTTGGAGACTACCGACCAGCTGCAATCCTGTATGCAACTATTCCATCTATCATGGCCTTTGGAAAAACAGTATTTGCGGTACGGTTCCCTTCAGCCCTTTTTGGATCACTTGCAATCTTTCCACTTGCATACATTGCCACACACATCTTAAAGAGGAAGGACACAGTAGCTGGCGTGTCCGCTGCTTTTTTGTGGGCCATTACTCCATGGACAATTGCGACAAGTAGAGCAACGAGCGAAGTCGTACTTTCTACAACAATTGCATTAACGGGACTCGCACTTTTTATTCATGCATTTTCAGTAAAGAAAAATAACACAAAGGTCCTAGTGGCTGCGTTTGCACTCCTAGCGTTGAGTACTTTCTTCTATCACACAGCACGTGTTCTTGTTCCAATCTATTGGCTCACAAGTATGTTTTATTTCAAAAAAGAAATATTAAAACTTCACTTGATGAAAGCGGCAAGTATCTGTGCAATTTCACTTCTCTTGTTAACAGTTGTTTTCTCATTTGGACAAGCCTCAAGAGGAAGGCTTGCACAAGTTTCCATTTTATCGACAAATGTTCTTGGAGCTAAAAATGAGAAGTTACAAACAAAACCAAGTACTATTTCACACCTGTTTAGCATTTCAAGAATGGTTACGATTCAATACACAACGTATCTTTCCCCTCAATTTTTAATTGGAGACATTGCCAAACCAGTCAGATATATGACGAGTGAAACGGGACTCATTTCAGTTGCAACTAGCTTACTCTTAATCATCGGTCTGTGCTTAATTATTAAAAAGAAAATCAGTTCATTTCCTCTTGTTCTTTTGCTTATTAGTCCCCTGCCTGCGGCAATAACCATTGAAGATACACCGAACTTGCATCGAGCATTTTTTATGCTTCCGTTCTTACTTATTATTGCAGCACAGGGACTGGCTTCATTGAAGCAAAAGTCAGTGTTGTTCTTACCGTTGCTGGTTATTTCACTCTTGAGCTTTTTTGGATTTTTATCTTCATATTTTGGAACACAGTCACAAGATATTGCGACATTTAGAAATGGAAGTGCGAAGGAAATGGCGCTTTATTTAAATGAAGTGAAATCACAATACAGCAAGGTATATGTGACCAATGACCCAGATAGTCCATACCCGTGGTTTGCCTTTTTTAGTGAAAAAGATCCAAATGAATTTAATGAGTTTGCGAAAAAAAGAACTGAAGGAAATTGGAATTATGAGAATATAATCTTTACAGTTGCGCGTTGTCCATCGGCCGCAGCACTGGACAAGAAAAGTCAGGAGTTAGGAAGCATATTAGTTGTTGATGGCTACAAGTGTGAAGCAGATTCTATTGCAAAGGATCATCCTGAAGCAAAGATTATGAAAGAATACGCATATCCAAATGGAGAAATTGTCTATCGATTGTGGGAGAGAGAAGCGATTACGAATCGAAAATAACTTACTTTTTTAGAAGTTTATGAAACTCAGGATAGATTTCTTCAATTGATGGATCAACGAGTTTCTTCATTTGAGGGAACAGTGTTGCCTCACGTGCACCTACATTTTCCAAGAACCAGAATACTCGTTCAGAGTGACCATACCCAGACACTGGAGGCATTCCATATTCAAGCATTTCAACGAAATCGATATCCATCATCTGAGCTTCGTCATCACCGGCTTCTCGGGCCTTCTGTTGAGCGAGGAAGCGTTCGTATTGATCAATCGGATCATTCAATTCTGAATATCCATTCCCTAATTCGGTTCCTGCCAAAATGACATGGAATCTCTCGGTTAACTCTGGTGTCTCTGGTTTAGATTTTGCGAGCGGTGACATAAACTTTGGTTCATTAATTAAAAATGCTGGACCTGCAATTGTTTTTCGAACAAGTTTCCAACAATTATCAACCAATCGGTTTCGGTTTACGGCTCCATCTAAATGTACTTTGTGAGTAAGCAAGACCTTCATCATTTCCTCATCTGTTGATGTCTCAATATCAATTCCTAAATGGCTTTTAATACTTTCTGCATAATCGATCTCTTTCCATTCATCCGCTAAATCAAAAGTGTGATCACCTTTCGTAAATTGTGTTTTTCCATAGACCTTGTTGGCAATATAACGGAACATATCTCGAACAAGTTCCATGTTGTCTTTATAGTCTGCATAGGCCCAATACCACTCCACTTGATAGTATTCTTGAAGATGCTCATCATCGATTCCTTCGTTTCTAAAGTTTGGAGCTAATGTATAGACTTTCTCAAAACCTCCACCGATTAATCTTTTCTGAGGAAGTTCTGTAGAAATACGCAAATAAAAATCTTCATCGAGAGCATTGTGATGAGTTACAAATGGACGAGCATCAGCTCCACCCGTAACGTGTTCCATAACAGGTGCTTCAACTTCCAAAAATCCTTTTGAAGTTAAAAATGAACGATTTGCTTCCCAAAAGGCACTTTTTCGTTTAAATAAATCACGACGTGCAGGATTCATAATCAAATCCAAATATCGTTTTCGATATATTGTTTCTTGATCGGTTATCCCTTCCCACTTCTCAGGGAGTGGTCGAATTGCTTTTGTTAGAATTCGTAGCGTTTCTGGAACAATTGAGATTTCTCCACGAGATGTTCTCGTTATTTGACCATAGACCTCAACAAAGTCTCCGATATCAACTAATGAAAGATCAGTAAATCCTAAGGTTCCTTTTTCTACGTTTGTCGTCTCAAGAATAGCTTCTTGAATAAAGATTTGGATTTTTCCACTTTCATCAGACAAATGTCCAAAAATAAGTTTTCCATGCTCTCGCCAACTCATGAGTCGACCAGCAAGTGTTACTTTTTTCTGATCAAAATCAGTGAATTTTGAAATGATTTCATTGTTTGAATATTCTTTGTGGGATTTTGAAGGATACGGATCAATACCCATTTCACGCAGTTTCCGGGATTTTTCAATTCTAATGTTTCTGATTTCAGTTAATGACATGAGGCTAGTATATCCGAGAGAAGGTTACAATAAAAGCGCCAAGGGTAGTTCCACTTCAAAAGATGCGATATTATCGCTTTGGAGATGACTTCTTTCGTCGGGCTTTTCCACCTGTTCCGACGTGTCGTCGTTGTCGAATTCTTGAGTCTCGTGTAAGAAGATCAGCAGCTTTAAGTGGTTCTCGGAAAGCTTCGTTTGTTGCGGCGAGTGCTCGAGAAATACCATGCATAACAGCAGTCAATTGTCCTTGCTTTCCTCCACCTGAAACTTTGGCTGTAACATAGTACTTACCAATAGTGTTAGTTGTTGTGAATGGTTTTTGCCAAAGTGAAGTCAAAAAAGCTGCACCAAAGTACTTTCCAATAACAACACCGTTTACGGTGCTTTCTTCAGTACCTTTGTGCACACGAACACGAGCAGAAGCCGTTCGTCGGCGTCCAACTGCGTATACGTATTCTTTTTTTGTTTTAGCTGCCATAGTTATTTCTGAGTAGTTTGACCGTGATATGGATTTTCAGTACCAACAACAAGTCGCAATCGTGCCATTCTTTCATCTCGCAATCTGTTTACTGGAAGCATTCGTCGTACAGCAAGTTCCAAGATTCTACTTGGGTTTTCTCGCTTAACTTGAGAATAAGCAACTTCCTTAAAACCTCCTGGATATCCAGAGTGTCCGTAGTATACCTTTAGTAACT
>CAZMSJ010000035.1:0-5754 GCA_964568925.1 uncultured Gammaproteobacteria bacterium
GTTTACGGCTAGGACTACAGGGGTCTCTAATCCCTTTCGCTCCCCTAGCTGTCGTTCCTCAGCGTCAATATATGCCTAGCTATCTGCCTACGCCCTCGGAGTTCCTGTCGATATCAACGGATTTCACCCCTACACCGACAGTTCCAATAGCCCCGACATAATTCTGACTCCACCAGTATTACATCCCTTCCCGGGGTTGAGCCCCGGTCTTTGAAACATAACTTAGTGAAGCGCCTACGAAACGCATTACGCCCAGTAAATCCGGATAACGCTTGTACTCTCTGTATTACCGCTGCTGCTGGCACAGAGTTAGCAAGTACTTATTCTCCGAGTGGTCTCCCACTCGGCAAAAGAGGTTTACAACCCTAAGGCCTTCATCCCTCACGCGGCGTCGCGACGTCAGACTTTCGTCCATTGCGTACAATTCCCGGTTGCTGCCACCCGTAGGTGTATGGCCCGTATCTCAGTGCCATTCTGGGGGAACGCGCTCTCACGCCCCCTACCCGTCGTAGCCTTGGTAGGCTTTTACCCTACCAACTAGCTGATGGGCCGCAAGCCCCTCTCTCGGCGCCGTTGTATTACTACAAAAGCTTTCATCTTACGATCTTATGCGGTATTAACCCGTCTTTCGACGAGGTATTCCCCTCCAAGAGGCAGGTTCTTACGTGTTACTCAGCCGTTCGCAACTCTAACTAGTATTGCTACTAGTTCTCGTTCTACTTGCATGCCTAAGGCACGCCGCCAGCGTTCATCCTGGGCCAGGATCAAACCCTCAAAAAGTAGACGTTAAATTTCTATGACTTTTCGAAATTTAGGTCCTCACTTCCGAACTGCATATTGAGATGTCAAAGTTCAAACAATTGGTATTAAATGACAAGTTACAAAACACGAACAAAATAAATATACGTACCGGTCTTCCTAACTTGTAACTTAAGGCCAATTGACCTCGCGAACTGAAGTTCGCTTTGAAGTTGTTACTAGGCAGTTTGGAGAAGTCTCCACTTGCCAAGAAGTTAACTGTTGAAAGCTATTATAACGAGCCTGTACTAAAAGGTCAATGGGCGGGAGAATTTCCCCGTAAAGACCATAAAAAGGGCCAAAAGTAGCGCATGTTTGATATACTACTCCAGAAAGAAACGAGTAGACGGAGGTTTCGTTGTGAATGTAATTGCCGTACTTGGACTTGGATTTTTCTTTCTAGTGGCGGCTTTTGCACTGTACTTAGTTGCAATTAATTGCCCACGACCACTAGATATTCCTTTTTTTGTTCTTGCAGTTCTTTTAGCTGTTGCAGGATGTATTATTTGGCTCATTCCTATTGTCCCCCTGTTATTAGTTGTCTCAGTGACGATTACACGGACACGGGAGGAGAAACAATTTGATGAAATGAAAGGGAGAAGTTTGTGAAAAACAAAGCAAAGATTGATTGGTTTGTGATCCTTTTTCCATCCTTTATTCTCGGTTCAATGACCCCGGGGATTATTGGACTTTCAAAAGCCCTTGGTCACTACGAATTGGTATTCATCTATCTCTTGATCGTGAATTTGTTAATTCCAATACGAGCAATAATTCTCTATTGGGACCAGATAAAGGAAAAGTTTCGAAGATAGAAAAAATGGGCACTTACTATATAAGTGCCCGTTATTGAACAAAGCTACCGCAGAATCTCAACTCCAGACAACTGCTCCACAATAAGCACTGTCATTTCAACAAATGCTTGCTCAAGGAGAGGAAAAAACGTATCTGCCTCTGCTGTCGTCAATGGAGTTATAAATCCATGATCAACTTGGAGCGTAAGCCCTACAAAACGAATATGTGGATTAAAAACCACATATGGTGACCTGTCTTTGACAAAAATATACAAAACGTCTTTTTTTCGAACTGATCGAATATTCCCCCGTTTGTCTCGTAATCCAAATTCATCGCTATCTCCGGTGAATTGAAAAAGAACACGAGCGGCGGCAAAACACTGATCAATCGCTTTTTCACCAGGTGAAACAGAATTGTTACTCTCAGGCATAGAAAACCACTCCTTAAACAACTTGATTGAGGGTATTGTAGAGGCAAAGAAACAAAAAGTGAATATCTTGACCATGCCGATATACTACGTGTATCAACAGAGAGCGGAACGAAGGAGTGTATTTTGATTCAACATAATCGGTATATGGAAGTAATCTCCCTCGCCCGTTTGATTGCAGAAGAATACGGGTGGAAAAAGGGAGAACGGACTACTGATCAACACGTGTTTAAGTTTGATATCTCTGGCAAGCCAATTCGAATTTCAGTGTTTGATGCATACAAATCACGAAGTCTCGAGAAACCAACACCTGTCATCTTTATTGAAGATGAGACAGATATCACCTGGTATGGCAAGATTAGTTTTGAACGAATGAGTCTTGAGCAAATTGAATTGTGTATCCGGTTTTACATACGACAATTTTGCAAAAGACAGCACTGATAAGGACAAAAAAAGACGCCCTCAGTAAAAACATGAGGGCGTACAACACACCACATTAGGAATATACCTTCTGTCTCCAATCTTCAACGGTAATCGGATTAAATCCATTTTCTACAGCTAATAGAAGGTTACGTACTGCATCGATACTTTCCATTGAACGAATTCCTGAAAGGCCATAGTACTGGCTCTTATTTACCTCATGCAATTTCAACTGTCTCTTCACTTTCATTTCAAGCAAAATAGCCTTTGAGTGAAAAAGAACAATTGTTGAATGAGTATCAGGTTCCGCAAACACGACCATCGCACACGTTTCAAGTGGAAGGACTGTAATTGCTTCTTGAAAGTCAGAAACAATTCCTGCGATTGCATTCATGAAGTCACTTACCCTTTATTCTTATAAACGTTTTTTCCTACAACCAGACCGATTGTAGAGTTGGATTTTATCACAAAAAAAAGAGCGCCCACCACAAACGGGAGCGCTCTAACGAATCCTTATTCAAAGACTGGAGTAATTCCAGTTAAAAACAGGACATTCTGAATTACAGAATCCAGTGGCTGTGAAACGATTGCAACAAATGGTGTTGTCGTTATCTGCCAACGAACATCTTCATCTCGAATTAGCGATAATAGCCGGGAAAGCTGACGTGACAACTTTCCATAAATTCGAGTTTTCTCACTTGATTCAGAAACAATTAAAACGTCAATCCCCTCTAGTTCAAGATCGATATCAGTCAGCCTTCTTGTCAAAACCTTTACTACTCCCAGTGGTTCCAAAATTTCCTGGTTTGCAATGTTCGCTTGTCCAATTTGTGACAACACCTCATGCAGAGACACGCCGTAAAGCGAAAATGTTGGATAAACTGAACGATGCATGAGTGATTTATGAGAAAACAGCTTTGACAGGGCAATACAATCTAACAATTCCTTCATCGTTATCTCAATTAATACTTCTCGATGTTGCTGTCGTACTACGTGGATCACAAGGTCATTTTTAGTTCTTGGATACACATTACCTATCCCGTTATAGTGCACAAAAACGTTGTAGCCCATTTATAACTCCCCATGAAATTCACGGATTTTGAAAACTCCCAAATCCTATCACTTGCTGTTTAAATTGCAAAAGGAATATAATAGTATTCCCGAAACATAGGGATAATTTCTTTTTTGCAGGGTAAGGAGTTTAAATCGTGACTGATCAAACAACTAGCAGTGGCTCACCTTTTGAGACGGCAATCTTTGAAATATTGTCATATATCATTAAGGAAGGATCCGAGATCAAGTCCGGTAACCCGTTTGATAAGTTGGCTAAAGCATATCCAAACGTAGAAAACATACGTGCTTTCTCAAAAGACATTGCAGACCGGCTATCACTCGGAATGGAATATTCGATTTTCATCGATACTCGTTGGACTCGAACACTGAAGTTCTCTCGTGACAGCAAGACTAATCAGTACACCGTATATATTTCAGGTGCAAGTATCCCCGAAAACGAGGATTTACTGAAAGATCTGATGATGTACGCTCAAACGCGTATGAAGAGATGTTACAAAGCTGTTCCCGCCTAATTTTTAGGCACAAAAATTCCCCGAGGTGTATATACACCCCGGGGTTTTATTTATGCTAAAACAGGTTGTTGCTTTCGAATAAGCCCCAGCAACCAATCAATGGTTGCATTGTTGGCATTATCCTTTTCAACCCGGCTGTTGAATGGGTTTGCAAATTTTGGTTCATCTTTGATGATGGTCCAAATTTTGGCAAATGCTTCCCCATCTTCAAGGAGCGCCCAATCTGCCTCATTACAAACTGCTTTCAAGATAATCGAAGTGAAAGCTTTCTTGGCTCCATCCGATTGTGGCCAACCACACTTCTCCAAAACTTGTTGCCAAATTGTGGAAGTAGCCTCTTCTGGAGGCAGTGGTAGAGTTGCCAGTGTTGCCACCGTTTCTTCAGGAACGTGGACTGGGAGGTTTAGTGCTGTCTCAATCGGTTTTGTCGATTCTTTTTGATTCAAAATCAACATATCGATCGTATCAAGCAGACCTTTCCAGGTACGGTTCCATTCTTTCATTTCTTCAGATTTATCTGAAAGCAATGTGGTCATCACACTCCTTGGTTCTTGACCAAGAAGATCTGCATAGGTGCTTACCCGACCAGCCAAATCATCGCGCCGTGAATCAACAAAATCTTGATCCACATTTGCTGGCCAATCGGTCACCTTGGCGAGCATTTGGTCAGTCTTATACTGCAAGTCAAGGAAATCTAAAACGACTGGTTCCTTTGGTTCCTTCTTCTCCGTCTTTGGAGCCGGAATCTCCGGATAGGTGATCTGTTGCGTAATACTAAACGCTTCAAGAAGACCATCAAAGGGCATTTCTGGCCAATCTTTAATTTGATCGGCCAAAGTCGCTAGAATATTTTGCTGATCAGGATAGTTTGCCGTGAAGGTAGCAACGATAGCATTGCGGTATTCATTCCAATTGGCCGCAGCACCAGCGACTACGCGTTTAATGATTCTCGTAGCTTCGTCTTGCGTCAAAGTCCTTTTTGCTGGCTCTTGCTGAGTCGTCGACTGATTTACAGGCACCTCGACAGCAATTGTTTCTGAGACAGAATTCGTCACGGTTGAACGTGAACGAACAATGGCTTCAATAATTGGCTCAATTACAAACTTGTAGCCAAATACGAACCCGGCAACAAACGTGAAACTGTTGCCAACTGAGAGACTTGTGGTGAAGTCAAAATACATCCCTGCGAAGGCAGAAATGACAACACCGAGCATAACGGGGTACTTAAACCCATGTTTGTCGAGAAAAATGACACTTGTGACAAGCACAAGAAGTGCACCTAACGTCGACAAATAGTATTCAATTGTGACGCTCTTCATTCCTAAAACAACCAGACCTTGATCGATGAGACCAAAAGCTGCAACGACCATTACCCCGAGTAGGACATCAGTCCACTCGACGTCACTAAACTCAAAACCAAACACCTTCACCACCACAAGAGTCCGTTCCTTTTTCGCTTTTTCAAGCTTAATTGGAAAAACTCGAACAAATACAGCCAAAACACTGAGCAATGTGGCCCAAATGTTAACTGATTTTGTAGGCGGGGGTGGAGTAATAACAACGTCCGCAGTTTTCTTGGCAGAACTTGGCTGTGACGGCTGAGGTTGTTGTTTCGGTTTAGAGTTACCAGCGTTATAGCCACCTTTGTGGCCACCATATGTCTTGTTGCTGTAAGCCATAATTCACCTCATATATTGTTAAATCCAGCCTGAAGCTGGACGCGAATTTTCA
>CAZMSJ010000036.1:0-3463 GCA_964568925.1 uncultured Gammaproteobacteria bacterium
GGGAAGCAGAAGCAGAAGCACTTGGTGATTGTGACGCCGATGGACTGACTGATGCAGAGGCGGAAGCGGAAGGACTGGTTGATGCGCTTGCTGATGCAGAAGGACTTGTTGAAGCAGATGGACTGACTGATGCTGAGGCAGATGCGGAAGGTGATGTTGACGCACTAGCTGACGCAGACGGGGAAGTACTAGCTGATGGAGAAACTGAAGCTGAGTTACTTGCTGACGGACTTACAGATGGTGAGACTGATGCAGACTGTGATTGTGAAGCAGATGGACTAATTGAGGCAGATTCACTTACCGATGCACTTGGTGAAATTGATGCTGATTGAGAGACAGATGCAGAAGGACTGAGTGAAGCAGATGGTGAAACGGAAGCTGATCCTGCGACAGTTACGATATTAAGTTTTGGAGCTTTGGTTGTACTTCCGTCATAACTGAAGTAGTCTTGCCACTCACCGGTTGTTGTATCTTCATGAGTATCAACAATGATTACGATACTGTTACCGCTTACCCAACCAGCACGATTGATTATTTCTTGAACAACAGTTGTAATATCGATTGATTCCTCAACGTTAATGGTCACACTGGTTTGTGTCCAAGCTACTGTTGCGGTAGTTCGAGCACGTGAAGCTACGTTAAGTCTGTTCCCTGCTGTAGTTGCGAATGTTGCCGTGGTGTCTGCTGCTTCAGCACTAACATAGAATTTAACAACGTTTGCCCCCGCTGAGTATGTTGCTTGAGGTGTAAGAATGAAGGTAGCACTCGTAATCGTTTGGCCTTGAGGAATGGTGACGTTTAAGAAACGTGCTCCCGCAGTTGCTTCGCTATTTGTGTTATGGGAACCAGGTGACAAAATAGTGTCGGTTAGGTCTCCTGCTATCAAGCTATCAACAGTGTAGTTACGGCCCGCGTTGTCTGCCCCTGATGCATGCCAGGCATCATCCGAGCTTGCTGAAACTTGCAGGTTTAAAGTAGAAGGCGCTGAACTAGGACTAACTGACGCTGAAGGAGAGACTGACGGTGATTGGCTAATTGATGCACTTGGACTGACAGAAGGTGATTGTGAGAGGGAAGCAGAAGGACTAACAGACGCAGAAGGTGAGACTGATGGTGATTGGCTAATTGATGCGCTTGGACTTACAGAAGCACTTGGTGACACTGATGCACTACCCGCAGGTGTGGCGTATTCAGGGTAGTCATGACCTGGGTAGGTTTGTCCGAAAGTATTAGTACCAAGACCACTACCGCCGCCTGTGGAAACAGCAGGTACACTACCTCCCGTTGCATTGTTTTGTGCGGGATATGGATTCCCGAAATAGTTGCCTCCAAACATGGTTATTTAGAAAAAGATACCACAAAAGTTGGGGATAAACGTTAAATGGAGGCAGCAAAAAACAAAAAAACAAAATTGTATTTCCCCCTCAAAAGCCAGATATGTTTTTTTTATGAAAGCGATTTTTACTTAAACCTTCGCATCGAACCGGCGCCCCTATTATGGCCTTTTTTACTTGAGCTTAGCAAGGAGGACTTGAGGTTGGAAAAAGAAGAACGAAGGAAGATGAATGCAGCCACAAGAGTGATTACTTCTTTGTTAGGATAGCTTGAATATCTGATACGACATTTGTGTAGTGTCGAACTGCAAATGCTCTTGCTTCTTCTGATCGCATTGCCCAATCAGGAGTAAAGTCATATCCAAATGAGTAATCAAAGTCTGCTGTGATTGGATAGTGATCAAGCTTGTTCGCTTTCATCCAGTCTTTGTTGTAATACAAAAACGTTGCTTCAGAAATTGCTCGTGTATGGGTTGGGTCTTGCCATGCTCGCATTGAGTTGTAGTACGGTGCTCTAAATAATACTTGACCACCTGGCACTAAGATTCGATGTACTTCGTTCATGAATGCAATCAAATCTTTGGTGTGTTCTATATAGTGGTTGCATACTGCTTCGTCCACTGAGTTATCTGGGAATGGCCAAGGAAATTGCTCTAAGTCCCAAACAACATCAACACCTTCACCAGGAGCGATATCTACACCGAAGAATCCAGGAGTTTTGTTTTGACCACAGGCAATATCAAGTCTAAATGGGTGAAGAAGTTCGAAGTTTTTTTTGTTGGCAGTAAAACGAATAATCTTTGATTCGTCCTGCGCTGTTTCCTTTGTAATCTTTTTCTTGGCTGCCATACGGGGGATTATATATCAACACTTACCAATATTGCTACTAGTATCTCATCAGGATACTATTAAGGTATGTTTCGAGTAATGAAGCTCACTTGTTTTCTTGTGTTGTGTGGACTTGTGGTCTTTTCTTTTCCTCCAAAAACAAAAGCTGCGTTAAGTGCTTGCTCTGTTACCGTGAACCCTGTAACGCTTTCTGGCGGTACTTCATCATCTCTTGTTTTTATCATTACCAACAATGACCAAGAAGGAAACACTCTTCATTGGGTGAAAGTAGTTGCACCTACGAGTGATTTCACTATTACCTCGGCAGATGGCCCAAGCCTTGGAGTAGTTGCGATAAATGATAGTGGATCTGAGGTTACTATTAATACCAGTTTGTCAATCAGTGAGATGGGAGAATTCCCTCTTGGTATAACTACCGGAAACAATGGTGTCAGTGCTGCCTCATTTACGGTGTATGCTTCTTCCACTTCAGAAGGTGATGAGCCGGTCACCTGTACTGGTGACAGTGCGGTAACAGTAACGGCAAACACACAGGCAATTTTAAGTATTTCAAACGTGAAGGTCTCTGCTAGTGAATCTACTGCAACGATTACTTGGTCAAGTGGGGGAAACGCAACTGGAGTTGTTGATTACGGAACGGACACAAGCTATGGAAGTCAGGTCGCGGACACGACAAGCCAAACATCTCACTCAGTTACTCTTTCTGGTCTTTCTTCAAGTACTACCTATCACTTTAGAATCACCAATTCTGATCAGTCACAAAATTCTGTGCAATCGTCGGATAATACATTTACAACTGGGAGCCCAGGTGCAACGGTAACTGTCACAACAGTTAACACGACAACGACTATTAAAACAGTCATTCAAGAAATAAAAGATACCACCCCACCACTGATTTCTCTTGCCACTGACTTAGCTGCAATTTTTAAAGTTGCACCTCGAATTACGGGGACAGCAACTGATGAAGGGGGAATCGCGTCTGTTTCTTATTCAACAGACGGTGGTCGCAATTGGCAAAATATAGATATCACCGAGAATATTGGAAAGAGGAAAGTAACGTTTCAGTTTGTACCACCGCTTCCTGATGATGGAAACTATAAAATTGTGGTAAAAACCCAGGACCCGACAGGAAACAAAGCACAAACAAAAGAACAAACGATTGTGATCGATAGACTTGCTCCACAGGTGGGTGCAATTCTTTTTTCCCTTGGGCCAATTATTGTGAAACCTGATGCAAATGGGGACATCCATACGGTAGTTGGCTTAAACACTCGCATCAC
>CAZMSJ010000037.1:0-2840 GCA_964568925.1 uncultured Gammaproteobacteria bacterium
TAGTCAGCGCCTTATATGTAAGGTGTCAGGGGTGGAGAAATCCACCCCTTTTTGTGTGCTATTTGTATCTTACTATGAGGTTCGATATACTATCACCCTGGATTAGTGGTAAAGGAGTTTTGTGTGATTAAGAGATTACGCGCCGTAACTGTTTCACAGTGGCTTGTCTCATTTTGTTTTATGACTGTCTTTTTGATTGGTGCTCTGATCATTTTCACTAGTCGGGTTCCACATGTAATAACAATTGCAGATGTTTTGGCCACGCTGGTCCTTGATATTTTTTTGACTGTTCTTGTTTGCCAGAGCATCGGAAGTGACAATTTGAAAGAAGCTCGTGCACATGCAGAAATACAGCAAAAGATACAAATGGCACAGGCAAGGAGACTCTATTTAAGGCCGACAGTTGAGTCTTTTAAGGATCTGTTCCCTGTTGAATTTGAAGCTCTGAACGTGGAGCATCCTGACTTTTTCAGGCCATATTGCAAAGAATGTGGTGGTCTTATCCATATAGACATGTGGAAATCGAATACATTTGATGAAGACACCGGGAAACCAACTTCAGAAGTACTTGGGGCAATGTGCCCACGCCATCCCAAAGTACGGAGGGAAATTACCCGACCGGTTGACCGAGCGTAACCTAAACAAAAGATAGTTTTGTGGCAAAAGCCCTGAGGGTGGAGCAATCCACCCTTTTTCTATGGGGTGGATTTGTGGTATTATACCAATCTGGAATAACAAAAGGAGTGACTCGTGTTTCATAAACTGAAACAGATTGGATTTGAGCAGTGGTTCGTTTCGGTAGTATGTAGTGTAATGTTTGCCGCAGTTGGGGCATTTCTCGGTGCAGTTTTTCATTCATCGTTGAAACTTACTATGCCGGTTTACGACCTGGCATTTGTATTCGCAGTAGTCTTTTTTGTCGTAGTAGTCATCACTCTGGTAAGATTTTTCCTGTCAGAAATTGATAATACTGCCAGGAGACATGCGCAGTATCTAATCGACAATCCGACGATAGCCGAGTTTATAAAACGGTTTCCGGATTTATATTCTGAACTCTCCGAGCAAAATCCAGAAGCATTTGGTCCATATTGCCGGAGATGTTCAGAAGAGATGAGAATTAAGTTAACACCTGAATCTGAGGAATATGATCCGAATACAGGGGAGCTTATTAGTCACAAATTGAAGGTGTTTTGTTCGGCGGATCATGGGCACTGTCACGAGGTGACTGTCTTTCAAAAAAAGAAGAAAAAGTTCGCTCAATTTCAAGGTGAGCATCTTCTTGTAGTTGAAGATGATGGGACCAATGCCCGGTTACCAAAGAAACTAGAATCAATACGTTAGTCGGGGGAAAGAGGTGGAAATTTTCCACCTCTTTGTTTTGTTTATGGGGTGCTGTGTGGTACAATCTCGTTTGTTTAAAGTGAAAAGGAGTGATCTGTGCTTAAGCAATTACGGAAGATACCCTTGGATTTTTTATTTAAGAAACTCCGAATATCAATCCTTTGTGGAGGGATTACATTCCTAGTTTTTGTTGTTTTCGGTCTTGTTCTTTCCATTCAAATTGGTGTAGTCGTTAACATCGGTCTTCCGTTTTCGTTTATTCTGGCTGTTTCGATCTTCGTCGCATTTTTGATCTCAGAACTAGATCGGATTGCGAGAGTAGAAACTGAAGCACTGGAAAAGGAAACTTACGAAAGAGATAACCCAACTGTCGCAACGTATCGCCAGTTATATCCTGATGAGTACATTGAAGTATTTGATCAAAATCCGGAAGCTTTTGTAAATTTCTGTCCTTCCTGTGGGGCTTTGGTTCGAGTTTGCCACACGTGGATTACAGAAAAGTACAATTCGTTGACAGGAAAACCTGAAAGACAATCAATGACGATTTCTTGTAGCGGATGTGGAGAGTTCAAACACACCGTAAGAAGGATTTTCGAAGATGGCGGAAAAGATGGAAATCAAATCAAGCGTTTGCAAGGTGATGACCTTGAAGTAGTAGAGGCAGATGAAGAAAATAGTGATCAATTGCCTCCAAAGTTAGTATCGATAGACTAAAAAGTAATGAGGTGGAAATTTTCCACCTCTCTTTTTGTTTAAAGAAATACTTGGTGGTAAAATAGCCGTCCGTGATAACAAAAGGAGTGAATTGTGTTTAAGAAGGTAAAACAGATTGCATCTGACAATTGGGGAAGAATAGTTAATATCGTTCTCTCTGGTTTCGTAGCTGGATACATCATCGGTTTAATGCTTGTTATGATGTTTGATATTGTAAATCAAAATCAAGAGTGGAATATAAACCCCTTATATCCTGTGCCATTTGCTACGTTGTTTGCTCTCTATTTTCTTTTCTCTTACTTTCGAGAGGAATTGTCAGATCTTGAACAACGCATTGAGAAGCACAAGAAATACCAGTTAGAGAACCCTACTGTATCTGAATTTGAACAACGATTTCCAGAGTGGTATCTAGAACTTTTCGATCTAGATCCTGATGCATTTATCAATCGCTATTGTAAACAATGTGCAACTGAATTGCGGGTTGCAACGAGACTGGTTACGTTGGAGTACGATTCGACGACTTCTGAACCGTATAAGCAGAAGTTGCGTATATTTTGTCCAAACGAATGCGGCATATCAGAACACAACATAATTTTGATTAACGAGAAGAAAAAGAAGAGGAGACTACAAGGTGACGACTTAGTAGTTGTAGATGCAAATGAAGAAGGCATGAGCCAAAAATTGCCTCCGAAGTTAGAATTGACCGGCTAATCAGTAATGAGGTGGAAAATTTCCACCTCATATTTTGTTTATAGGGTGTTTTGTGGTAGAATAGCCATCCAAGT
>CAZMSJ010000038.1:0-2615 GCA_964568925.1 uncultured Gammaproteobacteria bacterium
GGAATTTTGATGATCTGGCCTCCCAAGATGTTGTAATTGGTGGAAACTCTACAGCGAGTAGTGATGGATATATGGTCTACCTTGATGGAACAAATATTTATTCACGGCAAGCACTGGCCAGTGGTGTCAGTGTTGCTACAAGCTTGTCTGCCAATACCTGGTATCACATTGAAGTTGTGCGTGATGGAACAAGTGTTACCTTCTACAAAAATGGAGTCATTGTGGGAACGACGCAAACCTATGGTTCAAATAATTCATTTACGTTAAAGAGTTTAGTTAACTATGACAACGGGACCACTGATTTTGCTTTAAGTGGAAAGGTTGATGATTTGAGAATATACGACTATCCTCGTACCCCATCACAAGTTTTGGAAGATATGAATGGTGGGCATCCAGTTGGTGGCTCTCCCTTTGCTTCTGAAGTTTCCTATTGGTCAATGGATGAAGGACAAGGAACAACGGCCCACGACTCAAACAGTATAAACGGGAATGATCTCACACTCTCAGCTGCCTCGTGGACTACGACAGCCAAAACAAATACAGCATGGAATGGACTTGGTACCAATTGGTTATCTCGAGCAGATGATGATGATTTTGATTTCACCGCTTCTGATGACGCTGCCATCTCAATGTGGTTTAAAAGTGACAACGCATCAAATCCAGCCGCTACAGAGTATCTCTTGGATAAGTCCTTGTCAGGAGGAGTTCAAGCTGCAGGATATGCAATCTATGCAAAAACTTCAGGATTGGTTTGCTTTGGAATAGATGATGACACAACGTGGAGCCCAGACGATGAAGTGTGTTCAACAAGTGATATCTATGACGCCACCTGGCATCACATTGTTGTCCAAAAAACAGGTACAACAAAAATAGAAATCTTTGTTGACACAAAACTTGACAGTACTGATTCAACAATTGCAGCAACGGGAACGCTTGCAAACAGCAAAATTTTCTATATTGGAGACCGTGATGGAACTGACAACGCAGATGAATTTAATGGAGATATTGATACCGTAAAAGTCTACCGGTCCACTCTTACCTCTGATCTTGTTTTCGTTGACTACAACGGTGGAGCTAGTATCAATTTTGGGACAACCGCCTCAACTGAAGCATCACTAACAACCGATGGCCAAGGGGTTGCCCCGATTGATTATTGGACCTTTGACGAGAAGACTGGAGTAACTGCAGCTGACCGTGGAACTGGAGCCAAAAACGGAACACTATCAGGAAACACCTTGTGGTCTGCCGGTAAATATGGTTCAGCGGTACATTTTGATGGGGCAAGTGGTGTCGTTTCCGTTGGTGGCTTTACACCACCGACAATCATGACCTATGAAACCTGGTTTAATGCACAAGGCTTGGGGGAAAATAGTTTAGGACGTATTGCAGTTCATTCAAATTTTGATATATTTTTACTAGCTTCTTCTCTTCAGTTTCAAGCGAATTGGTCAACCGCTGGTAAGTGGACCGTTTCTATTCCCACTTTTGGTACATGGCATCACTTAGTAGTTGTGTACAACTCTGGTTCAGTTGCAAACGATCCCACCATTTACATTGACGGAGTTTCACAAACCGTAACAGAAACACAAACTCCCGTTGGATCAATCACCTTGTCATCAGCAACACTCCGCATTGGAAACACAAGTGGAGATGATCGTACGTTTGATGGCTCAATTGATGAAATGAAAATATTTGACTATGCCAGAACCCAAGGACAAGTTGCATATGACTACAATCGTGGTGGGCCAATTGGATGGTGGAAATTTGATGATTGCCAAGGCACCACGGCATATGACTCTAGTGGAAACGGCAACAATGCAACACTTACTTATTCACTTTTACCATATACCCAGGTGGGAACCTGCACTTCTGGTACTGCGTCTGACGCCTGGTATGGTGGTGCAAGTGGGAGATTTAATGGATCAATTGCAATTGATGTGAATTCTGATTCCATTAGTATGGGAGACCTGTCTCTCTTCTCCTTTGAGAGAACAACACCGTTTTCAGTTTCTGTATGGATTAAGACCTCTACTGATGCCGCAATGAATTTGGTTGGGAAACAAGATAGTGCAGACCCCTATACTGGTTGGTCACTACAAACAGGTGGCCTTGGTTTCGTGTACTTCCAAATGATTAACACATTTGCAACGAATCATCTTGAGGTTAAAACTCCATTTACCTATGCTGATAACAACTGGCATCACATTGTTGCGACATATGCAGGAAACAGTTCGCCATCAGGAATCCATATATATGTGGATGGAAAAGACAAGACTCTGGAGACAGAATATGATCTCCTGAGTGCATCAATCGTTAACTCTATTCCACTAACTGTTGGCTCACGAAACCTTGTTGGCCAAGAGTACAGTGGATTAGTGGATGATGTTCGAATATACAATTATGTATTAAGTTCTTCACAAGTTAAAAACATTATGAATGGAGGAAGTGGAACTAACTTCGGACCAACATCTGGACAGCCATAAAAAACACATTGAGGGTCTAGGAACAAAAAAGAAGGAATTAAAGAAGAAAAGTAACTGACGTAATTTAAGCTTTGCGCTCTTCTTCGCCGTAGATTAAACACTCAGAAGCACTTAAGTAGGTAAACAATTCAG
>CAZMSJ010000039.1:0-2542 GCA_964568925.1 uncultured Gammaproteobacteria bacterium
GACTCGTTTCAGCAGCTCACGCCAATCGACGTGGAGTTAAGGTTGTTGGAAATCCGGTAAAGAATTTGAGTTTTGAGGTTCCTACATCGAAAAAGCTTGCTGGAAAGTAAAAATGCTTAATTCTATTGCTCAATTTTTCATTCGAAGTTGGCGAACGAAAGAGATCCGTAAAAAGATTTTAATTACCGCTTTCATTCTTGCTATCTTTCGTCTCGCTGCTCACGTTCCAGCCGCTGGTGTTGATCGTACTTCACTCACCGCACTTTTCTCAGGAAACGCACTCTTCTCTTTACTTGATATCTTCTCTGGTGGAACCTTGGCTAACTTTTCTATTCTTGCCCTTGGTTTAAACCCATACATTAATGCGTCTATCGTGATGCAACTATTAACCTATGTGGTTCCTTCCCTTGAAGAGCTTTCAAAAGAAGGTGAATTTGGACAGGAGAAAATCAATCAGTACACACGCTTTTTAGCCCTTCCGTTGGCCGTTTTTCAGGCGTTTGGAATGTATGCTCTTTTAAACAAGAGTAGTGTTATTCCAACACTGTCTCCAATTGAACTCGGTGCGTTAGTGACAACCATGGTTGCCGGTACAATGTTTGCTGTTTGGCTCGGAGAGCTCATTACTGAATATGGATTGGGTAACGGTGTCTCTTTCTTAATCTTTGCTGGAATCATTGCTCGTATGCCATCTTTGATTGGAAAGACTGCGACAACTGCAGGGCCTGAAGACACGATTAAATATGTAATCTTTGGCGTTATTTCTCTTCTTGTTGTTGGATTGGTCGTGTACGTCAGTGAAGCGATTCGAAAGATTCCTATTCAATATGCTCGACGAACAAGACAACAAGCTGTTACTTCCGATCAGTCATATATTCCCCTTCGAGTAAACCAAGCTGGTGTTGTCCCGATTATCTTTGCGGTGTCCCTGGTACTTCTTCCGACTCTGGCATCTCAGTTCTTGGCAGGTTCAGGTAACACTCAAATTGCTCAATTTGCGGTGACATTAAGCCAACTTATGAACCCTCAGTCAGCTTTCTATAACATCTTCTATTTTGTCTTGGTTGTCGTCTTTACCTATTTTTATACCTCTGTTGTCTTTAACCCTGAAAAAATTAGTGAGAATTTAACAAAAAGTGGTGGGTATATTCCTGGAGTTCGTCCTGGTTCTGCAACGATTAGCTTTTTAACCTTTGTCTTAAACAGAGTAACGTTAGCTGGCGCTGTCTTTTTGGGATTGATTGCCGTTCTTCCTGCTATTTTCCAAAATGTACTTGGAATGAGTAATTTGGTTATTGGGGGAACAGGTATCTTAATCGTTGTTTCCGTTGTTCTTGAAATTACCCGAGATATTGAATCAAGACTTGTTATGTCTCGATATGAGAAACTCTTGAGATAGTCTTATAATTCTGCTATAGTTCTTCATTCGTTTAAAACAGGAGTACACATTCAATGCAACCTGTTATCGTAAGTTTTTCATGCTATCAGTTTCTGACACCCAAAAGTGGAGACAGGAATTGGGTGAAGTTATCGTTAATTACCTCGTATTTGCAACTAGATGCCCCGATTGTGTTTGATTGGTATCTAGAACAAACAAATGACATAGGCTACGAGATCAAGCTAGAGATTACGCTTGACGAAGGGGAAACTTTTGAGCGAAAAACACGTGCCTGGTTGATCGAAAATATCGCCGCGTATGACAGCTCGAAGGTCTTTGTACCAGAGTCGTGGGCCCAATCTGTGGTTACGCAACTAAATGCTGAATTATTGAAACACACGACTGACATACACGAAATACTAGCTGATAACGGATTCTTTGCGATTCGATCGAGGAGTTCGACTGTAAACAATACATATCACAAACTTCTCGCTCAATTCCTTTCATGGACAGATCCGATACAAGCACTACTTATATGTCCAAGAGATGGTAACGGGAATCCAGTTGAGTATGTGTGGATATTTTGGGATAGTTTGAGGTTTAAAAACCCGCAGCTTATCACCCAAATCGGTGAAGTTAGCCCACCTTTAATCGTAGTCAAAGGAACAGGTTACCTTCGCTATTGTTTGGAGGAGATTACATAAGTGAAAAGGCACAGCTAAATACTGTGCCTTTTGTTATACTTCCCCTGTGAATATCATTTTATTAGGGCCCCAAGGCTCAGGCAAAGGAACACAGGCTGAAAAATTGTCAGAGGAATTCGGATTATTCCACTTTGAAGCAGGAGCCCTGATGCGCGAATTGGCAAAAACGCACCCAGATATTGAGGAAATAGTAAATAAACGAGGCGCCTTAATGCCAGATGACCAAATCTTCACCTTTGTAAAAGAACATCTTCTAACTAAAAACCGTTTTGATGGCATTATCTTTGATGGGTATCCTCGCTCCATCTACCAGTTTGAGCTCATTGAAAGCTTTTTAGCGACCAAAGGCACGAACATTGACCTCGTTATCGCAATAGAAATCCCTGAAGAGGAAACTATTCAACGACTCTCTGCTAGACGAATGGATCCGGTCACTGGCCAAATCTACAATTTAATTACA
>CAZMSJ010000040.1:0-2162 GCA_964568925.1 uncultured Gammaproteobacteria bacterium
GACTCTGCTAAAAAAACAGCGACTTTTTTTGTTCAAAGAAAATCATGTACAATGAATTTGTTATGAAACGTTTTACTATTTTTCTTGCAGTAGCATTAGTTATTCTTGGAGCTGCGACTGCCGCACGGGCTCAAGATGCTACTCAAAGTGCAACTTCTTCACCAGTCCCATCACCAACTGAAGCCCCATTTAATTTCGAGAAAGCATTTAAAGATTACATATTTACCCAAGACACATATAACAGAGCCCATGCAGACTATATTCTCGCCAAGGGGCAGTATCTTCAAGCCAATACACTGGCATCAAACGCGAAAGCTCGTGAAGCAACAGCTGCAATGTTAACCTCTCGAGATGATGTGTTGATTGTCTATTTGATTGCTCTAAGACAGCGATTAGTTGAGTCCATTGGTATTCCTCAGTCCTCATTGGATGGGTTAAACAAACGACTTGAAACAGAAATTAGTTGGTACAAAACACACAAGGGGAGAATAACCAGTGCATCAACCCTTGAAGACTTAAGTGCAGATAGTGAATCTGCAAAAAAGCACTATGCAACAACAGAACCATTAATTTATGAAACGTTGTCATCTCTTCCCATTGGGAAGGTAACAACGCTTCGTTCAACTTTTACTGACATTTTAAGTAGCTTGAAAGTAAAGACGAATAAGATTCGAACCAATGGTGACCTTGATACAACAACAGCAGAACGATGGATCATTGAAACAGAAAACAAGTTAGCTCGAAGTGTAGACAAGCAAGTAGAGGCACAAGGCTTAATACTCACTATCTCTGCAACTGATGTGAGGACACAACAGGTAAACAAAAGTGAAACATATAATCAGGTGAATTTTAGACTTGATGAATCTCTGCAATTTATGAAGGAAGCAAGTAAGCACATTCGTGAAGTGTTAAAACAATTAAAAACCAAACCAAGCGCATGAACCCAAACACAAATCCAGTAACACCAGTTACGCCAACACCTGTAGCCCCAGCCGTTCCTGCGACACCTGTTCCTGCTGCACCAGCACCCGTTCCTCCTGTTGCGACAAGTAATCCCTTCCAAACAGTAACTTCTTCAGACACACCTGATGCTAGCCCAAAGAAAAAATTCACATTGCCAACTCTTTCAAAGAAAATGAAGATCTTGTTTGGTTCGTTAGCCTTTTTGTTTATTCTTCTTATTCTCTTGAGCTTAACCTCAGCTGGCCAGAGAGTGAAGAATAGTATTCTCGCCACCCCAACGCCATCACCTGAGTCAACTCCTGGACTTCCAGATATTGGAGAGCCATCAGCCTATGCCACAGATCCTGAGGTTTTAGACGTAGAAAACCGATTGGGAGACTTTGAAAAGAGTGTAAACACAACAGAACTTAAAGAAGATACCATTCGTCCACCTCAAGTTGATTGGGAAGTGAGCTTCAAAAAGCAATAAACATACCTCTAGTAATACCCTTTTTTATGTGTATAATAGGCTACGCCGTAAGGCTATAAGATAAGAGAACATTAAAATCTAAAGACGTTACTTTAAGGAGTACAAGATGTCTAAAACGTTTGTACGAGCAATGCTCGTACTGATTGCCTGTTTCTTGAGTGTTTCAGTAATCGTGGCTCAAGGGCCGCGTGTTACAAACATCACAGTTGTGCAACAGCAACCTGGCTCGTGTGCAACCTTTGCATATTTCGACTTGGCGGGTTTTACCCCAAACAGCGAAATATTCGTCGAGTCCCTGTCATATCGTGAAATTAGCTGCCAAAATGGCGCAATTAATGATGCCAGTTGGCCACGGACGAGCGCGGGGCATTCCGATGGGAACGGATCACTTCCATATGTGACCCCAATCGGAGGTGTCTCTGGCACCTATACCTTTGCCTTTTCTGACTCTGTGAGCCAGATTACGGTAACAATTCAAACCAATGCTCAAGGTCAGCTTATTGGCCGATCCGAGGGATCAGGGAATCAAGGCTCCGGTCAGACTCAACCAACTCCAGTACCAAACGTCCCTCAACAAGGGGACCAAGGGAAGTACCCGCAAGGGCATGACGGTGTTGTATGGGGCGGAATCCATTTTGGTAATTATTGTGGTGCCCAAGGGTTCGCTGAATACAATGACGGAGTGAATGGAAGCAGTTGGGGCTGTAATGGCCAATCGTGGAACTTGGAC
>CAZMSJ010000041.1:0-2109 GCA_964568925.1 uncultured Gammaproteobacteria bacterium
AGTTGGTAACTCGTCCGACACGAGTTTCTTCGACTTTTGGGGTGACACGAGTCACCGGAGAAAAACTTGCATCGAGCGGAATAATACCAATGCCTTCCTGTGGGCGCTCACTTGCCAAAGAGTATCCGACACCTGACTCAATAATGAGATCAGCTTCGAGCTTTGCACCTTTAGCGAGGTTTGCGAGAACCAAATCAGGATTTGCGACAGTGACTTCGGAAGATACCTTAATATCACTTGCCTTTACTTCACCAGTTCCTGAAACTGAAATATGAGCTTTCACTGGAGTTGTTCCAGTGTAGTTAAAACTCACCTTTTTCAAGTTAAGGAGGAAATCGAGAACATCTTCTCGCATTCCTTTCAAAGTTTGGAATTGATGCTTAACTCCCTTGATTTCAACGGTAGTTATTGCAGCACCAGTCAAACTTGTCATAAGCACGCGACGAAGAGCTGTTGCTAAGGTATTTCCATAGCCAGCAATGAGCGGAGAAATTATAAATTTCCCGTAATTTGCTTCGTTTATTTCTTCTTTAATTTCAAATATTGGATTCATCGTGTATCACCTCCAGACTATAAAAGTATTTTACATTTAAAATACGAAAGTCGAATAACGAAACACCAAAGTGTTTCGCATTCCGAGTTCCGTCAATTATCGAGAGTAAAATTCGATAATATCTTGCTCGTTTACTGCTTCAGACAAATCTGCTCGTGTTGGTTCTCTATTAATCTTACCAGAGGCAGCCTGTTTAACCATCCATTCAGGTGTATTGTGTTCTTCCATTTTAAGAAGAAGTGAAACTGATGGGATAGCCATAGCCTTTTCTGACAAGGTAACAACATCTCCAACTCGAATTTTGTAAGATGGAACGTTTACACGCTTTCCATTTACAAATACATGTCGGTGAGAAACGAGTTGTCGAGCTTGTGGTCGACTTTCAGCAAATCCCAATCGGAATACTACGTTATCAAGTCGCTTTTCAAGTTGTCCAAAAAGAGCGTCAACAGAGTTACCTTTGGTTGAGAGAGCATTTTCGACGTAAGTTCTGAATTGTTTTTCATTCAATCCATAAAGTCGCTTTACTTTTTGCTTTTCTCGCAACTGTCTTCCGTATTGGGAAGGGGTTCCATGGGTTCCTTTTGGTCCATGAACACCAGGCGTTACTGTTAAACGCGTGAGTTTAGCACCTTTTCCGAAAAGGTCAAAACCTTCTCGTCGGCTTAATTTATCTTTTGGTCCTGTGTATCTCATATATAGTTTTTATGTTTATACTCGTCGCTTCTTCTTCGGACGTGGTCCGTCGTGTGGAATAGGCGTTACATCTGCAATCATAGCAATTCTTACCCCTGCTGCACGAATAGCTCGTAGTGCTGCATCTCGTCCTGGTCCAGGTCCTTTAATAAAGACATCTGCTGAAACGAGTCCTGATGCATCTTTCGCTTTGTTTACAACAGTCTCAACTGCAGTTGTTGATGCATAAGGAGTAGCCTTTCGTGCACCTTTAAATCCTGAATGTCCTGAAGAACCCCATGCAAGAGTTGCACCTGATTCATCAGTAACAGTAACCAACGTGTTGTTAAAACTTGCTGATATAAAGATTTTTCCGTGTTCAGATTTATTTGCCATAATTATTTCTTAGCTGAATCAGTCTTCTTTGCTGAGTCAGTCTTTGCAAGCATTTCTTTCTTGAATGCACCAATTGTCTTTCGAGCTCCACGCTTTGTGCGAGCGTTAGACTTTGTTCGTTGTCCTCGTGTTGGAAGACCATTTGCATGTCGGTGTCCTCGGTAAGAGGAAATGTCTTTCAATCGTTGAATGTTTTCTCGGATTTGTCGAACCAAATCACCTTCAACAGTGTATTTATCAAGCTCAGCTGTAATTTTACTGACTTCTTCAGCAGTTAAACTAGCGACACGTCGAGTGTCATCGATTTTTGTTGCAGCCAATACTTTGGCAGCAGCAACCCAACCCAAACCCTTCACTCGGGTGAGAGCGTAATCTACTTTCCATTTGTCGTTTAGTTCTAGTCCTGCAATACGTGCCATATATTTTAAAAATTACCCTTGTCGCTGTTTGTGCTTTTTATTTTTGCACACAACGCGCAAAACGCC
>CAZMSJ010000042.1:0-2027 GCA_964568925.1 uncultured Gammaproteobacteria bacterium
ACTGCAATCCATTATCTGCAAAAGGAAAGTGATCTTATGAATACTGAAATACCAAATTATGAATTTGTATCTAAGTTTCGAGGAAAACCAACGGTCATTAGTTTTGTAAGTACCTGGTTACCAGGGGCCATTGAGCAGATACAAGAATTATCTAATGTACAAGCTGATATACCTGAAGTACGTTTTGTTGTGGTGGGCTCCCTTGAGTCAAAAACAAAATTTGATATTTTCATGAGAAGAGGAGTGTATGGTCTTTCCTATTTTTCTGACGCTGACGGGGAAATAACCAGTCCACTTGGTCTAGAAACAATGCCGACTCATCTCTTTTTAGACAGGAAGGGAATCATTAAAAATACCTTTGTTGGGGTTATAAGTAAAAATCAGATTAAGGAGCGTTTGATATACTAAAGTACGTCAACTGTTTGTTCATTCCTGCCCTATGTGGAATCAATTTATCTTAGAACATTTGCATTTTGCGATTAACGTTTTTGGAACGCTTGCGTTCTTTTGTGTTTTTTGGCTCCACTGGGATGCGTGGAAAGATCGAAAATCGATGAAAGGATTTTTCCCCATGACTGGGTTTTTCCTCTTAAGTATTTCTTTCTTAATTCATGCAACGACGCTTGAGTCAACGGTAATTACCTCACCTCTGTTCCCTGTTGCCCTTACTCAGATTTCATTTTTAGTTCTTCGAACAGTGGGGTACCTCTTCTTGATAGTCGGTATTTTCATGAATCCAGTAACAAAGCGCCCCCAGGATCAAGTTACTGGAGTTTTTTCAGCTCCCTCATTGTTGTTTGTTTCTCTTTTACAACCAATACTTGCAGGACTCACCGGATATTTGTATCTCCGGAAAGCAACGGTTGGTCTTGAGCATCATTTAAAGAGAATCGGAATAGCCTTCTTTATTCTGTCCATTGCTGAAGTCTTGCATGTAGTGTCCCTGTTTCATGATTCTACAAATGTTGAATTGCACCAGATTGCTGCCCCTTTTGGGCCTATCTGGATTATTCAACATGTCATTCTTCTTCTTTCATTTATTGTGTTTGCTCAGTGGGGATTTTCGTACCTATTTAAGCGATTTGAGACTCAGCTTTTTATGGTTTTTACTTCAGTTACCCTGGTTATCTTTTTAGTTACAACCATTTCTTTCACAGCACTTCTGCTTAAAAACATTGAGAAAAACACATATAGCAGTCTTGAAGACGATTCGAAGATGCTTTTGTTTACTTTAGAGAGTAAAACATCTGAAACACTTTCTGATGCACAGGTACTTTCTGGAAATCCAGAAATGGAAAACCTTATCTCCGATGAAGACAAACGACCTTTGAAAAGCTTAACGGAAAGCTTTTTATTAAGTAAAAAAGAGAACTCGCTCCTTGTTCTTGATAGCAAAGGAATTGTTGTTGCTCGTGGAGAAGATCGGGAACGAGTTGGGGATTCTTTTTCATCAGATCCAATTATTAAAAGTGCGCTGTTAGGAAAAGAAATTACGTCGTTAGTTACAAAGGAAGGAGCGCTGTCACCAATTGTGCAGATTGTCGCCGCGTCACCAATAAAATCAAAAGAAGGGTCAGTCGTTGGGGTTGTTGTTGCCGTAAACACGATTGACCACACTTTCCTTGATCGCGTTAAAACGGCCACCGGCTTTGAAGTTGGTATCTACGGCGGAGAGTATCTTTCAACAACGTCTGTGAAGCCTTTTACAAACTCTAATGAGCGAGCAATCGGCATCAAAGAATCAAACCAAGAGGTGAAAGATCATGTATTGGCAAAGGGTGAAGAATATGTGGGCCATGTTAACTTTTTAAGTTCCAGTTACATGGCAAGTTACCTTCCACTGAAGGACTCAGACAATACCATTATTGGTATGTTGTTTGTTGGTACCCCAGAAGTTGCACTTCTGCAGACGGCCAGTCGTTCAATTGAAATTACCTTTATAGAGACGGTTGTTTTACTCGTCTTAAGTGTCGTGCCGTCATACCTTATCTCTCGAGCAATCTCAAAACAATTGTAAGAGGAGAGGT
>CAZMSJ010000043.1:0-1883 GCA_964568925.1 uncultured Gammaproteobacteria bacterium
ACTTGGATGGCTATTCTACCACAAAACACCCTATAAACAAAATATGAGGTGGAAAAAATTTCCACCTCATTACTGATTAGTCTATCGATACTAACGTTGGAGGCAATTGATCACTATTTTCTTCATCTGCCTCTACTACTTCAAGGTCATCACCTTGCAAACGCTTGATTTGATTTCCATCTTTTCCGCCATCTTCGAAAATCCTTCTTACGGTGTGTTTGAACTCTCCACATCCGCTACAAGAAATCGTCATTGATTGTCTTTCAGGTTTTCCTGTCAACGAATTGTACTTTTCTGTAATCCACGTGTGGCAAACTCGAACCAAAGCCCCACAGGAAGGACAGAAATTTACAAAAGCTTCCGGATTTTGATCAAATACTTCAATGTACTCATCAGGATATAACTGGCGATACGTTGCGACAGTTGGGTTATCTCTTTCGTAAGTTTCCTTTTCCAGTGCTTCAGTTTCTACTCTCGCAATCCGATCTAGTTCTGAGATCAAAAATGCGACGAAGATCGAAACAGCCAGAATAAACGAAAACGGAAGACCGATGTTAACGACTACACCAATTTGAATGGAAAGAACAAGACCGAAAACAACAAAAACTAGGAATGTAATCCCTCCACAAAGGATTGATATTCGGAGTTTCTTAAATAAAAAATCCAAGGGTATCTTCCGTAATTGCTTAAGCACAGATCACTCCTTTTCACTTTAAACAAACGAGATTGTACCACACAGCACCCCATAAACAAAACAAAGAGGTGGAAAATTTCCACCTCTTTCCCCCGACTAACGTATTGATTCTAGTTTCTTTGGTAACCGGGCATTGGTCCCATCATCTTCAACTACAAGAAGATGCTCACCTTGAAATTGAGCGAACTTTTTCTTCTTTTCGTGAAACAGATAAACTTCATACTTTTTGTGATCTGAATCATTCGAGCAGAATATCTTCAATATTTGCTTGGCAGGCATGCCTGTTGCTGGGTCATATTCAACCGTTTTCAATTTAGTTGAAACCCGCATCTTCCCTGCACACTCAACACAATAATGGTTAAACGCCTGAGGATTTTGATCAAAAAGTTCTTGATGTAAATCTGAATACCGTGTTTCATATTCGGCTACTGTTGGGTTCTCCAGCAGATAACGCTTCCGTCTCTGCTCCACTTTGTCAACTTCTGCCATCATACGATTAACCACAAATATGAAAGTTAACAGAAAAGAGACACCTCCAAGGATAAAACTTGGTTTAAGATCCCCTTTTCCATAAGAACTTAATGCTGCATACCCGACCAAAAATCCAACAATACATCCAACGAGGGCCCAAAAAATGGCACCAAACCAATCCAAGCCTGTTAGTTTATTTAACTTGTCAATCACCGTTCACTCCTTTTGTTATTCCAGATTGGTATAATACCACAAATTCACCCCATAGAAAAAGGGTGGATTGCTCCACCCTCAGGGCTTTTTGCCCAAAAACTATCTTTTGTTTAGGTTACGCTCGGTCAACCGGTCGGGTAATTTCCCTTCGGACTTTGGGATGGCGTGGGCACGTTGCCACAAGCACTTCTGATATCGGTTTCCCAGTCTTCTCGTCAAATTTATTCGATTCCCACATGTGTATACGGATAGGATCTCCACAATCTTTACAATACGGATTGAAAAAGTCAGGATGATCGACATCCAGAACGTCAAATTCAATAGGAAACAGAGCCTTAAAAGACGCAACTGTAGGCGTTTGTTCAAGTCTCCTCGCCTGTGCCATTTGTATCTTGTTCTGTATTTCTGCCTGGAAGTGTTCGTTCTCAAATTTGTTGCTTCCGTAGCTCAGGCAAGCAAGTACAGTCAAAAGAATATCAAAACCTACCATCACTAAAATCAGTGT
>CAZMSJ010000044.1:0-1745 GCA_964568925.1 uncultured Gammaproteobacteria bacterium
GAAATAATTGTGTTGAAATGAAGAAGTTAACCCACAGATATCTGTGGGTTAATTTTGTGGTGAAAAAGGTACTCCACTGTGGCATAATACCTGCGATGTCCCGAAAGATATTTTGGATCGTTCTTGCAAGTGCACTCATCTTAAATGCGATACTTCATATGCATTTACTGGGTCAGGGTAATTTCTACTTCACGGTTGACCAAGGGAAAGATGCAATGTTTGTCAGAGAAATAAATGAAAACAATAAATTTATTTTTCGTGGTCCAGTAACAAGTGTGGCAGGAGTACATGCGGGTCCACTATGGTTTTACTTTATTGCAGTTGGGTATCGAATATTTAATGGTCACCCATATGGGGCAGCGTTTATGGAACTTCTTTTAAACTCTGGTGCACTTATCTTTGCAGCAAACTTTTTACTTAAAAGAATTGGAACTAAAAGAACTCTGCTTTCTATCGTTTCAGTTCTCTTTTCCTGGCAATTTTTTGAAACCAGTGCCTGGGGCTTTAACCCTTTTCCCTTAATGCCTCTGGCATTAATTCAAGTATTTCTCTTGACTGAATTTATTAACAAAAAGGAGAACTATTATCTCTATGCATTAATTCCGACTCTCCTTGCTTTTAACGCCGAAGTTGCCGGTGCATCAACACTCTTTATTTTTTACTTTTTAGTAGGAAGCATTGGGTTATACAAACGAATAATTAGTTTCAAGAAATTTTTCTTGTCAGCAATATTGTTTCCAGTATTGACGATCGCTCCATTAAGTTATGAACTTTTTAAACGAGCAGAATTTGCCAATCAACTCTACACAGGTAACACCAAAGGGCTTGGCATCTTTGCCAAAACAACGTTTGGACCAATGTCTAAAAACTTGGGTGAAATTGTAGGCAGTGCCATTATTCGTCAATTCTGGATTGTGGGGCTCGTTGCGGTACTTGTTGTACTAGCAGTCTATTTAGCAAATCGAAAACACACGTTTAATTTTGAGGCACGTCTTACCGTGTTAGTCGCAGCATTAACCGGAATTGCCTATATGTTCTTTGGATCAAACAACGGTTGGAGAGACTGGCAAACGGTGTTTTTCTTTCCACTTATCTTTTTGTGGTTCATGATTGTGGCCACAAGCTTAAAAAGTAAAGTGATTTGGGCAACAATTGCCGTTGTTTTGTGCTTCAAGTTACCAATATTCCTTGATCGTTATATGACATACCCGTCACCAAAAAGTGATAAATCAATTCTTTCAAATGAATTAAAAGTTGTTGACTGGATTTATCGACACTCAGATAACGATGGCTTTAATGTCTATACATACACCGATGGCTTTTTTGACTACACATACCAATATCTCTTCTGGTGGTATGGTAGACAGAAGTATGGCTTTGTCCCTTGTGAGTATGCAAACTATCCACACTCTCCAAAGGAAACATATGTACCAGGGTATTTGTCATACACTGAGCCAAGACTGGGATGCACCAAACTTCGTTTCCTTATTCTTGAGAGTGAAACCAATGGACAATCAAACGAAGGTTGGGTGGAAGAATTTAGAAATCAAACAAAATTACTAGAAACTCATGAAGTTGGTGAAATCATCATTGAAAAAAGAACGGTAGAAAAATAAGAAGTAATAAAGAAAAAAAAAGTTATCGACCGTTTCCACAATTAGAATTGTTTCCGCCGTCTCGACATCGACTACCAGAACCTTCAGAACGATAATATGCAGCATTTGAACGAATATCTCCCTTAAATA
>CAZMSJ010000045.1:0-1727 GCA_964568925.1 uncultured Gammaproteobacteria bacterium
GATGTCTTGAATGGCATTTTGTCAGTAGCTTTACCCATTGCATCTCGTGCAATTTCTTCACTGACACCTGCAATTTCATAGATAATTCGACCAGGTCGAACAACCATGACATATCGATCAATATCTCCTTTTCCGCTTCCCATACGTTGTCCTGCAGCTCGAGCGGTTACTGGCTTATCAGGGAATACTCGAATCCAAACTCGTCCCTTTCGCTTTAAGGTGTTGGTGATTGCTCGTCGACCTGCTTCAATTTGAGCAGCTGACAACCAAGCATGTTCCAAAGCCTTCAATCCAAAATCTCCGTATTCAATAACTGAACCACGAATATCAACTCCGCGTCGGCGGCCTCTTTGATCTTTTCGGTATTTTCGTCGTGCTGGTTGCAACATAGGTTATTTAGTAACTTCTTTTGTATAAATCCACACTTTTACTCCAACGTATCCCTTAGCCAAAAGTGCTGGTGTTTGTGCATAATCAATATGTTCTCGCAATGTCTGTGTTGGAACTGATCCCTGGTGATACTTCTCAACTCGTGAGATATCTGCTCCACCAATACGACCTGACAACACTACTTTGATTCCTGATGCACCTGATTGCATAACTCTCTCCATTGTTCGAGTAACAACTCGTCGACCTGGCATACGTCGCTCAAGGTCTTGTGCAACTCTAACACTCACAAGCTGTGCTGAAAGTTCAGCATTTTTAACTTCCTTGACTTGAAAATCAATCTTTAGGTTTTTGACTGGTACTGCTCGGAAATCTCGAATAATCTGCATAACGTGCTTTTTGATGTCTTCGATTCCACTTCCACCGCGTCCAATAACAACACCTGGGCGTGAGACGTTCAAAACGATTGTCATACTCTTTGCCATTCTTTCGATCTCAACACTCATAATTCCAGCAGTCTTTAGTTTTTCCATCAAAGATCGTCGAATCTTTACGTCTTCAACCAAAAGGTTCTTAAAAGTTTTGTTGTCGGCAAACCAACGAGACTTCCATGGAAGGAAACTCCCTGTTCTAAAACCGATTGGATTAATTTTCTGTCCCATATATTATTTGTTTGTTTCTTTCTTTGTGACTTTCTTTACTTTCTTTTCAGTAACTACTGGTGCACTCACAACTTCAGCTTCAACAGCCTTCTCGCTAACCTGAGCTTTTGCTTGACCAGCAACAACTGCAACTCGAATGTGACTCATTCTCTTCATTATTGGATGCCACTGTCCTCGAGAAACTGCAATACCTCGCTTCAAGGTTGGACCTTGGTTAATCTGAATCTCTTTAAAAACTAATGTTTGTGCGTCAACTCCAGCTGCTACTGCGTTAGCGACTGCAGTCTTAATTACTTTTGACAATGGATGAGCTGCTCTCTTTCCTGAGAAAGGAAGTGCTTCAATCGCATCAACTGGACGCATTTTCTTCACAGCATCAGCAACCAATCGCAATTTGCGTGGACTCATACGGAAAAACTTTTGTGTTGATAGATATGATGTTTCCATATATGTTTATGTCTTATCCATTGTTCGCTTGACGACAGCTCCATGGCCTCGGAATGTTCGAGTAGGTGAGAATTCGCCAAGTTTGTGACCAACCATATCTTCTGTTACGAAGACATCCACAAAGATTCGACCGTTGTGAACACTTAAATACTTCCCAATAAATTGAGGAGTAATGGTGCATCCACGAGACCAGGTCTTAATTGCTGCTCCTTTGTTTCCCATGCCAGCAAC
>CAZMSJ010000046.1:0-1549 GCA_964568925.1 uncultured Gammaproteobacteria bacterium
AGAAGATTACCTCTGATGATTTGAATGGAAATTTTGATGGAGTTGGTATTCAACTTGGGTTTAAGGCAAAAGAACTTGCCGTAATTGCTCCACTTCCAGGAACTCCAGCTGACCGTGCTGGGGTAATGCCAGGTGACATTATTGCTGCGATTAAAGATGAACAGAAAAGTATCGATAAATCGACTGATGGAATGTCACTTGAAGAGGCTGTGGGTATCATTCGAGGAAAAGCTGGAACCAAGGTAACGATTGCCATTGTTCGTGAAGGTGAAGCAAAAGCAAAAATTGTTGATCTTGTACGAGAAAAAATTAATGTTCCTTCAGTTACTCTTGAATTTGTTGGTGACAAAAAGCAAATCGCTCACTTGAAGATTTTAAAGTTTGGTGGAGAAACTCGTGATGAATGGGCAAAAGCTGTAAAAGAAATTGCAGCAAATAAAGATGTAACTGGTATTGCGCTCGATGTTCGAAATAATCCTGGTGGATATTTGCAGGCAGCTGTCGACATTGCTTCAGAATTTTTGAAGCAGGGGACAGAGGTTGTACACGAAGAGTCAGGTGGAAAAGTCATTGAGAGATTAAACACCATTCGCCAAGGCGCCTTTGTAAATACCCCTGTCGTTGTCTTAATTAACGGAGGAAGTGCCTCAGCATCAGAAATCCTCTCAGGAGCTTTGAAAGACCAAAGAAGTATTCCTCTTATTGGTGACAAGAGTTTTGGAAAGGGAACAGTCCAAGAGCCAAAAGAGCTTGCCAATGGAACTGGTATTCACATTACAATTGCCAAGTGGTTAACCCCAAATGGAACCTGGGTACACCAGAAAGGTATTGAGCCAGATATTTCAGTAGCGAATAAACTCGACACAAAAGAAGACGAACAATTAAATGAAGCAATTAAGCAATTACTGAAAAAGTAATCTTCCTCTTTTTTTTTAAGCTATTTCTCAGTTATTCGTTTTAGTCTTACTCTATATGAAAGTTACTACCTTCAAACGAGTCCTTATTCTCTTTTCCCTTCTTGTCATCGTTATCGCGGCAGTAGCTGGTGGGGTTGTACTAGATCGCAAAGTTTCACTTCCATTTGTATCTAACCTTCTGCCCAAAACGACAACCGTTAACGACAACGTAAAGGTTGTGAAGGAAGACTCAATTGTCATTGATGTGGCTGAAAAAGTATCTCCATCTGTTGTTACCGTTTCAGTTCAGACCCCAACAAGAAACGTCATTGAATTTAGCCCAAATGGTGGTTTTCAACAACGTGCCCAAGGTGGGCAACAACAAGACATCGGAAGTGGATTTGTGGTCACCTCTGATGGCCTTATTGTGACTAACAAACATGTTGTTTCAGATGATCGCTTGAAGTACAAAGTCGTCACGAGTGATGACAAAGAATATGATGTGGTGAAAATCACCAAAGACCCCGCAAATGACTTAGCGATTATTAAAATTGATGCAAGGGGACTAACCCCAATTGAAATGGGGGACTCAGACACGATTAAGGTGGGGCAATTTGCTATCGCCATTGGAACTGCATTGGGTGAATTTCGTC